>CAYLIJ010000041.1:0-2514 GCA_964383925.1 uncultured Puniceicoccaceae bacterium
GGAATGCCCAGCGCGTAGGCAATGGTTGCGTTAAAATCTGGTATGGTCATTGAACCCTCGATCACTTCTTCCGCTCCTTCGGAAGTTTTTCCATGTAAGTACCCGCTTTTGAATCCGCCCCCGGCGAGGACACTGGTAAATGCATTTGGATAGTGATCGCGTCCGAGGTTCTTGTTCACGATCGGTGTGCGTCCGAATTCCGTTGTCAGTACAACCACGGTACTATCCAACTTGCCGATTTGTTCGAGGTCGTCGAGCAAAGCAGCAACCGCTTGGTCCATTGTTTGACACAATAAGGGCAGCGAAGTGAAATTCCCTTGGTGCGTATCCCATCCACTGAAACTTACTTCAACGCTGCGTACATTATGTTCGATCAGCCGGCGGGCCAAGAGGCAGCCCTGTCCAAATGGTTCGTCGCCATAGCGATCACGGGTTTTCTTATCTTCCCGATTAATATTGAAAGCCGCCAAATCTGGGCTCTCCATGAGACGGACGGCATCGGCATACATATCACCATAGGCACGAACCGGCTTGGATTGATAGCGTTCGAGAAATTCGGAGTAGAGATCGTTTGCTAAATTGCGTCGACGAAGAAATCGGTCATTGGGAATTTGAGTTCGGGTGTGTTGCAGCCCTTTACTAGGTTCACTAATGGCCAAGGGTTCGAACTCCGGGTCGAAGAACCCACCGCTTCCATGGAAACGACTTTCGCGTCCGATGAAAACAGAGGCAGGAAGTGTTGGGTTCAGCTTGCCATGCATCTTGTGATTCCATGCGCCGAGTCCCGGGTGTCGAATCGTTGCACGTTGTTCATAACTGGTGTGCATGAAGTAGTTTCCCTTTTCATGATCACCCGCGGTCGAAGTGAGGGAATTAACCACACAAAGTTTATCAGCATGTCGGGCCAATCCCGGCAGGTGTCTTGAAAATCGCATTCCGTCTACCTTCGTGTTGATGGGCGAGGTGGAACCTTGGTTGTCATGACCTGGCTTGAGGTCGAAGGTATCAAGGTGACTCATCCCACCGGCCATGAAGAGATAAATCATTTGCTTGGCCGGGTTAGCCCGCAAGGGCAGGGCATTTGGAGCACCCGGAGCTGAGATCAGCTCGTTCGTACTCACTCCCAGAAAACCGGCAGCGGCGAGTTGAAGAAAATGGCGTCGGTTGAAATCGTTTTTAATCATTGAATAAAGAGAAATTCGGGTGAATTAAGTAAGGCCCAGACGAGATCTTCAATGGTTTCATCTTGATACTTTTCGTAATCAGTCAGAATCCTTGCCGTTTCCCGATCATTCGAGTGGCGAGTAAGCATGGATCGATACACCAGATCAAATTTCTCACTGGGAGAGGAGGCAGCAATAAGTTGCGTACCAAGCACTGAATTTGGATTGTGAATCGCCACACTAAGGGAGCTGTTGAGTAAATAGAGTGCCTGTGGCACGGAAGCATCAGTAATCGCATTCTCGATCATTTCGCGATCGGATTGACCAAAAGCCCGTAAGAAATGACCGCGTGGAGCAGGGGAATTAAGCGTAACCGCCCGAGCCATCTGTTTTGCTGTTTCACGGAATTCCTGCAAATTAGCCCGCTCCCTCTTGTCCCACCGGCTACGTTCATTCTTATCCAAGCCCTCTGGTGCTTTCCTTGGTTTCGCTTTGAGTAACCGAGTATGCGAGGCTTCCTCCTGAGCTGGGGGGGATTCCTCCATCATCATAGAAATTCCCGGATTCATCGCTTTTCCATCTTTAAGATCCACCAGCACGATTTCCCGACCGCGCTTTTCCATTTCCTTGAGCTTACTCTTTAACTCTTCGGTCAATTCTTTTGCTTTTGTTATGTTTCCCGAATTGTAAGCCGAAGTGATGTCATTTTCATAATTTCTTTGCTCGTCTCGGAATCTTTGGCGCAGCTCGCCCACTTTTTTCATCCGCGGTAGAACCTCTTCTAGCGGTCGTCCGTTCAGGCTATGATAAGTTGCACGCATGCGGGCCATTCGCTCCAAGTCTTTAGAATGATTTGGGTTATGGGTGTCGATGTCAGGCAGTACCAATGATGCAATTGAATCCCAGATTTGCTCAGCACTCATCCGGGTCATTAAAGGGCCTGGGAAATGAAAGGGTTTTCCCAGTGGATGATCCTCGCCGTGCATCTCGCGACGAAACAGTTTGGTGTTAAAAAGAACTGCTTGAAAAGCTCGGATATCATAATCAAGCTCCCGCATCAGACCTTCAAGAAAATTAAGGAGTTCAGGCTGACTGATGGAAGTGCGATCTGTCAAATTATCAACCGGTTCAAAAATTCCATGGCCAAAGGTGCGCTTCCAGATACGGTTTACGATCACGCGGGTAAAGCGTGGATTTTCTGGCCCAGTAAGCCAATTTGCATAGGCATTCTTGCGTTCCATTGGGTCTGAAGTGAATGTAACGGACCCTCCAAATAGAGTGGCGGGCTCGACAGGATCGTTGGGATGCCCATCCTCGTATTGGTAGTCGTGAGGCAATCGTAATTGCGTAT
>CAYLIJ010000041.1:2614-23028 GCA_964383925.1 uncultured Puniceicoccaceae bacterium
TCGTTGGGATGCCCATCCTCGTATTGGTAGTCGTGAGGCAATCGTAATTGCGTATTGTTAAGGTGACGTACTTGAAGATAGGTAGTGATGTTGAACAACATGCCAATCGATCCATAAGTGGATTCATTTTGTTGCTCAACGGTGGTTCGTGCCTGAATTCCCCCAAGGGCGAGTTTTCGAAATTGAGCCTTCGTCAAGCCTAGCTGTTCAATGAATTTGGTGGTGTTGGATTTTGCCAAATATTTATCAACCTCTTCTTCATTTTTCAGCTTGGGAAATTTTTCAATGCCTATGGTTTTTCTATAAGCCTCCTCCTCCTCCTCCCTTAAAGCCGTATGGATGTTCCCGCGATTGGCGTTCCCGCCCCGGTGATCGAAGCCATAGGTAAAGGCGGCCATTTTGAAAAAATCCATTTGTGTCCATTTGTCGAAAGGATGGTCATGGCATTGGGCACATTCCATCCGCGTGCCGAGGAAGATACGGGCTGTGTTCGACATATTGTCGAGGTCCATTCCTGTATCACGGATGTAATAACCCGCCGCCGGGTTATCGAACACCAGTCCGTGGCCACTGACGAGTTTTCTCACCAAATCGTCGTAGTGGGTATTGATTCGAATCTGCTCCTTGATCCAAGCCTTGTATTCATGGCTCCAATGTACATTGACCCGTATGCGAAGGATGTCAGCATAGAATTGGAAGTGATGGGCAGTATAGCCAGCATCATTCGAGAGTAATTTTTGAATCAGTAGTGCATCTTTGTTATCTGAGGTGGAACTGAGGAAATTATTTGATTCCAAAATTGTGGGTAT
Source organism: uncultured Puniceicoccaceae bacterium (assembly GCA_964383925.1). Classification (GTDB taxonomy): domain Bacteria; phylum Verrucomicrobiota; class Verrucomicrobiia; order Opitutales; family Seribacteraceae; genus Seribacter. The sequence goes on from CAYLIJ010000041.1 coordinate 3,424, forward strand.
ACGACCGATGATTGAGAGGTACACTCGGCGAAGAAATATCTCGTCACTACTGATAGGATAGGGTTTGAGATTTTCACTTTTTAGGTGAGCATTCAGGAGCGCGTCGATTTTTTGAGCGTTCGGTTGGGGGTCAAATGATCCTGACACGGAAGATGATTGTCGATGCAGTAAATTATCATCGAGTCCATTATTTGAATTGGCGAATGGTGCACCAGGGGCATCGCTACTCGGCGACCAAAAATATGTCAAAAGACCGATTAGACAAAATGAAACAAAGGCCGCCCCGCTGAGAATATAAATTTTCTTTCGGCTTCTGTGTCTCGGCTTGGCGTCAAGCTGGACAGGATCCGCATTGATTATTGCTTTTGGAGCCACGTCCGAGTTCGGAGTATTTTGGGTTGTATGCGCCAAAACAGGTTCTGTGGTTCCAATGATTCCAGGAACTTGTGACAATTTAACCCAATTAGCACCATCGTGGCAGGCGAGGTCATCCTTAATGAAGTTTCTTGCCTGTAAATATTCTTTGAGTTGAGAAACCGAATAGGGACCATAATTTTCACCCTCTCTGTGAACATATATTTTCATCGATTATTGCTCGTCGAGGGTCTTTCTAAGTTTTAACAAATTACTATTACGAGCCTCACTCTCTTTAATTAGATAAAGATTATTAATTTGTTCAGGGTGCTGCCCAACTTGAAAAACCTGTAGGTCATCAAAGGAGGCTCCTGCCTTATCGACTTGAAAGGCAAAATAAGTCCGTTGCTTTTTAATCATCGGGTGTTTTGCATAAGCCATGTGTTTGTGGTCGAGATGAGCAATTACTTGATCACCGATAAATTCGATGGTCATAGTATACCATTTGTCTTCTTTGAAATCAAAAGCGCACTCACCATGTCTCGTCGAAAACCATGTCCCTTTTTTGTCCTGAGCGGTTTGAATAAAAAAATGGTCTTTTTGAATATGGAGTACGGTGATGTAACTACCATTTGAACCCGTGACTAAGCGAATATCTGTGGCTCCATTAAATTGAAAGTCAAATCGTATCAATGCATCCTGGAAATTTGGCTCTTTGTAAAAAATCCGTTTGTTTGTGCCACCTACTTGGTTGCGTAATAGAATTCCATCTTCCACCTGCCATTCTTTTTGAAAAACCCAGTTCTTACTGACCTGACCTTCTGAGAAATGTTCACCGAAGAGGAGATTTCGAGTCTGGGTGAGTAAAGGTCTGGACGGTATCTGTGCACCAATCTTTTCTCGCCATACCTGCAGTTCGTGATGAAGTTGTCGAACAACTTTTGGTTTGGATTCGGTTAGATTCTTTTTTTCCGACGGATCGCTTTTAAGGTTAAAGAGTTCAAATTTCTCAGGTTTTGCCGGGTCAAAATATTCAATTAATTTCCAATCCCCATTGCGGATGGCACCACTCGAGACTCCACCAAGAAAGTGAGGTCGGTCAAGAGGGTAGTGCCAGTGCAGGGATTTACGCGAAACACCGGAAGTGGGATTTTTCCAGGTGGTCAGGGTGGAGACTCCATCCAGTTTTTGCTTGGGGTCGGGTTTGATGTCTGCTGCCTCAAGGAGGGTGGGGTAGAAGTCATGGTTGATAACTGGATGCGAACAGATTTCGCCTGATGGAACCTTGCCTTCTGGCCACCGAACAATTAAGGGTACGCGAATGCCACCTTCATATAACTGGCTTTTGCCTCCACGAAGAGGGGCATTGGATGTGACATTGGTTTCTCCTCCATTATCACTGGAGAAAATGAAAATGGTGTTTTTGGACAAGCCTAGTTCATTGAGTTTATTAGATAACTGGCCAATTCCGTCGTCTATGCTCTCCAGCATGGCAGCAAGGTGCGGATTGTGATCCTGTGCCCAATGGTCACAGTCTTCTCCCGAGAGAACGGCATCCTTGCATAGGTAGCAGTTTGTTCTATCTGTTTTTCCCGGTGTGTGTTTTTCCCGATACTTTTTTACGAGGTCGGGACGGCCGTTTAGTATTGTATGGGGTGCATAGTGGCTAAGGTAGAGAAAGAATGGTCTCTCATTATTCCGTTCGACAAAATCAAGAGCCTCCAAATTCAAACGGTCGGTTAAGTATTCTTTTTTGCCCATTCGATTATCGGGAATGTCAAGCCATCGGATTGGTTGCGTGCGGAACACATAGGGCCAGAAATTGGCTCCATTTCCAACACCCTTAATTTCGCTCCCGATATTCCAATCGAAACCATGGTCCTTGGGTCGTACCTCAAATTGAGCGTCCTGATATTTATATCCGGTCAGGTGCCACTTACCGACCATGCCAGTGGTGTAGCCGTTTCGTTTCAGGATTTTGGGAAGAGTTATCTGGCTAACAGGCAGAGCGTTGGAGGAGTTTGGGCGGAGGTAGTCGAGTATTCCTACCCGGGCGGGGTGTTGACCAGTTAGCAGGGCGGCTCGGTATGGAGAACAAACGGGTGCTGCTGCATAGGCATGGGTAAAGCGGATTCCTTGCTTGGCTAACTTATCTAGGTTGGGGGTTTCATTAAAGGTGTTTCCATAGCAACCCAATTCGGCCCAACCCAGATCATCCGCCAAAACAAAGACAATATTTGGTTTCTCCGCATGCAGGGAAAAAATAAACGGAATGAAAAAAAGGAACAAATGACGGATTTTTTGAAAGATCATTTGAAAGAAAGAGTAATTGAGGTTTTGACAGACTTTTCATCTGCCAGATAGGACAGGTAGTCAGAATGGGTTGCATTTTGCTCGGTAAAAGTGGCTCCGTATAACTTAGGATCCCGGGAAAGTTCACCTTGATCCAGCCAAGGCTCAAATTGAACCCGAAGTGGGCAGTTGGAAACGGTAATCGATTTTTTCTTCTCTCCCAAGAAACCATTTTTGCGTTCGAATCGAACTTGTGTCCAACCATTTTGATTGCCTATGGGAATATCGAATTCCATCCAGTCCCAAGGGGTGGGCATGGAGTCCTTAATGTGTAATATATTGTCTGGGATTGAATAGGATAAGCCAGCCAATCCTTCAATAAAGAGAAGGATTTTACCGGCATTAAAATTGGAATATTGGTCGCCAAACAAGGCAAGGTCCCTGCGGTAGGCCTCCGGGGCCACTGGAATTCCCCATTCCTTACGAAAGTTATAATTTTCCAAGTGATTAAGAGTCAGATCGGAAGCAATTTTGGGAAATCCCTGGCGAAATATTCCATCTAAGGTGAAGTATGCTGTGTCAGGGGTATAGCCAAAGGACTGATCGTCAGCAGAGTTGAAAAGACTCATTGATTTCTTCGCCATCGCCAAGGGGAAAAACTCACCGAAGAATCCCCGTTCTTTGTTTAAGGCCCATGAGTGAATCAATCTTTCCGCGTATTCGCGGGGGAAGTGCTTGGAACGCATAGCCCAAAAAGCTGTGGTCATGAGCATACCATCTCTTCCACCCATGAAATAACCTTTATGTCCATTCGCTTCCCATCGTTGATCAAACATGAGTCGAATGTGTTTTGGGTCTTGGTTGATTAGCTTTCTCCAATGGTCGACATCTGAATTATTTCCAGAAATCACAGCCATTTTTTCGAGGGCTTTTCCCACTTCCGCGTCATTCATGGCAAACCCAACCAAGTTCTTCCAAAAAACTTTCCGGAAATATCCTTGGTAGCACTTACGGATAAAATCGCGATCGCCCGTGTGTTGATAAATTTGCCAGGCTCCTAGGACATGCTCGGCTAATTCTCCACCATAGGCACCGGAGTGCCAACCTACACCCTTGTTGTCGGAGAGAAAAATATGACCGTCATTGGTTTCCCGATACCGGCCATTTGCTACCAAGTGTTTCCAGGTTAACACATTCCCATACGCAAACCTTTGCTTATCACGTGCCCATGCACCCACCTTTATTTGAAAACAGGCATCATACCGATGAATACCAAGGAAGTTGTTCACCGCAGACTGGGTGTGGTTTTCCATTTCCCATCCTTTTTGTACATTGATGTAATACATCATATGGAGAGACCAAAGGTAGTAATAAATATCCTCAAATTTTGAATCACTGCAGCGAAACTGTGGGATTTCCTGACCAAGAATATTATTCATCTCTACGGTTTTCTCTGTCAGTAATGCCGGAGCAAGGAGGCTTGTCTCTCTACTTGTATTCTTGGCAATGCTTTGATCGTCGTGCATGGACCAGGATACAGTAGCTCCCTGTGAGTCGCACGGAATTTCAAAAGAATATTTCCATACACTCCGGTCATCCTGATCGAGTTTCAGGGTTTTAGAAAAGTCTTTGGAGGAGGAGAGGGCAGTGGTCATCCCCTGATAAACACAGGGACCAATTCTTTCAGGTCGGTCGGGGTCGGGAAGGGAGCGAACGGTTCCTCCTTCGCGGATGAGGATCGAATTTGTAGATGAGTCGTATCGCACAGAGGCATTCGAAGAAACGCTGTGACGAACATAAAAACTGTGCCCTTCAAATTTAAGGGTAATCGGTTCAGAGGATGTGATGATTGAGGCAGCGGCGTCTTTTGCACTGATAAATTTTTCTTCGCGAATCGTGACCCCATTTATTTCATACTCACAAATCATTTTATCCGGTCGCCAACTCATTCGAGTAGGCGTCGGATGTTTATATACTTTGTCCCCAATAATGACACTGCCGTAAAGAACACGGGTGTCCTTGTAAAATTCCCAACCCCGGTAATCATTTCCAACGCCGGTGTTTTCACTTCCAGGGAGTTGACTGTTGAGCATTCCGACTCCCCGACTTCGCAGGTCATGATAAAACGGGTGAGTGAGGCCAATTGTCTCCTCTTCTATCAGCTCCCAGCTTGCATGAAATCCACCCACATAATACGCAAGGTTACCGGCGAGGAATCCGTGCTTTCTCCCTTGAATAGACTGCTCAAGTCTCTCGCAGAGCGAAATTTCTTTTGCGAATGGAATTGAAAAGGCTGAAACCAGTGCCAAGGAGAAAAAAACGAGCCGAGCTGGAGGTGACCTGAAAATCATACCTATTTGTTTGAACAAACCTTATTTTTCAAAGGCGACCTGCACCTCTAAAATCCCTACCGCAGCATCGGTTTGCGGAATCATATTAATTCGAATTGCATCACAGGTAAGGGGTGCGGCTGGGTGAACAACATTGTACTGGTTCGCCCGATTGTCATAGCGATCTGTGACATATAATTCAAAAGGTTTCCATTCCCCATTATTTCTGATTTCAAGAGTCCATTCTTTGGGGAATTTTACATCCTGCTGGTCTTCCATCCAGTACACACCAATATCCCGAACTTTTTTCGATTCCGAAAAGTGTCCCTCGATCCATTGGTTTTTTCCAAGTTGTGGACGACTTGTCCAGCGCGGTACGCTCTTTCCACTCGACCACCTTGGTTCTTTTCCATCGCCCACTGCACTTACGGTATCCAAGTCGGAAGTGTGGGATGCTTTGATTGAGCGAAAGACGCTCTTCTTAGGGAGTTTGTGGGGGTCGTAAATGGCGAGTTTAGGGTTGGTTGGAAACCAAATTGTCATCGATCCTGGCTTGCGATTATTCCATGCATAGTAGGGCACTAGGTCGAGATTTCGTATTTCTGATTTGCCATTTTCTAACAGGGCATTTGCTTTAGATTTTACTTGAATAAATGAACCGGAAGGGAGCTTTACTTTTGAAAGTTTAGTTTGTTCCAAAGGAGATTTGTTTGTGAGAAAAAATCGTTGAGTTGCGCCCTCATTGTCGATCTCCTCCGCACACAAAACGAAAGGTCCTCGAGTGAATGAAATACGATCATGGTTTTCTTCAACGCGATTGTCACAGGAATTTAAGCGTGTGGGCATTGGTAGTTCGAGAACGACTTGATCCCCTTTTTTCCAAAGACGTTCAATAACTGCAAAACCAAGCTCGACTTTGGGATTGATAATTTTTCCATTCACTGAGACTTTCCAATTTTCTGTATTTTTATTTATATATTTATATAATTTGCCTGGGACAAATTGTTCACCTGTCCAAGTCGGTATGCGTAAATGCATTGAAAACTTGGCCTGTTTTTCCGGCTCTAAGTTTATTTTAATGAGTCCTTCATTTGGGTAATTTGTATTCTGTGAAACCTTGAGCTCGGTACCTGCAATGTTAATCTTTGTCGATGTATCTGCGTACATCGCGAAGTAGAGATTTTGCTTATCGTGTGCATAGGTCATTCCTTGAACTTGCGGTAGAAGTCGGGCCATATTACTCGGACAACAAGCGGTTCCAAACCAAGGGGCACGACCAGCAGTTCCATGATTAAAAGGATATTTACCGTCCGCTTCCAACGGGTTGACATAAAAGAATTTATTTCCTTCCAAATTGACTGCGGCGAGCACATTGTTGAGTAGAGAAACTTCTGCCACATCGAGGTACTTTGCATCTTTGTGGGCCAAGAACATGCGAAAATTGAAGAGAACATTACCTACAGCGGCACAAGTCTCGTTGAAAGCATCAGCATTTGGAAGGAGGTAAGATGGTCCGAAACCTTCAATGCCATGAACAGCCCCGAGCCCACCAGTAATGTGCATTCTCGTATCGGTTATGTTAGCCCAAATTTTATGGAGTGCTTTGGTGTACGAATTTTTTTTCCTTAAGCTCGCAATGTCCGCCATGGCCGAGTACAGGTATGTTGCACGTACTGCGTGTCCAACAGCTTCTTTTTGATCTTCAAGCGGAGCGTGTTGTTGTGCGTAAGTCGGAGACATGACACCTTCGCCGTCAGGTACATAAGTCTTTCCTCGGATTTCAAGAAATTGTTCTGCCATTTCGAGGTATAGTTTTTTACCTGTTACCTTAAAAAGTTTGACTAGCGCCAATTCCATTTCTTGGTGTCCGGGGGCTTGTTTAATCGGCTTTCCATCATTGTAGTTTGGATCCCCTTTAAAAAAAACTTTATTTACATGTTGGGCATTTTTTTCCGCGACCTTGAGCAGTTGATCTTTACCTGTGGCCTGGTAATAAGCAATTGCGGCTTCATAAAGATGACCCATGTTGTAAAGCTCATGGCTATGAACCACAAAAGTGTAGGGCTTGTTACCCATCATACTTTTTTCAGTCCCCACTCCAGTAGTATGAGAGGGATACAAATATCCGTCTGGTTCCTGCGCTGCAGAAATAACTTTTACAATTCGATCGAATTGTTCTTCCAGTTCAGGATCGTCTTGTAATTGAGCCAAGTAGGCAGCACCTTCCATTACTTTATATAAATCCGAATCGATGAACCTGTGAGGCCGGTGTCCTTCTACTTTTTTCCCTTCCAAAAAATCGGCTGCTGCCTGTAGGTGAGATACACCTGGCTCTGTTTTTTCAAAAGCAAAAGGCACTAGTACCTTCCTTTGAGTAATGAGACGAGGGCGCCAAAATTCGCTGGTCATTTCGACTTCGTGAAAGGGTACAGGTTCAATTGAAGCACCAATTTGTAGTTTGGCGAATAATGAAACCAAAACTAATTTTAGAAATGTATAAAAATTCATAAATTTAAGATTAACAGGATTAAATATTATATATCAACTATATTTTGTATATCAAAATTCCATCCTTTTGCAGATTTATTTAAATCGAATAGTTGGGCCAACTGGCAGACGATAAGAAGAATAATCGGGATCGAGATCAGTAAAAGAGGGGAGAGGGTAACCTCGGTCAAATTGGTTGTTTCTGAACATTACGCTTCTGATAATCCTAACACTCGGATTAACAAGTGGGGATATTCCGTCAAAAGAGGCAGGATCATGGAAATGATCACCATCTCCAGTCATTGAATCCATCGTAACAATATACCTCGTTCCCCTTTTTAATTTAATTGGTTGATCCAGTTTTAAAAACCTAAATTCACCATCGAGCTCACCCGTTTTACCCACTTTTATATAAACACGATCAATTTCTTTGAGGCTTTCGGGATCTCCATCTATTTTCCAAAGAGTGATAGTATGAGGACTTTTAATTGTTCTTGGACTTTTACCTTGTCGGCTGGGTTGATCTGATTGATTTTCTTCGGGAATACTGCGTGCTGCCCGAACTGGGTTCTCACGATCATGGTCGTCCCACATCCCTAGATGGGTTGCAACTCGGTTTTCCAATAGTTCGAATTCGTAACCGATGGTACCGGTTAGGTCGTTTCTTAAATTATGCCACCCATCGTCAAGAATTAGGTTTTGAGCAGGAGGCAGATTGAGTTCTCTTGAAAACCCCTGATTATGGATTTTCAATAATTTTGTAGCTAGTTTAGACGCGTTTTCAGATTTTGTAGGTCCTGAAAACTTTTCCATTTCATAGGGGTTTGTATTAAGATTATAAGTAACGACAGGCAGTGAGGATCCGAGCGAACCATTTTTGGTCCATGGTTGCGCCAAGCCTCCTTGAACTATGACCTTTTGAGATAACTGCCTAATGGCGATGGCATCGTTCTCATAAGGCGGACCTAGATGGCAGAAAAAATATCGTGGTCTAGGGTCAATACTTTTTGGGTTTTTCCAATATTTCGCACTATCTAGACTATCTTGTGCTTCGTGGGGGTAAAGTTGATCTCCGAGAATATGAGCGAATGTTGCAAACAGGTCGGTGAGAGAAAATAGGTTAGAATTTTTGCCCCCTCCTTCAAAATTGTCTTTCCAATAAAGGATGAAGGGAACGCGGTGCCCTCCTTCCCAAATTTTGGCTTTTTTGCCACGCAGTCTGCCACTTTCTTGATTTTGTCCCTCGTTGTCACCTACATTTGGGCCGTTGTCACTAGTGAAAATAACTAAGGTATTATCTATCATTTTATGACCTGGATTACGAGGATCATCAGTCTCACCGAGGGTTTTAAGCAACGCACCAAAAGCGATGTCATTTTCTAAAATCATATCTTCTCGATCGCCTCCCTTTGAGCCATCGGTGTACCTGCTCTGTCCTTTGACTTTTTGTCCATCTATTGATTCAGGAACGGCATAATCCCCAGAAGGGTTTCTTTGGAAGTGATTTGCACATGGGACATAATAGAGGAAGAAAGGTTTTTTTTCGCTCCTCCTCCTTTTGATAAACCCCATCGCTTGCTTTAACAGATCGGGTCCGAGTTTGGCTAAGTCCCAATCAGGATCCGCGATAATTTTACCTTCTCTTTGCTTCATTCCAATCATCTTCATTTTTGATCGGTCATTCATCATCCAATTGTCATCCTGAATATATATTCTTGGGTCTGTATCGAGTGAGTCTTCAGTATTCCCGGGAACGCCAAAGAATTCATCAAATCCGTGATGAGTGGGTCCATCGAGGATTGGCTTAGTAAAATCGACATCAGAAAAGTCAAATTCATCGGATGGATATTCATTCCCATTGTCAAAATCCATGCCGACATGATACTTCCCCACTGCAGCAGTCGAGTATCCATTTCTTTTAAGCATTTCAGGTAATGTGGTTAGACCTCGATTAATCATAGGACGATTTGGTCCGTGCGGTAGCCACCCCTGCTTTTTTAAATAAGACCGATGAGAAAGGCGACCAGTGAGGAGAGAGTAGCGGGTCGAGCTACACATGGAAGCCGGTGCATGTGCATCAGTGAAGGTCATTCCTTGTTTCGCAAAATGCTCAATTTTTGGAGTCGATAATGTTTTGGCTAAAGGTTCAGTTCCAGGTATTAACTTTAAATCTAAATAGGCACTAGTATCACCGATGCCCATATCGTCAGCCATGAAAACAATAATATTGGGTTTTATCGTCTCAGCAGATGAGTTAACAATTGAGACTAAAAACAAGGTTACAAAAGGAGTAACTTTATTTATGTGTTTCGTCGTCATAACAAATAGTCGATGGCTTAAAGTTTAAGGAACAAAATTTGTTCGTCTAATGACAAATTAAAAGAATGGAGATTTGTTCCGTTATTACCTTTAATTGAGCCACAGATAAGTCTAGATTTTGATTATAAGATTTAATATTCACTAAGTTTCACTCTACGAAAAATTAGCCTAATTTTTCAATTAAGCTTTTATCCCACTGTGGTCGAAATTAATACCTCCCCAATATCGTTTTTAAGATTGGATTTAAATTTATGACAATGGATGGATGTTACTCTTTCTCTTGTGAATAGAGCCAATTCCAAAGTTCTTTTGAGTTCCAAACATCAATCCAAGAGTTGTGGCCACGACCCTTGATTTCGTTATACTTCGGGGAACCACCCGCTTTTCTTATCGCATCGATCATGTTACGTGAATGGCTAGCTTTAATTACAGTATCCTTTTCTCCGTGCCATGCCCAGATCGGAAGATGGGAAATCTTCGTACAAAGCGTTTTATCGCCACCTCCGCAGATCGGTACAGCAGCGGCAAAGAAACTAGGTCGACGTTGAATAGCATCCCAAGTGCCATATCCCCCCATAGATAATCCCATTACATAAATTCGATTGGGATCAATCTGGTTTTTTTTGTCTGCGACATAAGCATCAAGTGCTTTAAATGCCATTTTCATGGAATTAGAAATTTTAGGCATTTTATGACCAAGAAGATTCCAACCCCTATTGACCCATCGCTCCCCTTTTGGGACTTGCCCTGCAAAAATATGAGATTTTCTCTTGGTTCGTACTGATTGTTTTTCAAAAGCCTCAATTCCCCCGGCATCCTTTAACTGGCTCTTGTTGTCATTTCCACGACCGCCTGCCCCATGAAAGAAAACGAGTAGTGGATACACTTTTCCCACTTCCATTTGAGCTGGTTGAGAATAGCGATAATGAAACGGAATGTTTTCACTGTCTTCCAATTGCCCAGATTTATAAGAATCAATTAATTCATTTCTTGCCTCTGCTACAGTAAAGGAAAGAAAAGTGAGTGAAAGGATACTAGCGATAAGAATAGTTTTCATTATTGGTGCAGTGGTTTTTTTAAGATTAGAGATAGATTTTAAAAAAATATTATAAATTAAGGTAAGTAATTAAAATTATCATTACAAAATATAAAATAATCTAATATCAATTATATTGTTTTATAACTTGAGTTGTTTGTATTCGGAATCATTAATTAGGATGTGAAGGAGTTAATTAAAGAAGCATTGGAGGAATTACGTAGTAATGGATTGCGTGTCACTGATCAAAGGCGGGCAATACTTGAAGTCCTTGCCAAGTCAGATACTCCTAGATCAGCAGAGGAAACCTTTGCTATTTTACCCAAGGAAACCTGTGACCTCGTAACCGCTTACCGTTGTCTTGAACAATTTGAGAAGGTAGGCGTGGTGCAAAGAGGGGTACGAGAGAATGGTACAAAAGTTTATTGCATAGGGCATGGTCACGATCATCACCATCATCTAACCTGTCGATCCTGTGGAAGAACTGAACGGATTGACCTTTGTATGGGAAATGAGTTGGAAGATGCAGCAAAATCTTTTGGCTTTGTAGAAATCGCTCATGTTATGGAAGTATTCGGTACCTGTCCTTCTTGTGTGTAAGATTTTAAATTTCACGAATCACTTTTCCTTGCTTGCCTTGCATGGTAAATCTTCTTCAAATATTCATTCAAGATTTAAAATATGAAATTTTTATCAACTTTTCTTAGTCTATTATATTTAGTTCCTATCGGAGTTTTTTCTCAAAATGATGAAGAATTAAAGAAGATAGAGGCTGCTGCTCCAAAAAAAGCTTCATTCAAATCTAAAAAAACTCACAAGGTTTTGATCTATTCCAAGCCTAGCGGATTTAAGCATAGTTCGATTCCAACCGGTATCAAAGGACTCCGAGTATTAGCAGAAAAAACTAAAGTTTTCGTACCAACTTTTACATTGGATACTAAAGAATTTACTGCTGAAGGTCTAAAAAAATATGACGCGATCATTTTTAATAACACTACTCATGTACAAAAAGCTTTTGTTGAACAATCTCAGCGTGATGCGATTTTAGATTTTATAAAAGGTGGAAAGGCCTTCATTGGCTTTCATGCGGCTTCTGATGGAGGGATGACACAATGGCAGGAATACACTGACATGATAGGTGGTTGTTTTGCCGGACATCCGTGGGGAGCAGGGGGAACATGGCCATTTTTTGTTGAAGATGCTAAACATCCTGCGACGCGGGCTTTTAAGGGTAAAGAATTCATGTTTTCTGATGAAATCTATCAGTATAAGGGATATGATCGGAGTAAGTTGCGGGTATTAATAGGATTGGATTCGGTGAAAACGGATAAAAAAGGGAATTCTGAATCAAATGACTATCCTGTTTCCTGGGTTCGTTCCTACGGGAAAGGGCGAGTTTTTTATTCAAATTTTGGACATAACAAAGCAACTTGGTGGACTCCATTTATGTTGCAGCATTTTCTTGATGGAATTCAATGGGCACTTGGTGATGTAAAAGGTCCCTCTAAATCAATTCCTCAGTCGAGAAACTTAAATTAAAACTCTTAAAATTACCTTAATAATCTATTATTATCTATATGAAAGAAACAGAAACTGTAAGTCGTAGAAAATTCATTGGTTCCACTGCTCTAGTCGGAGCAGCTGCCTCTTTTCCTTATGTTGCCAAGGGGGAATCACTGCAAAGTGATACGATCCGTGTCGCGGTTGTTGGCTTGGGCGGTCGTGGCTCAGGAGCAATTTCTCAAATTCTTGACGCCCCTAAAGATTTAGAAAAAAATAAGAATATTCGTTGTAATACAAAGCTAGTTGCGGTGGCGGATGCTTTTGCGGACAGTACTAATGTTTTGAGGAAAATTGACGGCTTTAAAAAGAAGTACGGAGAAGATAGGGTAGATGTGGAAGGTAGAATTTTTAGTGGTCTTGATGGATACAAGCAAGCGATCACTGATGATGTTGATATGGTGGTAATTGCGACCCCACCAGGTTTCAAACCTCAACAATTTGAGTATGCCATTAATCAAGGAAAAAAAGTATTCATGGAAAAGCCGGTTGCAAGCGATGTAACTGGAGTCCGTCGCGTTTTGGAATCCGCAAAGAAAGCCAAAGAAAAAGGATTGAGCGTTGGTATAGGCTTGCAGAGAAGGCACGAGGAAAGATACATGGATAATGTAAAACAACTGCAGGATGGTGTGATTGGTGACATTAATCTTCTGCGAGTTTATTGGAACGGAAACTCGATTTGGCATCGTGCTAAACAGGATGGAATGTCTGAAATGGAATATCAGGTGAATAACTGGTACCATTTTACATGGGCATCGGGTGATCAGATTTGCGAACAGCACATTCACAATCTTGATGTCGGGTGCTGGATCAAAGGGATGTACCCAATAAAGGCTAACGCAATGGGTGGAAGTGAAATGAGAATGGGGGGAGATCGAAAGCTTTCCCAAATTTTTGATCATACTTTTGTTGAATACACATTTCCGGACGGCACTAAAATGTTCAGCCAGGGGCGACATCTGAAGGGGGGATGGTCACATGTATCTGAGTATGCCCATGGATCAAAGGGCACCTGCAAGTTGGCGAGTTCTATTGAACCTTTCGAGGGAGATCCAATTCGTATTCGTGGAGCGGGAGGAGGCCATTATCAAGAGCAAAAAGATTTGATTGAAAATATTCATAAGGGTAAATATCAGAATGAAGCCGAATACGGGGCGATGAGCACTTTTACTGCTATTTTAGGACGAGAAGCAGCTTATTCTGGTAAAGAAATTATGGCTGACGAATTGTTGAAAAAAGGAAGAGAATACGCACCTGGTATAGATGATTATACCTTTAGCTCAACTCCTCCGATTGTTCCAGACGCAAATGGTGAATATCCTGTGCCTTCACCAGGGGTGTATCGGCCTTTTGGTTAAACCTTTACGATAGTCTTCCGATGATTTAACGAGACTTCGGGAGACTTCCAAGTATTAGAAATTACTATGGGTATTAAGCACCCACAATATCCACTTGTTTGTACGGTTTAAATTTGTATATTAAAATTTTAATTTTTAGATTTTTAAATTTTATCAACACCACTTATGATTCTTTCTGATACATCCATTCTGCAAGCTATTGAAAATAGAGAGATTGTGATTGAACCATACGATCGCGAATGCCTTGGGACCAATAGTTATGATGTTCACCTGTCGAAATATTTAGCCTGTTATATCGATGAAGTGATTGACGCGAAGAAGCACAATCAAGTTAAACATTTTGAAATCGGCGCTGAAGGTATTATTCTACATCCAGGTAAAACATACTTGGGTTCAACTCTCGAATATACAGAAACGCATCAATCTGTACCCTTTCTTGAAGGTAAATCAAGTGTAGGTCGTCTTGGGATTGACATTCACGCAACTGCGGGAAAGGGAGATGTCGGATTTTGTAATCATTGGACACTTGAAATTTCAGTCTCTCAATCCGTTCGGGTGTATGCAGGAATGCCAATAGGGCAATTGATCTATTTTATGGTGGAGGGTGAGGTTGCGGTAGATTATTCGAGTAAAGTCTCAGCCAAATACAATCAGCGTTCCCCGCAACCTGTAGAATCTATGATGTGGAAGAACAGTTTTTAATGAATGGAAATGGAAGATCCTCTTCACCGAGAAATTCTTGAGGAGCATGCAGGTGCACCACTTTTTCAAGGAAAGTTAGAAAATTTTAGCCACAGAGGTAATTGGTTAAGCGATCGGACGGGTAATGCCTGCCAAATTGATCTACTTGTACAGGAATCCATTGTCGTGGAGATTCGGTTCTCAGGTCAGGGGTCAGCTCTCTCCCAAGCATGTGCTTCGCTTATGTGTGCTCAAATTAAGGGGATGGATGTAGCAGAATCGAATATATTATGCCAAAATATACTTCAATTTGTTGAGGTAGGAAAAGAGTTCACATTACCTGGAGATTTGGTTGTTTATTATACGATTTCCCGTTTCCCCGAAAGGCAAGATTGTAGCTTGCTTGCGTGGCGAGCTTTTCAATGTAGTTTCGAGGCTTAGAAAGATCTTCGGTTAGCGCCGCCCCTTTTTCCTGCGCCTCCATATTGACTCCACTTACTTCCGTATCCCTGTTGTCGACCAAAAGCATTTTGGGCATGCACATTGTATAATTCATACCGAGTTTGTGGTAGTTCTTTTAAAAACCTACTCTGCATGAGTCTTATCTGGGTCCCATTTTGATTGGATAGCATAGGGAAAACGAGGTGTAAAGAATGTTCAGCACGGGTAGAAGCTACATAAAAAAGTCTTCTTTCTTCTTCTAAATCACCTTCTCCGTCGATAGCTCTTTTGTTAGGAAATAAACCATCTGCTAGGCCAATGATAAATACATGTCGAAATTCTAAACCTTTAGATTGATGGATAGTTGAAAGCCGAAGGCAACTTTCTCCTTTTCTCACCACACGGTCGCCCGATTCTGAACTAAGAAGAATTAACTGAGTTAGCATTTCAGCTAAATTTTCGTATTTACTAGCGAAATCAACTAAACTCTCTAAGTCTTCTTCTCGTCTTGGCCAATTTTCGTAAGTTGCATGCAAATATTCATGGTACCAACCATTAATTGCTTCATCTACAACTTTAGAGGGAGTTGCGGTGGCTGTTAATTCAGCCACACTTTGTAAAGTCTCGACTAGACCGGTCCAATCT
The DNA here is from genome assembly GCA_964383925.1 of uncultured Puniceicoccaceae bacterium. Lineage (GTDB taxonomy): Bacteria > Verrucomicrobiota > Verrucomicrobiia > Opitutales > Seribacteraceae > Seribacter. The sequence goes on from CAYLIJ010000041.1 coordinate 18,927, forward strand.
TCTTTCGCATCAGCAGGCACTTTTTTAACCACTTCAGGCTCAGAGAGTGCGGCGGTAATTTTGATCTCTTTCTCCTCGGCAATGGTTTCTGCAATTGAAAGAAGTTTAGCCGCAGTTTTTTCTCCTACTTTGGGTAAAAGGCAAGCAAATCGATGAAACGCGGTTAAATCTTTTGGATTCACTACAAATCGCAACTGGGCAACAAGATCTTTTACATGAGCTTGTTCAAAGAACCTAAGACCACTCGTTATAACAAAAGGAATATCGCGGCGAGACAACTCAATTTGTAACTCCATTGCATGATAGTGGGCCCGATATAGAATCGCGATATCATGGTAATTTGTTCCATTATCAACCATCTGTTCCACTTTTGATAAAATGAAGTTTGCTTGTTGATATCCGTCAACAGTGGGAACGACGACAGGAAGGTCTTGATGGGGTTGGGACGGTTTAAGAGTTTTTGTAAAGTTCTCGTCGGTCGATCGGTTTTCCAATATGCCGTTGGCAAATTTTAAAATTTCGGGTGAGCTTCGATAATTAGTTTCAATCTTGAAAATTTTGGTTCCCGGATGCCTTTCAGGAAATCCCATAATTTGATTCATATCTGCTCCCCGCCAAGTGTATATGCATTGTGCATCGTCTCCCACTGCCATTATTTGATGATTAATTCCTATCTTATCAATAATTTTAGACTGCAGGGAATTCACATCTTGATATTCATCGACTAGAATATGTGAAAATCTCTGTTGATAGTATTGAGCTGCTTCTTGATTTGTTTCGAGTACTTTAAGCCACAGCACAAGCAAATCATCATAATCAGCAAGACCGCGACTTATTTTAGTATCTTGATAATCCCTCATGAAGGCGTCTATTTTAGCGAGTAATTCTCCATTCGATGGGTAGCGTCCCTTTGCCACTTCCTCGACTGGAACCATCACATTACGAGCATAGCTAATAATTCCTTTTATTGGTTTAGCTTTTGGATTCTCTTTTGATTTAAAAAAATCAGGATCTAAGTCCCTAATCACTTCGGAGAGGAGTGCATCCGAATCTCCATCATCGAGAATGGTAAAGTTTCGTGGTAAGCCAATGGAGTCCCCGAAAAGACGCAGGACTTGTCCGCCCACATGGTGAAAAGTACCACCAAGAAAACGATTGGTACTAACTCCCGTTAATTGTTCGACTCGTTCAAGCATTTGCTTGGACGCTTTATTGGTAAAAGTTAGGAGAAGAATTTCCTCGGGACTGACACCTTCAGTAAGTAAATAGGCAACCCGATAGGTGAGAGTGCGGGTCTTCCCAGAACCTGCACCTGCTAACACTAAGGCTGGACCAAATGGAGCAGTGACTGCCTGAAATTGATCCGCGTTAAGCTCCGATTTAAAATCGATTGTAGTATCGTTTTTGGTCGGAGTTGGAGAACCAAACATATCTTCTTCATCATCTTCGTAATCGTACACGAGAATACCTTTCTCTAAAAGGGGATAAACGGGCAAGCGTTTTCAACTTTTTTCGCCTTGTAAGGGTGCTAAATGATCTCTGTGAATTACCTCCGGCCTATTTTTACCAGGAAAAAGAGCAAGAATTTCTTCGTTCTGTTTGCCCATTATTCCTTGTAATTCCATTTTACTGAATCTAGTAACGCCCCGGGCAATAATTTGCTGTTGGTGATTTTTAATTTCAAGTACATCTGCTTTTTCAAAATCTCCATCAATAGTTAAAATTCCAATTGCGAGTAAACTTCCCCCTTTTTTTATAATGGCCTCCTCGGCTCCCTGATCTATAGTTAGTGATCCTTTGGGGGCGGGGAAGAATGCCAGCCATTTTTTCCTTTCGGATAGTTCCAGTCCAGTAGGTGCAAAAAAAGTTCCCTTTGCATTATTTCCGTAAATAATACTGCGAAGCTGGGCGGGATTTTCTCCACTACCTATAAAAACTGCACAGCCAGAACGACATGCGATTTTTGCAGCTTCAATCTTGGTAATCATACCACCAACAGCAGTGGCGCTATGTGTACCCTTCGCCATGGACTCAATGGAGGGCGTAATTTCTGCTACAAAGGGAATTAATGTACCTGAGGTGGGATGAGTCATCAACCCCTTTGCTGTAGATAAAATAATAAGAAAGTCTGCTTTGCCAATTGATGCGAGTAGAGCGGAAAGTACATCGTTATCTCCAAATTTAATTTCTTCGTCACTCACTGAATCGTTCTCGTTCACAACAGGAACTACCTTTTTCTTGAGCAGAGTATTCAAAGTTTCTTCCACTTTTTGAGATCGCTTTCTACTTTCAAAGTCCTCACGAGTTAATAAAACTTGTGACGCAACTAACCCAGCTTGTTCAAGTGAATTACTCCATGCGTTCATCAGTCGACATTGACCAATGGAAGCACATGCACGCAGGAGAGATAAATCCTTAGGTCTTTCTTCGATCCCTAACTTACCCATGCCTAGTCCAACCGCGCCTGAACTTACAATAATTGTCTCAACTCCTTCATCTGACAAGATAGCGATAGCTCGGGCAAGTTCATCCATACGGTCTGTCCTGATATTGCCTCTTCCTGCAGAGAGTATACCAGTTCCTAACTTGATAACGATTTTTTTCAAAGAATGCTAAAAAATTTCAAGTGAATTTAATTTAAGCCAAATTGGCCACATTTTAAGAAAGGAGTATCCTAAACCTTTCGGAGATCGGATTCTTTGTTTGAGAGTGCCTCGTTAATTTTAGTCACGGCATCATCTGTGCTTTTTTGTACATCCTTTTCAGCTCTTTTAAAATCATCTTCAGGTAGGCCATCTTTTTGAGCTACCTTCAATCCGTTCATTGCCTCTTTTCTAGACGCACGAACTCCGACTCTACTTTGTTCGGCAAATCCTTGGGCTAATTTACATAATTCTTCTCTTCTCTCTCCACTTAAGTCTGGTATTGGCAAACGAATAAGCTCACCGGTAATTAGTGGAGTAATGCCAATGTTAGCTTCAAGCAGAGCTTTTTCAATAGGAGCACAACTAGTTTTGTCCCAAGGTTGAATTTGAATTGTTCGTGAGTCTGGAGTTGTAATTGCAGCAATATCTCGAAGTTTCATTGCAGAGCCATAGACATCTACCGAGATATTTTCGACCATCGAAGAATTTGCTTTACCGGTATGCAAGGAGTTAAATTCATGCAATACATGTTCAACTGACTTGCTCATGTCTTGATTCATTTTATCGAAAATTAGTGAAGTTTCCATTATAGAGCTTGGGTTGACGAGTTTTTTTGATATCCGAAATTATTACTTTACGAGGGTGCCAATTTTTTCCCCTGCAACTGCCATTCGGATAGAATGCTTTTGTTGAAGATCAAAGACAAGAATGGGCATGCCATTATCCATACAGAGTGAAAATGCAGTCGAATCCATCACAGAGAGCCTTTTTTCGAGACAATCCATATAACTAAGGTTTTCAAATCTAATCGCATCATCATGTTTATGAGGATCTTTGTCGTATATCCCATCAACTTTAGTTGCCTTGAGAATAATTTCAGCTGAAATCTCACTCGCTCGAAGGGCAGCTGTAGTATCTGTTGAAAAGTACGGATTACCAGTTCCAGCTACAAAAATGACAATCCGCCCTCTTTCAAGATGCCTAATTGCCCGCCTTTGAATATAGGGTTCTGCCAATTTATCCATTGGAATTGCACTTTGCACTCGGACCACTGAACCCATTTTCTCAAGCCGATCCATCAATGCGAGCCCGTTAATAACAGTAGCAAGCATTCCCATAGAATCTCCAGTAGTTCGATCTATTCCCTTATCGCTTCCTTGAAGACCACGAAAAATATTGCCTCCACCAACTACCAAGCCAACTTCAACTCCCATATCTGAAACGGCTTTGATTTCGGCACAAATATTTTCTAAAGATCTAGCATGAATGGGTTCACCTTCGCTTCTACAACCAAGGATTTCGCCACTTATCTTAAGGATAATCCTTTTAAATTTACTTGGCATAATTTGAGTTAATTTGAAGCAAGAATCTTGACTTTAAGTGAGTTGTGATCATTTTTGATGAAGTAGCCCGGTGGTGTAATGGTAGCACAGGAGTTTTTGGTACTCTCAGTCGGG
>CAYLIJ010000042.1:0-22963 GCA_964383925.1 uncultured Puniceicoccaceae bacterium
TTCAAGAATTCTCGAAAATGCAATAGCTCAGCTCTAAATAATTGTTTTATTAAAACCTACCAAGGCAAGACCGGGTATCCGAAATAATCTCATTCAATTCTTGGTCGTTTTAACCCGTATCTTATTTCTGCCAATCGTTTTGTAATTTAAATTTTTGATCGCGCCTTTTGCCTCACTCATATTTGGCATTTCAATAAATCCAAATCCTTTCGAAGATCCATTTTTCGGGTCTATCACCAAAGTGCAATATTCAATTTCACCAAATTCCTTAAATATATTCACCAACTCTTCCTCCGTTGTTAATCGATCCAAGTTGCGTACAAGTAATTTCATTTAAATATTATAAGTTTAAGGTCGGAAGGATTGAACTGAGAAAAATTATTACTCTAATTAGTTTGGTAACTAGATAAAGCATTAAAGGAAAGAACCAGACTAGTTAATTAATTTTTATGGACGAGAACAATAAGCACGATTAAAAAAAGAAAATACTCAATTGATGATAAAATTTAATGAACCCTCAATCGCAGATATAAAGCTTAGGTCTAAATAGAGTTGATCTCTTTTAATTTTAACTTCGATTTTAAGGAGTACTTCTATCATTCTAAATTGTAATGGAAAAAATAGAGATAATAGAAATTCTTGATTTGATCGGAACCATGCTTGAGATTAAGGGCGAGAATCCTTTTAAGGTTCGTGCTTATTTTTCGGGTTCTCGCATATTGCAGACGATGGAAGAGGACTTGGGTTCAGTTATTAAAGAAGGACGATTGGGAGATGTCCCCGGGATTGGTAAGGCATTGACCGAGAAGATTGAAACCCTTTTTAAAACGGGTGAATTGGAATTTTTTGATAAATTAAAGGACTCCGTACCTAGTGGACTCCTCGACCTACTTGAGGTTCCTGGGCTGGGTGGGAAAAAGATCAATGCATTACATCAAAAACTTGGAGTAGATTCGATTGAATCGTTAACTCAATTATGCAACGAGGGAAAAGTGGCAGAGCTAAAAGGATTTGGCGAAAAAACTCAGGCCAAAATTCTTTCTGGAATTGAGAATCGAGAAGCCTATGCCGCCCGACATCTTTGGTGGAATGCACGAAAGGTAGCCGATCGTATATTGCCTGGATTACGATCCATTCCTGAAGTCGAACGAGTGGAAGCCGCAGGTAGTCTGCGTCGTGGTGTCGAGACTGTGGGAGATCTTGATTTCCTGGTCGCTTCCTCCAATCCAGAACCGATTATGGACTGGTTTACCAAGATGGACGGGATCGTAGAAATAACTGCCCATGGAGATACTAAATCGAGTGTTCGATTTGATGACGGTATGCAAGCAGATTTACGAGTTGTGCCCTCCGAACAGTTCTTTTTTGCACTTCATCATTTTACTGGATCCAAGGATCATAATGTACGAATGAGACAAAAAGCTCTTTCCCTTGGTCTAAGTTTGAGCGAATGGGGACTTAGACCGGAGGAAGAAAAGGACTCCTCGCGAAATGTAGGCACGGTTGAAGCCCATTCGGAAGAGGATATTTTCAAAGCACTCGGTTTACAATATATCCCCCCTGCTTTGAGGGAGGGCTTGGGTGAAGTGGAAGCCGCAGAATCTGATAATTTACCTGAGTTGTTGGAAATGGATGAATTGCGGGGATGTTTTCACAATCATACCACGGCTTCGGACGGACGGAATACCTTGGAGGAAATGACTGAAGAAGCGGATGCCCGAGGCTGGGAATATTTAGGCATATCGGATCATTCTAAATCCAGCTTTCAAGCCAATGGCTTAGATGAAGAGCGATTGCACAAACAAGTGAATGCGATTCGTGAATTGAATGAGAGTGGTCGTTTTCGCTGTCATGTATTTGCGGGTTCAGAAGTGGACATTTTATCGGGTGGTAAACTTGACTTTGACGATGCTGACTTGGAGATTCTTGATTATGTGGTCGCTTCAGTTCACAATGGACTCACCCAGGATGAGGAAACAATGACTGCACGAATTATCAAGGCGATTGAACATCCCATGGTTACCATGTTGGGGCATGTGAGTAGTCGTCTTCTTTTGAAAAGGGAAGCGAGTAAGATAAATATTCAAAAGATTATTGATGCGGCTATTGCCCATAATACGATTATTGAAATCAACGCCAATCCGATGCGACTTGATATGGATTGGAGATATTGGCGAAAGGCAGTGGAGAAAGGATTACTTTGTGCGATTAATCCGGACGCTCATGCAATTCAACATTTTGACTTTCAACTCGCGGGGGTAAATTCAGCCCGAAAGGGTTGGTTGACGGGGAAAAATGTTCTTAATACCCGATCATTAATCGAAGTGAAGGAATATCTTGGAAAAACGACCTAATTGATGAATCAATCTTTTCGGAACTCCATCTTTTTCATCGGACTGACCGTATCTTTGATTGGGTTTCTTAATGCCAAAACAAACTTTGTGATTTTTTTGGCCGATGATCTTGGTTATGGAGATGTTGGTTATCAGGGAGGGGATGTGTCTACTCCAAATATCGATTCGATTGCTAACGAGGGAATCAGGTTTACTGACGGTTATGTAAGTTGCCCAGTCTGTGCACCCTCACGTGCTGGATTGCTCACCGGGCGATATCAGAATACTTTTGGCTTCTGGGATAATATCGGGCCTTATCGAGTATCTGAAAAGGTTAAACCTGGAATTCCTTTAGATGTCCCAATCCTCTCTGAAGTCCTTAAGTCATTAGGATATATGTGTGGATTGTTCGGAAAGTCACACGATGGTAGTGATGAGGCGATGATGCCTTTTAATCGATGGGACGAGTTCTACGGTTTTAACAATGGGGCCTCGAATTATCTTCCAGATTTGAATAGAAACCATAATCCAATTTTTCATAATAAAAAAATAATCAGTATGAGTTATTCTTCACGTGAAGTCCGGCATAACACGGTGATTCAGAGGGGCGTGCTTTTACAAGATGGAAATAAGTATTTTACTAATCAATTAGGGGATCAAGCAGTTTCTTTTATTGAGCAAAATCAAGATCAACCTTTTCTTTGTTATATTCCATTTAATGCAGTGCATGGCCCTTTTCAGGCTACCCGGGAATTATTCGACCATTTTGACACTGAACCCAATCACCAGAGAAGGATAGTTAAGGCGATGATCAAATCCTTGGATCAAAATATTGGTAAGGTCCTGAATGCCTTGAAGGAATATGATCTTGAAGAAAATACTATGGTAATCTTTTTAAGTGATAATGGAGGGCATGAATCATCTGTTAATTTACCCTTGAGAGGAAAAAAAGGAACTTTTTGGGAGGGAGGAATCCGAGTGCCTTTTTGTTTGAAATGGCCTGCCCGTTTTAAATCGAAGAGAGTCTATTGGAAACCCGTAATTTCACTTGATATTTTCCCCACTCTTGTCGTTGCTGCAGGGGGGGAAGTTAATCCGGACTGGAAACTTGATGGGGTCAATCTGCTTCCATTTCTGAAATGGCCAAACAAAGATTTTCCTCATGAAACGCTCTATTGGAGCTGGGGTTCGCGAAAGGCGATTAGGGATAAATATTTCAAGATTGTTTCTCATGATGGTGGAAAGACTTATAATGCATTTGAGCTGTCCAAAGATCGGTCAGAGTCCAATGATTTAGCGGAGCAAAGGCCCTATCGAGTAAAAGAACTCATTCAGAAGCATAAAGAATGGGAGTCTGATTTAATGCCTCAACAATGGGGGTGGAATTCGAAACTGGGATTCAAGGACCCCAATTTTGGAAAACCCAAGCCCTACCACGAACGGGGATATTTTAAAAATGATTCAAACCTTTCGCTTGAGTGAAAGTCTTTTTTCGAATAGAAGTGCATGATTAAGAATTGAATGAGTAGGTTCGTTTTGCCCCCCCCGATTAGAAGAAATATAGATTGAAATTCCTATCCACTAGTAAGCCTTTTATTCGGTAGAATCATGTTTGCTCTAAATCGGGCGCAAAATTGTTTGCAGTTAAATTAATCTAAAAAAGACATAAGTCTTTGCCCAATTGCGGATACTTCCATAGTAAAGTTTCGTGGCAATAATTAGTTATCGTAATTTATCTGTATCTTTTGGCGGACCCCTCCTCCTTAATGATGTGGGCATCAGCATTGAAAAGAAGGAGCGCATCTGTCTGCTCGGACGTAATGGAGAGGGGAAATCAACCCTGCTTCGAATTTTGTCTGGACAGGTGCATCCGGATAAAGGAGAGAGTGAACGGCTTCCGGATTTCCGTGTGGCTAAGCTTGACCAGGAAATTCCGACGGGAGTAGAAGGAAGTGTTTTTGATGTGGTGGCGGAGGGTTTGGGCGCAAAAGCTAATATTTTACGAGCTTACAACCAGGTATCCCTTGGATTAGCTGAGAACCCAGATGATTCGGGATTAGCGGATGAAGTCGATCGTTTACAATCTGAACTCGATCAGACGGACGGGTGGAGTCTGGATCATAAGGTTGCTTCGATTATTGACCGAGTGGGTTTAACCCAAGAGGAAGATTTTGAAACTCTTTCTGGAGGTAACAAAAGTCGTGCCTTACTCGCTCGGGCTTTAGTGGGAGAACCTCATGTTTTAATTCTGGATGAACCGACAAATCATCTTGATTTTGAAGGAATTCAATGGCTGGAAAAGTTCTTGAAAAAGGCTGAATTTGCCGTCCTGTTTGTTTCTCATGATCGTTCCTTTATTCGTTTTGTGGCCACTCGAATTTTAGAATTAGACCGTGGTAATCTGACCTCGTGGACTTGTGGTTATGACAAATTTCTAGAACGAAAAGCGGATATTCTATCGGCCGAAGAAAAACAGAACTCGGTATTTGACAAAAAACTGGCAGATGAAGAGGTTTGGATTCGAAAAGGAATCCAAGCTCGACGAACCCGAAATGAGGGTCGAGTCCGGGCTTTGTTTAAATTAAGGGAGGAACGTTCGGATCGAAGGGAGCAACAAGGAAAAAGTACAATTTCTACCAACAAGGGAAAGACTTCAGGAAGAAAAGTAATTACCATCAAGGATGTTGATTTTGCCTGGGATGAAAAAAGTATAATCAAGGAATTTTCTACCACTATCTGGCGGGGTGATAAAATTGGAGTGGTCGGGTTAAATGGATCAGGTAAATCGACCCTATTGAAGCTCTTATTAAAAAAACTGGAGCCAAAACATGGAAGTATTGAACATGGAACGAAGTTGGATGTCGCCTATTTTGACCAGCATAAGGAGATTTTGAATGATAGTTTATCGGTTGCGGAGAATGTGGCTCCTAATGGTGATACCGTCACGATTAACGGATATAGTAAGCACATACTTTCCTATTTAAAAGATTTTCTCTTTTTACCCGAGACTGCCCGAGCGCCGGTCAAAATGCTTTCCGGTGGGGAACGAGCTCGGGTTCTTTTGGCCAAACTTTTTCTTCAACCCGCGAATTTGTTGGTATTGGACGAACCAACTAATGACCTCGATATTGAAACAATTGAATTGTTAGAGGAACGACTGCTTCAGTTTGATGGGACCCTTCTCTTGGTAAGTCATGACCGTGCATTTCTTAATAATGTGGTCACTGCTACCTTTGCCATGGATGGAAAAGGGGGAGTCGTCGAATATGCGGGTGGTTGTGAACGTTGGTTAGAGGAACAAGAACAGGCCAAAAATTCGGTTAATCGATCTAAGACAAAACTGAATACATCGAAGGAAAAACCCCGAAAACTTTTAAACAAGGAAAAAGAGGCCCTTGTTGAACTTCCAAAAAAAATAGAAAAGTTGGAAGAGGAACGAGATCAAATCGCTTCGACCATGCAGAGTTCTGACTATTATCGAAACCCAAAAAATGACCCCACAGGTGATCAGGCAAATTTGGAGAAACTAGAAACAAAAATTGCAGATGCCTATTCCAAATGGGCGAAGTTAGAAGAATTGGTTGAATCTTAGTTAAAGTAGGTTTGTTAAATTTCAGGCTTTTCGAGAGTTTGAATATGATGATATCAAATTATTATAATCTTACTAATTTCAGCAATGAATCGAAATTTTAAATTTTCAAAATTTGTATTCATAGCTCTTGCACAAAAACTTGTTCTTAGGTTGGGTGTTAGTATTATTAGATTCTTTATATGTATTTCTTCCCTTTTTCTTTTTGTAAATGCTTGGGCGGAACGGAAACTTGAGTTTAACCGAGATATTCGTCCCATTTTATCCGATTCCTGCTTTCATTGCCACGGGCCTGATGAAAAGGAAAGAAAAGGGGGGCTTCGTCTCGATCTCGAAAAAGATGCCTTTAAGGAGGCTAAGTCAGGATTTCAGGCGATTGTAAAAGGAGGTGCAGATGAGAGTGAATTGATTGCCCGAATCTTTCTCCCTAAAGATGACGAGGAACACATGCCTCCTATTGATAGTGGTAAGTCAATTACTCTAGAACAAAAAAATACTTTGCGTAAGTGGATTGAACAAGGTGCCGACTATCAGGGTCATTGGGCGTTCATTTCTCCTCAACGAAAAGAAGTTCCCAAGATTGCAAATAAAGAGCACCCTATCGATGCATTTATATCAGAACGATTGCAACGTGAGGGCTTGGCGATGAAAAAAATCGCAGACAAGGAAACTTTGTTGCGTCGAGCAAGTCTAGATTTGATTGGACTGCCTCCGAGTCTAGAAGAAATTGATATGTTCATGAAGGATGATTCTTCTAATGCTTACGAAAGGATGTTAGATCGGATGCTCGCATCTCCGCATTATGGTGAAAGAATGGCAATTGAGTGGCTCGATTTGGCGCGGTATGCGGATAGTAATGGTTACCAGAGTGACGGGAGTCGGGATATGTGGCTATGGAGAGACTGGTTAATTAACGCATATAACCGAAATCTTCCTTTTGATCAGTTCACCATCGAGCAATTGGCTGGTGATATGTTGCCCAACGCAACAGAGGATCAAATTATTGCAACCGGATTTAACCGAAATCACCGTCTCAACGGAGAAGGGGGACGGATAGTTGAGGAATGGTTCGTGGAAACAGTAATTGACCGGGTTGATACTACAGGAACCACTTGGCTCGGCTTAACTATGAGTTGTGCACGATGTCACGATCATAAGTATGATCCAATTTCGCAAAAGGAATTCTTTGAGTTTTTTGCTTTCTTCAATTCAAATGACGAATCTGGAGTCTTAGCGGCCAATGGAAAGAATGGTTTTAATACAATGCCATTCATAAAAGTAGCGAATTCTAGTCAGAAGATAGAGAGAGCTAAACTGGAAGCTCGCTTGAAACAAGTGCAGGATGGAATGGGAGATGCGGAGAAACAAATGCCCGATGCGCTCGATCAATGGATGGAGCAGACTCGCCAATATCTTAAAGATGGGGAGAAACCAAAGGAACTTTGGACTAGATTAACAAATGAAAAAGTAGTGAGTTCAGGAGGAGCGACCTTTAAAATGCTTGGGGATGGTTCATGGTTAGTAGCGGGTAAAAATCCAGTGAATGATACTTATGAAATCCGCAGCCAGCTAAATGTTAAAGAACTCGCAGGCATTTTGATCGAGGTTTTTCCTGATCAATCATTTCCCGAGAATGGACCGGGCAGGACGAGGAATGGTAATTTTGTTATGACTGGATTGGAAGTTTCGGTGGTTTATAAGGATAAGAAGACGCAGCCTGAAATTCTCAAATTGGAAAATGCCAAGGCCAGCTTTGAGCAAAAAGGATACCCCGTCAAATTGATCTTAGCTAATGCCCAAAATCTGACCAAGAAAGGAACAAAAGGATGGGCGTTAGACGGTTTTGATGCTTCAAAGGGCCAGCCTGCGAAGGCGATGTTCATGGCAAAGAAGCCGATCGTAATTCGGTCGGGTGCTGAGTTGGTGGTTAAAATTTATCATCAATCCGTTTTTAAAGATCATAATATTGGCAGATTTCGACTTTCTAGGTCTTCCCGAAAGGTCAGTTCCTTGGATGAGGAATTTGCATTACCGGAAGAAATTTTGGCATACATCAAAAAGCCAATTGATTCAATGAAACTTGGTGAGCGTAAAAAACTAGACCAGTATTTTCGTGTCAATGAAAGACACCCTTTAACCGTGGCAAAATCGAAAGTTGAACAGGCGAAAAAGACCTTGGATCAGTTTAATGATTCCTTGCCCAGTACCATGGTGATGAAAGAAAAGGCCGTTCCTAAGGATGCATTTATTCTGAATCGTGGTGAATATGATCAGCCGTTGGAAAAAGTAGGTCGTGCCTTACCCCGTGCTTTACCACCATTGCCAGAAGGTGAACCGGTAAATCGATTGGGTTTAGCTCGATGGTTAGTCTCAGGAGATCATCCCCTGACAGGGCGCGTTTGGGTTAATCGTATTTGGGAACGACTTTTTGGTTTCGGTATTGTTAAAACTTCGGAAAATTTTGGCTCGCAGGCTGAATGGCCTGTCCATCCGGAACTGCTTGATTGGCTTGCGGTGGAATTTACCAAGCCATCTCGCTTACCCAAAGTAGGAGGTCAGGTCGCAAAAGCATGGGATATGAAGGGAATGATTAAGTTTATCATGATGAGTCAAACCTACCAACAAAGCTCGCATGCTCCCGAGGAACTATATCGCCAAGATCCAGAAAACCGCCTTTTAGCCCGTGGATCGCGTTTCCGTTTGGCTGGTGAATTAGTACGAGATCAAGCTCTTGCGGTTAGTGGTTTGCTTATTTCAAAATTGGGAGGGCCCAGTACCCGACCTTATATGCCCCCCGGCGTTTGGTCGGAAACCAATCGCTATGGAAACCTCAAGAATTATATAGCAGATAGTGGAGAAGGTTTGTATCGTAGGAGCATGTACACGATCTGGAAACGGACCGCTGCTCCTCCTTCTATGCTTTTGTTTGATGCCCCTAATCGGGAGATTTGCTTTCCTAAACGATCTCGTACTAATACCCCCCTTCAAGCTTTGGCTTTACTGAATGAAGTTACCTATGTGGAGGCATCCCGGGCATTAGCCGAGAGAATGATGAAGGAGGGAGGGGATACGATTGAATCTCGACTCTCCATGGGTTTTCGCTTGGTGACCTCACGAACCCCTGATGCGTATACGGTCAAGGTCTTAAAAAAAGGCTTTGAAGGTAGGAGGAAAAAATTTGAGAAAGATATTGTGGGTGCGAAGTCTCTGATTACGCAAGGCAGTTCCAAGCCTGATCCATCTCTCGCGTTGCCTGAACTAGCAGCCTACTCAACGACCGCCAGTATTTTATTAAACCTCGATCGTGTCATAACCAAGGACTGATCTTTTTAAAGATGATGAATGAATTCAAAAACCTCCTTCAATCCAAGCCGGACTTGGCAGCCACTCAAGATTTTTTAAATCGGCGTATTTTCCTTAAAAATGGAGCAGCGGCTCTAAGTGCAACTGCTCTTGCGAGTATGCTTCCCTATCAGGATGGATTAGCAAGCGGTGGATTGGCTCAGGAGTTTCCCAATTTTCCTGCTAAGGCTAAGCGAGTAATTTATCTATTCCAATCGGGTGCGCCTTCTCAAATGGACTTATTTGATCCCAAGCCCATGATGGAAAAGCAGCGGGGCAAGGACTTGCCTCAGTCGATCCGTAATGGACAGCGGTTAACCACAATGAGTTCGGGGCAAAAGAACTTTCCGATTGCTCCGAGTATCTTCAAGTTTGCCAAGCAGGGAAAATCTGGTCAGTGGATGAGCGATGTGCTGCCACATTTGGCCAAGGAGGCCGACGAGTTATGTTTTATTAAGTCGATGCACACCGAGGCAATTAATCATGATCCTGCCATCACATTTTGCCAGACGGGCCATCAATTAGCCGGACGACCGAGTATCGGATCTTGGTTGAGTTATGGACTAGGAACAGAGAACAAGGAACTCCCTTCTTATGTTGTTATGACTTCATGGGGGACAGGTCGTCCAAATGATCAGCCTTTGTATGATCGTCTTTGGGGGGCCGGGTTTTTACCCACACAGCATCAAGGAGTTAAGTTTAGAAATTCGGGCGATCCCGTTCTTTACCTTTCCGACCCCAAGGGGATTAACCGAAATATGAGACGAGGGATGCTCGATGAAATCGCCAATCTCAATCGTAAGGACAGAAAAATAGTGGGTGATCCGGAGATTGATGCTCGTATTTCCCAATACGAGATGGCTTTTCGTATGCAGACAAGTGTTCCTGAATTAACCGATGTGTCCCAAGAACCCAAACATGTTCTTGATAGTTATGGACCGGATGTTCTCAAGCCTGGAACTTACGCGGCAAATTGTCTGCTTGCCCGACGCATGGCCGAACGCGATGTACGTTGTATTCAACTTTTTCATATGGGATGGGATCACCATGGTGGCTTACCTAAGGCAGTTAAGGGGCAGTGTCGAGATGTGGACCAGCCGACTGCTGCACTGATTGCGGACTTGCGTCAGCGCGGTTTATTGGAGGACACTTTAATCGTATGGGGTGGTGAGTTTGGGAGGACTATATACTCCCAAGGTAAGCTCACTGCGACCAATTATGGCCGAGACCATCATCCCCGATGTTTTAGCGTATTTTTAGCCGGGGCTGGCGTAAAAAAAGGGTTTTCATTGGGAACTACGGATGACTTTTGTTACAATATTGATGAGGATCCGGTCCATGTTCACGATTTGAACGCTACCATTATGCATCTACTTGGGGTCGATCACAAAAAACTTACTTATCCCTTTCAGGGCAGAGATTTTCGACTTACTGATATACATGGTCACGTGGTTAAGAAAATTCTGAGTTAGGGCAATTTCTCAACTTGGTATTCAGATGAAAGAAGGGGAAAAAAGGCTTCTTTTTCAAATTTCTGACATTCTTTGAATTGCTTCTTTTGCAGTAAGTTCGATCGGGATTATTTCAATTGAACTAGAATCAGCCTCTCTTAAATTAACCCTAATTAATTTCCCTTTGTTTGAACGAGCAATTTCTTCGCATGTCATCCGGACTGTGGGGACACTTTTGCCCGCCCCAAATTCTAGTACAAGAAGTTTTGAGGAATTATGTTGCTCCATCCATCTGTCTAGGTTTTCTCTTTGCTTTGCAGTTCTTTCCTGAATCCAGCCCCAATCAGAAAACATAAGTATGTTAGGACGTGCGACTGAGCCACAATTTGGGCATGAAGGCATTGGACCAACTGCACGCAAGCTTTCTTGGTCTATACTAGGGATGGAATTTGGGTCGATTCTCCAAATCGATTGGCCACAAGCTCGAGTGCATTGAAGATGCATAATAGATCCATGACATTCAACGATTTGGTCTTCCTTAAATCCAGTTTTTTGGAAATGACCATCCACATTGGAGGTGAAAATAAACATGGGGACATCTTGCCTGATATTTTTTTCTAATAAAATTTCAAAGCCATGATGAGGTTTGGTTTTTTGATAAAGGTCAAGTCGGTGACCATAAAAGCCCCATGCGAGATTGGGATCGTCCTCAAACCATAGGGGGTTTGCCATCTCGTGAAATTGAATACCAAGCTTTTCGAGGGGAGGGTAGGCTTTCCAAAATCCTGAGTTTCCTCTGAAATCAGGCAGCCCAGAGTCGACCCCCATCCCTGCACCTGCTCCGATCAGAATGGCCTCTGCTTTTTGCCAGGCTTTTTTCGTTTTAAGTATCCGATCGTGATCCATGTTCTTTTTTTTATTTAACTATTTTAACTTTTTTTCTTTGAAGAAATGTGAGGTAAGATGTTTGCTGAAGATAGGCTTTTTAGAACTAACTTGAAACACAGATTAGATGGATATGTCACGATTATCTTTCTCCTATTGTTGGGGGGAATTGGTTGTGTGCAAGTTTCTCCTAAAAAAGTTATACCAATTAAACTTGTAAATAAAGACGCTCTGCCGTCACCTGAATCGGTCATCTTGGAATCATTTACTCCAGCCTTTAAACAAATAGGTGGGATGGCGTTTTCTAAAGAGGGGAATCTTTTTTTAGCCAACTTTGAAAAAGAAGGACAAATTGGAAAATATCAGCAGGGAATGAAGGAGCCCGAGGTGTTTATCGATCTTGAAGAGTGGATTTCACCAGTTGGCGATTTTATGCCCAAGGCTGAGGGGATCCGAGTGGATAAAGAAAATAGGGTTTTGGTGGCTGATGCTGGAACCGGTAAACTCCTTCGAATCTCGCCCTCGGCTCATAAACTTGAGGTATTAGCCGATTCCTATGATGGGTATCGTTTTGGAACGGTAAAGGATTTAGCTATTGCCGCAAACGGAGACCTTTTTGTGAGTTCACCTCTTTCAGGAACAATTTATCGAATCCGCCCAGATATTGGGTATGTGGGGATTCTTAATGATGATTTGGTCAGGGTTGAGGGATTAGCGATGAGTCCGAATGGAAAACAACTTGTCGCAGCAGAGCCAGATGCCTCCCGAGTGGTTGTTTACGATATTCCAGAGGATTTAATTTTAGTGGATTCGTGGACATTAGTCGATTTTTCTCCCTCTGGTGTTGAACCCAAAGGTGTTGCATTTGATGAGAAGGGACGCCTCTTTATTGCCTTGGGAAATTTGGATGAGGTACGTGTTTTTGATCTGGATTTGGGTATTGAACTAGCACGATATGATGTGGGTAGTGAGGCGGAGAGTATTTCTTATTGGGATGGATCTCTCTACATTGGTGGTGGAGAAAGAATAAAGCGATTACATCTTCGCGATTAGAAAATCCGTAATTGGTTATCGGATAAACGGCCCAAATGGTGATCTTGAAGAAAATGTTTTTCACAAGCATTTTGGATTGGTAATAACTTCTCTTTGACTTGACTACTCAGGTTATCAATCTGAGGACAAGAATTTATTATTTATAAGTATGGACGAAGACTTTTTGCACCTTTTTGACGAGTCACCTGCGCTGCGATTAATGCGAGGCCGCTTGGGTTCCTTTGTTGCCGGGTTCTTTTTTAAAACTTTTAAGCATTGGGGGGTAGTGGAAGCATCCGAAGAGGAGTTGGCGGCAACCTTATCGGAACATATCGAGCAAATGCGTGAGCTTGAGGATTATGACGCACCTAAACGGTTACCCAACGAATATTTAGATGAATGGTGTGACGAAGAGCACCGCTATCTTACTAAAACCTACAACGAAGATCGTGAAGAATATGTTTTTCGTTTAACTAGACACTCAGAAAAAGTGCTTAGTTGGTTGCAGGATTTATTAGCGATGCAACATCGTGGTTATGCCACCACGGAATCTCGCTTCAACCGGATTATGCTAGAGATGCAAAACCTTTCACAAGGTGTCAATGCGGACCCGGAGGCCAGAATTCGCGAGTTAGTACGTAAGAGAGAAGATATCGATGATGAGATTAGGAAGATTCAAGAAACAGGAGAAGCTCCTATTTTTGGTGAAGATGTAATTCGTGATCAAGTTTACGACCTTTCAGACTTGGTCGAACATTTCCTTTCCGACTTCCGTGCGATTGAGGAATTTTTTAAAGATCATGCCAGAGAGATTTCTAAGCTTTATGCACAGGGGTTGGCCTCTAAAGGAGACATTGTGGAGCGGGTTCTGGATGCGGATGAGGAGCTGCGTGAGTGTGATCAAGGGAAGAGTTATTTTGGTTTTCGTACTATGATGACAAATCCAGCTTTGGCCCGAAAGCTTCGTGGATTAGCCGAACAAACCTCCGATATTGCCAGGAAGCGTGGATTGGATCCCACTAAAGTATTCAGTAATTTAGGCGAACGGTTGTTTGGTGAAGCCGTTGCAGCCCATGGAGCTTATGGTCGAATTAGTCGTAAACTTCGCCAAGTTGTGGGGGATCATGCTGGAGGTTCTGGTAGGCAGATCAGAGAAACTTTGACTTCGATACGCCAGCAAGCCTTTCAATTGCGAGATATTCCCCCAGAAGATTGGGACTTTGCCATTGATATAAGGCCTCAATTTTTCACTTTAATGGAGGCAGAATTTTGGGAACCCAAGGCAGTCGAGCCTTTTGCAAGAGTCAAGAAGGCAAAGCCTGATGATACCGAGTGGATGAACGAAATCCTCCACTCGGTTGGTGAACCTCTTGATCTGGTGAAATTTAGGGAACGGGTAAATTCAATTCTTGAAGAAAATGAAAAGATTAGCCTTTCCGATATAGTGGAGAAATTTCCTCTGGAGAGAGGGATTGTTGATGTGGTCTGTTATCGGGTTATTGCCGGAGAAGATAGCAGGCATGAAATTCTGGCAAATGAAATTATAAGCATCGATTTGAACCGACCAGCACAACCTCGCTTTGTCGAGGTCGAACAACTTGTTTTCCAACGCAACCTACTATGAACCCAGCTATTACACATCGTCATGTCATTGTTCGCCTCCTTAATGGACCAATCTATCAAGAAGATTTAGATCTTTGGGGTCGTTTAGGAGCAGAATGGGAAAAAATACGAAATCATTTTTCTGAAATTGGAATGGAGGTCGCCCGAGACGATTCCGCTGGTTATGCTTTTGTCCGGCAAAAAGAAGACGTGGATGAATCGGAATTAGAGGGCTGGGATGATGGTTCTGAAGCTCCTTTACCTCGTGTGCTTCGGCGTACTCGTCTTTCTTACCACCAGACTATTTTTATGATTCTTCTACGGGAGGAATTGATGAGGTTCGAACAGAACCAAGAGGAGGGGGATCATTTATATCGTTCAGCAATGGATTTAAGGGACACCATGACACCTTATTATCCTGAACTGCATGACGAGAAAAAAATACATCGTCAGATTTCCGCTTTGGTCGTGAAATTTGAAGAATGGGGAATTTTGAAAAAAGTTCGGGATAAAGAAGGTGGTCTTTACCGAGTTGAGAGGATTATTAAGGCGAAATTACCACCAGAAAAATTAGCTGAAATTCGTGATCAAATTAAAAGAAGATCACCTGACTTAGAAGTAGATATGGAGGATGAAGATGCTTGAATCACAACTTGAACTAGAATTTTCACCGGACAAATCAACCGCCGGTTATCGCCTTCATGAACTCTCGGTTTTAAATTGGGGTACTTTCCATAATGAAGTCTACTCCATGAGACCTGAGGGAAGAACCTCTATGATTACTGGGAGGAATGGTTCGGGGAAATCCACAATTGTAGATGCTCTGCTTACATTGCTGGTACCGAATCGCGTACGAAATTATAATGTGGCTTCGAGTCAGGCGGGAAGTCGTGAGCGTAATGAACGAGATTATGTCCTTGGTGCGTATTCAGAAATTCATGATGCGACGACTGGTCAGGGGAGAAAAGAAACCTTACGCAAACCTGGTGAATCCTACACCGTATTGCTTGCACACTTTTACAACGAGGCTTATAAAACCGATGTTTCTATTGCTCAAGTCCTTTGGTGTCTTCCAGGAGGAAGAGTGGATAAGGTTTTTGTGGTTGAAAAAAGGAAACTATCCATAGAAGAGGATTTTAATGATCTCGGGGATGTTGATAATATTCGCCGCTTAATAAAAGACCGAAATTTGACCGTTTTTGATTCGTTTACCGCTTACCATAAAAAATTTGAATCGATGCTTTTTATGGATACAGACTTGGGTAATCGTTCCCCAATGTCTATTTTTAACCAGGCGGTCTGTATTAAAGATGTTAAGGACCTGACCCAGTTTATTCGTGAACACATGCTAGATGATGGCGGTTCAAAAGAAAAATTGGTCGCATTACAAGAGCGTTTTGATGATTTGAGAAGTACTCATCGCCGGATTGAAACAGCCGCTTATCAGCTTGAACAGCTTGATGAAATCAAAAGTACTCATACCTCTTTTCTGAAGGCAAACGAAGAACGGACCTATGCGGACGAACTTCGTAATTCAATCGTGCCTTACTATGCAAAGGCGGAACACGACCGTAGGGTTGAATGGGTCACCGAATTAAAACATCAGGAAGAAGCGGAAAGGGCACGATTAAAAAGTGCCCGAACGGAAGTCGATCGCTTGCGTGAAAAGCTTAACCATTTGGAGCGTGCTCTTGCCGATAGTGATGAAAATCGGCGCCTTGAACAGGTGGGAGCTGAGATGGACCGTTTAAGAGATAAAAGGGAGGTGGTGACTAAGCGAGCGACTACTTTCGAAAGGCATCTTGGATCATGGGAAAAAGGAGCGATTGTACAGGAAGAAGAAGATTTTCTTACTCTTCGTCGTGAACTAGATACCCAGCTCCCCAGATTAGAGGCAAAGGTAGCTGAGATAGATGAGAAGATTCCAGAAATTTCTTATCTACTTAAAAAAGCGAACGAAAAAGTAGATAGCTTGGAAGAGGAGAGAAGGTATCTACTGGAAGCCAACTCAAATATTCCTTCCGAAATTGCTCGTTTACGAACTGGTCTTGCGACTGCATTGGACCGGGATTCCAAGGAACTACCCTTTGTGGGGGAGTTAATCCAGGTAGTGCCCGATGAAGTCAAGTGGACAGGACCAATTGAAAGATTGTTGAGGAATTTTTCTTTAACTGTTGTTGTTCCCCAAAAGTTAGCGGAGGAGGCGGAAGCCTTTCTTGAAATTAATCATCTTGGAGAACGACTTTCCTTTATTTGTCCTCAGTCAGACCGAAAAAATCCAAAATTACATGATGATTCGGTAGTTGCTAAACTTTCCCTTCGACCTGAAATGGAAAAATCTAGGCAGAGTTGGCTACGATCTGAATTGGCTGAACGATTTCCTCATATCTGTAGATCTTCACGGGATAAAGAATTTGCAAAAAATCCATTTGCCTTAACTTTAGAAGGTCTTGTTAAAAGTGATGGGGTGTTACGGGATAAAGATGATTCGAGTTATCTTGACGATGCCACAAATTGGGTCATGGGGTGGGATGTAAATCCCAAGCAAAGAACTCTTGATGATTCTCTTATTAAGTGGCGTGAAGAACTTGACAACTCAGGCCGTGCGATGAGAGAGGCCGAATCTGAACGCCAATCTATTCGGGTTAAACTTCGCTCAGGGGCACAAATTCAAGCCTGTGCCAATGAATTTTCTGATATCGATCAAATTGGCTTGGCCACCCGTATCGCCGATTTAGAAGAGGAGGAACGGGTCATCGTTGGTGGATCCGATATTCTTAAAAAGTTAAAAGAGGATCGTGACAGTGCAACTGTACATCTTGAAGAAAGCCAGAACACTCGTGATGAAGTGCTGCAACGAATTGGTGGGGTGGAAGCCCGTGCGGAAAGGAATGAAACCCGCATGATTTCTCTGCGTTCCCTGCTTGTTAAGAGTATGGACGAATTCATAGAGGGGAATATTGGCGAAGATCATACTGATGAAGAATTTCGTCTTGCGGCTGAGGAGCGGAGAGAGGCAATGTTTAAAGATATTGGAGCCGAATTTGGAGAACCTCCACCAAAGCCTGACGATATTGAAGAGGCTGCACGTTCTGCATCCCATAAATTAGATTTAAGGATTCACAAACTTGAATCCGGTTTGGACAAGTTCCGAGATAAGAATGTTGCGGCGATGCAACGATTTGTAGCGGATGCAAAGAATCAAGCATTTCGCGATGAATTGAATCTCGATTTAGAAGATGGATACAATGATTCGACTTATGCCTCTTTTGAGGAAATTCGTCGTCAAATACAGGAAGAAGATTTGGCTAAAAATAAACTTAGATTTGAAGAACTTCTTCGAGTGCAAGTACCCGAGGAGGTTTCTGGATTTAGCGAAGCGTTGGAATCTCATCGAGATCGAATTCGCAAGAGAATTAACGAATTAAATGAACATCTTTCACGAGTGACTTTTGATCGGAAAGAAGAGACTTATATTCAGCTTAAGTTTGAAGATGCTGGGGATGATGGGGTTCGTAAGTTTAAAAAACTGCGTCGTCATGCACTTGAAGGTGACCTCGAGGCGGATGATGAAGATGACCGCCGTCGTGAACGTTATCATCGAGTTGAACATTTTCTTGCAGAGTTAGAACAGGATTTGAATTGGACCGAACGGGTAATTGACGTCCGGAATTGGTTTAAATTTAGAGCCGATGAATTTTACAAAGATGAAGATACACTAAGACAAAGTTATAGTGGTGCCGCAGGCAAATCAGGAGGTGAGAAGAATCGACTGGCTTCCACCATTTTAGCAACTGCAATCGCATATCAATATGGAATTGATGTGGGAGGAAAACAGACAGAAACCTTTCGCCTGGTGGCAGTGGATGAAATGTTCAGTAAAACGGATGATGAATTTTCACAATATCTCCTTGATTTATTTAAGGAATTTCACCTTCAACTTCTTATTGTGCAACCACTTGATGCAAAAATTCATGTGGTTCAAAAATATGTCGAAAGGTATCATGTAGTTGAGCGACGGGACGGGCTCTCCTTTGTCGGTGATCTCAGTGTAAAAGAATATTTAGGTGAACAACTTGAAGAAGAATCTGATGACCAGGGAATTGAAGACGAAACTATTGAAACAGAGTCCTGATTTTACACTAAGAAAGGGTTGAACAAGAATAATGTTTCTACCTCCCCCCTCTGGTTATGATAGTCGAATGCCTCTCTTATCGAAAAAGAAGGAGCGGATATTTAGACGGATTGTATTATGTAGGAATTGTAAAAGATGGATCCGATGTTAGCTAAAATTAATTATCCAAATTTTCCTTAACCCATTTAGGTAGATTGATTTTATTAAATCGAAAAGAGTTATAGATTTTCTTTTCTATCCTCGATCGAAGGGAATTCAGATCTCCAATTATCGATTATATTTTTTTCTATACTGGTTTCGATAATTCCTTCAATCTCATCACCCTCAATAAGTATTTTGCCAAGGGGATCAACAAATAAGGAACGCCCCCCGTATTCCAAACCGGGATCTTTTCCCACTCGATTTATTCCGATGATGTAGGATTGATTTTCAATAGCTCGTGCTTGAAGAAGGGTAGTCCAATGGTCAATTCTGATTTTGGGCCAACAGGCAATTACGATAAAGACATTCGTTCCTTTTTTAAGTGCTAACCTGAAAGTTTCAGGGAACCGTAGATCATAGCAAATAATTGGGGTTATAATGAAAGGGTCAATTTCTATGCTTTCCACAGTTGAGCCTGGTAGATGGACTCTGTCTTCACCAAGCATCTGAATGGGGTGAATTTTTGAATAGGTACAAATTTTCTCACCCATCGGAGAAAATATTACTGCACAATTATGGGCTTTCCCTATTACTTTAGTTGGCTGCGCCATACCGGCAATAACCCAAGATTTTTTATTTTTCGCTAGTTTTGATAGATAGTTTTCGGTTTTTTGAGGTTCACCCGCGAGTGTTCTAGAAGTTTCAAGACTGAAGCCTGTGGCAAACATTTCAGGTAGAACTAACAAGGAATTTTGTTCGATTTGTACAGAATTAATCAATGAATTGACCTTAGAAAAATTTTCATCTTTGTTTCCCCACGAAGAATCAAATTGAACTCCATATACTTTCATTTTGTAAGTTGGGGAAATTTAAGGGCTTCCTGATGAGTAAAGGGGTGAAAAGGAGCAGCTTTTTCCATCTCTCGATAAGCTTGTAATGCTTTTTCTTGATCTCTTAATTCATTTAAAGAAACCGCAATTTTATTTTGATGGGCAACTAAACAACCAGGATGTACCTCTAATGTCTTGTTGATTGCCTCCAAAGCTTCAGGGAACTGTCTTTTGTGGGTAAGGAGATAATAGCATTCCCATTTTCTTGAATGGTGTTCCCAAGGTGAGTAAGCGATAGACTCTCTATGGAATTTTAAACTTTTATCTTTTTCTCCATAGTCTCCCGCAATACGTCCCTGAAAATGATAGATATTTGCCCAAAAGAGATTTTTGGAAAGAATACACCCGTAAGGAATTACGAATATCGCTGTGGCGCCTAATAAAAGATTTAATTTGGGATTAATGGTTTTTGAGATGGGGATACTTTTGTGGTTATGTTTGTGTAGTGAAATAGTTAATAAAAGTCCAAAGCTCGCCCAACCAACAATCAGTGCACAAGGAGACCGAGTGGGGAATTCAAAAAAACTTTCAATCAGAAAAGTTAGACAGGATGCGGATAAGCCTAAAATTAGACCGACAGTTGAACTATCACCAGATTTCAGACAAGAAATTACAGCCAAACGGGCTCTCCAAAATACCACTACCCAAAGGCCAAGAAATCCGATAAGACCAATAATTCCATTTTCGTATAAAATTTGCAAAAAATCATTATGAACAAAGCGAACTAATGTTCCACCAGTCGTTTTATCTGATAGCTCTGCACTTTCATGAAAATGTAATTCGTAATGATCAGTTCCTTTCCCCCAAAAGAAATCATTTGATAGAGAGGCTTTGAGTGCATCCTGCCACAGTACAAGTCGGCGTCCACTACCTCCATATGCATCGGTTATAGTTGTAATACTTTTCAATTCTTTTGCTTCAGAGGAGGTAGAACTTATTTCACTTGGTTGATTTTCAGAAAATGCCCCTTTTTTCCAATAATCTGAGGTGTATAAATAAAGAGGTAAAACTAGGCCTAGTATAAGAAAAGAAAATGGAATAAATCCAAAGGATTTTATTTTATGAGTCTCTATAGTTGTTCTTTTAATGAAAATTAAAAGGACATAAAAAATACCAGTTATTAAGCAAGCTGCTATCATTCCCAACCACGCTCCACGAGCGAGAGATAAAGAGAGTGCGGGGAGTAGGATAAGGGCTATTATAACGAAAATAAAAAGTTTTATTATGCGAGATTGAACGTAAAATAAAAGTCCTAATGCCAGGGGCAAAAGTGGGGCATGGTATTCAGCTGCAAAGTTCTGATTGTAAATTAATCCACCGAAGCCCAAGCGAGGTAATCGATGACTCCAATCGGTCCATTGATAATGTTGGTCCATTACAATTAAACTTGATAGAACCCCTCCAATTAGAATTGCAAAAAGACATAATTTTAAACGGTTTGCATTCCATTTTAATTGAGTGAATGAGAGGGCAAGTACAAGGGGTAGAATATGCCAAGTGAATGAGGATACCCATGCCCGAGTAAAGTTATGTGCGGTTGATGTGGATACAAGGATACTCAGAAGAAAAAGCCCGGCAAAGAAAACAAAGCTTTTAGGGTAGGGCAAAAAATTTCCTTTTAGAGATACCCGAATCCCAATCATTCCAATTATTAAAGATATGAAAATAATGATTACACAAAACTTTAACTCGGCATTCACCATTCGAATTGGAATAAATCCAGACACCCATTCATTTTGTTCGATTCCTAGAAAAAATAGAGGTGGAATCGTAAACAGGGCGATACAACAAAGATATAAAATAACTTCAAAATAGAGAGAAACTGATTGAGTTTCTCCAATACTCTCGTTTTCCGATAAAGTCTTTAACTCTTTTCTTTGCACAATTAATAAGGGAGCCTTTTAATCACGCATTATTTCAAAATCTTGTCGAGCAACAAGAAAAAGTGAGCTAAAGAAGATTACGGACTATTTACTTCGACCGAATCTGTGAAATAATTATAAAAATAAAGTTGGCCGTCATTTGAGGTAAGGAAATAAATCCAATCTCCAACATTCGATTGGTAGAGGAAAGGATAAACTTCTTTAGATGACCACACCCAACTTCTCTCTTCTGACCATGCCCAAATACCATTGGTAGTGTCAGCTGACAAATACAACCAACCGAGCTCATTATGATACACCCATCCGTTTGAATAGTCCTTGTAAAGGCCAAACCAAGAATTTTGCTTCCATCCGCCACTTACTTCAATCGAATCAACTTGGAGGATTGAAATTGCTTTTTCTGTGGGCGTTTGATTTTGCGTATTTGAAATTTCATTATTTGAAATCTTACGAATATTACCATAGCTTACACCGCTTTCGTTTTCTGCGAATGCCTTAAAGTAAAGAACCCCATTCGAACTTGGGGTATAGTTTGCACTAAACAAACCGGCGGATTCAAAAAATCCTGAAACCTTATAAGTTAATGGATCAATTTCCATAATTTCTGCACTGGGTGAGATTAAAAATCCAACTTTTATATTGGTGTAGTCTGATTCACTTTTATGCAGGATTTCCCCTGACAAAATAACCTCATTCACATTTGATTGAAAACCAATCGTTGTCACAAACACTGGGAGAACAGCAGTAGGTTCATCTGTCCCCCCCAGAGATTGATCATCGGTGATTGGAGCTTGATCTTCAATATTGGGAAGGGGGGCAATGATGTTTGGCGTTGATTCAATAAGGTCACCGCTTCCATAGTAGGAATTTCCTTCTTGCATTGATATGATGTTTCCATCTTTGTCCAAAAATGAGGTAGCTACTGTAGTCGAGTTACGAGGATCGGTTTGATGAAATACTTGGAAATGAAGGTGAGGTTCAGTAGACCAACCGGTATTACCTGAGAGTCCAATAGGATCCCCGATTTTCACTATGTCTCCAACTTTTACGAGAGCCCCGTTTTGCTGCAGGTGCAGGTAGTCGGCTTTACTTCCGTCCAAATGTCCAATAGTGACATAATTAGCTTTGTCTATGAATGATTTTTCAGAACCACCTTCGTTCGAATCTTCTTTCACCATTATTACCTTTCCTGCCCGTGCTGCGTATAGTGTAGTTCCCTCCGGCATCGACCAATCGATTGCATAAGTATCCTGATGGCTCCATGTTCCCATGTAACCTTGGCCGACCATAAACTTTTCCTCGGACGCATAGGGTATTCTATAAGCATAATTGGAATTTTGGCTCTCCCCCGAATATCCATAGTTCCACCAATAACTCCAGTTGTAACCCCACCCACCGTCTTCTTCTACTTGGTCCAAGGTCATGAGTGTGGTGGAGCCCTTTCCGTCTAAATTAAAGATCAGTTTTCCTTCCTTTGACGGACTAAGGTTTGATAGATTGGTCAATTGAATTTCCACACTGTACAAGGAGTCAACAGGAGCATTTGAAGTGAAGGTAATTTGTCCGTTAGTCAGTTTACTCGCCGTAACAGTGAAAGGGGTGTTTTCTTCCGCTTGTTCACCAGTTGGATCTTGATAATCACTATCAGGGCTTTGGTATCCATCGCTGTCTGATTGATAG
>CAYLIJ010000043.1:0-22362 GCA_964383925.1 uncultured Puniceicoccaceae bacterium
TCGCCTGTGCTTGAACCAACGAATCCATGAATAAATTACCAATAAAAAGAGCGGGAAATACAAATAGACTTTTCATAAAATTCAAACTTTAAGAAATTTTTTAAGGAAGTGCAACCTTACCTATCGATATATTTACAATAAAATTGTATTTCTCACCTATTCAATTGTAGGAGACTTCGATAAGATTTTATATAGAAAATCCCAAACATAAGAAATTTAAAGTATAGATCTTTGTTTTGCTATTCATGCACAAAATAATTAACATAGGACAATTATCAGCAAGTTTCGGATCATAATTAAAATCTTATTCATTTTCTCAATTTTTGGGGGAATTTCATTCGTGCATGGGGCGGATGATGAACTCTCCATAATTACGAATGATACGGGTAGCCGGATTGATCTGATTGCCCGGACTACGGTGGATTCAGAATACAGTGCAGAAATTACCTTCACCACTCTGCACAACCTGACTCCTTCGACTACGCAAACCCTCTTCAATGTATCGGGAAAGGGGGATACTTATTTACTCTCCCTCAATTATATCGATGCTACGGTTGGATTTAGCTATAATTGGAAATATGTCTGGAACTTTGGACTCTCTGGGGAGTATCATAATGATGACTATGTCTATCGCCTACCCTACTCATCCTCAGAGTCCTATTCCATAGGACAGGGATACTTTGGCAGTTTTAGCCATGAGGGAACCTATGCCATTGACTGGACGATGCCCGAGGGTACCACCCTATATGCGGCACGGGAAGGACGGGTGCTCCATTTGAAAGAAGATTCGAATGAACGTGGAGTAACTGAGGACTATACAACCAAGGCTAATTTCGTGTTAATCGGACACGATGATGGGAGCCAGGCAAACTATGCCCATCTACAACAAAACGGCGCCCTGGTGGAGGTGGGTGATTGGGTAAAACTGGGTCAGGCGATTGGATTATCAGGAAATACAGGATTTTCCACCGGACCCCATTTACACTTCATTATAAATCAGCAAAAATCGCCTTCCAATTCATCTTCTATAGCCACAATTTTTCAGGATAAGGATGGAAATAAATATAGTTTGAAAGAAGACGACGAATATTTTGGTAGTGGTGAATTTAAGGATTCAAGCCTGGCCCCTGCCCTGCGAATTGGGACCCAAATTAATGGAAAGACGAAATGGCGGACGGAATCATGGTTGGGGACTTTTTACGATCCAGTTAAGTCGTGGATTTACCACCTCTCCCTGGGGTGGGTCTATCCGTTCGAATTAGCGGATCAATCGGTCTGGTTGTTTAATGATGAACTTGGCTGGATGTGGACAAGGGAAGGAAGTTATCCATGGATTTACTTACACACCGGGGAAGGATGGAGATATTATAAGAGCGGGAGTGGATTCTACGACCAAACGCTCGGCAAATGGTTTGAATAAATACCCAGAATTTTTAGGGGCGGGGAATTTTTCCAATTGTGATATTGCCAACAAATTGATCAAAGTTGTGCCGGTTGTTTAAAAGATTTCCGCCCGATGTTACATTTGTAATAAAGTTAACCCGGTCAATTTGTTGGTTGCCAGGGATTCGGATTCACCAGCTATTCAAATTATTAGACATATCTATATACCCAGGTAAAATCTGGGTACTCACCAGTAATTTAAAAGATTACTATGATTATATTGATGGGCAAATCACCAAATAAAAACTAGGCAACCGTAAGAATAAGAAATACCAGTAGACCGAAAATTTATTCGCCTCGAGTGACGAAGTTATAATCTAAAAAATCCTTTCCTTAAATCGCGATTTTGACTCCGCGCCTAAGATAAGCGGGAACATCTAAATCTTCTCCCGCATAAATATTACGTGATGGTAAATCCCCAAAAATGCCTCTTTGGTTTTCCGCTTCCATGAAATCAAATGTATTTTGATCAATTCCATCTTTCTTTTTACTTCGAGGCTCCGCGGTAGCAGTTTTAGGAGTAGAAGTTATTCTTGCTTTTTTCAACTTGGAAGAATGAGCCTCTTTGCTGTTGGGTATTACCGAAATCACCTCCTCGGCAACAGGTGCGACATCGGCAGTTGGAGTGCCCGCTTCCAGGTCGGTTGCACCCAGTACAGTAATTTGAACACGGTCGCCCATATTTTCATCTACATGAGCACCAAATACAATATGTTCTCCCGCCTTGAATTCTTCACGTATTTCGGAGGAAACTTGTTGGAGGGCGGCCATTCCCATTCCCGTACCTCCTGTTATAAGTATTAAAAGTGCATCGGCTGCCTTAGACACATCTGGAAGGTGTAACATTGGACATAGTAGCAATTCACGAACCGCCTGGCGAATCGCATCCTTACCATCCCCTTCTCCATAGCCAAATAAGGTTCTACCGGCACGACGATTAAATGCTTTACGAAGGTGAACGAAATCAACATCAATCATACCCCTGCGAAATACAAGAGAGCAGATCGCAGATATCCCCATACTTACATTTCGACCGGCTTCCGCAAAACATTCGAGTGCAGTGGCATCCTCTCCGCCCATTTGTAAAAGAGAGTCATTAGGTAACGGGATCACCGCGTTGGCAAATTTTCGCAAATCTGCGAGACATTCCTCAGCCATGGAATGCCGGCTTTTCTCCCAACTAAAAGGTAAAGGGGTAAATGCGAAAACAAGAGCTCCTGCCTCTCTCGCCAATCGGGCAATAACCGGAGCGGCTCCCCCTCCAGTGCCCCCTCCTAATCCAGCAAGAAGAAAAACTAAATCAATACCTTCTAATTTCTGACGAATAATATCCTTTTCTTCCTCTAATGCTTTTCGTGCCAGAGTATGTTCGCCCCCAGTACCCATGCCCCGAGTATGTCGACGACCAAATGAAAGTTTTTCACCAGCCAGGCTATCTGCCAGTGCACGGCTATCCACGTCTACAGCTAAATGTTCGACACTTTGAAAATTATCGAAGCGTAGACCATCAACTAGGGAAAGTCCGGCGCCACCTATACCAATAATCTTGGCTCGAATACCTGGAATTTCATTCTCAGGGGAAAAATTGGTTTCTTTGGGAAATAAATTATCTTGGCTCATTTGATTTTCTTTTAATTTTTATTACTATTTTATTCCTGTATACCAAGACCGACCATCTTACGGAACTTATCAAGGAAACCAGCTTCCACCTCTTCCCTTTTACGCCCAGGTAATCCATGATCTTCCAATCCATAATGCAACAGTCCGAGAACGGTGGCATTTTCGGGTTGAGCGAGCTCGGAATCAATGCCCGATGGGAAACTTGCCCGGCGGGCAGTAAAGCCTAAAATCTTGCTTGCAATTTGCTCAACTCCGGGAAGAAGTGATCCCCCACCCGTAAGTAAAATACCCCCTTTTAATTCGTTGGGATCAAGCAACCCTTCGAGTTCCTTGCTCAATATTTCAAACAGTTCGGCAATCCGAACATGAATGACATCCGTGATCGCCTTGCGGGGAATGGAGCGGTCACCAATAGTTTTATTACCGATGATCCAAATATCTTCACCCTCATCAATGGGATCAGCAATCGCCTTTCCGTGTTCAATTTTTAACTTTTCTGCGTAGGGTTCAAGTACTCGTAGCCCCATACTTAAATCGCCCGTCACATGATCTCCACCAACAGGAATAACTCCCGTACAAGCAACAAAGCCTTGTCGATATAGAGCAAAATCGGTTACTCCTGCCCCCATATCGATGACCAATGTCCCGGCTCGACGTAAATCGGGACCCGCCATCATTGTGGAGGAAGCAATGGAAGAGAGAATCAAGTCTTTCACTTCTAAGCTATAATTACTAATTACATGAAGAGCTTGTTTGATTGCATGGTCATCCCCATCGATTGACCAATAGCCTAAATCGATTTTTGAACCAAACATACCGACTGGGTCTTGTACTATCCGACCATCTAATAAAATTGGGGTGCGTACATGATGAACATAGGTACGACCGTTGTCCGGTTCTTTACGCTTTGCTTCTTCCGCGGCGCGTTGAAGATCAGTAACTTCAACACGGCTATCAGAAGAAGCGACCGATGCGGAACCTCGAAGCATAGTACCTTTCAAGTGTGAACCTGTTTGGGCAAGGTAAACTTCATCTACGGTGGTGCCCGACATTTTTTCTGCGTCTTCTAAAGCAGAATGTACAGCTGCCGCCGCTTTTCTAAAATCGACAATTTCACCTTTTCTCATCCCCTCATTAGGCCGTGAAGCCATACCCACAACATTTAAAGTTCCATTCTCTGCAACCTCGCCAATAAGAGCTTTTGCTTTGGATGTTCCGATTTCTACAGCACCAATAATTTTACTCATTTTGTGATAGGGTTAATTTTTAATTTAATACCTCGCGAAATCATGAGGGGGTCAGTTTTGCAAAGACTGAACGGTCGTGTGATAGATCAATGGATTCAACGACTTGAGTTCGTCGAAAATCCGACTCCATTAAGAGATACTTTAAACGGCGGAGTTGAATGGCAAAATCCTGCGGGGCAAATCTAAGATTACGGACCTTTCCTGATTTAATATGGATATGGGCACCAGGGTCATCATCATGGGGCCTTTGGTAGGAAACAACTTGCCAGTTTTGATAAAACCCAGGGTATTCTCGACGGGCCAGGTCTAACAATGGTGCAACCGCGGGGATTCCTGCTAATTTTGCATACCCATCACCATTCATTTTCGGTTTTAGAAGGTCGGGTTGTAAATTCAAAAAGGGCAGATGAACCAGACTTGCATTGCTGTAACAGGTTCCAAGGTAAAGTGACCCATCGCCTGAAACTAACCAGGTTTGTTCTCCTTTTGACTTTGAACGTAGGCAAAGTCGTAGGATTGGTTTTTTTTCTTTAAGTTCAATTTTAAGAGTCGCAGGAAATTTTCTGCTCACCCGAACAAAAGATATTTGAGATTCCTCCTTCAACTCAGATTGAATTTCTTCAATATCCAAGTCCATTAAAGTACGTCCACGGAGTGGTCCAAACCAATTTTGGAACCATCTTTTGTGTAAAACGCCATCAGTAATAAAGATTAATTTTGAAATGGGAGCACCAGTACCGGTTATATCAATAGGACCGGAAGCAGATTGGGTTCTTTGTTGGAAAAACCATACAACACTACCCACCAATGCTAAAATAACTATCAAAGTAAAAACCTTAGTTAATCCGAGTAGTCTTTTACGAAAAGCGGCTTTGGATGCTGGTTTACGGGCAGATTTTGGAGCTAATTTCTTCCAGTTTCCTGAAAGTTCATTTTGGTTTGTTCTCTTTTTGTTTGTCATGGTAAATTCTAGACAGTTAAAAGCCTATTTTGGTTAAATCGCTCTAAACTAGGTTGTAAAAGTTGTATGGATAGTTTTTCAAAATCGTATCCGGAACAAGATGCACTTTTGGGTAATAAGCTTGTTTCTGTAAGTCCAGGTAAAGTATTAACCTCCAAAAAATGAGCATGCCCGTCTTCGCAAATAATAAAATCAACCCGGGCAAAATCCCTACATCCGCAGGCATTAAATGCATTAATTGCAAAAGTTTTAACTTCGTTTTCAATATCACAATCGAGTACTGCCGGATATCGATATTCAGTTGAACCAGCGGAATACTTTCTTTCAAAATCATAGACTCCGCCCTTAGGAATTACTTCCACGATCCCCAGGGAACAATCACCCAATATTCCCACTGTAACCTCTCGACCGAAAATACGCTTCTCGATCATCCAATTACCAGAATCAAGTTCTTTAAGTGTAGCACGAAGTTCTTCCTCTCCGTGTAGTACATAAAGTGCAACACTACTCCCTTGATCGATTGGCTTAATAACTAAATCCTGCCCAAGGGAAGAGAGTACATCTTCTATATTCAAATCTGAAGAATCCTTAAATGCAAAATCGGGAGCCACACGAACACCGGCTTGTGCGACTGTTTTTTTTGATTCAAATTTATCCATGCACAAACGACTGGATGTGGGACCACTTCCAGAATATATGATGCCCTTTTCTTCAAGTAACTCTTGTAATCGACCATCCTCACCAAAAGTTCCATGTATAGCAGGAAAGACCACGGTTGTTTCTGGATTGATGCCCTTGGGAAGTTTCTCTTTGGTCAGATCTATTAATTCAACCGGATAGTTTTTCTCCAATGCATTGGTAAGTGCCTTCCCCGTTGAAACTGAAACTTCCCGCTCGGGACCAATTCCACCAGCAAGTACTATCACTTTTACATTATTATTCATTCTCGTATCAGGTTCTAAGATAAATATTCATTCCAGGATTTCCCCATTAGTGTAACTTCTGGCACCAGAGTAAGACCTTTTGATTCTTTAATTCTCGCACGTACTCGTTGAATCAATGAGATTACATCATCTGCAGTCGCTCCACCTTGATTAAGGATAAAATTGGCATGTTGATTGGAAATGACTGCTCCGCCTTCGCGCTCCCCTTTAAGTCCACTTTCTTCAATAAGTAGACCCGCAGAAATATCCTCAGGATTTCGGAAAATACATCCTGCACTTGCTTCGCGAGGTTGAGATGAACGTCGACGCTTTGCCAATTTCTCAATTGCTTTTCGTATCGCACGATGGTCCGATTTGCCTTCAGACTTTAACTTTGCCCGAAGAGCAATTCCATCAAAAGCTTCGCGACAATAACGATAACCGACATTTAAATCTGTGCCTAATATTTCACGAATACTTCCATCTGGAAGAAGAAAGGATACCCATTCAACAAGATCAAAAGTTTCCCACCCCATTGCACCTGCATTCATTCGTAATGCACCCCCTAGCGTACCGGGAATACCCTCCAAGAACTCGAAGCCTGTAAGTCCATTCAAGCAGGCAAATCGGCAAATTTCATTCAATCGGGCTCCGGCACCAACAACCAGGGTGTCTTCGGACCGAGAAGTAATTTCTTTCCAAAAATTTCCTTTTAATCGAATCACCAGACCACCAAAACCAACATCGGGAACAATCAAATTTGAACCACGCCCCATCATTGCTCGTGGAATATTAAAAAGATGGCACGCTTCTACTAATGATCGTAAATCCTCGGAATGAGACGGTTCGGCATACCATCGAGCACTCCCACCCACGCCAATAGTCGTTTTATTTGCGAGGGGTTCATTGGCCCGAAGAATGGTATCTTTAGACAATTTATTTTGTAGATAGTGGGAAAATGCATCGAGTTTATCTCCTTTGGATTTTTCCCATGCTGAAAATCCATGGGCCCACCTCTCCAAATCCCCTGCTCCGACAAAGAGAATTTGATCTTTGTCATTATCGCTTGGACATGGACCTAAGCTATCGCAAAGCTGAGTGAAATCAGTAAATATTTTAGTATGCTGTCTTAACCGAGGAGGTAAATGCCCAACCAAACTTTCCACCGAACCAGCTGGATCAAATTCTTCGAAGGCAGCATAGGTGGGAAGAAGATGAAGTTCATCTGCTTGAGATAGTTCCTCAGCAAATTTTTTTGCTAATGCTTGGGTACGTGTAAATCGGTGAGGTTGAAAAATAACCTGTAAGGAATGCTTTGGAAGAGCTAGGCGACGATGACTTAAAAAAGCATTTATTTCGGTAGGATGATGAGCATAATCCTCAACAATTGTGCGCGTCGGACTTTCATGAAGAATAGTTTGTCGACGCTCGATCCCAGGAAACTCATTAAAATCCAATTGAGATAAATCAACTCCCAATACACCACCAGCTGCAATTACAGCGGATATATTATTTTCATGGTATTTGGAAGGATCCCGATTGGTGTCGAAAGTCGATAACGAAATTTCTTTCTCCTCTGATGCCCACTTTAAAAGATCAGAGTTATTTGGAGTAATAATTGTAGAGCTAGTTCGAGAAAACAGGGATCGGAAAGTTTCGCTCATTGAATCTTTTGAATCATAACGATCCACGTGATCCCAATCGCAATTTAATGCAAGGGTTACTTTTGGTGTAAAAAAATCTATCGTACCATCACTCTCATCGACCTCCAGGATAACCCAGCTATCTCTCACAAAACGACCAGGCGGTAAATGATTATCTACAAAGGATCCCCCCACAAGATAAGAAAAGGAGAAATTCATCTTTTCTAAAGCCCAGCAAAGCATGCCCACGGTGGTTGTCTTTCCATGACTACCCACCACTGCTAGAATTTTCTTCTTGGCGATAAAACGTGCAAGGAACTCACCTCTTTGAAAAATAGGGACTCCCATGGTGACCCAATTTTTGACCAATTTATTATCTAAGGAAATTGCACTGGAGCGAACAACACAATCCGGGGTTTTTAAAGGAGTAGGTTCGCTAAGCACATCAATTCCTGCATTCTCCAAATGAGAACGTAAAGGCTCACGAAAACGATCATCGTAGGCTTCTACTTGAACACCCGCACCCTGCAAATAAAGTGCGAGAGGGGCCATTCCCATCCCACCAGCTCCTAGCAGTAATACTCGTTTAGGGGTTTTCATCCGATCATTCGAAGGACTCCACCTTGAACTGGTTCTTTAATTGCACGTTCTTTTAAAGACTGGGCAATATCTTCAGAAATTCGGCTCGCGACATCACCATTATCTAAGGCAAATAGATTACGGCGGAGGATTGATCTAAACTCTTCATTAAACATAACTTCTCTTACTTCATCTAACAAATTTTCCGCCATTTTATCTTCGGGGCAAAGGATCGCCCCACCCTTTCTTTCCAAAAATTCCCCATTTAAGAATTGATGATTATCCGCAGCATGTGGATAGGGAATTAAAATAGAAGGTATTCGACAACGAACTATCTCCGCAATCGCACCAGCACCGGCTCTTGATATCACCAAATCAGCAGCAGACAGCACGGCATTCATCTCATCAGTAAATGAAACAAATCGATTTGTTACAGTTTGCCCCCCAATCCCCTCTAATTGAACCACACCCGAGCTTTCATTGTTCATTCCAGTTAAACAGTAAGTCGAGATTCCCTCGGCAGCTAATGGTTCTAACTTATCTTTAACCCAACGATTTAAAGCCACTGCCCCTTGACTACCGCCAAGAACGACGAGAAGACGATCATTTAACGAAATTCCTAATTGTTTTCGAGCTCGCTCTTTGGGAATTCTACGAAATTCTTTTCTTAAAGGATAACCAATATTTCGAATTACCTCTGGAGACATCCCCTCCAAGTGCATTCCTTCTGGAAGGTATAATCGATTTGATCTTTTTGCCAAAAATCGAACCGCTTTTCCCACTGCACGATTCGCTTCATGGATAAATATCGGAACGCCTTTTGCTCGTGCAGCCATCGCAGGACCAAATGATGAAAATCCTCCAAAACCCACAAGTGCATCTGCTCCAATTTTCCCATAAAAACGATAAGATCGAAGGAAAGAAAATATAAAACCATGACCAAACTTAGCAATACCCAGAGGTGACTTAATAAGAGGAGCGCCGGGCATCGGTTCAAAACTAAGCTTAGGATACTTTCGAGCTAATCTGGAATCAACTGCTTTTTGACTAATAAAAAGCCAGGATGGATAACCTCGTTCTTCGAGATTTTGGGCAAGAGCAATTCCAGGAGTCAAATGCCCTCCTGTACCTCCGCAAGCTATAACGATATTTCTCATGATTCTCTAATCTCTCTTGGTTGATGTACCTTTGGATTGTCCCACTTACGAAATACATTTATGATTATTCCTAAAAATATAAAAGTAACCATCAGGTTTGAACCGCCATAGCTAATAAAAGGTAAAGACATTCCTTTGGTGGGCATTGATCCGGTAACAACTCCCATGTTTATTATTGCCTGAAGGCAGATAAAAAGAAGAGAACCCATCGCGAGTAAATACTCATATAATCGAGGTGCTTGTCGTAGCCGCCAAGAGACCAAAACAAATAGAACAAGGAAGCAAATCACAATTCCCATTGTGCAAATTAGCCCAAGTTCTTCTCCGATAACTGGAAAAATAAAATCAGTGTGGGCTTCGGGTAGAAAATGCATCTGTTGACGCCCCATACCTAAACCCACTCCATCTAATCCACCGACTCCAAAGGCAAGCATGCCTTGCCAAAGTTGATACGCACTATCATTCGAATTTGCCTCAACATCTAAAAATGAAGTCACACGTCGGATCCGAACCGGATCAAAATAGACCAATACACTAAATGCACAAATTGCTAATCCGGCGATCGGTAATAACCAGCGCAAACTAGTTCCCGATTGAAACATTAAAGTAGCGGCAACCGCTCCACACAAAAAACAGGTTCCGAAATCAGGCTGTTTTAAAATCAACCCACAGACAACACCAATGATGAGAGATGGAAGTAAGAAACCAGACACAAATGTTTTAATTTCTCTTTGCCGAGAAGAGAAATATGCAGCCAGACTTAAAACTAATCCTATTTTAGCAAATTCTGAAGGTTGAATTCGTAATGGTCCCAATCCAATCCAACGCTGTGCACCATTCACCTTGATACCTATACCGGGAACAAGTGTGAGAATAAGAGCTAGTACACAAAGTCCAAAAATCCACCACGATTTGTCTCTCAACCAATCCAAATTCATAAACGAAGTGTAAAGACCGAGTGAAAAGGACAATGCGACCCAAATAATTTGTTTTGTTAAAAGCGTGTGAGCATCACGAACAACCCCCGCACTAAATAACATAACCAACCCCAAGGTGGTCATCCCCAATGCAATTGCAATGAGGTAGACGGTTATCCAATTAGTTGGCTTTACAACACTTCTACTTACAATTGTCTCCGCCACTCTTTTCTTTCCATATTCACCAATTTGATATTTCTACAGATTACGGTTGTTCAGGCACATCAATGATGGGTTTTTCTTCCTCTATCCCTTTAAAGAAATCCTGAACACTTGAAGGTTCTTCACCCACAGAAATAACATTTGCATCTTTCTGTTCGGAGTTAAAATCATTAGAAGTATTGGATACGATCAGTGCCTGCCCTACTCTTATTTTACCAGCATCTGATAAGTTATTCCATTCCATGATTTCTTTCACCGTAGTTCCATGGATTGAAGCAATTCGAGTAAGATTATCGCCTTTCTTTACGGTGTGAATACTAGAACCTGAAGGGATTACTACCGAAGGAATAGAGGGTGCTTCGGGAGCAAGTGAACCACCTGGTATAATTAAAACCTGACCTGGTTTTATAATCGAATTTTTATCCATTCCATTAGCGTCCATCAATGCGGATAATGAAACCGAATTTGTTCTCGCAATTCTGGATAAACTATCCCCACCCCTCACAGTGTATGAAGAGCCTCCTATTAAAGTCTCTACTGGGATTAAAACCTCTTTAGGTCTTTGAATATTAACACCATCAGATATCATAATTTCTTGGCCAATTTTCAACCTTGTATCCTTAGATAAATTGGGGTTTGAAGTAAGGATGCTTTTTAAAGGAACATTATTTTTTCGAGCAATACCCCAGAGAGTATCTCCTTTAACTATTTTATAAACAGTTAGATTAGAAGGACGTAGATTAAATGAATTTGATAATGTACTATCCGCATTAATTATGGATGGTAATGGTACCGGGTCTATTCCTTGTTTTATACCTGGGACAAACAACTCACCCGCTACAGGTCGGGTCGGTTCTTTTAATTCATTTTCTTTCGGGTTAACATTCACAGGAGGTAATGTTTCAGATAACCCTGAGTTGAAGGACCCGATCTCCTCTTCAACACCTACTTGTTTATCTTGTGGATTTTCTGCTTCTTTTTTGTCCGCGGTTTGACAACCAGGTTGAAACATAACGAGAAGAATTACTCCTACATGTAGCGATAAAACAATTCCAAATATTTTTGTGAGTTTCATAGTATTTTTTTCTGACTGATAAACGAAATTAAGCTAATCTATTACGGGTAGACATTGTTGATATTTTCTTCAAATCCAAAACAAGGTTTATAAAAGAATTTCCTCGAGCTGTATAGTCTTGATAACTGTCAAAACTAGCAAATCCCGGACTCATTAAAATATTTGTATTTTGTGAAACTTTGGAAAATGCATTTTCAACTGCATTCTCAAGTGTCTCACACCAAAAACTCGGAAACCCATCTCTTTTAAAAATTCGAAATAATGCTTTACCACTTTCACCGATTAAAAATGCACATTGTACTAATGGTTTTAGTTTGTTGGCAAACTCTTCAATCAAACCACCCTTACTCCTACCGCCTCCAATCCAAAATAAATTTCCCCTAAAGTTTTTACATGCAGCTAGAGCAGATGAAAAATTAGTGGCTTTAGAATCATTCCAAAAAGTGGCGTTGCCTACGGTTCCAATATTTTGCAAACGATGAGGTTCAGGCACATAAGTTTCTATTGCTTTCACAAATACGTCCCGTTCAATACCTTCATTCTTAGAAAAAGCATGTGCTAAAGACATATTTTCTATCTGTGGATAAGTTGTTAAAAAAAGATCAGAGTCTAGACCCATCACAACAGATTCTGATCGATTGATTACCCTACAATTCTCAGGCAACTCAAAATTAATTTTCTTAGCAAAATCTTCGACTGACCCACCGATGAAAGACGATCCATTTTCACAAAGTGCCAAAAGCTTGGATTTTGCATAAAAGTAATTTTCATTTGATTGATGATAATCAAGGTGGTCCTCATCAAAATTTGTCCACAATACAGTATTTGGATT
Organism: uncultured Puniceicoccaceae bacterium; assembly: GCA_964383925.1. Lineage (GTDB taxonomy): Bacteria > Verrucomicrobiota > Verrucomicrobiia > Opitutales > Seribacteraceae > Seribacter. The sequence goes on from CAYLIJ010000043.1 coordinate 12,620, forward strand.
AAGATCAAACAAATCTTCTGATTGAAAAGAACTAATTTCAAGAAATATAGTAGTTTTGGAATCTAAACCATCGGCAACCAATTGACTAAGAGATACTCCTACATTTCCTGCAACCACCGAAGGTTTTCCCATAATTTTCCATAAGTGACTTAAATATGTGACGATTGTCGTCTTTCCATTTGTTCCTGTTACGGCAATGATTTTCGAATTTGTAAAATTCGAAGCAAAATCAGTTTCAGTAATTATTTTTTTCCCAAAGTCTTTCCCCAATTTTCTCCATTTATGATCTTTCTTAAATCCCGGGCTGCAAATTACGATCGAGCACTCACGTGCCTCCTTTTTAGTGAAGGCACGCTCTTGCTCATCGTACATTACATAATCCCACCCCAACTGTTTCAACAAAGCTGCTGCTCCGTTTCCACTAATACCCGCGCCTAAAATTGCCACATGCCCATTTGGCTTTTTAATCGAATTTTTGAACTTTCCTTCCATCCTATCTTAACTTAAGAGTTGCCAATCCGATTAGTGCAAAAAGCAAAGATAAGATCCAAAATCGAATGACAACTTTTGTTTCTTTCCAGCCTTTTAATTCGAAATGGTGATGGATTGGAGACATCAGAAAAATTCTTTTTCCACGACTTTTGAAAGAAATCACCTGCAAAATTACTGAACCCGCTTCAATCACAAATATACCCCCTACTATAATTAGAGTAAAAGGCTGATGAATCATCAAAGCAATGACTCCAACCAATCCTCCGATTGCTAATGAACCAGTGTCTCCCATAAACATCTCGGCTGGATGTGCATTGTACCATAAGAAAGCAAGACTCCCGCCCAATAAAGCAGCACAAACTACTGCTAACTCTCCTGTACCAGGAACCCAGCTTATTCTTAAATATTCTGAAATGACAAAATTCCCTGATGCATAGGACATTATCCCGTAAGTAAGTGCCACAGTTACCGTACACCCTATAGCTAATCCATCGAGACCATCGGTTAGGTTGATTGCATTGCTTGAACCAGTTAAAGTAAAAAGAAAAAGTATAAAAGCTCCGAGGATTGTCATATTTGATAAGACAATATCTTTGTAGAATGGTACCCATAGTTCTAACATTTCTGATGAGCTGCCAATTGCTTTTCCTTGTACACCTGTTAAAATTTCTCCTAGTGGACCGAGGAGTAAAAGCAGTGCTAAAGCGGACGCAAAAAGTTGCCCAAGTAGTTTGTATCTTCCTGGCAAACCCTTGCTGTTTTTCTTGGATATTTTTAAATAATCGTCCGCAAATCCAACCACTGACAAAACAATATAAATAACCATTGCAGTGACTACATAAATATTTGGCTCGGCCCACAAAACTGTCGAAAAAAGAACTGATCCGAAAATCAAAAGTCCCCCCATGGTGGGTGTCTTCGCTTTGGCCTCGTGAAGCGCAGCTAATTCTCCCACCTCGTTTTTGTCCCTGAAAGCTTGTTTGGCACCAAAATTTTGTAATGCGGAGATAAGTTTTGGCCCTAATACGAAGCCAAATAATAAAGCTGTTATTCCAGCAAAAATAGCACGAATTGAAATAAATTGAAATAATCTTAGTGGACCGAACCACTCTTCCCCAAATTGTAGATAGCTCAACATTGTTCATTTTTTTCTACCCCATCATCCTCAACTGCCCAGCTAGGGAGTAATTTTTCCAATTCATAGGATCGACTTCCTTTAAATAGAACCATCCCATCAAAATCCTCCACAATTGGAATTGCATCAATTGCTTTTGAAAGAACTATGATTTTATTTTCAGCGTACCCCTTCGCGAGTAATGCAGGTGCTATCCAAGCTGCTTTTTCACCTATTAAAATAACCAGGTCATCTTCTTCTAGGTCAATACACCCGCCGACCGAATAATGTAAATCCTTGCCTTCATCTCCTAATTCCTCCATGCCCGCAAGGACATATAATTTCGGCAAACCAGAAAATTGATTCTTAAAGAAATCAATTGAATCTTTCATTGATGCTGGGTTTGCATTGTAACAATCTACTAAATAGGATCGCCCCCGACCTTGATAACATTTTCCTCTCAAGGTCGAAGGGCGAAAACGGGGTAGGCGTTCAGAAATTTCTTGAACTGAAACACCAAGCTCTAACGCAGTTAATACTGCAAGTGCTGCATTCTTTCCCATTCCCTTAGATAAATAAGGCAATCGACAAGAAAAAGATGGGAACCCGTGCCGCCAAAGCCTTAGCAACGACGGGTCCCCGATCTTGTTTGTTTCAGTCCAAATGGAGTAAAATGCTTCGAGTGGACTTGGTTCAGATGTTGGTTCTCCTTCACGAAGAACGATTACCCCTTTACCACTATTATATCGGTCTAAGAATTTTTTATAATTCAAACAATCTTCTGGGAAAATAACTGTCTGTATATGATCTGACTTGGTGAACAAATCAGCTTTTTCAGACGCAATATTATCAACTGTTTCCAATCCTTCTAGATGGGATGGAGCAATAATAGTAACCACGACTATATTTGGAGAGATTGTTTTGGCTAGCATCGACATCTCCCCGATTTGATTGATCCCAGCTTCAACTACTGCGTATTTATGTTTTGAATTATCACATCTTAATAAGGTTAAGGGTACACCCAAGTAATTATTCAAATTACCCTTAGTGCATAAAGCCTGATCTTCACCGAGTAATAATCCAAGAGTGTCTTTAGTAGATGTCTTGCCACAACTTCCAGTTATTCCAACAACTGGTCCTTTAAATTCAAGTCTATGCTGGTGGGCTATTTCATGAAATGCTTTTAATGAATCCTTTACCAATAATTGAGGTAATGGAACATTAAGTTTTACATTTTCAACGATACTTGCAGATGCACCTTTTGTTTCTGCAGATGATAAGAAATCATGACCGTCACGTTCTGCTCTAATCGCAACAAAAAGATCACCCGATTCAATCTTTCTAGAATCAATTGAAAATCCAGAAATATATTCTTTTGGTCTTTCTTTCCAAGTCCCAGAAGACCATTTTTCTAATTTCTCTGGAGCGAAAATTGGCATTACATTGTGAGTTGTTTTGCACTTAATAATTCACCCGCAACGATTCGATCATCAAAAGGAATCGCAGTATACTGAACTTCCTGAAATGTCTCATGCCCTTTACCAGCTATTAATACGCAGTCTTCATTTCTTGCTTCATCCAAAGCCATGCTGATCGCTCGTCTTCGATCATCAATAAAAAATACTTTTGAATTTTTCGAGATTCCTTTTCGCATGTCGTTAAAAATACTAACTTGCTGCTCAGTTCTTGGGTTATCTGCAGTTGCCCAAACTTTGTCAGCTCCAGCACATGCAATTTTAGTCATCTCCAATCGCTTTCCTTTATCCCGGTCACCACCACAACCAAAAACAAGATGCAACTTTCCATTAGTACATTCTCTTAACATATTTAATGCATTTCTTAATGCATCGGGCGTATGTGCATAATCTACAACAACCTTGTATCCTTGACCACGATCCACCGACTCCATTCTACCATCAACACCAGAAAAGCCGTTTATTTTATGTATCGCGTTTGAAACCCGCATTCCCAAAGCATGTACTATTGTGAATGCTGCCAACACATTCATCACATTATATCTGCCAAGTAATGGACTAGTCACAACAGTAGATCCAAAAGGACCATCTAAAATAAATTCTGAACCTACTGAAGATAATGAAATATTTCTAGCTCGGAATGTACTCGATACGCTTTCTCCGAATGATAAAATATGAACCTGTGGCGGTAATTCATCCATAAGTCTTGCTCCGAAAGGGCAATCTGCATTAATAACTGCCACTTTTGGTAAAGACCCATTTTCGCCATTAAAAATTTTTCGTTTCTCACAGAAATAACTTTCCATATTTCCATGATAGTCAAGATGGTCTCTTGTTAGATTCAAAAAAGCTGCAACCTCAATATCTAGACCTGCCACCCGTTTTTGATGAATACCATGTGAGCTTACTTCCATTACCGCTTCCGAACACCCAGCAACTAACATACTTTTTAACAATGGATAAATATCAGAAGCTTCAGGTGTAGTTTTGAAAGAGGGTAAATCCCTATCACCGAGGTGATACTTAACTGTTCCGATCAAACCAACAGGACGACCAGGCCTTTCTAATAAATGTCTGGTTAATGCAGTAACCGTTGTTTTCCCGTTAGTTCCGGTCACACCGATGATATTTAAAGATTTATCTGGTGATCCATGATATTTTTTTGCAAATTTAGCTAATGCCAATCTCGGGTCATCTGAATGAACTGCTGCAATGCCAGAAGGAAGATTTATCTTTTCCTTATTAGAAATAATTGTCTTTGCACCACGACTTATAGCCTCTTCCACATAATTATTACCATTGGTTCTTTTACCCGGAATTGCAAAAAAAGCTGATCCTGGTGTAACCCTTCGACTATCTGTAATTAGGCCTGTAATTTCTGTATTTAATTCCTCCTGACTTAATGACATTTCATTGTCCGATAAGTCTCTTAGCAAACTAACCTTACTCAATCTATTATGTACCTCTGTTAAAGATTCCCGACTTTCTTTTTTACTTTTCATCTAATTAAAATTTACTGCTACAGTGCTTGACGATTTGACCTTATATTGGACGCCACTTTGATATCTTCCTTTTTCGGTTTTATACCGAGATAGCTAATTATCTGTTTTGCGACGTTCTGAAATGCGGGTGCTGCAACAGTTCCACCATACCCAAGTAATCCCCTTTTCATCTTAGCTTCATCTACTACAACAGTAATAACGATCATAGGCTTCTCTGCAGGAAAAAAGCCAACAAATGAACCCACATGATGGGTCCTTGAATACTTACCATTAACTAATTTTTGTGTAGTTCCTGTTTTGCCCGCCACATCAAAACCTTCAACTCTAGCTTTTCTTGCAGTTCCTTGGCTTGAGACTACGCTCACCAACATATCAGTTAAAGATTTTGCTACTCTAGTACTTACCACTCTTCTAACAGGTTTAGCGTTAAATGGTGTTACCGTTTTACCCTCTTCGTCAAAAACTCGATTAATAAATTTTGGTTTCATTAACACTCCCCCATTAGCAACTGTAGACATTGCTGAATGAACCTGCATTGCTGTAGCACTTACCGCATGCCCCATAGGTAAACGTGTTATTGTCAATCCGTCCCAATTTTTTGGGTGATGTAAAATTCCTTTTCTTTCACCACCTATTCCAAAACCTGTTTTTTGACCGAATCCAAATGCCCGACAATAATCATATAATCTTTGTGAACCTAATTTGATTCCTAATTGTGCTGCCCCTCGGTTACTGGATTTTTGTACCACTTGTTTCACACTAATCTTACCTAATGGATGGTGGTCTCCGGGCAGCCTCAATCTTTTTGATCCCTTTTGAATCGTAGAAACGGAGCAATCAATTATATCATCTGGACCCACAATTCCATCGTTCATGCAACCACTTACCGCAACTATTTTAAAAGTTGACCCTGGTTCATACAAATCTGACAGAGCTCTATTTCGCTGGAATGCTAAATCTGATTTATTATAAAAATTTGGGTCGAAATCAGGTACATTTGCTAGTGCAAGAATACTACCTGTTCGTGGCTCACTAACTATCATACTTGCACTCAATGGGTTATAATCTTTAACAATTCTTGCTAATTCCTTCTCCACCATATCCTGAATCATCCAATCGATAGTCAGTTCCAAATTAAGTCCGTTCTTTGGAGCTACTTCTAGAGTCCTATGCTGTGGCATTTCACGGCGCTTTCCATCCTTTTCGCTTTCCTTCCATCCATCTTGTCCTTTTAAATAATAATCTGCAAATCGTTCTGCCCCCATAGTTGCAAGACCTTCCTTATTTAAATATCCTAAAACATGACTCCCTAAACGGTTGCCGGGATATAACCTAGAGTGTTTATGGTTTCCATATATTCCATCAAGTTTTAGAGATTGTATTTTCCTGTATGTTCCTTCATCCACTTCCTCTTTTAACTTTACCCATCTAACCTTTTTGATTTCACCTTTATACTGGGTTCCTTTTCTAGTTTTTTTAGATACAGCTTCATGTATTTCATCAATTGGTATCTCCAATAATTTGGCAAGTTCTGCAAATTTGCCGTAATCCTCGGGTTCAATTGAATGCGGATCCACACCTACATTTACTACTGAGCGAGTTGTAGCCATCAAGTTTCCCTTTCGGTCAACGATATCTCCCCGCCTTGCTTTTAATGTTAAAAAGTTCTTACGTGCACCTTGAGCAAATTCTGCAAAGTCATTGGCCTTAAATACTTGTAGATAAACTAATCTTCCACCCAACGAACAAAAAGTTATAGATACAGCAAAAAATACAAGGTAAAATCGAAAAGGAGAAATAAAGACACTCTTCATTTTACCGTGTTCCGGCAAACTCTCCATTATGTTTATAGATGTTGGACTTCCCGTCACCTACACGATCATTCATATCTAAATTTGATATATGAAAAGTATTTTGTGCTATGGGCATTGAAAGTCTACCTTCGATCATAATAGCCAATGAGGATGGTCTTAGTGATTTCGATCTCTGCCCTCTTAATTGATTTACTTCACGGCCCACAATTTCCATCTCTCCTTCAAGTTGCCCACAGTTCTTCGCCACAGTAGAAATCTCCATTCTCAACCACACAATTGATAGTGCCCCTCCTCCAAAAAATAAAAGAAGTGCTGAACCTAGTACAAAAATATACCGATTAAGATTTTTTGTTTTGAAGTTCATTATAGACTAGGTTGCTCAATTTTCCTTAGAACACGAAGTCTTGCTGATCGACTACGGGGATTATCCTCAACTTCTTTACTAGAGGGAGTGATTATCTTTGTGTTCAAAAGTTTCGCACAAACCTCTCTATCTTCTAATACACTCCTATCCCATCTGTGAACTGGACGGCCCGCCATTTTACGCATAAATCTTTTAACCATCCGATCCTCCAGGGAATGAAATGAAATTACCACTAAAACTCCACCTGGTTTTAATGCCCGAAAAGCCTTGGGCAAAGTAAGTGCTAAAGCTTCCATCTCTCCATTAATAGCAATTCGGATACCCTGAAAAGTCTTAGTAGCTGGATGAATCCTCTGCCTCATGCGAAATCCACCAACTGCATTTGAAACCAGCTCTGCCGCACTCATAGTACGCTGTAAAACTCCAGTCCCCCGGGCTTCCAAAATCGCGTTGACCACGCGACTCCATCTTCGTTCTTCACCATATTCCCGAACCGCACGCACTAAACTCTCACGAGATGCAGTTTCTAAAAATTCCGCGGCACTCTGCCCAACCCTTGGATTCAAACGCATATCAATCGGTGCATCCAACCTAAATGAAAATCCCTTTAAAGGTTCCATCAACTGAAAAGAAGAAATTCCCAAGTCCATCAAAACACCATCGAAATCCTCAGGAGATGAAACTTCGTCCATTTCCTGAAAGCTCAAGTCATGAAAAGTAAAACGGTCCCCATATAAATTAGATGTTTTCTCAGAACGAACTTGAGCGTCTGGATCACAATCGAAAGACATTAGTTCTGTGGAACCATTCGCAGCAAGTATTGCTTCTGAATGCCCCCCTCCCCCATAAGTTAAATCAGCAAATCTGCCCCCATTTTCTGGCTGAAGAAAGCCCATGCTTTCCTCCAATAAAACTGGAACGTGCCTCACCATAGAAGGAGTACACACAAATTCAACAGCACCACAATACATCAGAAAATTCCAAACCTCTCATTTCATCATTCGGCTTCCCGAAATTAATACGCCTTAAAACTCCTCCGACAGAAGAGACGCGAGGGAGCCAGGGAAGTTCAACACAATCTCCCTTAATGTGTGCAACCACCCTAAAAGTTGAACACTGAATGTGTTTTTGAATCATAACCCCAACTCCCTCATCGCATCAAAAATATTTCTTTCATCCGCTACCTCACGCTTGCCATATTTATCTTCAGACCAAATTGCAAAAGCGGAAAAATTTCCAACTAGAACAGCTTTCGAATTTATACCGGCATGCTCTAAAAGCTTATCGTTTAGATTAATACGGCCCTGCTTATCACACCCAAAAGAGTGAGCCTTTGAAAATAACTCCATAAGTAAGGACTGTGCTCTCGCATCACTAAGACTTGCAGTTGCTACTTTTTCCTCCAAGCGGGAAACCATTTTCGGGGGATAAACTGTGATGTACCCACCAGGATTAGGTAGTGCGAGATAAGTATTATCCCCACCAGATATCCTCCACTTAGAGGGAATGGTTACACGACCCTTCGAATCTAGAGTATGCACAAATTCTCCGACAAAATAAGTTGTATTATCTTCTGCCATTTCCAATCCAATAATTATCCACTAAGTTCCATACCTACCCACTTCTTCCCATTTTAACCCACCATGGTCAAGTTTTATTTTATTTTATTTTATTTTTTTAAAGATTTGTAGTTCACACTTTCTTTAAATTGCACTACCACAAGTGCATAGATATGTTTTCCTAAATGAAGAAAATCGGTAAGATGAGAGCTGATGAATTAGTAATGAAACTGGGCCTCTGCGAGAGTAGAACCCAGGCTCAAGCCTGTATCCTTGCTGGGCAAATCAGACTAGGAACAGAGAAGATTGACAAAGCCAGCAAGCTTCTTAGCCAAGACTGTGTATTAACCCTAGACCGACCACCGCTCTATGTAGGTCGAGGAGGACTCAAGCTCGAAAGTTTTTTTAAAAACTATCCTTTAATAATTAAAGGAAAGAATATTCTAGACCTTGGTGCATCAACCGGAGGCTTTAGTGATTATTTACTACAGCAAGGAGCAAATTCTGCCACTTGTGTCGATGTTGGTCACGGACAACTCCATTACAAATTAAGAACCGATTCACGAATAACTAATTTGGAGAAAACAAATCTACGTAATTTAGCATCGGATAAACTGGATTTTTTCCCATTTCCGATTGTGGTGATGGATTTGTCTTTTATCTCACTTTCAAAAGTACTCATAAGGGCTTGGAGTTTCTTGTCCGAGGGAGGGTGCCTGATTGCTTTAATAAAGCCCCAATTTGAATGTAAGAAAAAGGAAGCAGATCGTGGGCGAGGGATAATTAAAGATCCATTAATTCATAAAAGAGTACTTAATGAAATAACAGATTACGCAAAACAGAATCTTGTGAACTCAGAACTTTTTGCCCAAACAGAATCAAGTCCCAAGGGAGCAGATGGTAACTTAGAGTTTTTCCTAGGTTGGAAAAAAGAACTATAACTAATTCGAGGAACTTTTTGAGAGTTCTTGTTCTAGAAGATTTGCTAAAATAAGATCACGGTCAATTTCTGACCTGGCACGCTCGATCTCCCCAACTCGAGTAAAAATATTCTCTTCTTTTGCCTGTATGTTTTTTAAAGAATAAACTTTATCCAACTTTACAAAGGTAGTGAGTTCTTCAGTTCTCTCCAACTCCGACCATCCTTGACCCAATTCAAGATTAGGGCATGCCTCTGCGAGTTGAATGGAAAGAGAACGATTCTCGTTTACCTTGTCTTGCTCAACTCTTATGCCATCAATTAAATTATCTAAAATAACTTTCCTCGCAACTTGGGGTGCTGTGGCATTGGATTCGCGTTCTGCCGTGGAGATTTCTTCGCGTTCGCTTTGTAATTTGGTTAGGCGATTTTGCAAACGTTGATTCTTACTATCAAAAAAGCTTTCAAGGCTAAGTAAACTTTTACCATCAATTAAAATATGTT
>CAYLIJ010000044.1:0-22301 GCA_964383925.1 uncultured Puniceicoccaceae bacterium
TTCCAATATGAGCGGTGTTGTATCCATTTTTTTTCAGAGCTTCCGCAATGGTTACTGCCTCAGGAGCTACATCCTCACTTTGACTTGGGCCGGAGAATTGGGCTTTTTCTTTGGTGATGCCTGGCTTTCTATTTCGGTTCAGGTTTCCGACTACATAAACGCTGTTGTTTACTCGTGCAGGATATTGCCCCGAAAGCATGGCGGCACGGGATGGAGCACAGTTTGGTTGGGTGTAAGCATGAGTAAAACTCAAGCCTTGGTTGGCAATTTTTTCAATATTGGGAGTGATGAAAGAACCAGTGTGAGTTCCCATAGTGACTTGGTTTGCACTGATTTGATTCCAACCTAAATCGTCAATCATGTAGACAATTAAATTGGGCTTTTTCTTCGCGTGACAAATCGAGTTATCACTAATCAAAATTAGGGCGAGGAGAGAGAGGAAATAACGGGTTATCATATAGGTTAAAAACTTACTCGCTTGTTCATCTCCGTCAATTGAAAGTGAGTGCCAACTAGAAAGTTGTTGGACTGAACGATCAGATGATCAGGGCTTACCGTAGGTCTTTGGATTTTTTAACCCTGCCTTAAGTTCCGCTTTTCTTCTGGCTAAGAATTGATTGGAAATTTTCCGTGCCTTGGCTTGGTCAGTTTTATCGTAGTCCCAAAATTCCTGAACGATTTTTTCACACTTAGGATAGTGTGATCCGTCATCGCCCACTTTTTTGCGTAGTTTCGTTAAAGATACTTTAAGTGATTTCACCAACTCTGAATGTTTAGGATCACCGTAAAGATTCTTGGTTTCTTGTGGGTCATTCTTCATATCGTACAATTCCCAACCTGGAGGAGTTTGGTATTCGCCTTGATAGTTGCACCCGTAAAAGTAGATCAGTTTATATCGCTTGGTACGCATCCCTAAGTGGGCTGGGTTGTCATGGTGAGCCATGTGCATCCAATATCGATAGTAAGCCGCTTTTTTCCAATTCGTATCTTCTTTACCAGATTCGAGAATAGATTTAAAGGACCGGCCTTGAACCGACTTGGGTATGGTGGTTCCTGCGAAGTCAAGAAGGGTGGGTGCATAGTCAACATTCTCGATGATCGTATCAAAACGTTGCCCTGCTTTTATAGTCTTGGGGTATCGGGCCAGGAAGGGCATACGCATTGATTCTTCATACATCCATCGCTTGTCTTGATAGTCATGTTCGCCAAGCATAAAGCCTTGATCGGCAGTGTAGATGATCAACGTATTGTCCATTTGTCCTGTTTTTTTGAGGTGGGAGAATAGGCGACCCAGGTTATCATCGATTCCCTTGACGCAACGCAGAAATTTCTTCAGGTAGGCATTATAAGCGAATCGTTTATTTTCCTCGTCAGTATAATTCTCAGGGTCAAAATCTTTGGGGAACTCGTCTGGGAATAGTTTAGGCAAATCTCCGAGGTAGGAACGTCGGGGATTTCGGTTTCCGATTGAAGTGCCGATATGGCGAATCAGTTCGTCCCTGTGTCCACGAGTCGCAATTGATCCGAATTTAGAATCCCGTTTCCAGAGGGTTTTCGGTTCAGGTATCTTTTGGTCAGCCAGGTAGGATTCATAGCGCTTGGCATTCTCAAAATAATCGTGAGGTGCTTTGTAATGATGCATTAGGAAGAAGGGCTTGTCCTCGTTCCGTTTGTTCTTGAGCCAGTCAATAGTAAGGTCGGTAATTGCATCGGTCGAGTGCTTCTCGGGAAATTCGATCAGATTCTTGCCCCAAGGTTTCTCCCCACGAATTCGAAACGAGGGGCCATGGTACTTTCCTTGTCCGGGAAGAACGCAATAGTAATTAAAGTCTCTGGGTTCAACTTTAAGGTGCCACTTGCCAATCATTGCGGTTTCGTACCCAGCTTTCCCCATCTCAATGGCGAGCATTTGTTTGCCGGGTATAACCTTTCCGCTAAGGTCAACCGCTCCATTGGTATGGTTGTATTGCCCAGTTAGAACACAGGCTCGAGATGGCGAACAGATTGAATTGGTACAAAATGCGTTGTTAAAAAGAGCGCCTTCCTTTGCGAGTCTGTCCAAATTGGGAGTCGGAGCAATCTTGGCCAACCGGCCTCCATAGGCGGAAATGCCATGAGCTGCATGGTCGTCCGACATGATGTAGAGGATGTTTGGCTTACGGATCGCATGAATGAAAGTAAACCCGTTTAATCCCAAAAGAAATAATAAAGTATATTTCATAGTTCCAATAATACTATAATATTTCAAGGAGGTGATATGTTGACTTCGTCATATTTTATTAAATGTTCGAAATTGATTACTATTACTAATCAGAATGAATCTGATGATGGGAAATCATGCAATCAAATCATGAATGACCTGTCCCCCAAACTGGCTCAGTTGTTTATACCTGCCCCCATGAAAATAAGTGAGTTTATTATCGTCCAAGCCCAAGAGGTGAAGAAGGGTAACATGAAGGTCTCGAATGGGGTGGGCGACCTCCACCGCACCTGAGCCAAGTTCATCAGTTGCGCCGACAATCGAGCCCGCCTTCACTCCACCTCCGGCCATTAGAATTGTCATAGCCTGGTTATTATGACCTCTTCCCATAGCATAGACTCCACCCCTTCGGTTGTTATCTGGAGTTCTTCCAAATTCACCCATCCATAGAACGAGTGTGTCATCAAGCATTCCTCGAGCTTTTAAATCCTTAATCAAGGCAGTCATGGGTCGATCCACACTTTTAATACGGGATGCATGAGCCCGTTCGAGATAGTCGTGACTATCCCACCCACCTGAAAATATCTGTACAAAGCGAACGCCCTTTTCTACAAGTCGACGAGCCATTAGGCATTGCTTACCGAATCCCTCGGTTTCTTTTTGGTTTAAACCGTAAGATTCTTTGGTCTTTTCTGACTCTCCGTCTAGGTCAATTACACCTGGGACCTCCATCTGCATTCGGTACGCTAATTCATAACTCTTCATTCGGCTTTCCAATTCCTGATGATAGGGATTCTTGTCCCGTTGGAGAGTGTTCAAAAAAGCGAGTTCGTCCAGAGCTTGTCGTTGGTGGTTACGGTTTTTGTGAGAGGGAGCATTTAAATCGAGGATAGGGGAACCGGTTGGACGAAGGCGAGTTCCTTGATATTGACCGGGAAGGAAACCGTTTGACCAATTTCGTGATCCACCTTGGGGGAGTGCGAGTTCAGTCATAACCACATAACCGGGAAGATTTTGGTTGTCAGAACCAAGACCATAATTAACCCATGCGCCGAGTGCTGGATCTCCGCCGAGTCGACTTCCTGTGTTCATATGAAAGAGGGCTTCCGGATGATTTAATGACTCGGCAAAACATCCTCGATAGTTGCAAAGTTCATCAGCTACGCCGGGCAGATGAACCCATTGATCACTCATATCGAGCCCTGATTGGCCGACTTTTCGTGATCCGTAAGGACTACCCACATAAAATTTATAACCGCTCGCCAAACTACCGGGACGCTTTGATTCTGTTTTATGAAGTTTATTAAGCTTAGGCTTCGGATCAAAGGTATCCATTTGGCTTGGGCCTCCTTCCATAAAGAGCATAATCACATTTTTGGCTTTAGCCTGATTGAATGTTTTTGAGGTAATCGCGGGAGAGTTGGAATCTCGTGCAATTAGATCGGTGAGTGCGAGCGAGCCAAGTGATGAAGTTAACCCATAGAGAAAATTACGTCGATTGAGTTGTGGAATAGAGAAGGGCGATTTTGTGTCAGTAAACATAGATAAATTCATTGGAATTAAAAAGGACAAGGCACAGATCAGCCAAAGCTCGAGTTTGAGGATTAACCTGATCTGCTTTTGTGTCAGATTTATAGTCTTTAAACACGGGAAGTATTTCCTCGTATTCAAATGGCATCCCAGTCGCTTCCTCAACGAGTGAACGTGTAATTGATGTGGGGTATGTATTTTTTTTGGGATCATGTGATTCATGATACTTGATCATTTTCTCAACATATTTCTCCAGATGATTCCATTCTTGGGGAACAGGCACTCGACCCAATGCGAGTTGTACGATTCGTTTGACTCTCATCTTTAGAGTATCAAATTCTTTTTCTACCCTTGTTGCAAATGCGATCGATCGGTCATTAATCAGATCACTATTCATCAAGCTGAATACTTGCGGTGTGACTGATTCTGATACTCGTTCTTCACAGGAATCATTAGGGTTGGGCTGGTTAAATAATTCGAGAAATGGATCGGGTTGCCCGCGGACTCGATAAGCATAAAGAGATCGCCGGTTTCTTTGTTTGGGCAGCGGAGAAGGTTGATAAGCGGGTGCAAGGGAGAACTGGATCATCCGGGGTTGCAAAGCAACTTCCATATTGATTTCCGGCATCACTGGAAGACCGCCAATTTGTCGGTTTAATTCCCCTGTACTGACCAAAATACTGTCCCGTAATTCCTCTGCGGTTAAGCGCCGGGGTTCTCGATAGGCGAGCAAATGATTTTCAGGATCTTGATTACGCAGTTTTGCTATTTGAGGATGGGATGTGTTTTGCTGGTAGGTTTTTGACAGCATAATCATTCGGTGAAGTCGTTTGAACTTCCAACCATGTTGAACAAAGTCATTAGCGAGCCAGTCCAGTAATTTGGGATGAGTTGGCTTTTTTCCTTTTACTCCAAAATTATTGGGGTTACCCGCTAAAGGTTTTCCAAAGTGTCTCTGCCATACTCGGTTTACGATGGATCGGGCGGTGAGTGGGTTCTTGGGATGGGCGATCCATCGGGCTAGGTCTAGACGTCGACCAGAGACTTCATTACGAACAAGAAAAGGACTGTCTGGATTTTCTGAAGCTGGCAACGCAAGCACACTGAGTACGCCAGGGTGGACTGGATCACCGGGTGCCTCTAATGTTCCCCCCATCAAAATATGCCCACTTGGGATCGGTAGATCGGAGGGGTTTCGAGGCATACGCATTTTTTTCGAGTTCAATGACTTGGGGACCCGTCCATTATAAACGCTCTGCGAAAGTGGTTGATAACGCTCTAGTCTCCGTGTCCAAATCCAATCATCCTGTTTTCGAACCTTCAGTCTTCCTTGCTCGATTGGTGTAAGACCAACATAGCGGGGGGGCTTTTCTTCATCTGGTAAATTTCTACGTTTATCTTCATTAAGATATTTCTTACTTTTCTTCGCATACCAATCCTTGGCTGCATTCTCTTGTTTATCGAGCAACGCATGGTATTTCTTTTTTGCGAAGTTAAGCATATTTTGAGTTATTTTTTTACCCTGTTGAAGATCTTCCAAGTTTTCTTCATTTAGAAAAGGGGTTTGGCGTTCTGCGAGTTGTGTACCAGCAAATACATCATAAAATCGATAGTAATCGCGGGTTGGAAGTGGATCGAATTTGTGATCATGACATTTGAAACAGCGCATCGTTGTACTCAGGAAGCTTTGCCCGACCGAATTAATCACATCATCGATATAAAGTTGTCGAGCTTGTGGTTTAAGTACCATTGCGGGATCCCACGGTCCCGTCCTTAGGAAGGAGGTGGCGATAAGGAGCTCGGGATCCTTTGCTTCTTTTGCCTGTTTCTCCCAAAGTTCGTCACCAGCTACTTGTTCGAGGATAAATTGATTGTATGCCTTATCTTGATTGAATGAACGAACTACATAATCTCGATACCTCCACATGTTTGATCTTTCATAATCATTTGAAAGTCCTGCGGTATCGGAATAGCGTACCACATCTAACCAATGCTGAGCCGATCGTTCTCCAAAATGTGGATTTTCCAAAAGTTCGTCTATTAAATTAGTCCATGCTTCTTTTGGATTTTTCTCCCATGCTAATCGAAATTGGTAAATTTGAATGGGGGTGGGTGGTAGACCGTGTAGGTCATAGTAGGCTCTTTTAACTAGAGTTCTAAAATCAGACTGAGGGGCTGGTTGAATCTCGTTAACTTCGAGTCTTTTTCGTATAAATCCATCAATAGGATGGAGTGCAATTTGAGGAGGAGTGAATGGCTTTACAGGTTGAAAAGCCCATATATCTTTTCGATTATATCTTCGGTAAGTCCATTCTTCAGATAATCCTCCACTGGTTTTTACCAGAATACCCTCCTCAGTGACTGGTTTAGATCTTTCCTTTAATAAATATTTTTTTTGTATCTCGGGTTTTGGCCATGGTGCACCTAGTTGGATCCACTTTCTAACCCATTCAATTTGTTCATCAGATAATCGATCATTTTCCTTTGGGGGCATTTCATAATCTGGATCGTTCCATTTAATCGAAGTCATTAATAGACTTTTTTGAGGAAA
Organism: uncultured Puniceicoccaceae bacterium; assembly: GCA_964383925.1. Classification (GTDB taxonomy): domain Bacteria; phylum Verrucomicrobiota; class Verrucomicrobiia; order Opitutales; family Seribacteraceae; genus Seribacter. Next base: position 6,282 of record CAYLIJ010000044.1, read on the forward strand.
ATGTGGGACAAGTACCTGATCAGAACTTTCTCCACCCTCAATCATTGTAGAAAGAGATGTAAGATCAAGGTCTCCCTTAATTTTTTTGCCTTTTTCTCCATGGCAGGCAAAACATTTACTCTCTAGGATCTTCTTTACTTTGAGTGAAAAAATCCGTTCTCCTTCACTTGAAAATAAAGCCGAATACGAGATCAATAGTAAAAATAGAGGAATCGTATTATAGAGGAAAGCGGGCAAGTGAAGACTGTGTTTTAGAGATTAAATTATATTTGAAGCCAAGGCATCAATTGCCCCCTTTACATTTTTGAGCAAAATGGCTTCCACGATTTTTTCGTGTTCCTCGATTGATTCTTCAAAAGTTTCTAATCTAGAATATTTCATCAAAATACGAACGGCGAGCCCAAGCCAAATGGGTTCGAGGTTTATAGAAATTCGAGCGACCCAATGCCGATGAAGAGACAAGTCGCTTTCCGCGACTCCGGGCAAGGAACCTCGTTTACATGAAAGCCTGAATCGCTCGAGTAAAATTTCTAATTCAGCATGATCCTTAGCATTGGACTCATTTATATACTTAACCATGCAATATTTTTCCAATTGTAATCTCATTTTCATCATCACATCGCGTTCCTTACCTGCAATTACGGAATGAACACGAACGCCACGATTAGGTTCGTATACTAATGAGCCTTCTTGGGTCAGTTTTAAAAAGGCATCCCGTATTGGACCGCGACTCACTCCAAAGCGTTTGGCCAAAGAACTTTCGCGCAGTGGTTCGTCATGACTAAACTTCCCCGAAATTAAATCGGAGCGTAAAATATCACAAATTTTTTCCCGAGTATATAAATTTTTGGTCAGCTTATTTTCCATCACAAATTAATGAAAAAGCATAATAATAATTTGGTCAATTTCAAATTGTTGACAATTTTAAATTACTAAAGTTTTTCGGGAATTACTTTAATTACTTTTAAATATGAATTGGGATGTTTTATTCTTGGGAAGGATGAACCGTAGAAGTTTTTCTTTTGAATCATACTCTTTAATTTGCCAAACATGTCCAACGAATGATTGTAATTCTATATGATCCTTGGAGCGTAATGTTTTTGTCTGCTTAGGCTTTCCTTCAAAATCAATCCATTCTAAAAAAATAGTCTTGGTCGATAGATTACGAAAGAACAAACGGTTTCTTTGCTTGGAAAAATTAGATCGTTGAACCAATGGGTCCTGAATATCGAAGCTTTTAACCATTGGGCTTCCCTGAGGGGCTAATCCAATCTGACCAGATTCGAATTGCTCTTTCCACTCAATTAATTGTTCGGGCCACCTAAATGGTTTTTCTTTTTTAGGTTGAAAACCAATTAAATGTGGAGAGGTCAGTGACCGATTTTGAGGCAATTGATATCTCCACTTGGATTCACCCAGAGTGCTTTTTATAAGAGCTGCAAGTGAGGGGTCTTCTTCTTTAAGCTCTTGTCGTGTATTAATTTTTCCGTGTTCCCGATCATTCTCTCGATTAGTGTTGAACCAAGATTGGACACCTTCTGCCCAATATTCATTTACATTAGTGGAGGCATAAGTCCCTGCCCAGATTTTTTTTTGGATGGCTTGTTCGAAACATTTTTCAATATTCTTTTGGAAGGATAGATCTATTTGATTAAGTGCCATTTGATGAAGGGCGTGAGCAAATTCGTGAATCAAAATATTTTCCTTAGCATAAGGATCTCCTTTTAAGCCAAGCAGGTTTTCTTCACCACAAGTGACTGTTGGCCGTGCAAAGGTGGCCCCTAATCCACGAGCTCTTCGATCCCAATACATTGATGGAGTAAGGTCTGCATGTTCTGGGATATCTGTGGTGAACTCGTCCCGTGCCATGATTACGAACCGGGCTTTATTTTTACTAAGTTCTGCAAGTAAGTCATCTCTTTCGCCCATCATATTACGGATAAGAAATCCAGCTTCCTTCAATGCGAAATCGGAAACATTTTTTGAACCTAATATCGAAAAACCAGTAACCTCTAAATGTTTCTGATAAAACTTTTCAAGACCAAGATTTTCTCGGACCTTTGGGGGTATAGCAGTAACTTTAAATTCCTCTTTTTTCTCTACTGCATTGCAAATGGATAAAAGAGCAACGGTGGCAAAGATAATAATATTCAAGGTGTTAGGTGATATTAATTCAGTTCTTGAAAAATTGATGCTCAGGGTCTCCACCACTCAAAATATAGGCGAGGAGATCGATGACTTCCTCTTCTTTCATCAAATTAAGCAAGCCTGGGGGCATCGGGGATACGGGCGAAGGACCAATGCTTTCGATATCATTTCGATTTACATTAGTTCTTTGGTTTGGATCGTATAAGTCAGTGTTTAAGGTTACACGATCTCCACTAAGATTCACCACAACTCCGGTCAGGGCATCTCCATTTTTCATTTTCACAAAAGTGGGAACAAATTGTTCGTTGATTTCCTTACTTGGGTACATGATTTGTTCAAGTAGATCGTGGGTAGAATAGCGTCCACCCGAACCGGTTAAATCAGGACCCGTCATTCCACCCTCATTCCCAAAACGATGACATGCAAAGCAACCCCCGGCGGCAAACATTTTTCGTCCGGTTTGAAAGTTTCTTTTTACAAGGCCTTTAGATGCTTGTTTACTCAGTTCTTCAAAGGTCCATTGTTTAACAAAAGTTCTACCTGCCATCGCTTGAGCCATAGTTTCCGCCGGCGATCTTGAGACAGGTTTCTTTTTGAGCAAAGCATCAAGTTCGATTTTCTCTTCTTTATTTAAACTTGCAACCGCGTCGTTTCTGATGAATTCAATGAATTTTGAGAAGCTGGCTCCTCCTCGATAATTGCTGGCCTTGAGAAACCAGTTGAAGTATTGAGTTCTAAGTTGTTTATTCCATCCGTATTTTAATGTTCTGAGCGAACGTGCGTATTCCATTTGCTCTTCTTGGGTGGGGGCATCCATCATGAGTTTGATTCCTTTCTGGGCGACAGTGGTGGATTCAAGGTAGGATAGGGTCTCGCAAAGAAGCCAATTCATTTCAAAGCGTTGACTTGGAAATGCCGGATCAAGTTGAGTAATGACTTTTTTGGTAACTTTTCTGTCAGGCTTTCCAAAACGAACCATTGCGACTTGATAGGCACGAACGAGTGCGAGTTTTTCTTCGTCATTTAATTGATCCCATTTAATCTGAGTAAGAGACTTTATGATCTTTTCTCCCATTTCTGAATCCACCGGTGGATCGGTCGGAAGACGGTGAAAAGGGTCAATCCCAGCTGCTTTGGAAAGAACGAGCAGTAAATTAGCCCGTTTACCATGATCTTTTTCCTTGAGAGCCCGTAGTGCCCATTGATCTACCGGTAATCTTTGGATCGCCATTAACGCGGCCCATCTGACGAATCGGTCTGAGTGGTCGACATGGGGCCAGGCTAAATTCAACGCTTTGGGATTGGTGCCTACATGCAAATCTTCGAGTTTATGTCTCAGCTGGGTTAATCTGTTAATTTTGGCTTTGTGGAGAAGTGGCTTAGTAGGCTCCTTTCCATTGTAGGTTACCCGGTAGAGACCCGATTGGACCTTACGTCCACCGATAACGAAATACATGGCTCCATCATCTGGGTGGATAATGGCGTCGGCTATTGGAAGCGGGCTTCCAGTAATAAATGTTTCCTTAGTTGCTTTATAAGTGGAGCCATCGGGTTGCATGTGAACTGCGTATATTTTCCCCCAACTCCAATCTAAAATATAGAGAGCTTTTTGATATTTCTCGGGGAATTTGGCTCCATATCCAAAGGTCACACCAGTCGGAGACCCGGGCCCCACATTAACCAAAGCAGGTAGGGTGTCGGGATAAAATTCAGGTCGCTTACCAGTTCCATTTCTCCAACCAAACATTGAACCGCTAGTCACATGGCAGACTCGTGTGGGTCGATACCAAGGAGTATTAAAATCGTACTCCATATCGGCATCGTAAGTGAAGAGTTCACCATCTAGGTTGAAACCTCCATCAAAAATATTTCGGTACCCCGATGAAACGATTTCCCAATCTTTACCATCAGGTGAAATTTTGTAAATTATTCCAGCCGGTGCAAGTCTTCCTCGGTTATGTCCGCGACCATCGGGCATACGGGGAAGTAGATGATCCTCTCCCCAATCCATTGGCACTCTTGACTGCTTTGATTCTGTCATGGTGGTATTATTACCTGTAATCATAAATATCGATTTCTTATCGGGACCGAGTAAAAGGGCATGAACTCCATGATCTCCACGAGTTTCGATTGCCCTTAGCTTTTGAACTTTATCTAGCATGTCGTCCCCGTCGGTATCAGTGAGCTTGTAAAGACCGCTGTCAATTTTTCGCTCATAATCATTGACTGCAACATAGAGCCCATCAAATGCCCAGAGTAGTCCATTGGCTGCACGAATATCAACAGGAATTTTTTCAATACTTTCATCCTTAAGCTTTTCTCCAGATTTGGGAATTGGAAAGCGATAAAGACTACCATACTGATCACTGGCAATGATTCGACCTTTGTTATCCAAGCAAAGGTTTACCCATGAGCCCAGTTTTTCCTTGGGAACGGTATAGATTAATTCGACCTGAAATCCTTCTTTTACCGAAATATTTTTTACTGGAGTCGCTTCATTTTGAATTTGCCCAGAGGTGTAAAGAGGAAAGTACGAAATTAATAAAAAAAGCAGTGTAGGAAATGTTGGAAAGGATTTGTTCATAATATTAGATCTGAGAATTGAGCAGGAGAGTTATAATTTGAATCATCGTGGCTAAGTATAAGATGTAATTACTAATAAACATTATTTTTTACGATCAATGGGACAGAACATATAAATTAGGCGAAGATTAAATATTTATTAAGTTATGAACCGATTAATTTTCGGCAAGGGTTATTCGAAAAGTTTCGCCATATTTAATTTTCGAGTTTGCCTGCAATGGCAAATATTATGATCACGGTAATATGAAAACCTATTTATTTATTCTATCTGTTTTATGCTTAACTAATCTAAAATTGATTAGTGCTAATCTTTCGGACTTGGAAAACAAAATTGATCGCAGGTTTTCTAATTTTGAGAAATCTATGAAAGGGGTTCGTTTTAATGGACACTTTACCATTGAGGGTTCTAATCGTCCACCTTCCAAGGAAACTTATGAGATTTCAAAAGTCCAAAAATTTGGAGAGGAAGACCTGTGGATCTTTACCGCCCGCATCAAATATGGGAAAAAAGATGTAATTTTACCAATGCCTCTACCTGTAAAATGGGTCGGGGATATTCCTGTGATTACGATGCATAATTTTAATATTCCCGGTTTGGGAACTTTTAGTGCCCATGTCGTAATTGATGGCCAGAAATATGCGGGTACTTGGTCTCATGGTCAAAAGGGGGGGCACCTGTATGGTACAATTAAGAAAATATAGGATAAAAACTTTGTAACTTGTGAATAATTTCTGTTTTATTGCAGTAAATGAAAAAATATAATAGTTATGAAAACAATTTCTTATATACATAGTTGGTGGGGTATTGGGACAGTTGCTCTTTTGGGTTTTGGCACGGGTTATTTTTTCGCTCCAAAAGAAAAAAATAATGAAGAGATTACAAATTTCTCTAAGGACGAAAAAGCGAGGAATTTGAAAACTGAAAATGAGCTCAATCCAGGCGAGGAATTCCGATCAAATATTCCAGTGATTTCTGATATAATTGCCTCCGAGCCTTTACGAAAGAAAAATTTATCAATCAAGGAATTATTATTAAATGCGAAGGGGGAATCGAATCCAATTAAAAGAAATGCCGCTTTTTCTACCGCTTTAGCCTCCTTAAATGAAGAAAACTTAGACCAAGCGATTGAAGTATTTAAATCATTACCGCTCAGCTTTGAGAATGCTCAAGAATATAGAATGCTTCTTTATGCGTGGGGGCAGTTTGATCCAGGTGGAGCGATCGAGTATTGTAATTCACGCGCTTCTGGAATTGGAGCAGGGTTTTCAGTTGCAGGAGTCTTAGAGGGTTGGGCCAGTCGAGATCCTGGGTCTGCTAAGGAATGGGTTGCAAACCCAGAAAACTCAGGGATGGCAAAAATTTATAACTTTGGATTAGTTCGAGGTTGGGCCAGTCAAGACCTTGAGGGTGCTACAGCTTATGTGGAGGGGCTTGAAAAAGGAGATGATGTAAGAAAGTTAGTTGGAATTTTGACCGAGCAGCACAATAAAAAAGGTTTTAGTTCAGCGGCACAATGGGCCGAAGGATTGATCGATGAAAAGATGAAAGAATCTGCCTTTGAAAGTTTGAGCAAGCAGGTTTCTCGAGATCGGCCCGAATCAGTTGCCAATTGGTTAAAGTCCCATGCCAATCAGAACTACGCGACTAAGTCGTTTGAAAATCTCGGAAAAAGGTGGAGTGAAACGAACCCGGAATCCGCGGTTGCTTATTTTGAGGAATTACCCGAGGGAAATGCGCAACAAAAGGGAATAGAAAGTGCGATGGCGAATTGGGCTAAAAAAGACCCCGAATCTGCGGGTCAATGGCTCAATCAAAAGGAGCCTTCCCCTAAGCTTGATCCCGCTCTTTCAACCTATGCACGAGTCGTTTCGAATGAAGATGGTGCCGCGGCAATGGAATGGGCAATTTCTATTACTGATCAAAAGCTCCAGGAAAAGACAATTACTCAAGTCGGACAAAGCTGGTATCGTAAAGATAAAGAATCGGTTGAGAATTGGTTGCCTGAAAGTGGACTTAGTGAAAAAGCTCAGGCCGCAATTAAAAACCCACCGAAGCAAAACTGGTGGCAGAAATTAAGATAATATACTAATTCTTCTTCCTAACGGATTAAGACCTTAACTCAATTTTCAAGCGAATTGGGTCTGAGCAAATACGGCTACCAAATAAAAATTCTAGCTTTTGGGTTCTTCTTTTTGCGAATCAATTTCTTCTTGTAAAATAATGAGATACTTTTCCGGATTCTTTTTGAACTTAGGTAGACAGGGCTCGCAACAAAATTTAATCGTGGTTCCCTCGTGTACATAGGTGAACGGAATCATGTCAGATCCCTCTTCATCTAAATCGTTGCCTGAAACAAGGCAAAAATCGATGGGGTAGTTGCCTCCCGCGGTGGAATTTTGATCAACGGGTTCAGGCTTGTTTTCTTCTGAACATCCTTGATTTAAGAAAAACAAAAAAGAAAGAAGTAATGTGGTTATTGCGATTGGTAGGCCAACTGGTTGTGGATTCATAATTAATAATTATTCGACTAATTTACGCGGGTCAAGCGCCCACTTTGATTACTTTATTATTTGAGCCTTTATATTTCGAAATGCAACCACCCCTCCCTTTCCATGATGTTGGATTCCAAAATGCCCTTCTACAGCCTGTGTATCTTTGAAGTCGGCAATAAGCTTGTGGTTGAGATAGGTTTTAATGTGCGGGCCTTTGCATAGAACTCGGGCGTGATTCCATTCCAATGGTTTAAAGAGTCCATCGGAACGTTTTGTATATTCACTTTCTTGACCTTTTTTCGGATAAAGCCACCCACCCATGCCGATTCCATATACCCCTCCCGGTTTGCTTCGGTCGATTTCAAATTGGTACCCTTTTGGTTTTTTAGTTTCGCCAATTAGCCTGAATCCTAGACCTGAATTGAAATTTTTATAATCATTTGGAATTTTAACTTCACATTGGACTTCAAAATCCTTCATTTTTATATCGCTAAGAATCCAGACATTTACTTTGGATAAAAGCCGAAGCTCTCCTTCTTCGGCTTTGAAACTTTCCACCTCATTACGTGGCGTCCATCCTTGGGTGGTTTTTCCGTCAAATAGTGAAATCCATGCCAGATCTTTATTTTTAGCTTGGGTGAAAATAAGCGAAACGAGAAGGGAAATGGGAAAGGCAATTATTTTCATAAGGTCTTAGGCAAGATTAAGAGGGCCGCCTTTACAAAGGCTGGAATTCCCAAAAGTTTCAAGTGGATGACCCACGGCATGTGCTAAACTAAGGAGGAGACGATTATGTGAAGCGTTTTCGCACCACATCGATCGGCCCATGCGAAAGCCGAATCCATTACCAGCGAGCACAAAGGGTATGTGGTCCAAGGTATGGCTATTACCTTTGCCTAGTTCATTAGTCCAAATCACTAAAGTGTTATCGAGCATCGAACCTTTTTGTCCAGGCTCAGGGGTTGAATCCAGTTTTTTTAATAGGTAGGCTAATTCCTCTGCAAACCAGGTATTAATACGGACTAGTTTATCGTTTGCGTCTCTATTTTTATCAGGTTCGTGTGATAATGTATGATGGGCCTCATCGATATCTAACCAATTCATTTTAGACTGTCCAACTGACTTGGTGTATTGAAGGGTGGCAACACGGGCAAAGTCGTTCACGAAAGAACTGACAAGCATGTCGATCTGGAGTCGACCTAGTTGAGGAAGGTCGTCGTTTTGGTTACGAAGACCTTCTGGTAATTCGGGAGGTTGGACTAATAAATTTGAGAGTGAATTACCAGACGAGTATTCCTTATCCATCCGGTCGATAAGTTTGGAATGTTCAGTTAAAAGTTTTCGGTCAGATTCTGGAAGTCGATTCGAGATCTTGTGGAGGTCGTTCTTTAACTCGTCGAGTACCGAACGAATTTTTTTCTTTTCTCGAACATTTCCATATAGTTTTCTAAATGACTCATAGGGGTCGGAGAGAGGGGTCACAGGTTGATTCGGTCCATCGTAGGACATTCTCGTCCAAGGATCTGCAGTATCATGTACACCGACTCCAAAATGTAAGGAACCAAATCTTGTTCGGGTCTCCTCTTTAGATTGAAGATAATTACTAATTTCCCGGTCGATTGAAATTCCTTTTGGCCAACCCGCGGGGGTATTTCCTCCTCCCATCACATTACCGGGGAAAAGCTCAATCCCGGTGAGTAAGCAACTCATTCCGCGCATGTGACCATCCCCATCACCTCTTACTTTATTATGAACATCACGAAGTACGAGCATCTTATCGTGAAAGGGTTCAAGTGGTTTGAGAATGGTTTTATGTTCGAAATCTTCACCAATTTTTTCCGGCCAAAAATGGTCCGGGATTGTTCCGTTAGGACTGAACATTACAATCAGCCTTTGTTTGGGAAGACTTTTCTTACCGGTCTCGGCGAAAAGATCTGAAGATTGAGAAAGAATCGGCAGCGAGAGAGAAGACAAACCGAGTTGCTTGAGTGCGCTTCGACGATCGATGGACTCCAATTTCATGAAATAATTAATCAGGGTTAAAATTCGAAGCCATCCGTGGCTGCCTGTTGTGCTAGTAGCAAATAAAGTTTGCTTAAGTTTATTTTATTTTGTGAAAGCATTCGGGATAACTGATTAAGATCAATTGTAGAGTAACTTTCGATTGGTTGTTTGGCAAGGTGCTTGAAGAGTTCCTCGATAAAATGTTTGGAAGGTTTGGGTGAACTGAGAGCAAGTTCAAGCAGTCCTTTTGGACCTTTAAGGTCATGGTCATTTCCTCCACCGTCTACAAACTTTACGCTTAGGTCTATTGACTTGCCATCTGCTTGACTCCGAGTACGACCGGTGGCGTCAAAACCTTCCAAAAGAAATCCGGTCGAATTAATCAAATCATGGCAACTCATACAATTAGCAGATTTTGTAAGGGAGGTTACTTTTTGCCTCATCGTCCAACTCGGATCAAAATCGGTATTGCTGAAAGAAACAGCGACCTTAGGTGGCCTTAAGGTCCGACCTAGAATCTTACGACTTACGAAAACTCCTCGATGAATGGGTGAGCTATCTTTGGAATAAGAATGACTCGCTAGAAGATAGGGGTGGGTATGAAGACCAAACCTTCCAATAAGAGCCGAGTTACCTGAGATAAACCCACTAGAATTTTGCTTTTGAGGGTAGACAAGGTCATAAAAATGAGCGATTCGTTGATTATATTCAATTGAGGGCATTTTAATCAAATCTTCAAAAGTACCTTCCTCTTCCCATATTATTTTTTCAATTGAATTGATGAGCGACCTTCTTAAATCTAAAGCTAATTGTGGAGAAAAATCGGGATAATACTTCTTACTTTTAGTAGGAAGTTCATTGGTTTTCATTTCGAGCCAATGAAATAAAAAATCGTTAAATTTTGCTTTTGAACGGGGATCGTTGAGCATACGATTTGCTTGACTTTCAATTTGTCCTTTTTTGGCCAACTGTCCCCGATCAACCAATTCGTGTAACTTCTTATCTGGTATCGAATCCCAAAAATAGAGAGCCAGTCGGGTTGCCACGGTGGATGAATCGATTTTCTTTTTGGTCAGAGCCTGCAATTCGGGATAAAGAAAGCGTGGGGACTTGAGGGATGCGAGGACCACTTTTTCGATCGAGGTTTCCAGTGGTGTTTGATCGTTAAATTTTGAATGAACGAAAAGAAAAAGTTCTTCTTTGGAAAGTTTTTCTCGAAAAGCTAAGCGTACAAAGCTTTCAGCGATTTGAATCACTTTTTGTTTTTCCCTTTCGTCCCCCTGCTTAGTTCGGGTCAAATGATTAACCCTCTCTGCGGCATAAGCGGATGCTTCCAGGGCGGCAAAGGTAATCGCTTCATACCAAGTCGAGTCAATATGTATACCTCGTTTATAACCGTGGGACGAATCATCGGGAGGAAGCTTTTGTTTTGATACAAAAGAATGTGAGACTGTTTTTGAAAAAAGGAATTCGGCGGGTATGATCTCCTTTTCACCAACAGGGGTCTTCCAGCTTAATTCAATTGATGCATTGGGGTCATCAAATTTGTAATATTCGAGTTTAAGAGGATAAGGGCGACCACCAAGAAGGAAGACATCGGCACTTACTTCTCGCATCATTCCATCGGTTACTTTTTCGTCGATTGTGGGCAAACCTTCTTTTTGATTAATTCTAAGCAAAAAGCCGTTGGGTGACTTAACATAAAAAGTGTACAACCCCGATTCCCTAGGCATGATCGAACCATCCCAGAAGACAGAGAATTTCTTTGGATTCATCCCTTCGAAAGGCGCCTTCTCGCCAAAATCAAATTTGATTATTGGATCAAGCCGTTGGGAATGTTGTTTCTTTTTTTTATTCATTCCCTCGGAATTATAATACTTCGCACTAAGTCCACTCTTGGGGTTAATAAGTTGTGCTTGTCCTTCGATTTGAGCAAATAGATCGCTAAGAGATTGACGAAATTGCCGGTTGGTCAGACGGGCAAGTTGTACTTTTGAATCTTTTTTAAAAAGTTCGGGTTTTTGGTAAAAGGATTCAAAAATAAATTTCGAGACCTCTTCTGCTTCTTTGCCTTTGACTAATCCCGGTTCGTAATCGGGCATTGTTTTGTCAATGTAACGAATGATTTTCTCCAGGGGCCAATCTCCGATTAATGGTTTGGAATATTCATCCTCTACTCCCTGACCTCTTTCTCCATGGCATTCGGCACAGTGCTTTAGGTATACCCTTTGGCCTGGATGTGGTTTTGGATTTGACCGTACAGGCAAAATCAATCCCAGAAGAAGGAACAAAAGTGCCAATCTATGATGTGTTTTCACTAGATCATAAAATAGTGTGTATTTCTTAAAAACCAATACAGAATGAACTTAAAATAAAATTTATTCAGTATTGGTTGGCCAAATTTCAGGCTTCTTTTTTACGCCATAAAAACATCTTCTCTTCCCCATCTCTACCTTCAAAGTTTCGAGGATCCCATTGGTCAAGTAATTCAAATTCAGGACTGAAGCGATTTATGATTTCATCAAGATCAGCACCGAAGGGAGGGCCGGCCTCAGTAATCGGGAAAACGAAATGGATAGCAAGAAAGTGGCCTCCTGGTTTAAGCCAACGATTAAGTGCGTTGGCGTATTCATCTCGTCGTCCCGGATCGATTGCGCAATACAGTGTATGTTCAAAAACTAAATCGAAAGGTTGGTCGGGAGATTCAGTAAGAAAATCACTGGTAAAAAAAGCTAAGCCCGATTGGGCTTCGTATCGTTTTCTGGCCGATTCTAGGGCCAGGGTCGACAGGTCTAATCCCGTAGTTTCAAAATCGGCTTGAGCCCAGGCGTTTGCATCGTGTCCACACCCGCATCCGGGGACTAAGATTCGAGCTTTTGTATCCAGGGTCGATTTTTTTAACCAATCGACCAGACCAGGTGCGGGTTCACCTTTGTCCCAAGGAGTTTCTTTTTGAAGGTATTTTTTTTGCCAATTTGTTTCCATTAGAAAAGGTGGGTAATTATTGCGATTTAATTCGAATATGACGATATTCCATCTGGCCACGATCCCCTTCCAGACCAATCGGACCAGTCGAAGGCACGGTGAATTCAGCATTGAGGACTTCTCCGTTGCAAGTGCAATGGGCATTTCCTTCTTTGACTACCACGATGATTTCATTCCATTTCTGAGGTTTATATTTTTTGAGCTCTTTCCATGGGCCTGCTAAATTATAGTCCCGGCATTGGAGTTGTGGTTTGCGAATAAAGATACCACTATCCGCATTGGGGGTGGCTCGGAATTCAAGTTTGAGCGTAAAATCTTTGGGGAATTCCATGGTCGTCCAGAGTTGTTGGACCCTTCGTCCTTCTGGAGGTGTTGTGACCACAAGCCGTCCGTTGATTGCCTGGTAGCGATTGTCTTTACTTCTTTGTTTTCCACTAAAATTAACTAGTAGTTTCAGGGTTTTCTTGTCCCGAAAACCCCAACCGGTCAGGTCCTTTCCGTTGAACAAACGGACGAATCCAGGTTCCATGGAAAACTCAACGGGTTTGGTCTCGATAAAGCCATGAGTTGCGAGCAATGGGTGCAATGCGGCGGCCCACTTGGCATAGCCTAGTTTATTGGGGTGTAGCAGGTCGGGAAATTCTGGTTTATTCGCATCTCCCTTGTCGTTCGCAAAAAGTGTCCAAGTATCAAGAATAATTACCTGAGGATCTCCTTTAACCGAGGAAAAATAGAGCTTGTTAATTTTTCTGATCTGTTCGGTGGGTCTTTTCTTTTTCGCAGAACTGGGAAAGACATTACAGAGGATGATTGGCATGTTTGAATTATGCTTCTTTAACTCGGAGATGATTAGCTTGAGGTTGGAGGCAATTATCTCTGGAGATGCACTTTCTTCCAAATCGTTTGTTCCAATAAGAATTACCACTCCTTTTGGGTTAAGTGTTAGAACATCCTCACTGAGGCGAATAAGTACGCCACGCGTAGTATCGCCGCTAATTCCACGGTTAGCTACTTTGACACCCGGGAAACTGTTCCCCATTTGGTCACCCCACCCTTGAGTGATTGAGTCACCAAGAAAAACGAGAGAGCCCTTGTCTTGCTCTACCTGATTGGCCCAGGCCGATCGTTTACGTTCCCAAAGTTTTTTAAACCAACTGTAACGCCGAATGGGCCCTTCGCCTGGTAATCCCTCATCGGTTTCAGGTATTGAAAATTGGTTAGCTTCTAAGGGTAAGCCCGGTGCTAGAATTGCTAAAATGACTATAAAAATGGGTCTGTTTAGGTATTTCATAAAAAGGTTGTGTGTGTCTAAGAGTTTGGGGCAGTAAAGCTAAAAAGACTTTTTCTTCAACGCTTTAAGTTGTTTGTTATGAGAACTCGGTAAAACAATTAAGCAAAATATTGCACCTAGAAGAGCCACACCCATATCGGATTGAGTATCCCAGATATAACCCTGGGTACCGAGGAAGGAATCTGCATCCTCCCCAATCAGTAATGCTGCCCACCATTCGATTAGTTCGTAAAAGGCACTGAATGCAAGACAGATTGATACAATAAATAAGTTCTGCCAGCTATTTGAGTTTACCAATTTCTTACGAATTAGTATTTCTCTTGCAATCAGTGCTGGAACAAATCCCTGCATGAAATGCCCGACCTTGTCGTAATTATTTCGCTCCCATTCAAAGGCATTACTTATCCAGTCAAAAAGAGGAACCTCTGCGTAAGTGTACTTCCCTCCGACCATGAGAACAATACAATGGAGCAGAATCCAAAAATAGAGCATAGGAGTGAGTGGAAATGAGTGGCGAGTCCTGGCCATGATAAACAAACCGATAATTGCAGGGCCAGCCTCCAAAATCCAGGTCAGACGATCCTTTGGTTCGAAGCCCGACCAGATCAAGACTCCGAAAAAGAGAGTCAACCAGATATATGTGTTTAATTTCATTGGGTTAGCCAAGATCCTTCGGTTTCTCTCTTTTACCATTTAACAATGTTCCAATGAAGGTGTAACGAACGAGGTAACGATAGGAGAGGAGCAGAATAATAATCGAAAGTAGACAGATAAAAAGAACCTTAATTAAGCTAGGGATAGGCCAATTAGAAACCCATATCTGTAATAATTGAATAATGCTAAGATGTGCGAGGTAGGTCCAAAAAGCAGAATCAGAGAGGTAGCGTGCCAAGGGGCTTTCTTTGGAGAAGAGTTTTCTAAAGAGTCCAAACATACCAAAGATCATAAACCAAGCATAAGAGGCACCAGCGATGGCAGCGATTTCGTTGTTATATTCTATATTTTTATTCTCCATCAAATACAGACCGATGCAAAAGGTTGGAATCGCGAGGATGAAATAAATTGGCCAGAGACGCCCCACTTTTTGAATGAAACCCGAATGGCCAAAACAAATCGCTCCATATCCAAAGAAGATGGCATAGTATCCCAATTTGATCCAATCCGGTTCGAGCGTCACAGTAGTATCTGGGCCGAAGTTTGCACTCATTGAAAATTGAGCCCAATAAGTGAGTGGAATAAGCCAAAGAAGACGGAGTCGAGACTCAGCCAACCAGCTCACTATTCTTGGGTAGGGAATGAATTTTAGCAGTCCTGCCAGGAGAATAAATCCGACGATTAAGTAGATCAGATCGTAAAGGAACCAAAAATGATGGGTAATAAAATTACCATTGATCAGATAGGCTTCGGAAAACCAATTAGGCTGACTTGTTGGGCTCTTTCCTCCGAGAATTTGAACCACTTTCCTCCTCCCTTTTTTTACCGAGTCGAATTTAATTTTCAGCGCAAGGATGTCTTCTGCGATCCACTCCGTTGTCTTGCGATCGGCATAGGCACCGATTACGGGAATGGAACCCTCCATGTTCTTGAGATTAGGATCTGCTCCGTTTCTTAAGAGAAGTCGAACACTTTCGGGTTGGCCTAAGAAGGCTCCGAAATGAAGGGGAGTGGAGCGGAACCCGTCAATCGCGTTGACTTCAGCACCAGCCTGAATCAATACATCCATTACTTTGATCTGTCCATTTCCTGAAGCCCAATGGAGTGGTGAGATTTGTTTTCTATCTTTTTGATTTGGATTGATTCCGTTTTTCAAAAATAACTGAACTTGTTCCAGGTTTCCATTTCGTGAAGCTTCCCAGATATTTTTGGCTTCTTCTTTCTTCCGTAATCCAGATGAGTTATTTTCCGAAACTGATTGGTCATGAGTTGAATGTTTTATCTCTTGATTCCACCATTCATCAATCTCTCGGATTTTATTTTGTAGAGGCAAAAAGACGACAAGGCATAAAATAAAAGGGATTACAATTCTCTTAATGCGATGATTAAGGAGGTATAGGACTCCGCGTTTTTGCCACATCATCATGGTGAAAAATCCGCTTGCAAAAAAGAATAGGGACATCCGAAATCCATGAATAACCATCAAGGGAATTCCGTAAATTTCGCTTTGGTTAATATCTTGTACCGGCCAGATTGGATTAGGTACAAAAGAGAGCAAGCCGTGCAGTACTATCCCTAGCAACATGGCAAAAGCCCTTAGGGCATCCAGGTCATGATATCGGGTTTTGTCCAAGTTATGAGTTCCTAGTCGACCAGTATTTTCCGTCCATGTCTAACACGCTGAGAGATTTGAGATCACATCCATCCAATTTCGCAGAGTTTAAATAGACTTTCTTTTGACTTCCCGGATCAATCTTTTCCGATAAGAAATGCTTTCTTAATTCTTTCTCTTTCTTTTCCGCGGCCCACTCCTTTGCCTCAATCTCAGAAGTGCAAGGTACAGGAAACTCTTTTTTTCCATT
>CAYLIJ010000045.1:0-1654 GCA_964383925.1 uncultured Puniceicoccaceae bacterium
TTGGACAAAGAGGACGAAGCATGAAACACATCATTACATCCGGAGTAATAGCTATTATCCTGAGCACAACCTGTTGTACGACCACGTTGTCGTCTGATTCCCTGCAGAGCACAGGGGAGTTCCCGCCGGTCGAAAAACTGTCCGTCCACGAGGGCCTGCCGGATCCGTTCGTCAAACCTGACGGATCCAGGGTAACGTCGACAAAAGAGTGGCCTGCCCAGCGAGTGTACCTCAAAGCGATGCTGGCGCATTACGTGTACGGCTCAATGCCGCCCCGTCCGACGGACTTCGGTCTGGAACGCACGATGTCGCGACTTGCTTTCGACGGTCTATCCATCCACGAGCGTTATGCTGTTACGCTCGAAAGAAACGGAAAAAAACTGGTCTTCCATTTCGAGTTTTTCAAGCCCGTCGACTCGAAGCGCCGGCCTGCGATCATCAAGAATTGTTTTGCCCTGTTCGATGCAAATTCAAAACTGCCCAACTCACGCAAAAAAAGCCTCCGTTGGGACCGAGAGGCGGCTCATGAGGCGGTCAAACGCGGGTATCTTTTCTGCAAGTTCGTACGAACCGAAGTCACGCCGGACACAACCAAGGGCAAGCGCGAGAAGCGAGGCGTGCTTGGCCTGTACCCTGAGTACGACTGGGCCATCATTGCCGCGTGGGCATGGGCCCAAAGCATGGTGGTCGATGCGCTGGATCGTCTGGCACTTGTGGACATGGAGAAAATCGTTGTGACGGGTCATTCGCGAGGCGGGAAAACGGCGCTTTGCACCGGTATCTATGATGAACGCATCGCCATCACTGCTCCGAATTCCTCCGGCGCCGGAGGCACGGCCAGCATGCGTTACTTTGAAGAAGGCAGGGAGACTGGAAAACTCGATGGAAAACCTTCGCATCAGACGATTGCCACAGCTCAATCGGGGGTGCCAAATTGGTGGAATGCTCGCTGGTTTCAATTCGTCGGCAAGATCGATCGTATGCCGTTCGACTCACACACTATGAAAGCGCTGATTGCGCCGCGTGCACTGGTCAATCCCCATGGACGGAACGATTATTGGGCCAACCCCTATGGGACGGAACTAACCTATCGGGCAGCCGATAAGGTCTTTGCGTGGCTTGGCGCGAAGGAGCAACAGGGAATTCACTGGCGCGATGGGGGGCATAGCCAGGGCACTAAAGACTGGGCGGCGTTACTGGATTTCGCAGACTGGAAGTTCTTCAACAAGAAGTCAGGGCGGAGTTTCTCGACGCTGAACTATCCTGACACCAAATTGCCCATCCGCTGGGATGTGCCGCCCGCAAGTCAGGGCCAACAGCCGAGTGCACATGATTGAAAATGCCGCGCATTTTCAACACGTGATCCGAAACGTTCGGCAGAGGAACCAAAGAAAGGACCACTCATGAATAAAGCAATGATTACTACGATTGTTACATTGAGTTTTTGCTTCAGCGCTTTTGCGCAGGAAGCGAAAGGTAAAGACTGGACTGAAGCAGAGTGGAAAAAGGAAAAGGGCGGCCACGGTTGGGTCTTTCCACATATTGACAAAGACGCAGACGGCACAGGCAGTCAAAATGTTTAAAGAACTGGATAAGAACAAAGATGGAAAAATTACCGATAAAGAAGTACCACCGGGGCAATTTCAAAAGAAAG
>CAYLIJ010000045.1:1754-21576 GCA_964383925.1 uncultured Puniceicoccaceae bacterium
AAAGCCAACATCAACGGCGACATGATGCTGAGCTGGGAAGAAGAACTGATCTACCAGTACAATGTCCAGAAGAAGAAAGCGGGAAAAAAGTAACTGAACCTGAGAGATTCCGAACCAACGCTTGCAGACGAACGCGGACAGGCCGCGCCGCTGAAGCAGGACGTGCAAAAGTAAAAAATGAATTGACTTATTTATGTTATTGTGTAAGTTCTTACACATGCCTACCAATTTAGCAATAGACGATAATTTACTTGTAAAAGCCTTGAAAGTCAGTGGTCTTAAAACGAAAAAAGATACTGTAAATCAAGCCCTTAAGGAATTTGTTCTGAAAAGAGAGCAGAAGAAGATTTTAGACTTTTTTGGAGTTGTTGATTATTATGATGATTATGACCCGAAGGCAGATCGAAGGAAATCGTAATGGTTATTGTAGATTCTGATGTGTGGTCAGAGGTATTTCGATCTAGGGCAGGGAAAGCGTCCAAGTATTTCGATAGGTTAACGAAGTTAATTGAGGATGAAGATGTTGTTCTTTTGGGAGCGATACGCCAAGAGGTTTTATCAGGTATAAAGTCTAAAGAACAATTTGATTCCATAAAAAAGGTTTTGAGATCATTTCTAGATGTTTCATTACCTGAAGAAATTTATGAGATCGCAGCATCATTTTATAATATTTGCCGAAGTAATGGAGTTCAAGGATCGCATACCGATTTCTTGATATGTGCTTGTAGTGTGTTTTATAAATTAGAGATTTTATCGAATGATAGAGATTATATTCATTATTCAAAACATATTCCTATCAAGGTTTGTAAGCTATAGGAATCAGCATAACAATTGGATGGAGGGTAATCCTCAACACGGTTTTAATTATATTGAAGTATTGGTTCCATATTACAGTTTTTGAAGATTTGAAGCGATGGAGTAAAGTTGGGGATACCTCATCCTGTGCGTTATAAATGGAAATTTGAAAATATGAATATAAATTATTTTGTGCGGGTATCTGTTGCGATTGGTTTGGCGGCCATTCTTATTATAGCAATCGAAGTATCCGCAGCAGCGGATCTACAAATCAGATCACTGGACTGGAGCAAACTGCAAGGTGGTGCAGCTAAAGACGAATTGGCCGCCATGTGCTCAACGGTTATGGAGCATAGCCAAAATGACATGGGCAAGGACTGGCTCGAAAAAGTCAATGAAACCAAGCGAGTCGGTGAGCTCCTGGATTTCGGATACATCGATCCCAAGAGCACGAAGGGCAGGCGACGCGCCATGGAGGACTGTATCCGCCCCATGGCCTCCTTGGCAAGGACTCTCGCTTTAGCGATTCAAACCGGCCAATACCGAGCCGATAAAGCCGGTGTTCATGCTGCTGAAATAGAAAAACTTCTTCCTTTGGTCATCCGTTCGCTTGCCAAAGATCATAAAATTAACGGTGGTATTGGCAACGATACCTGGGGCGATACATGGCAGTCAGCCATGTGGGCTGGCCAGTTGGCCCAAGCTGCCTGGATTATCTGGGAAGAGCTCAGCTCTGAGGACCAAAAGCTGGTGACAAATGTACTCGTTCACGAAGCCAACCGTTTTCTCAAATTAGAACCGCCCACATCAAACAAGAAGAGTACCCGCGATACAAAAGGTGAGGAAAATAAGTGGAACACCGGCTGCTTGCTGACGGCATCAATAATGCTGCGAAATCACCCAAACGAACATGCCTGGCTCGAACAAGCAATCGTCTATTTTCTCAATGCCGTCGCCACGCCTGACGATGTAAAAAGTAAGCTGATGGTCGATGGCAAGCCTTTATCCGAGAGGCTTGTCGGCTACTGCATCACCAAAGATTATGCCGTCGGCAACCACGGAGCTTACCCTCACCCCGGTTATACCTCCTCTAGCTATCTCAATTCGAGGGGGATATTCTTCTGCACTCTTGCCGGAGTTAAGCCGCCGGAAGCATTTCTCTACAACGCTGCACCTATCTACCGCATGTTCGTCGATCACCATTGGTCGGCACCACCGTGTGTCTCACCGGGCGGAACGATCTATAAAAAAGACGGTGGCATTTATTGGCCGGTCAAGAAAGAAAAAGAAAGAGCTGGCCGCTACTACAAATGGTTTTCGCAGGATGTCATGGCAGACACCTTCGGCTTTGATGAAAAGTGTTCGATTAAAGGGGCCGCCTGGGCCAAAATTCACGGTCAATTGATGGTCGATACGCTTACCGGTAAGCCAACCTTTGTCAAACTGGAGGCCTACCACAAAGGAGCCTTCTTCAAAAACGCCCTTAACTGCTACCTCATGCGCGCTCTGCATGTGAATAAGCAATTAACTTCAATACGGATTCTTTCTTCTGACAAGACAAAAGAATAAGACAGAATCATAACCAGTCGATTGAGACTAATGCCAAACCTCCTTCGTCGGTATTGGCATAGCTCATCGAGATATTATAGTGTAAAAATGGAAAATCTCGAAACCAATAATATTCACCCAAAACCATTTTGGTTACTTCAAGTGACACACTCAATTTGTGCTCTAGGCCTCGGGTCTTTATGCTTTACACTAGCTTTCCCAAGCCTGTCTATATTTCAAATTCCAATAAATTTCTATATCCATAAAAAGTATTATCAAAAAATAGGTTTCATAAAATACATGTCTATAATCCAAGGAATCAATGTTTTATTATTCCTTCTGCTTACATGTCTTGTATCTATATTTGGCAGAGAACCTTTTAGTTTGTTCTTTGATTGGAATTAACCCTAAACTCAACTGATACGACTAAAAATAATAACTATTATAACCATGAGATGCAGAGGAATTTCTTCGCTTCCCTGGAAATCCCTAATCTCCTTCGCTATATTGAATCTAAAACTTTTAAAGAAATGATTTCTTTGGCCTACATAGACATTAGACCATTTATTTTCATTGGTGGTCTTCCACTGTTTATCGGTCTGGTTCTTCTGGTAAGTTGGCTTCTTGGGCTTAAATGGAAGAAAGGAAAAGTAAGCCTTGTTTCATCGGTGGTTTTTACTAGTTTTTTCACACTATTTTTAACCGGTTTTGGGCCGTTTGTAGACCAAATAGAAACAAGGGAGTATGAGATGACTTGGTCTATAATCCCATTTCCTTCTAACGGTATGAAAGAATCAGAAGTGGTTCTGCAATTCGTAGAATTCCCTCAATATACGGTTGGAGAGTATTCCGATGAACTGGCAACGCACCTAAGTGGAAATGCTAGCGATAAGATCACAGCAAAATTTCGAGTCACTTACGATTATGGTAAGGTTAGAGGGTACAGCGTCCGGGAGATAGCAGGTTTATCTATCTGGAAATCAGAAGGGGGCTATGGCAGTGAAAGTGGTTCTCCTGAGAATTCCCCATGGGACTAAAAAGAAAAATCGAACAACGAAGTGGTTGAAACGACTAATGCCGGGCCTAGATTTTGACATCACCAAAAAGAAATGAAGGAGGTCACAGGCATCATCGATCACCGAATTCTCTTCAAGTTCAGATTTGAATACCGGATGATGAAACGAAACTTACCTACGAATTCAGATTCAAGTTGTTGAACGGGTATGTGACTAAGTGTGAATTTACGAATTAAGCCTTTCTAAAATGCGAGCGAAAGGAAGGGCGTTAATTCTGGGAAAAATAGCCATAATGCTTCCGAAATAAAGGCGAATGGTATCTCTAAATGTAAACGAAAGCTATTCCCCATATTCCTAGGGTTCATCAAGATTAACAGGGGCTTTTGTAGAATTTGATAGGGGCCGATAATCATAAGGAGCCTTAGGTTAAGTGGGGTACCTTGCGATAATTTTTAAGAACTAGGGTATTAAAAATCATTTCGGGATTTAATTACCCATCAAATAAGTTAGATATCACAAAAGTACGCTTGTGAAAGTCTAATTTTCTAACATACTTAAAAAAAATGTTAAGTTAGATTTCGAATTATGTCGTTCAGTAAATCTTCTTAAATTCATTTTATAATACCACTTAATAATTGAGAAAAATGAGTAAAATAATTGATGAGGTAACATCAGCAAATGCTGATTATGTAGCTAACTTTGGCGATAAAGGTAACCTGCCAATGCCACCTGGCAGACAATTCGCCATTCTTACCTGTATGGATGCTCGCTTAGATCCTGCAAAGTATGCAGGGCTCGCTGAAGGCGATGCTCATGTTATTCGGAACGCTGGTGGTAGAGCGAGTGACGATGCCATTCGTTCTTTGGTAATTTCTTATAAACTACTTGGTACCAAAGAATGGTTTGTGATACATCATACAGATTGTGGGATGGAAACATTCACAACTGAAATTATGAGTAATTTATTATCTGGTAGTTTGAAAACATCAAGCGTGGATGCTTCTGGTTGGCATGACAGCAATGCAGGGGGTGGTACATCAGACGGGAAATACATAAATTGGCTAACCATCAGTGATAATGCTAAAAGTGTTGTTGAAGATGTTGAACGAATAAGGAGTAATTCTATGGTCCCTTCAGGCATTCCTATTTATGGATATATCTACGATTGTAAAACAGGTGAGTTGGTTGAGATCCCAGAAGCAACTGAAGCTGGAAAAGTAGACTGAAGCTTAGTTAGTGTATTCGAAAGAATAAGGGAACCGAAAATAACAAAACGGTGTAAGTATAACTAACTGTTGCGGTAAATTTGAATACCTAAACCGTTACCTATTTCACAAAATATTCGACCAATCAATTTACCGAGGGATCGGGTAAGAAATTGATTCCTTGGTCATTATTAGCCCCTTTCCTTACCCATATTCCCCAACTAGTTGTTAGGCTCAATGTCGCTATCACCCCATCAAATCAACTCTATACTAATTGGGAATTCAGACTATCCTAATATTTAATTAAACTTAAATAAATTTAGGTATTAGTTTCAAATCCTTTTCTTTGCTCGCGGGATTGCCATTGATTGGCGTCATCGTCACCAACAATTTGTTCCTTCTTTGGGTTCCACTTGATTTTTCTGCCAAGCCGTATTGAAATATTGGCAAGATGACAGGTAGTCATTGCATTGTGGTGGGAGTAAACATCCGAAATAGGGTCTGATCTATCTTTCATGCAGGCAAAGAAATTTTCCATGTGATTGGTTGCTTTCTTGCCTTTATAAACTGATAGAATGGTATCTGATGAAAGCGGTTTGTCCTTTAGTTCATCCACTACCGGACCGATAAGTTTTCCACGGGAAACAAATAAGTTTCCTTTAGTTCCCTCAAAAAGAATACCATTTCCCTCTTTAGACTGACTGACAATATTCATCTCTGTCTTCTTCGAGAACATGCACTTGATATGAAAGTTATGAGAAGTGTTGTAGTGGTTGTCCTTGGTTGGTATACCATTCTTTAAGGGTATAGGATGATCCCCCACAATTGGGTCCAAAGATAAAACCCCCTGCCCTACTCCATTTTGCTCTAAAGCCCATTGGGCGATGTCAACATGGTGTGCTCCCCAATCTGTCATTTTACCACCGGAGTATTCGTACCACCAGCGAAATTGATAATGACAGCGTTCCTTAATATAATCGACAAGGGGAGCTTGTCCGAGCCACATGTTCCAATCCAAGTTGGATGGAGGATCTGACTTTTTGAAAGGCCCGCCTTTGGGCCCGCTACCAATATTACAAGTTACCTTTTTTATTTTTCCGATTCTCCCCTCTCTGATGATCCCAATCGCAGTAAGAAATTTCTGCCCCATTTCACTTCTTTGCTGGGTACCCACTTGAAAGACTCTGCCGGTTTCCTTGGTCACTTTACAAATCTGTTTACCTTCTTCGATAGTAAGAGTGAGGGGTTTTTCGCAGTAAACATCTTTGCCCGCTTTCATCGCCTGAATGGCAATTCTCGTATGCCAATGATCAGTTGTTCCAATGGTTACAAAGTCAATATCCTTACGATCTAGAATTTTTCTGTAGTCTTCGTAACCATCTGCTTTTCCTTGGGCTAACGATTTATTAACTCGGTCAATTCTCTGAGTATCTAAATCACAAATCGCGACGAGGTCAGATAATCTTCGTGCATTATTGGCAATACCAGCTCCTCTTCCTCCTACTCCTATGGCAGCATACCTAATTTTCTCATTAGGAGAAGTTTGCCCCCCCTGAACTATAGTTGGAAAAGAACATATTGAAGATAATGATGCGCCTACGACTGATTGTTTAATAAAAGATCTACGATTTTGATTAGAAGATATCATTTTTTGTAAATACCTAAAAGTTAGAATACTTTGCAAAACTTATTTAATATAAATACAAATTTAATTTTTTTACCTATTCTTTCTTTTAACCTTCTATTATCGGTAAATTAGTCTTTTAAATTAAAGACTTTTACCTTACTGCTTTATATTGGTATTGATTATGAAGGCAGTTGTATTAAAGAAACATGGGACTATCGAAAATTTTGAAGTAAGAGATATTCCTCTTCCCTCGATTCGACCCGGCCATGTTTTGATTAAAGTGGCTGCATCGAGCGTAAATCCTGTTGATTTTAAAATTCGTCAAGGGTTGTTACCGATTGGGCCTGATTTACCTGCAATCCTTCACGGAGATATGTCAGGCGAAATCATTGAAATTGGTAAGGGAGTAGCTAATTTTAAAAAAGGCGATCAGGTTTATGGTTGTGTCGGGGGATTTAAAGGATTACCAGGCGTCCTTGCAGAATTTATAGTTGCGGATGCGGACTTAATTGCAACTAAACCTAAGAATTTAAGTATGGAGGAGGCAGCAGTTCTTCCGCTTGTTTCAATTACTGCTTGGAATGGGATAGTTGACCGGGCAAAAGTTCAGAAAGGCCAAAAAGTTCTAGTTCATGGGGCGACAGGGGGAGTTGGACATATTGCCTTACAGTTGGCAAAAGCGAACGGTGCAGAGGTTCATGCCACCTGTTCAAGTGAAGAAAAGTCAAACCTTGCTAAGAAACTTGGGGTAGATGTTGCAATTAACTACAAGAATTTTGAAGTAAACGAGTATGTTTCTTCCCATACTAAAGGGGAAGGATATGATGTGGTTTTTGATACAGTTGGAGGAAGTTGTTTAGACGATTCATTTTTAGCGGCAAAAATAAATGGTTCTGTGGTTTCAATTGCAGCCCGTGCTACCCATGATTTAAGTCAAGTGCACATCAAAGGCTTAACTCTGCATGTGGTATTTATGCTATTACCCCTTATTATGACTGAAGGTAGGAGTCGACATGGCGAAATCCTTACTGAAGTTAGTAAACTCGTAGAAAATAATCTAGTTCACCCAATTTTACATAATGAAAAGTTTGATTTTGAAGAGGTTGGATTAGCCCATAAGCGACTTGATGAGGGAAATGTTAAAGGAAAAATCTCTTTAGTCTCAAGTTGGTAGAAAATAGCGTAATTTTATGACACAAAGATTGTTTGCATTTGGGACAGGAGTGTTACATTGTGTAGTCTTGTTCTTTTAAATTTCGCCACTTACCGTATCCGAAGACAACCTAATACAGGTTACCAACCGAGCACGAGAGCTGCTACGGTGGTACAAGGTCGATCAACCGGGATGCGCGGTTTTGGCACAACCGAAAATTAGCACTCTCCAATATTATAATATTGGAAAAGTGCGTTAACCGAGAGGAATAACGCGACATGAAAACCTACCTATTGCAAGATATCGAAGAAGTAGTTCTTCGAGTAGATGATAACAACCCCAATCACCACTTGTGGAACAACAATGGTACTTGGTGGATCCATTATACAGTCTACCCTTCACCAGTCACAGCCGAAAGGCGTCGAAGCTCATTAAGAACAAAAGATGTGATTGAAGCTAGAAATAAAAGAGATCAATATTTCAAAGAAATTTTAGATAAAGATAAAAGATTAGCTGCATAAATAAAAATTACTATTGGTGAAAACAGGCTTGAATATTTTCAATGTCTGAGAAAAGGCTATGCGAATATGAAACAAAATAAATTTCTGAAAATTTGTTTTCGACTCTTATCATTAACTTTTTTTATTTGTTTAACTAAGTTGAATGGTCAGCCAAAAGGGTATAATTATGAAGAATCGCAAGTACCGTATTTTGAGCTTCCTTCCGTTCTTAAAACCGGTGAACAATTCGAGATTAACACATCAAAAGATTGGGAAAAAAAACGGAGGCCAGAAATATTAAATCAACTTAAAAATGAAATATATGGAAAAAATATTCTTCCGTTAGACCAGATAAAAGTTAAATATACTATTATCGAAGAGGGAGCTTTTAAATTTGGCTACCGAAAACAAATTAAGATTGAATTTAAACGCGGTATAAAATCTGTTAATTTTAATTTACTTGCATTTTATCCTAAGAAAGAAAAAATCTTAATTCCTGTTTTTGTAGGTTATAATTTTAAGGGAAATCATACGGTTAATCCTGATAAAAAAATTATTATTGCAGAATCATGGGTTCGTCCTAGAAAAAATTCAAAAAGTAACCAAGCAAGTTCTCTAGACAGGGGAATATCCGCTTCTCGTTGGGATGTGGAGCATATTCTTTCCCGAGGGTATGGATTAATCACTGCTTATTATGGTGATATTGACCCTGATTTTGATGATGGATTTAAAAATGGAATAAACGAACTTTTCGATGATAATAGAGAAAGAAAAGAAAGTGATGGAGGTTCTATTGATTCTTGGGCATGGGGTTTGAGTAGAATAGTTGATTATGTTAAGAATGATTCCGTTTTCGATGCAACTAAAACTATAGTAATAGGACATTCAAGACTCGGGAAATCTGCACTTTGGGCAGGTGCTCTTGATAAACGATTTTCGATGGTAATTTCGAATAATTCAGGATGTGGTGGTGCTGCAATAAGTCGACGAAGGTTTGGAGAAACTATAAAAAGAATCAACACTTCTTTTCCTCATTGGTTCTGTAAAAACTATAAAAAGTACAATGACAAAGAAGAAAACTGTGTCGTAGACCAACATTTTTTATTAAGCATGATTGCTCCTCGTCCTATTTATATCGCATCAGCAAGTAAAGATTTATGGGCTGATCCACGCGGGGAGTTTCTTTCATTATCCGCAGCGGAACCTGTTTATAAACTTTATGGTTATAATTGGAACAATGAAGGCAAAGAAAAAATTAAGAAAATGCCACAACCAGATGAACCAATTTTAGGGCGAATGAGTTACCACCTTAGGTCCGGCAAACACGATATAACCCCATACGATTGGGCAAGATACTTAGATTTTGTTGATTTTAATTTAAAAAAAGAAAAGTAGCTAATTTTATCCGGCGGACCAAAACTAAGAAAATTCATTTAAATATTAAACCATTTGAGTATAGAATTAATATTTCAGAAAAATTTATGAGGATTTTAAAACTTAATAATACTTATTATTAATGAAATTTAAGGTTATTATGAAATGTGAAATAGTTGGGTAATTAATAAGTTACTAATATTTAAATAAATAATTACTTATTATGAAAATAAAGCTGGATCTGTACCTAAGCATCCGTAGATTCGCCCAATCGATTCTGATTGATCTCTTAATCTAGATAAAGCATCGATTGAAAATTCTTTTTTAGCTTTAATCGATAATCTTTCGGTAGATTCATTATTTTTCTGATCCTTTATAAAATCATCTAAATATTCTATTCTAGATTCCCAATAATTTTTGGTAACATCGATTCTTTTTTTCAGTCGTTCTTTATACCAATCGCTTTGCAGTATATTCTTAGATTCAAATAGATCTCTGAAGTTACTATCTGTAATTTTTTTACCTTCCCACTCCCCTTTTACCATAATTGTAATAAGAGCTTTTAATGGAGGGCATGCTTTTTCAATTGATCCGTCATCAAAATATCGTTGTGCGACTATTTTACCCGCTTCGACTAGATTTTTAATGCTATCAGCATATTGTTCTTCATCTTGTAATTCGGGCTTTAGCATGTCTTCCGGAAAAACAGATACGGGATCTGTAAAGATTCGTCCTAAGAATTCATGAGTGAATTGCCTAGTAATTCGATAACCTAGGTGAGAGGTAGGTAGAGTTTCTCCTTTATAACTAAATTCAGGCACTTTTTCGAGTAATCCTTTTGAAATCATTTGTTGTGGATTATTCTCAAAGTCTCTCAGTCGGCTCCAAATCTCTGGTATTAAAAGACTAATGTCATGATTTACTTTATACTTCGGTCCCACATAGCCTGCTGAAGTTACAAAAGCTCCTTGGTCAGTTGATGCGTAGGAAATGAGAGCAGCATTCAGGTCATGAATAGGCAGAAGTGCATTGAATGGGCTTTTTGTCATTGCCCCTTCTGATCCGGCACCTGTGGTTGAAGGTGATTTCCCAGTTACGCTAACAATAAAATCCATAAATAGCTCTGGAAGTTCTAGATAATGAATGGGGGCGAAACAACAAAGTGGTCTTATTGCTAAATTTTTATTCCCCGGATTATTTCTTCTTCCTGGTAAAACCGCTCGAACAGGATAGAGTACAGATTTATCTTTCTTTAGGGTTCTCTTGAGTCGAGTTCCAGTTAATCCTAAGTAAACCGACCGAGGATCATAAAGGTCAGGTCGGGTTTGAAGGTAACGCGGATTTTTGGTTGGCTTTCCATCCACTATCCGTGGGTAGGCGGATGATACAAACGATGATTCATTAGTTGGGCTTTCTGCCACTTCCCGAATGAGTTTTTGCATCGGCTCGGTGTATTCTTCAAATGATAAAGTTTGGTTAACTTGGTTTTGTGCTTCGTCAGAAGACAAAGGTTCAAAGTTACTGATAAAGTTTCCCTTTCTGGCTAAATCTATCTCTGTCTGTTTATCAAACCCTCTAATAACAGCATCATCTGGTCTTTGAAATAGGCGGTATTCACAATTATGAACGAACTTTGCTGATTCTTTGAAATTTCCCGGCCCTATATTATCTAAGAGATTAATTGGAGCCAGGGTTGAGGCAGTAATATCATCTTCAGCTAATATTTTAAAAGCCGGTACAAAGTCTTTTCTAAGAGCAAAAAGTCGCCAGGAACCACTTTGGTCAAAACCAATGCGTAAATGCCTGGTTATTAATTTCACTCCCTTATACCTAAGTTCATTTGCAGGTTGGCCATTAATTGAATCAACACTAAAGGCTTCCTCCCAATTTTCTGCCCAATCTGCTCGGTGTCGTCTTTTAATGATTAGAATTAAGTCTTTAACTCGCTGGGGAATTGATTCAAGCCATTGGTTAAATTCAGGGGTGTAAAGAGTTTTAGAGGGGGTAAGAAGCTTAATTACAGAACCGAGTGAACGAGACGGACTAAGGATGGTTCGGTTTCGAGAGTTATGTTTTTCCGGCGATAGAAAACGGTAAGAAAAATCTTTCCCTAATACTTCCTTTGCCAGCGTAAAATCATTTTCCCAGTTGGCTACAAAAACGGGTCCGCTCACTATTGCATCAGTGAGGGGTTTTGAAATTTCAGACTTACCTCCTCCTGATACGGTACACGGTTTATGGCATAAAAAGCCTTCTCCGACAGTCCCGATTAATTTCCATGGTCCACCATGTTCGGCTTTTTTCATTTCAATCTTATAACCACATGGTAAAATGTAAGCAAAATTAGGCTGCAATGGTAAATTATGCTCTATGTCCTCCTCTTCTTTCCAGCTAATCTTTTGCTTTCTAAGGCTAAAAATAGAATTTTCTGGAAGATAGATGATTGTATTGAAAGAGCGATCGACAAGATGACCATTTATTATGTCAGATTTCGAAAACCCTAAGGTAATGAGGGTGTCTGAGAATGTCTGATTAGTTTTGGGTAGAATTGCGATTGGGTCAAATTCTTCACCTAAGTCGTAGCTCGGAAAAACCACCGCTCCCCCTGCGTGTTCTTCTTCACTGAGACCAGATAAATTAGCTGAAAAACTTATTTGTGTTTTAACCTCTTTCTTGCAGTAACCGAAATAATTATCTGCAAGAATTGTTACAATCATTCCAGAAGAATCTCTAAATGTTAATTTAAACGGGTCACCATCATTGTAGGCTTCTTCTGGGTCTTCAAAATACATACCATCTCTTATCTGCCTTTCTGTGGCTTCACTCTTGGGGGGTAACTGAAGAAGTTTTTTTGGAGTTCCCGCTAAGTGAGGTGCAACAATTACGCATCCAGTGTGGCCAGTCCAAGATTCAATATCTAATCCTGCATCGTTTTCTGCCAAAAAGGGATCCCCTCCATTTCCAAATATACTTTCAACAAAATCTAAATTTGCGACACAGCCTCCTGGTGCAAAAAATCTTATTTCCATTGATTTCTCTCGGATGAACCCATCAACACTTGGACAAACAACTGGTCGCAGCAGCAGAGAAACCCAACACTTCGCAGCATCATTCTCTTCTGATGCAAAGGGGAAAATCATATCCTCTTTAGGTGGATTTAGGGCGATTCTTAGTAATTCTTTAGCCGCGTTTAAGGGAACAACTTTTTTATCATCCGGGGCAGGAAGTCCAACATCGGCAACATGGAAGACTCCGGATGTTGTTCTTCTATCACGAGAAGGATTATGTAGAACACCTTGTGCGACGCGGTGAGAAGAAATAATTTTGGAATTAAATGTATCCTTATTTAGGGGAAGTGAGCTAATTCTTCCTAAGCCATGTCGATCAAGTACGAAGGATTCTGTTGGTATACTAGGTCGATCTGTTCCAAGTATACGGTTTAGAAATTCCTGAATTCTTTTATCTGTAGGACAGAGGTGACCTCGAAGAAGTCTAACTTTTTCGCGATATTCCTTAATTAACGAACTGCTTAACCGAAGAGCAGAATTATCACTTTGATCGCCTACAGTTGGAAGTGCTAGGGTTGCAAGCTTCAGATTAGCATAATTAACAAGTTCCTTGTATTCAGAAGAGTCAGGTGAGTAACTCGTATCAATTCCAAGGGCTAATTTTTTACTTTCAGGATCAACGGATTTCATAAAATAACTTTTTTATTAAAGTGGTATTAATTTACAAGAAGAAGAGATCATGCCGAATTTTTGTAAATAGGTAAAGTGGGTAAAAATTATCCACTGTATAATTGAATTACTAGATTAGCCCAAAACAATTTTGTATTTACTTAATTATGACCAGAAAAAGTTTATGGTATAAGATACACACAAAACATGCCTTAGATATCATGCTTGAACAAATTTTTTGATCATGTCATAAATAACTTAATTAAAGGGGCCCTTAGCTCAGTTGGTTAGAGCATGCGACTCATAATCGCCAGGTCGTCGGTTCGAGCCCGACAGGGCCCACCATTTTATTACAAATAAAAAATTTAAATTTTTTATTCACTTTTTAATGCGAGTGTGCGGGTATAGGAACATCTATCCATTTGTCTGACCATTTGAAATATTCTGAAATTTCAATGATATTAATTCTTTGATTAAGCTTTTTGATTCTTTGATTAGTATTGAAAATCAAGGCTTCGTAGCTTTCCAAAATTTTCTTATTCTTTGCATTGATCGTATTTACCCTTTTGGAATATTCGGCCATACGCTCTGAATGCTCTACACGTGGGTCTACTGCTTCAACCTTTACAGGTTGGGTGAAAATATCAACTTCCTCAGTTGAGCCCTGAGGGTTGTCTGCTTCTTCTGATATGGGGTCAGATGGTGCTACTGCATTAGTTTCTGATTCGGTTACTGTTTTTTCTTTTTTTGTCTGTTCAAATTTTGCAATTTCGGCTTCATCTAATTCAGGAATGACTTTAGGTAAAGGGTTTGTATTTGGCTTAGTAAGAAAAGGCTCCGTAGGTGTTGCAAATCCATTAGTAAAGCAACTAATTTCAATATCAGACATCGTCTTTTCTGAGATAAATTTTAAACAAGACTGTGCGAACGATTTTATTGCTTCATTTGCATTGTAGGCCATAAAATACTTCTCAACAGGTATATCCTCGTCTAATGTGTATATGACTTTAAATTCTATTAAATCGGGTTCACGTTCTCTCTTTTTTTTCATTGGGCAATGATAGATTGTTGAGAATTTGATCAGGGCACGGAGGATCAAACTAATAATTTAATATTCAGTGAAACCTTGCTTAAAACGCAAGTGTAAATTCTATTAAATTTTCAAAATCAGGTATAATCTAAATAAACATCAACAAATTCAATTGAATAGAAATTGAAAGTTTTTATCGCAGAAAAATACTGTATTAGATTAACCTTCATTACTCTAGCAGACTTAACAGAAATATCAGATAAATAAATTTAGATTTATTTAAAACTGAAAGGTAGAAAAGCCTATGCTTATCTGAGACAAACTCTTAGTTTAAATGTGTAATATTAAAGGATGACAAATGATGTCATATTGGTACCTGAGCGGACATATTCAGATCGCCCTATGGTTGAGAGATTATCTTTACAACCTGAAAGAGAATTGGAGTTATCGGGATTTCTTTCTAGCGATTTTCTTTGCCATTTCGAAGCGTGCCGCTGCTTCTAGTAAGTCAATTTGAGCTTGGTCAATTTTACTTTTCTTTGCTTCCTCTAATGAAGAACTTGCTTTTGCAATAGCTTCATCTATAGCATTTTCGTCTTCATTTGAAACATCGACCGCTTGATCAGTTATAATTGATACTTTATTACCATATGCCTCAACAAACCCTGAACTAACTGCTAGGTACTCCTCCTTGCCGTTCCATTTAATTTTAATGTCACCAGGCATAACACGATCTATAATAGGTATATGCTTAGGTAGAATATCAATCTTACCATTGTAGGTCGGCACAACAACATGATCAACCTCTTCGGAAAACGCAATTGAATCAGGAGTGACGATCTCTAGAATAAGTGGCATTAGCTAACTTGTTAAATGAATTAAGATTTTTTCTGACTCAACACCTCGTCGATTCCGCCTTTCATGTAGAAGTCATTTTCTGCAACTTCGTCCAATTCGCCATCTAGAATCATCTTAAATCCTTTTATGGTATCTTTAACTGAAACATATTGTCCGGCAACGCCAGTAAACACTTCAGCTACATGGAAAGGTTGTGAAAGGAATTTTTGAATTTTTCTAGCACGGAAAACGGTCTGTTTTTGCTCGGGTGATAATTCGTCCAAGCCAAGGATTGCAATAATGTCCTGAAGGTCTTTGTAAGATTGCAATACTTCTTGAACCCCACGAGCGACTGCAAAATGCTCTTCTCCTACAATATCAGGCGACAATGCATTCGAAACAGAAGATAAGGGGTCTACAGCAGGATAAATCCCAAGCTCTGCGATAGAGCGTTCCAAAACGATAGTAGAGTCAAGGTGGGCAAATGTATTAGCAGGAGCTGGGTCTGTAAGATCATCTGCTGGTACATAAACCGCTTGGAAAGAGGTAATAGATCCTTTTTTGGTTGAAGTGATGCGTTCTTGAAGAATCCCCATTTCTTCTGACAGAGTTGGTTGGTAACCTACAGCAGATGGCGAACGCCCAAGAAGTGCTGATACTTCAGAACCGGCTTGCGAGAACCTGAAAATATTATCAACGAAAAGCAAAACATCCTGGCCCATCTCATCACGAAAATATTCCGCCATTGATAATCCAGAAAGTGCCACTCGCATACGAGCTCCTGGGGGTTCGTTCATTTGGCCATAAACCAAGGCAACTTTTGATTTAGAAATGTCATCTTGATTAATTACGCCAGCCTCCGACATTTCTTGGTAAAGGTCATTTCCCTCCCTTGACCTCTCACCTACCCCAGCAAAAACCGAATAACCGCCATGGGCTTTGGCGATGTTGTTAATCAGTTCCATAATAACCACAGTTTTACCTACTCCAGCACCACCGAAAGCTCCCACTTTTCCTCCTTTAATAAAAGGGCAAATTAGGTCGATGACTTTGATACCAGTTTCGAGGATATTAGCCTCTGTATCTTGATCCATTAAATCGGGTGGAGCTCGGTGAATTGGGCGGGTTTCTTCATGTCCGCAAGGACCTTTGTTATCAACAGTATCGCCAACCACATTAAAAATTCTACCCAGAATTTTTTCTCCAACAGGAACAGAAATTGGAGCACCCGTATTATTAACTTCGGTTCCGCGAACAAGACCTTCAGTTGATGACATCGCAACGGAGCGCACTCGATTGCTTCCTAAATGCTGTTGAGTTTCAAGAACTAGCTTTTTTTCCTCTTCCATGCCAGGAATAGAGTAATAAACTTCAAGAGCGTCGTAAATTTTTGGTGTTGAACCCTCTGGGAATTCAGCATCCACAACAGCACCAATGACTTGAACAATTTTACCGAGATGAGAGTTTTCGATATTCATTTTAATATAAAGGTATAACAATTATTGAGAAAAAGAGGCAGCAGAAATTTCTAGAATTTCTTGAGTAATCGCAGCTTGTCTTGCCCGATTATATTGAAGTGTAAGATCATCAATGAGAGAACCTGCATTATCGGTGGCACTTTTCATGGCGACCATACGTGCACTGTGTTCAGATGCTTGAGATTCTAGTATAAGTTGAAAAATTTCTTGCTTAAGGTAAAGAGAAGCTAATTCAGCTAACACTACATCTTTATTTTCAATTAGAATTTCCCGGTTGTCCTTTTGGACTGGTGTTGAATCAGATTGAAAGCGGCTATGTAGTTTTTCGACCATAGAATCGAGGTCATTGAGAGGAAAAAGGCGAATATTTTCAGGTTCCTGAACGAGGGTATTTACGAAACTAGTGTAAACAACTTCTATGGTATCTATACTTCCCTCATCGTAGCTCTTAAGCATAAATTCTACGATGTTTCTGATATCTGAAAATGTCGGTTTATCAGGCACCGAGAAATCAGCCAACAGGTCTTTTCTAGTTCTTGAAAGATATTGAGATGCCCGTTTTCCAACTGATACAAATTTTGCAGAATTATCAATTTTAGAAATTTCACGAAAAAGATTACCATTTAACCCCCCGCATAATCCTTTATCTGTGCTGATGACTAAAATACCGCGATGCTTGATGGGTCTTTCAATGAAGTATGATTGAGTTACCTCTTCAAATTCATCAGCAATTGTCCCAATAATATCAGCGAGTAACATGGCGTATGGTCTTCCTGATTTTGCGGAATCTTGAGCCTTCTTCATCTTTGAAGTAGCAACCATTTGCATCGCACGAGTAATTTGCCGGGTGTTTTTTACCCCCTTAATTCTGATTCGAATATCTCGAGTGTTAGCCATGAGCAAAAAAGATTATAGAATTAAGACTGAGTACGCTTCCAATCCTCCAATGAGGTGCGTAGTTTATCTTCAGTACTTTTTTCTAATTTCCCAGACTGGTATATTTCATCGCAAGCTTCACTTCCCTGGGTGGTGAGGTATTCTTTTAAACTATCAACCGCAGATGCAATTTTGGAAACTTCGATTGAATCAAAGAAATCATTTTGTACAGCCCACATAATGGCGGTTTGAATTTCAACTGATATAGGGTTAAATGCAGTCTGTTTAAAAAGCTCAACAATCCTTGCTCCTCTATCCAGTCGAGCTCTTGTATCAGCATCTAAATCCGATTCAAATTGTGAGAAGGCGGCTAGTTCACGAAATTGTGCCAATTGCAGTTTAACTTTACCAGCTACTTTTTTGTAAGCTTTAATTTGGGCAGCTGATCCAACTCTTGAAACGGAGAGACCCACTGATACTGCAGGCCTGATGCCTTTATTAAACAAATCTGTTTCAAGGAATATCTGTCCATCCGTTATAGAAATAACATTGGTTGGAATATAGCCAGAAACATCGCCCATTTGCGTTTCGATTATTGGAAGCGCCGTAAGAGAGCCATTTCCATTATCCTCATTGAGGCGAGCTGAACGCTCGAGTAATCTAGAATGTAGGTAAAATACATCCCCTGGATATGCTTCCCGACCTGAAGGTCTTTTTAAAATAAGAGAAATTTGTCTGTAGGCTACAGCATGCTTTGACAGATCGTCATAAACAATTAATGCATCCATGCCA
The DNA here is from genome assembly GCA_964383925.1 of uncultured Puniceicoccaceae bacterium. Lineage (GTDB taxonomy): Bacteria > Verrucomicrobiota > Verrucomicrobiia > Opitutales > Seribacteraceae > Seribacter. The sequence goes on from CAYLIJ010000045.1 coordinate 19,663, forward strand.
TTCTCCATAAACCATTCCCCCATTGCACATCCGGAGTATGGAGCAATGTATTGATTCGCAGGATTATCAGCCGCCGGAGAAGAGACGATGATTACATATTCCATCGCATCAGTTTTTTCAAACAGCTTAATGGTACGAGCAACATTTGAATTTTTTTGGCCGATGGCAACATATATACAATATACAGCACGAAAGGCGGGGTCGCCTGACGCTAAACCTTTTTTGTTAATTTTTGCCTGGTTAATAATTGTATCGATTGCAATGGTTGTCTTTCCCGTTGAGCGATCTCCAATTATAAGTTCTCTTTGTCCACGACCAATTGGTATCATCGAGTCAACTGCCATTATGCCGGTCTGGAGAGGTTGAGTTACCGATTTACGGGGAATAATACCCGGAGCAATACGCTCCACAGGATAAGTTATGTCAGAGTCAATCGGCCCCTTTTCATCAATTGGTCTACCAACTGCGTCCACGACCCGACCTAGGAGTCCTTTGCCTACCGGAACGGATAGAAGCTTTCCTGTTGTTCGAACTTCATCTCCTTCTTTCAGTAAACTTGTTTCACCAAGAAGAACGCACCCTACCGAATCTTCTTCTAAATTGAGAGCAATACCTAAAACATTATTAGGAAACTCAACCATTTCATTATACATGACCTTAGAAAGTCCTTCCACTCGTGCAACACCATCGGCAAGCGTAGCAATCGTTCCCACATTTGTGCGGGTGGCGTCGGTTGAAAGGTTTTCTATTTCTTTGCGAATTAAATCAGTTATGGAACTCATTAGGTTTATTCAAATTATGTGAGAGATTTTTTCAGTCGTGAAATTCTACTTGCGATGGAGTCTTCATAAACATCGTCTCCAATTTTAAGTCGAAACCCAGCAATCAGGGATTTGTTTTCATTAATGACGAGGTCAATTTTATTTCCAAGAGTTTGAGAAAGTTTTTCAGCAATCAGGTTGGATGTAGAATCAGCTTGAGAATTATATTTTTCAAGAAATCCTTCGTATGAATTAACTTTTTGTCTGATTATTTTAATTAAGCTACGAAGAATAGGTAGAGATCTACCGATAGGTTCATTTCTTAATTCAGATAAAATTAAACCAATTTTTTCTTGATCTACCCTACCCTCTGCATTCAACGAAATGGCAGCCAAATCCTTTGCAATTTGAAAACTTTTTGCTTCTTTTAGCATCAGGAAAAAAAGTTAGGCAGAGAGCTTAATCTCTTTAGCAGCAGACTCAGAGAAACGTAACTTCTCGTCATCTCCAAGTTCACGTTGTAAAACCTTTGTGGTAGTTAAGACAACGAGGGATGCAATTTCTTCCCTTGCATCATTCAAAACTCTTTGCCTCTCAAGTTCCATAGAACTCTTTGCTTTTTCAATAATTTCTTCTGCTTGTTTACGTGCCTCTGCTCGTTGAGACTCGATATATGACTTTGCTTTTTCATGAGCAACCGCAACAGTTTTTTTGGCTTCTAAGGAAGCCTCTTGTAAGGTTTCCTGCTGTTGTTTTTCAGTCGCTTCAAGCTCGAGTTTAATCTTCTCCGCGTTTTTCAAGGAATCTGCAATCTTTTCTTCTCGTTCCTTTATAGTCGAAAGAACTTTTTTCAGTGCAAATTGCCAAATTACAAAAGCAACAAGAAGAAAATTAAAACCTTGAGCAATAAGTAAGGGCCAATCCACACCAAACTTTTCAACAATGCTAGTTGTTGTATCAGTTAAACTTGCCAAGGTAATCATTTTTAAACAGAGGGTTGAAGTACATTAAATTTAAAGAAATAACGAGTAGAAGGCAACTGCTTCGGCAAGAGCCATCCCAATAATCGACTGAACGAGAATTTGTCCAGATGCGTCGGGATTTCTTCCCACTGCTTCAGCACCCTTCATTCCAACGATCCCTACACCAATAG
>CAYLIJ010000046.1:0-949 GCA_964383925.1 uncultured Puniceicoccaceae bacterium
TTCTCGATGATCCAGCGTTTGATTCGGTATGGGAGAGTTTTTGACCATAATCTCACCATTACTAAATTCCAATTTCGTATATACGAGTATGGTCTGATGAAAGTTCAAACCCGTCTTGTGATGTGAATTTTTTTAGCGTCATTTCATAGACAATATTGCTGTATAAGCCTTTCATTAAATTTTTGTTAAATTCATCTAATTCTTTTTGTAAATTAGCTATTTTAGCTAACTTTTTCTTTCTTTCTTCCTTGGTCAGGTATCTACAACTATATTTATAGGAAGGGTTATATAATTCATCAATATTGAATCTTCCATTCGTAATGAATTGTGAGTAATCGTGATCCTTATCAATTTTTATGACTTTTTTCGTAAACCTAATAGGGACAAAAACATATTCTTTTTTTCTGTCTTCGGAATTTGATATAAAGACTCTAAATTTAACAAAAAGTTCTGTTGCAGATGATGAATTATTAAATTTGTGGATTTCAGGTTCAAAATCGAAATCAATTGAATCATAGCTTGGAAGAAAAAAGGTTTCTTTGTCCAATGTTTCAACAAATTTATGCTTCGAACCTTTTGAAGAAACGATTTGTTTAGTTTCATTAAAAACCCCTACTATATCCCCAAGCTTAAATTGATTATGAGATTCTACTTTACAATAAAATAACCTTCCATCTTCTGCAGTTGTTAAACACAAGTTGCTTACACTACTTTTAAAGTTTGTTATGCTGACAATAAGAGATAAATGTGGTTTTGCTTGCACACTAGATTCAGAGAGAGTTTCCTTGGTATAACTCTCTAAAGATTTAAAACAATCGAGATAAATATTCTTTTTTGCTTTTTGACGATGTTCGAAGCAAGGATGTATCGGCCAAGGCCACCCTAATTCTTCAACTAAAACATAACCACCATTGTGGTGAATTAGGTAAACAGTTGCTCCGCAATCTCT
>CAYLIJ010000046.1:959-20491 GCA_964383925.1 uncultured Puniceicoccaceae bacterium
GAATGATTGCTGTAGTATGAAACGAAACTGCAATCGTTGTAATCGTAGGGACGCCATTTATTTAATACACTCTGAGTTGTTCTAGCAGGTCTTAAAATATACTGAAATCCACCTGAACCTTCTCCGCCCCAACCGCAGGTGCAACCAGGTGGATGATTCCACGCGTTACACATAGAAATAGATTTTTAGTTTATAAAAATTTAATTCAAATTTGAAAATCATCATAAATACTAGACTAAAAGCTTTCAATTTTTGCAAATTATTCCATAGATTTTCACCACTCCGGCCTAGCCCCCTCCCCCCTATCTTGTTGTCAGTTTGTTGTCACTTTTTTTGCTAAAGCATGCCATTCAGTTCAATTTAGCGACAAACTAGTAAATCTGAATAAAGAATCGTAAACTACCGATTTGAGTTAAAGGAACTGCTTTAATACAGGGCATTACAGGCTAATTCCACACATTGCAAAGTGGTGCAAAAGTGGTACGGAAGCTGGGACTCGAACCCAGGACCCTCGGTTTAGAAAACCGATGCTCTATCCAGCTGAGCTACTCCCGCATACTTAATTTGCCCAATATAATGAACAAGATTGAATAATTTAATTACTTTAAATGGTGCCTATTCGCAAGTTCAAAGACTTTGACTTATTTATCCGTTAAATTAAAATCGAGTAAATAGAGTCAGTTTTGCTTGGCAGAAACCAAGGGTGTGATTTTATAAACATTCTTTAATATTATCTAAACTCTTAAAAACTATGAAGAACTTATATATCCCTATTTTTCTATTATTCATGTCCTTTACATCCAATTATGTCTTGGGTCATTGCCAAGTTCCTTGTGGAATCTATGGCGACCAGAATCGCTTTGAACAAATGCTCGAAGATCAGTCGACCATAGAGAAGGCGAGTAAACTCATTAACGAACTATCGGGAAAAAAAGACGCCCTTTCCCAAAATCAATTAACGCGTTGGGTCTCAACCAAGGAAGCCCATGCCACTGCGATACAAAAAACAATAGCCGATTATTTTATGGCTCAGCGGATTAAGGCTTCCGATAAGAAATACCAGGATAAACTCACAAAGGCTCATGCGGTAATGGTCTCGGCGATGAAATGTAAACAAACGATCGATCCACAAAACACTGCATCACTCAAAGCAAACATCTTGGCCTTTCACAAAGCATACGAAGGAAAGAAGTAAAATTCTACTAGATGACTTCCTCCCTTAATTTATATGTGACCTCTAATGGGATTGACCATGGTCCGATGTCCCTTGAAGAGGCGAGTAAAAGAGTGGTTAGTGGTGAATTTAAATCAGACGATATCTCTTGGCATCAAGGAGTGTCCGGTTGGGTTCCTTTAAAACAATTACCCGAGTGGTCCCAAATTAATAAAACTCCCCTGCCCTCTTTGACTCCAGAGAAGGAAGGGTTTGTCGAAGAGATTGGTGAGCAAAAACCCACAAAGCAAAAAACAGAGGTTAAAAAAAGTAAAATTAAACCCAAGATTAACCCCGATAAAAATACTGCTTCTCCCTCCACTTTTGACGAAAGCCAAGGGGGCAAGACAGGGATGGGGATTTTTGGGAAGCTAATGGTAACAGTTGCCATTCTCGTTTTTTTATCAACTTTGGGAGTAGTGGGATTTCTAATCTATAAAAATTTGGATAAAATTATTCCTCCGACAATCGAAACAACCCCTGAAATAATCAAGGAAGTGCCCAAGCTAATTGACGAGCCCGATCCATTCGCCCCGGTCGAGAAGAATTAAACAAAACTTTTGCCCCGCATCGCTCAGGGAATATCTATAAATTACGATATTTAATCCTTTTTACCTTCTAATTATTGGTGTGGGCATGGGGCTAAGCTTCTATGCTTCAAGCGTAACTAAAGGTCGGTTCCGTAAATACAGTCAATTCACAACACGCTCCCGCCTAACTGGTGCAGATATTGCCAAAAATATTTTATCGGATAATAATATTCATGATGTAAGGGTCGAAAGAATAGCTGGTGAGCTAACTGATCATTATGATCCTCGAACCAAAACCCTCCGGTTAAGCGAATCTGTACACGATTCAAATAACATGGCTGCATTTGGGGTGGCTGCTCATGAAGTGGGGCATGCAATCCAACATTCAAAATCTTATGCTATGCTTTCCTTTCGTTCCGCTTGGGTTCCCATGGCGAACATGGGTGGTGGACTTTCTATGGTCATCATAATGCTCGCTTTTTTCTTAGGAGGTGCACAGTCCGCCACAGGAGCTTCTCTATCTTGGCTCGGGGTTCTACTTTTTGGTTGTACAACCCTGTTTACCTTGATCACCCTTCCGGTTGAATTCGATGCGAGTAAACGGGCCTTAACTTGTCTGAGAAAAGGACAATATGTAACAGATAAAGAATTAGATGGTGCACGAAAGGTACTCGATGCTGCGGCCATGACTTATGTGGCGGCTTTCATCACCTCTTTACTGACTTTAGTTTATTGGGCTTTCCGACTTGGACTTTTTGGGGGGAACAGAAGGTAATTAATCGTTTTCTCTAAACTCGATCCTTTCAAAATTTGTTGGGAACCTAGAGTCTGACTTTAATTCAATCAAACAACCCTGCATCCCAACATCTCCCACTGCTACAGGACACCTCCTAGGCATACCATCAATAAATCGGCCCAAGCAGGCGTCAATTTCTCTACCCAGGACTGATTCCCTGGGACCAGTCATTCCCAAGTCGGATTGATAGGCTGTACCTCCTTTTAAAATTCTACCGTCCGCAGTGGGAACATGAGTATGAGTTCCAAAAACCAGGCTTACTTTTCCGTCGAGATGCCAGCCCATTGCTTCCTTTTCTGAAGTGGCCTCAGCATGAATTTCCACAATAATTCCATCGGTCTCACCTTTCATCTCCTCCACGATTCGAGTCGCGGTTTGAAAGGGGCAATTTACTTTTGGCCCCATGAAGGTTCGACCAAGTACGGTAAATAAGCCAATTCTATAATCATCCACAGATATAATTAATCGATCACGTCCGGGATTGGAATTAGGTAAATTGGCCGGTCGACATACTTTGTCCAACTGATCAATTTCCCGGTTAAAATTCATTTGATCCCATACGTGGTCACCCAGAGTGATTGCATCGACACCTGATGTAAGAATTTCATTGGCAGTCTTTGCGGTAATTCCAGCCCCACCCGCCACATTCTCACCATTGGCAATAATACGATCGATCTGATTTTCTTTTTTAAAATCCTCCAACTTATGCTTGAGAAAATTACGACCTGGCCGCCCGACAATATCTCCCAAAATAAGAATTTTCATTTTCTTCCCTTACCCTCCTGATAATAACAAAGAAAACGATCGTGTACTAATAAAACAAGGTCTTCTTTTCCATCACCATTAAGGTCAGTAATGATTCCATCACGTGGTTCATAGACGCCACCTTTTTTCCCACGATAATGTAAATCTTCTTCAAATACCTTAAAATGAAGTACACTTTTCCATGCTTCTTCAGTCTTGGAAAAGGATAAGAATTCAAGAACATGCTTTCGTCCATCCATACAAATTAAATCAGGCTCTCCATCATTATCAAAATCTCCCCAATCTACTCCACCATGGGTAATCTTCGGTAAATCAGTAAGATAGCGCGAATGGATATTTAAGTAACAAGCTTCATCAGTAATTGATTTACCAATTACTTGGAAACCACTTGAACTGAATGAGAAGAAATTTTTTGGATCATCACCACTCAAAGAATATACGACTTCAGGTGAACGAATATCCTCTTCAATTTTGTAAGCATTTTTGAAAGAACCCCCCGATGATTTTTTGACCGCTTCCCAATATCCGTTTGAAAAATAAATAAGCTCTTTTTCTTGATCCCCATCTAAATCCTCAAAGAGTGGGCAATTGAGCTCAGCCTGAGGATCAGAAGAGTTAAATTGTTCAATTACCTGTAATTCCCCTTTTTTCCATTTAAGAGCACGCACCATGCCCTCTCCAGCAATTAATAATTCTGGAGAACTATCTCCGTCCACATCTCCTGTACCGATTCGAGATCGGGTCTTTTCTAAAAGAATGCTTTTACGAAGTGCTGAATCGATGCCGACCAATTCGACTTTTCCCTTTCCATTATTGAGCAGAATCTGGGCTGCTTCGCGATCGGATAAAAGAACGAGGTCAATTAAATCATCGTCATCCAAAAAACAGGGGAAAATTGCAGAAGGTTCACGCTTCCACTCATCTAATTCGATCTCATAGGAAAGCTGGTATTTATTTCCTTTTTCAACAGACCAAATTTGTAAGAAAAAGTCTGATCTTTTTTCGACTATTACAATAATTTCATCCAAATTATCCTGATTAAGATCCGCACAATTTGATAATACAGCATCTCCTTCAATTGCTAAAGGTTTTGGAAAGGAGAATCTTTTTTTCTCAACGAATTCAGATAGCCCTATTATTTTTTCTTCAGGACTTAAAATGACGAGACCAGGGCTCTTCGTGGAAGAAAATCGACAAGCTGAGAGGGAAGTAATGCCTTTTAAGGAAGGATTTTTGTGAGGTAAACCAAAATCATTTATCCCACGACCTTCTAAAAAAAGTAATTCGCCCAACTTAGGTGACGCGGCAATGACATCCAACTTTCCATCTGAATTAAAATCAGCCATTGTCCATGTCGATTTTTTTGCATCTTCAGGAAAAAGATCATAGCTCAGAGTTTCAAAAGGGGGAGCCTCTTTGTTCTTTTGCCTAGGTCCAAGAGAAAAAACAGCAACCTCCTTAGAAATTTGATCAATTCCAACAAATTTAAAATCTCTATTCTTTTTTTGCCGAGGAATCGGATTGAAGGAAAAAAGAGATAGATCGTAAGAATGTTCAGGACCAAATCCATTTTTGATACCAAAGCGTAAACGAATGGAACGTTCTTTTCCTGGATTCAAGTAAAGCCAATCATCCAACTCGTCATTATTTATATCGAGAATATGAAGTCCATTCGCACTTTTACTTTCTTCCCGAAAAAGAGTGGATGGATATTGAGGTTTACCCTTTTTAAATGGAATAATTTCAAGACCGACCTCAGTAAATAGAAAAAGCTTGGTTAACCGATCCACTTTTCCCTCCACCACCTTGATCGAATTTGAACTTGAACGAAGTTTAGAAGTTTCAATTTCGATAGGTTCTTCCCATTTTAAATCAGTATTACGAAAATGAATATACACTCCATGTTCAGGACTCCCTTGAATAACATCAAGAAAACCGTCTCCATTTAAATCCCCTACTGCTAATGCGGTAAGACTTTCCGGAACAAATATAAATTCCTTCTTATAAGGTGCATCTTCTAGGTCTGGATTCCACCGATCTCTCTGAACAGGATTTACTCGCTCCGGTACCTTTCCATCTTTGGTACGATAAAGAATTTCGATTCTCGAGCGATCCAGATTAAAAAACAAAAGATCATTCAATCCATCTTGATTTAAATCCTCAGAAATAAATGTCCGAGCGTTCCAACTTGCTTTGATTACTTCAGGGGGAGAAAAACGAAAAGAAGATGCATTCAAAATCCAAGAGGAAATTAAAAACACCCATATAAAAATATATGGCTTTATTTTAATCATAGGAAAGTTCATTTAGCCGAGATTGGGTATAACTCAGCCCTTCCGATCAAACCGCGTTTAACATATTTTGTCCAACCAAGGAAGAAATAAGGTAATTTTGGAAAGTCAGCGGCTTTGAGGTCGATCTCTTCCTCCGCTTCTAAGGCACTTACAGCTACGGGAACTAAAAAACTAACCATTTGATCCAAATCCAAATAATCAAGTTGCCCCACACTATCAGGTAAGTTTTTCAAAGCTCTTTGGATTTCTTTTTTCTTCCATAAAGAACGCCCCTTACCCTGCAAACGATTGATCATTTGATTAAGTTGATGATCTTCCCCCATTGCCAGGAATAACCAATTGTCTGTTACTGTATAACTTAGAGAAACTCCACTCTCCTCCAATCCACGAAGTTTTCGAATGGTCACGCCCTTATGAACTCGATCTTCAAAAAGTTCATTCCCAGGCGCCAGAGAATTAATCATTGATCTAAGTGAACGATCAAATAATTTCGAGTTTGTTAATGAAATACCATAGAAAGAAGGATTAGCCTTTTCAAAATCTTCAATGGTTTTCGCCTTACCACTTAAAAGAGAAAAGCTCATTACTTCATCTCCGAGAGAACCCAGTACATCTCTCCGAAACGCTACCCCTGCCTGTTCTTCAAAAGCCTGTATTTGAGAATTCATTAGAAGTAAGAGTTGGGGACTCAACCCCTTGACAATTTTTTCAACAGTTGGCCAAAGCATGGCCATATCATACCGTGCAGAAGTGGCAGTAAAAGCCTGACTAGGAATAAAATCATATGGAATGACTTCTTCATCATTGTCGTGTTGGAAAAAAGAAAATATCCCTTCGTATCGATTAAAAAATGCTCCACTTGCTAAAACTAATTTTTCATCAGACGGATCAATTTGTATTCCAATGCAGTCTAATGAATCTAAAGCCAGACCAGCAATAAGTTTTGAAGTGGTCATTCCAAAAGGATTCTCCGGCATCTGAAAATCTGGAGAATCTTCTACCTCTTTCATTACTGAGTCGAGAGCTTTAAAATTCATAAATATACGAGCTGAACCTTGATCAATTTCTTCAAACAAATCCAAGTAATTTGCATTTTTAATCATGGAATCAGAAGAGTCTTTTTTGTTCATCATAAAAGTTTCTTTTATATTTTCGCTTCCTCCTATAAATAAACAAAGGGATTGATCTAGAATACAAACGGCCATCCTTTGTTCCCTCTTCTTATCCTTAACAGATCCAATCCAATGAATTTTATGCCCATCAATTTCCTCTCGATCCCACGCAAAATTACCTCTACTAGCGACCACCTCTTTCTTTACCAATTTTAAAATTTCTTCTAATTCCTTGTTAGTAAATTCAGTTTCAACCATTAAAGTCATATCTGGAATTTTTTTGGTGAGTATTTTATCCAAGCTCCCCATTGCCATAATAAGTTTCCCATTGAAAGAATCACCCCATTCTTGAGCATGTTCGAGGAATATTTCTAATTTTTTGGAGTCTTGGTTATTAAGACTTTTTTCCTTAATCCACTCCCTCCCTTTCTCCCATGCCTTTGAGCTAGAAAAGGCTCCTAATGGACCGGCTTCAATTTCTTCTGTAAACTGATTCAAATCATCAATTTCCAATAGGAATACAGCATCTTCAGGAACAAAATTGAGCAAATTCTTAGAGGCACTCAAGACTCGGTTCGTAAATCCAAATAGAAGAATAAGACTGAAGAAGAAGTTAAAATATTTCATGGAAATTTATTATTGAGGAGGTGAAGTGTAACGAAATCCGGCATTCGGGTTTCGGGGGTCGAATGCAAAGGCATCACGATTTTCTAGAAAAGTTTTTAATTGCCTAACAGGAATAGCAAAACCAAGTCCTTCGGCGCCACTACTCACCACTTTCATGTTGTTCACCCCCACAACCTGACCTCGATAGTTAAACAATGGACCACCCGAATTCCCCGGACTAATTGCTGCAGTTGTTTGAACATGTAAGCGGGCCTGTATGATTCGATTTCTTAAACTTACGATTCCCTCTGAGACACTTCTTTCCAATCCAAGAGGGCTCCCAATAGCAAAAACCCGCTCCCCCTGTTTCAAATCATTGGAATTTCCCAGAGCAACAGTCGGAAACTTTTTCTGCATGGATTGACCTTCGATTTTCAAAAGAGCAAGATCAATATTGCCCCCGGTTGCCACAATACGGACATTATTATAATTCTCTTTAATTAATTCATTCTTCCCCTTTCGGAACTGAGTGATCGATATAATTCTTTCTCCTGCAACCACATGATCATTGGTCACCACATATCCATCTTGATGTACAATAAAGCCCGAGCCTAGACCAGTGGGAGTTCTTATCATAACCACAGCTTCTCCAAGCTTAGCGACCAGACCTCCCAGTGGTTGAACGGGAGCACGAGAAGTTTCTCGATAAAGTCTATCCCTTTCTCCGGAAACCTGTTGATTAATTTCGGATAAATTTCGAGTTACTTTTAAGCATTCCTTGAGTGGAATACTGATTAAATCAAATCCCAAATCCAATATCCAATAATCTGCATTACTTTTAATTAACTCGCCCGAAATTGAACTCCCATTTTGTAATTCAATTTGAATTTTTTCTGCCGAGCTAGGATAGGGAGAAAAAAGAATAAGAAAAAAACAATAATTAAATCTAAATAAATTCATTTGTTTAATAACATGAGTGTAAATTTAAAAAATATTTGGGGATAGTTAACAGGAAACCTTCCTTAACGAAAAAAGATATTAAATTGAATAACTTATCCAAATGAATACTAGACGAATCAATTTGGGTAATAAAAACTAGCCTGCGAACAATTCCCAAAATTCGAACCATGTAATGATTTTGCCTGAGCACCTACCAATTCAGTATCAAGGATCATTAAACGCATACTACCCTTAGATGATCGTTCAGTGTAAACGATGTGTCTTCCATCATTCAACCAAGTCGACTGTAGACCATGTGCGACTCCTTTGGTTAATTGCTTACTTTTCCTGGAATTAAAACTATATTCAAAGATTTGAAATCCACCACCGACCGCAGCAGTAAAACTAATTTTTGATGAATCTATTGGATTCCAAGAAGCTTCCGTACAGTGGGAACTTACATTAGTAGCAATCCGAGTTAATGAGCCTGTGGAAAGTGAGACTTCATAAAGTTGGGGTTTCCCGCGACTATCAGATGTTACAATTAAACGGCGACCATCCGAAGACCAACAGGGGCCTGATTCATTACTTTTATTTCTGGTCAATCGTTTCGGCTTGGAGTTTGGGTAAGGGGCAATCCAAACCTCAGGATTACCTGTACTTGATAAAATCAATGCGAGTTGAGAATCCCTTGGATTTTGAACAGCACTCAAATTACTCCCACGGTAATTCGCAATGGTGCTGATTTTACGCGATGATAAATCAAGATAAAAAATATTGTTAAACAACTGACGATTACTTGTAAAAAAAACACCCTGTCCTTTATTACCCCAACTTGCATTAAAAGTTATTTTCTTAAAATTTGTATTGGGTCGACTCGTAGTCATCAATGAATTGGATACAAAGATTTCCTTATGACCCGATAAATTTGATAGATAAGAAATTTTTCCTGCGAAAAAACCGGGGGATTTTAATAATAGCTTCACCACTTTATCACACCCTCGCAAAAGAGCGTCATCAATTGAATCTCCACCCGCCGCTAGGGTTTTTAAAACTCGTTGAGGACTGCCTGACCGAATCGTAATTCCAATTTGATTATCACCTTTTGCTGAAAATGCGATGCTGTATTGGCTCTCTTTGGGATGACTTAATCGGAAACCACCATGGAATGAGAAAGCTTTTTGGATAAGGGGTGACAAAGTTCTAGAAGTATCTCCTAAATCAATCGCAATCTGTTTCTTGGCCAAGGCAGATTCAATTCCTGGAAGAAGAATCTTTTTTCCACCCTGAGCAAGTAAAGAGACAGGCAAGTTAAACCCCGTCAAAAACATTAAAATTAGTGCCTGAGAAAACAATATTCTCCGCAACTTTTTCAACCAACAATCCATTTCCACATTCATAGCTCTATGATTCAATAAAATTTAAACACTCAGCAAGTGCAAAAGAGAGCTTTGCATATAATTTCGACAGAAAGAAAGAATATATGCTCAATTTTAAATAACTTTTCAATTGCTCCCACAACGCCTTGCTACATTATTTCGATTCTCTTATGTCTGAACAACTCATTACTGATCTTCTCAAACAAATTAATTACCCTGGATTTAGCAGAGATATTGTATCTTTCGGCCTGATTCAAGAAACTCGATTCGAAAATAGGCAAGCCTTTGTCAAATTAGAAGTCAGTACTACTGACCCCACTCTTCCCAAAAATCTCAAAGACGAGATTGAAAGCACTTTAGGCAAGCATGAATCAATCGATAAAGTCGAAGTTCAAATTATTGTTAAAAAGCCAGCGGTTGAAACTAACGATCATGAACAAAATAAGCAAAATTCGGTACTTCCCGGAGTCAAAAAAATAGTCGCTATTGCAAGCGGTAAAGGCGGTGTAGGTAAATCAACCATGGCAGTCAACCTAGCCTGTTCAATTGAACGTATATTGTCTGAAAATGCGTCAAGCCCCGTCAATATTGGATTGATGGATTGTGATGTTTATGGCCCATCTGTCCCCCTTCTTATTGGAGCATCAGGCCAACCAGAAGCGTTGGAGGATGACTTAATCGCGCCGATTGAAAGCTATGGTATTAAGGTAATGTCCATGGGTTTGCTTGTGGACGAAGAAACACCGGTGGTTTGGCGTGGTCCCATGGTGATGAAAACAATTCAACAATTTGCAACCAATGTGGAATGGGGCGAACTCGACCTTCTGCTCATCGATTTACCTCCGGGTACAGGAGATGCTCAATTGTCAATCGCTCAAGTCATGCCTCTTGACGGAGTAGTAATCGTGACAACACCACAGAAAGCGGCGGTTGATGTTGCCCGTAGAGGAGCCAGAATGTTCGAAAAAGTTAATGTCCCCATCCTTGGAGTAATTGAAAATATGAGCTTTCTTCTTAATGAGGAAAATAAGGAAAAATCTTATTTATTTGGCAAAGGTGGTGGTCCAACCACTGCGCAAGCACTATCCACTTCTTTCTTAGGGGAAATCCCAATTCATGAAGAAGTAAGATTGGGCGGAGATCACGGGATTCCTATTGTTGTTTCCAACCCGGAACATTTTGCAAGCAAAGCTATTACAGTTGTTGCAAAGGAAATACTTTCAATCTTAAACTAAGAAAACGGATAGCAAAAGAAAGAGTTTTAACTCTTAATTTCTTTGTGCAAAGTATGTTTGCGAAGAAAACGATTGTATTTCATCTTTTCAACTGGATCCCCTTGCAACTTTTTGTTGCGGGATGTCATATAACGAGAAGGTTGTTTACCTTCTTTGCGTGCAACTGTGCATTCAAGTATGATCGTATCTCTAGCCATATGATTTCATATAATGTCAAAGAATTGCATAGGAGCAATGAAATTTTTTGGAAATAAAAATACAATATTAAGCAAGAAAAATTTTAGGATTTGCAAAACTTACCTATTACAAGCATCTTTTAAATCATGGAAACTTCATCTAGGGATCATATAAATTCGGAAAACCTACATCGTGAAATGCAACTTCGTCGTGAAAACGAATCTTCACTTGAAGTTCCAGAAGTGGGACAAGATAGTTCTGAAAAGGTAACCAAAGCACCCGACCCAATCCAACTCTCTGGTTCTCTTGCAGAGGATAAAACTCTCGAACAGCAAACTCAAACTTCACATCCAGGCATCCCACTAGAAAGCGTTGATAATGTCGACGATGCCGGACTTGACAGCACACGTAGTCCCGATTGGGAGGTGGTTAAACCCACTAATTTACCGAATCAGCCCGGTCCGAGCCAATTTCATAATGACCGATATTGGGACGAACGAAGTTTGGACCGTGAACTCGAAGACAAGGACCTTCAACAAGAAATGATCGATCGAGAAATTAAAGAATTCACCAAAGCGGCGGAAAGAGGGGAAGACTTTAGTCGCCCCAATTCAAATGAAGTTCTTGATCCCTATTATCAAACCGGGTCCGATTCTTCTGAACCACCCTCTGCTGGAAATAGTTTGGATTCATTTATATAATCAATGCAATCTACTCCGACTCGAATTGAAGTAATCGGAAATACCCTTGCCCTACAATGGGCAAATGGAGACGAAGTTTTTATTGCAGCATCTCTTTTACGCACTCATTCACCAAGTGCAGAAAACAAAGGGGAAACAGATATTTTTGGGAAAGTCAGTGGTGGTCAAGAAACAACTGAATATCCGAACATTAAAATTCTTAAAGTAACCTCTATCGGAAATTACGCTATCCGAATTCTTTTTTCTGATGGGCACTCAACTGGAATTTACTCGTGGGAATATCTTCGTAAATTAGATAATTTTGCTCAAAATTCCTGATTACTAAAGTTGCAATATAATAATCTTTCAATGGGATCTCCTAAATTAGGCAATTCCTCTGTCGCTTTGTTTAGAAAATTGTATGATATCTTTTGTAATTCCCTCTTCAGCTAAGACAGATCCATTTTGCAGATGCTCGATTGCTTGGCTACGATTCATATTACTCCTATATAAAATTTTAAATACACTTTTTGCTATGTCCAATTCGGGCTTAGAAAAACCAGCTCGCTCCATACCTACCTTATTAATTGCGCGAACCTCAGCGGGGGAACCATCTGCGAGCATGAAAGGAGGCACATCCTGAACAAGTTTAGAACAAGCAGAAACCATACAGTGCTTACCCAAACGACAAAATTGGTGGACTCCTACGCCCCACCCAACATTAACATGATCCTCGACCTCCACATGCCCACCCAAAGCCGAGTGACTACTCATTACAAGATGATTTGCAACCTTGCAGTCATGAGCAATGTGACTGTAGGCAAGAAATACATTATTTGATCCAATTACAGTACTATCTTCCCCGCTCGTGGCAACATGAGCAGTAACATACTCACGAAAAATATTATTATCTCCAACGAAGAGCTGAGGTTCACCACCAGTAAATTTCAAATCGTGAGTTAATCCACCAATTAAAGCATAAGGGTAAATTTCATTATTTTGTCCCAAAATGACTTGACCTTCAACAGTTGCATGATGACGAATTATCGTTCCATCTCCTATAGTGGCATTTTTACCAATTAAACAAAAAGCTTCGACTACCACATCTTGACCGAGTTGTGCACCTTCTTCTACGATGGCATGAGGATGGACATTTGTAGACATCAGCTTTCTTCTCCTGCATCTACAATCGAAAACATTAGCTTAGCAGATGAAACTGCTTTATCGTTTACCATACATTCAACACTAGCCGTGGCCAATTTGTTACCACGCACTTTCTCTAAAGTAGCAGTAATAATTAACTGATCTCCGGGTACTACAGGCTTTCTGAACTTCACTTTATCCGCACTCATGAAAAATGCTACTTTACCTTCAGAAGAACTTCGACGTAAAAGTAAAATGCCAGCCGCCTGTGCCATTGCTTCTAATTGAAGAACTCCAGGCATAACGGGGTGCCCTGGAAAATGACCAGTGAAAAAAGGCTCATTAATACTCACATTTTTGATCGCTACCAAAACTTCATTTCCCTCGATTGAGGTAACTCGATCAATCATAACAAAAGGAAAGCGGTGTGGTAAAACATCAAGAACTCGCCGAATATCTAATGCAGTCTCTTCGGGTAAAACTACGGATTTATTACTCTTTTTTTCAGGAGTAATTTTCCCCTTACGCTCCATCCTCTCGACAATCTTTTTGGTCAGGTCAGAATTCAGAGAATGTCCCGGGCGAACAGCAATTATATGGGCTTTTAGTGGTCTTCCGAGCAAAGCAAGGTCACCTACAATATCTAAGATTTTATGCCGAACAAATTCATCTTCAAAACGAAGCGGTTCTTTCGAAAGAATTTTATCACCCTTGATAACAATAGCACTATCCAAGCTACCGCCACGAATCTTACCCATCTTAAGTAATTCTTCGATATCCTCATAAACAGTAAAGGTGCGTGCAGGTGCGATTTGGGCAACAAAAGTCTCTGGATCTATGTCCATGGACAAATGCTGCACATGGCTTCCACGATCATCTGCAGAAGTACAAGTAATACGAAATCCATCATACGGAAGTGCAATCATTGAACGATTACCAGAAGTAACAGAAAGAGGTTCGGGTAAACTGTAGTAGTCCCTGTCCTTATCCTGTTCTACTGGTTCTGCTTCTAAAACAAGATTTACAAAAGGACGAGCAGAACCATCAAGAATTGGGGGTTCACTTGCATCTAATTCAATAATTGCATTGTCAATACCACAACCGGTAAGAGCACTTAAAACATGCTCAATTGTGTGAACTTTGGCATTTCCATTTGAAATTGTGGTACTTCTAATTAATTCCGTAACATTTGATGAAAGAGGAATAATTTCTGGCTTTCCAAACAAATCAACTCGCCTGAATACAAAGCCATGATTGACTTCCGCTGGTTTAATAGTCAACGAGACTTCTTCTCCAGTATGAAGAGATTTCCCTTTGACTGAACGCTCTTTACGGATAGTCCTTTGTTTTGTAGGCATATTGTGTGACAATTTCTAAAACAAGCCAGTCTCTCTGTAAAGAAGGAACATACTTTTCAATGCTTGCGGTTATTCAGAATTAATAGAAACTTTTATGTGTGGTAATGAAGAAACAAACACTATCAAAGCGATGGAAAAAAGAGTACTACAGAATGGTTGATGGAATCGTCCGCTCTCATGGTATGCAAAAGTTTTTTTTAAGGATTATTTACCTCATCTGTTTTGTCACAACTCTTATTTTAGCGACATTATTGTACCTTAATTCGTAAAATACTATAATTTTCCTAGAAATGGTAAATCCTTGCGCAAAGAACCATTTAATAAAGCTTTCTGCCAAATCTTATAAGCGTTGATTTTCTCATCTTCATCGATACTGGAATCTTCAACAAAATCCATCAATCTCAAATAACCGTTTCCTTGAAGGTAATCTCCTAGTATATTACTAGAACTAGGATGTCCGATCATTGAAAAGACCAGCTGTTCTGCTTCTATCACTCGTTTCTTTTGATTGCCCACTACTAAAGTAACCCCATACGAACGAATTTGATTAAATTGTTCTTGGATAACCTGATTCTCAATGTCTAAACAATTTCCTGAAAGTGATAGCCTTTTCAATTTCTTAAGTTCTAGTAAGGGTTTAATTGAATAAATGAAATTATTGGAAAGGGATAACACTTGAAGTCCATTAAATTCTGAAAGTGCTTTCAGATTAACAAATTGGTTCCTTTGTAAACGAAGCTCTTTAATTGAAGTTAACCCTTGAATTGGTCTCAGATCACAGATTCGATTCTCCACAAGATACAAATGTTCAATTTTAGGTAATGCTCCAAGCCCTTTTAGACTGTTGATCCGATTATCAGATAAAGAAAGTCTACGGATTTCCTTAAATTGATTGAGGTCATTAACTCCCTCCAATTGATTACCCGAGAGAAGCAAGGTTTGTAAACGAGGCAAGTCATCCAACGAATTTACTGACTTCAAAAGATTATCATAGAGATATAAATTTACTAAATTTGAAAGTGACTGTAATTCAGTGAGCGGATCGGTCTCCCTTTTACCATTTCCACTTTCATCAGCAATTGATTCGCCTAGATCATACCTCTTATTTTTATTTTCATCCACATAACCTTCAACTCGTCCAAGTTGATTCCCCTGTGCATATAGAGTCACTAATGAATCAATTTCACCTATACCTTCCAAGTCGATCAATGAATTCCCAGATACATCTAAATGACGCAGATCGCTTAGGTTTGAAATACCGGAAAGTCCAAGTAATCGATTATTTGCAAGTGATAATTCCTGAAGTTGCCAAGGTCCGCGTTTAATTCTTTCGACAAGTTCCGACAAAGATAGAATTAAAGATGCAACTTCATCCTTCGGGGTTTTATAATTAGATAATTTAAGTTTTATCTCCGCGATCTCATCCTGCATTTTCCTGATAGACAAACCAGCCAAGGATCCGAGGTTAGATATTTTATTTCCCGATAGATCAAGTTTACGCAAATAAGGTAAATCGGAAAGTGGCGTAAGATCTTGAATAAAATTATCGCGAAGAATTAAAACCTTTAGATTTTTTGCTTCATCCAACCCAGTTAAATCTCGAATTTGAGCATTGTTGAGTTCGAAATATTCAAGCTTTTCAGCAATTAGCTCTACCGTAAGAGAATCTCTGTCTACCCTAAGAGACTTAGCTAATGCTTGTTCAAGTGCAGGTTCGGGAACTAAAAGAGTCTCACCTAACAACGCTACAGGAAAGAGTAATAAGAATAAAACAAGCTTACGTATGGTCATTAATAAAAAATGAAATATTTGCACACAATTAATAATCGACTTAAAAATCCATTTCTTTAACGCAAACGAGCAATCAAATCTTTAGATTCAACCGAGTCTCCTACCACAACCAAAAGTTCATCCACTGTGCCAGCAGCAGACGAATAAAGTGTGGTTTGCATTTTCATTGCCTCTAGTACCGCAATTTTTTCACCCTTGGCAATGCTTTTACCAACACTGGTAGAAATACTACTTATCATTGCGGGGATCGGAGCAGCCACATGCTTGGGGTTAGCGGGATCTGCCTTTTCCCTAACTTTAGCTTCAGCTTTAACAGATTTATCCAGTACGATTGTACTTCTTGCTTTTCCATTTAGTTCGAAAGATAGAGAACGTTCGCCTTTTTCATCTGGATCTCCGACATGAAGGAGCTTAATAAATAAAGTTTTCCCTTCCTCAATCTTAATTGCAATCTCTTCACCTGGCTCAAGTCCATGAAAATAGGCACTGGTGGGAAGAACGGAGACATCACCGTAAAGAGACCTAAATTTTTGAAAATCTTCAAAAACCTTGGGGTACATCACGCTAGAAAATAAGTCATCCTGAGACACTTTGCGACCGAGCTTCTTTGCTAATCCAGTAGACTCCTTTCGAAGGTCCATCTTTGGGGCAGAAGCACCAGGTCGACCTCGAAGCGGTTTTCTCTTACCTAAAATGACTTTTTGTATGGCTTTAGGCCAACCACCTTTAGGTTGACCTAGGTTGCCAGAAAGAAGGTCAATCACTGATTCTGGAAAACCAGTCTCAGGGGGTAAGTTTGGTAGATCTTCCGGTTTTACTCCTTTTGTAATTAGAAAAATAGCAAGATCACCCACGCTTTTGCTACTTGGAGTTACTTTCACAATATCACCTAGCATTTGATTAACCTGTTCGTAGGTTTTGACCACATCGGGCCATCTTTTACCAAGTCCAAGCGCACCGGCTTGTTCCCTGAGGTTTGTATACTGGCCACCAGGCATTTGGTGTTGAAAAACCTCTGCACTGCCAAAAGGAGGCGAGCTATCAAAAGGTGCGTAATATTGCCTTACTGCTTCCCAATAAATTGATAATTGATTTAATGCATCCACGTCTAATCCCGTGGATCGAGGAGCATTCCTGAGTGAATGAACAACCGAGTTCAGATTAGGTTGACTTGTGCATCCAGATAGAGATGAAATCGCCAGATCTACGACATCAACACCCGCTTCACTTGCCTTTAATACTGAGGCTGAAGCAATACCACTCGAGTCATGAGTGTGGAAATGAATAGGCAATGAAACTTCGTTTTTAAGCGCTTTGACTAATCGGTAAGCTGCAATTGGATGGCATAACCCAGCCATATCTTTGATTGCAAGAATATGAGCTCCCATTTTTTCTAACTCTTTAGCTAGTTCGACATAATATTTGAGCGCGTATTTTTCTTCGCTTGAATCTGTAAAATCACCCGTGAAGCAAATGGAAGCTTCGCAAAGTGAATTCGTTCGTTCGCTTACCGTTTCCATAGCAACTTTTAGATTTGGCAGGTAATTCAAGGAATCAAATATTCTGAATATATCCATACCCGCCTCTGAAGAATGCATCACAAACTCACGAACCACATTATCTGGATAATTTGCATAACCTACAGCATTAGATCCTCGAAGAAGCATCTGAAAAAGAACATTGGGGATTTTTTCCCTTAAGAGCCTTAAACGTTCAAAGGGAGATTCTCCTAAAAAACGCATACAGGTATCAAATGTCGCACCACCCCACATTTCCAAACTAAAGAGTCCGGAAGCTCGCCGAGCAATAAAGTCAGAGACTGCAACCATATCAAAAGTTCTCATTCTTGCAGCAAAAAGTGACTGGTGTGCGTCTCTCAGTGTTGTGTCAGTAATAAGAAGGGGTTTCTGATCAAGCATCCATTTGGAAAACTTCTTTGGTCCTTTCTCAAGGAGTAGATCTCTAGTTCCACGAGGGGGAGCGACCTTCGCATCATATTCAGGTTTAATTAAGGGAAGCGGTGCCTCGATTCGAGCACGACCCTTAACTTGCGGGTTTCCATTTACTATTATTTCCCCAAGGTAGCTCAGTAATTTTGAAGCTCGATCTCTTCTTGGTTTAAAGCGAAAAAGATCCGGTGT
The DNA here is from genome assembly GCA_964383925.1 of uncultured Puniceicoccaceae bacterium. Taxonomy (GTDB): domain Bacteria; phylum Verrucomicrobiota; class Verrucomicrobiia; order Opitutales; family Seribacteraceae; genus Seribacter. The sequence continues at coordinate 19,119 of CAYLIJ010000046.1, forward strand.
TACATCGATCATTCGAGTAGTCGCATTACCTTCCACGAAATCCTTGTGATTAATTACATTCTCAAGAAATGGAATGTTTGTTTTAACCCCACGGATCCTCATTTCGCGGAGAGCCCGGTGCATACGATTCAAAGCCTGAGATAAATTGGGACCTGATGTGGTAAGCTTGACTAAAAGAGAATCGTAAAAAGGAGTAATAATCGCACCTGTATCGCCCATAGCTCCATCTAGGCGAACCCCAAAGCCAGCAGCTGAACGGTAACTTAAGATCTTACCGTAATCAGGAGTAAAGTCTTTCTCTGGGTCCTCCGTGGTAACTCTGCACTGAATCGCACAACCATTACGAGGAATCTTATCCTGAGTCGGAATACCTATATCCTTTCCGTGCAAAGGCTTGTTCATCGCAACAAGAATTTGAGATCGAACAATATCAATTCCAGTTATCTGTTCAGTAACAGTATGTTCGACCTGAATTCGTGGGTTCATTTCGATAAAAAACCACTCGTTTGTATCTTGATCCAAAAGAAATTCAACAGTCCCTGCGTTATCATAGCCAACTTTTCGGGCTAGTTCCACACCTGCATGACAAAGACTGTCCACAACCTCCTTGGGTAAGCCAATGGAAGGAGCAACCTCAACAACTTTCTGATACCTTCTTTGCACTGAGCAATCTCGTTCGTGCAAATGAACAATATTTCCTTTACGGTCACCTAATATCTGAACTTCTAAGTGCTTTGCACGACCGACATACCTTTCAAGAAAGACAGATGAATTTCCAAAAGCTCGTTCGGCTTCACCCTGTGCTTCTTCAAGCATTGGTTTTAATTCTTCTTCTTTATTAACTACCCGCATACCGCGACCGCCACCCCCAAAGGCAGCTTTTATGATTAGTGGAAAGCCAATTTTACGCCCCCACTTAATAGCATCTGCAGGTTTTGATACCGAACTAGGTGTTGCAGGTAATGTGGGAACACCTGCTTCAAGTGCTGCCTTTTTAGCGGCAACTTTATCCCCCATACTTTCAAGTAATTCAGGGCGTGGGCCAATAAAAGTAATTCCTGCATCTTCGCAGGCACGAGCAAAATGGGCATTCTCGGATAAGAATCCATAACCAGGATGAATCATATCCACGCCTTTTTCCTTAGCGAGCGTGATTATGGAATCAATATCCAAATAAGCGGCAACTGGTCCCTTACCCTTACCGACAAGATATGCTTCATCTGCCTTGAAGCGATGAACTCCAAAACGGTCTTCTTCAGCATAAATTGCGACAGTACGCAAATTCAATTCGGTTGCTGAACGAAAAATACGAACTGCAATTTCGCTACGATTGGCGACTAGGAGTTTCTTCATAAAATAAAGGATGGGGTTAG
>CAYLIJ010000047.1:0-20054 GCA_964383925.1 uncultured Puniceicoccaceae bacterium
ATAGTTTGTGCTAATTAAAAAAACAAACCCCTCGGTTGGAGTTCCGAGGGGTTTTAGTAAAGAGATTAAAAGATATTCTAGCGTTTAGAGAATTGGAATCTTTTTCTGGCCCCAGGTTGTCCAGGTTTTTTCCTTTCAAGTTTTCTAGGATCTCGTCGCATATGTCCGTCTTTTTTTAATGGAACGCGAAGTTCAGGATCCATTTTTTCCAAAGCACGAGATATTCCATGTCTGATTGCACCTGCTTGTCCTGCCCCCCCACCACCTGAGACATTGACAGAAATATCAACCCCGCCAACCATTTCAACAGTGACAAGTGGAGAAAGAACAATTTTTCGAAATTCCTCAGTTGAGCAATAAACTGAAAAGTCTTTTCCGTTAATTAGGAAAATTCCAGAGCCCTCCTTGATACGAACGCGAGCAGAACTAGTTTTTCTTCTGCCTGTGGCAATAAATTCAGTAGTGGAATTTTTATCACTCATAAATAAAATAATTTAACTCGCTAAAGGAGTTGGTTGTTGTGCAGAGTGAGGATGATCCTCCCCGCGGTAAACTTTAAGTTTGGTTAGCATGCGGCTTGCAAGTTTGTTCTTAGGCAACATTCCTTTAACTGCATTAGTTATAATAAATTCTGGTCTGCTTTTACGAAAATCTGCAACACTACGATATTTTTCACCACCCATGTATCCACTGTAAAACATGTACTTCTTCTGTTCTTCTTTAGCTCCGGTAAGTTTTACTTTATCAGCATTGATAACAATCACATAATCCCCAGTATCAACATGTGGAGTATAAGTGGGTTTGTCGCGACCACGAAGAGAGTTGGCGATAGACACTGCTAGTCTACCAAGGATTTGGTCTTTTGCATCAACAATTCTCCACCCGTGGGTAGTTGTTTCGGCTTTGGCAAGAGTTGTTTTCATGTTAGGTTTGGAAAAAGCTTTATAACAAAGCAAATATTCAATCGCTCGTCAACTGAACAATCAAATTTGAAGATGAAATTTTGATCGTTAAAACTGACCTGCACCGAGGTCACTCAATGTCTGGTCATAAAATTTTCGACCATAACCCATCACCCGGTCAGTGTTATCAAAAACAACAGGCATATATCTTTGTTCAATATCTTTGTTTGCTAGGGTACCCTCATTGCCTCCTTTTCGAATTTTGTAAAACCAAACACTTCCCCAATCGTAACCTTCTACATAATTTGCGATGCCAGATAGATCAAATACCTGACCTTTAGTCATGCCTACAGCGAGACCCATTAAGTTCTCAATATTCTCCTTAATCTCACCGTCTCCTGAAGAAAACGGATTTGTTCCTCCTCTCATGCATGACGAGGATGTTAGGGTTAGGCATGTGAAAATGATACCTAAAAGGAAACGAAATTGTGAGGGTAATCTATTCATAAAATGAATCTATTCATGCTTTTGAAGATTTCGCAATATCAATTTTCAAATTTAGAATTACCAGAATTTACATGTATTATGTTATAAATGTGTATTTATAAAATTATCTATTGATTGGCCAGTTTCTCTATCGCTTGGTAACTTCGAGCAATCATATCTCTGGGATCGTCAAGTAAATTAGCGGTTGCTAGTGCATTGTCTAGTAGTTGATTTGCAATCAACTCCGCAGTTTCTTTATCTGATACGATTAATTTTGAAAGACCTTTAATAATAGCATGCCTTTGATTGATCTGTAATTTAACTGGAGATGCGGGCATTGCATCATCTCCTCCTTGCATCATTTTCATAACCCGACGCGCTGAGGCACCTCCCAGTCCTTCTCCACCGACTATACAAACGGGGCTATCAATCAAACGATCGCCAGTCTCGACTTCAGATACTTTGTCTTTTAGATTTTCTTTGAGCCATTTGCAAAGGGATTTGGTATCCTTTTTGTTGAGTGATTTTCCTTCTGGTTCTTGATCGAGTTTTTCCAACTTTAATTCATCCGAGTCTGCGGAGATTATCTTTTTCTCTTTATATTCACGTAAATTTTGCATCACATATTCGTCTACTGGTTCGGTGAGTAGAAGAACTTCTAGGCTGCGAGCTTTTAATGCTTCTAAATAAGGACCAGCTTCTATGGATTGCCTGCTTTTTCCAAAAAGAAATAGAATTTCTTTTTGATCTTTGGCCATGCGGTCGATGTATTCATCAAGGCCGGTAAGTTTCCCTGGTTCTAGCGCAGTCGATTCAAATTTAATAAGCTTAGCTAAATCATCTTTATAAGTGAAGTCCGTTGCGGCTCCCTCTTTAATTAGGATACCAAACTCCTTCCAGAACTCTAGATAAGTCTCGGGTTCTTTTTTGGATTGTTCATTGAGGAATCGAAGGAATCTTTTAGTAAGTACTTGATTGAGCTTTCTAAGTAATTCGCTGTCCTGCATGACTTCTCGAGATACATTGAGAGGCAAATCCGAGCTATCCACCACGCCTTTTAAGAATCGCAACCATTCTGGAAATAAGGCTTTTGGCTCTGGATCAATTAATACTTTTCTACAATGAAGAGCTACTTTGTTTTCATTTCGAAACATCCCCATTTTTTCCATATTTCTCTTGGGCACGAAAAGCAGAGAATTAATTTCGAGAGGGGCATCCGCACTAAAATGCATCCTCATTAGAGGGGCTTCATAGTCATTGGACTGAAATTTGTAAAATTCCTCGTAATCCTCGTCTTTAATTTCATTTTTTGAACGAAGCCAAATGGCATCAACCGTATTGACCTTCTCTCCGTTTAATGAGACAGGAAACTGAACAAATGCGGAATATTTTTTAATGATGTCCTTGACCCGGTCTTCTTTGGCAAATTCAGAAAAGTCATCTTTCAGATTTATAATAATTTTTGTTCCTCTCTGTTGATCACTAGATTCTTCAATCGAGTAAGAACCGCTTCCATCACTTTCCCAGCATTGACCTTCTCCCTCTTTCTTCCAAGTCCGAGTGAATGCCTGTACTTTATCAGAGACCATAAATACGCTATAAAATCCGACACCGAATTTTCCAATAAGTGAATCATTTTTTTCACCATCTGCCTGTAAAGCTTCTAAAAAAGCCTTGGATCCCGAATGGGCAATAGTGCCTAGGTTTTCGATTAATTCCTCCTTGTTCATTCCAAGACCAAAATCTTGAATTGTTAGGGTGTTCCCACTTTCATCTGTAGTTACCTTGATTTCGTGCTCAAGCTCATCTTCATAAACTTCTTTCTCAGTCAACTGAAGACGTCGCAGTTTTTCGAGTGCGTCAGAAGCGTTAGAAATTAATTCTCTGATGAAAATCTCTTTGTCTTTATACAGGGAATTAACCACTATATCGAGAACCTGCTTGGTTTCGGCTTGAAATTCGTGTTTGGTTGATTTGTCAGTCATAATTTTAAAAAGAATTTATGATATAAAGTTTGCCCGTGTCATCAAGCGATAAGTAAAGCTAATTGAAAATAGAAATTTATTGGACTGAGGTTAGTTTATATCAAACTTTTTCCTCAAAAACTCGTATGCTTCGTTGATTTCCTTGGCTTTTTTATCGGCCACTTCTTGAATTTCTGGTCCCATCGCCACGACCCGATCAGGATGATACTGGGCAATAATTTTGCGATAGGTTGACTTTATTATCTTTATATCAACTGGTTCTTCTAAACCTAAAATCTCCGCATACTTATAATCTTCTTTAGAAAAGATAATCTTTTTAAATTTTTCCTCGTATTCACCAGGTTTTTTTGGAATTTCATCTTTTGATTCGATAAGCACTTGTTCTTCCTCTTGGACTTCTTGGTCTCGCTGGTCTCGATCCCTTCCTTCTCTCGAAGTTTTATTTGTTCCAACCTTTTCTTCTTTTTTTTCTTGATCCTCTTTGTCGGATTCTGGTTTAAGCAATGGACTTTGAAAAAAGTAATCAAGTTTCCATAACATTAACCAAGCAGAAAAAAAGAAGATCGCCCAAGTTAGTTTTTGAACAATAGAAGTCAGGGAATTGGGGTCAGTTCCAGTAATCGATCTCCATCCAGCCCAAGTTTGATAGTGGGCGTATAAAAATTGACTTGTGTATTCTGCCAGCACCACAGAAAGGCCCAACCCCAGGGCTCCCGCATATAATAATTTACTCCCCCAATTTGAAATTCTACTCATTTAGAAAATCGGCCTGTCCATACATTATAATAATAAAGCAAAATGCCTCCGACTATTATAAGAATCCACTTTAAAACTTTTCTCATTACAACCACCATTGCCAAGCAAAATATCTCCTGTCAAATCTTGAATATAACTACCCTCTGCTTTGAAATTGAGCATTTGATTAGCCAGTTTACACGCCACCGTCTTTGTAAGGCGTTCTTCCTTTGATAGTTTTTAGAACTGTCATTAAGTGAAATTACTTTGATACCTTTAAAGATTTTGAGCCCGCTATCTTGCTGTAAGTAATAAAATTTTTCTTATTCCAAAGAAACACCCTCCATGTAATTTAGCCTTCGAAAATTTAAGGGCTAACTTCTTAAAAGCATTAATTATGGAACAACTTTTTTTTAATAATGAAAAAGTCATTATCGGCAAGACGGAGTTATATTTTTACCCGCCGTTTATTCCCCCTTTACATCTATTTCTTATGATTTTCGAAAATTCAGCTGAATTATTAGGGACGAAAGATGTAAAAGTATGACATAATATGTTTGGACGCTAATTTTTGCCAAGGGAGCACAAAATGTATAAAATTTTTGCTTGAGGTAAATAATCAAGGTGTATTTTAAGAAATTAAACCTAGAATACTCCGACCAATTATATTAGTTTAAAGAATGGTGGTAGGGGTCGGATTCGAACCGACGAACGCGCGAAGCGGGCGGATTTACAGTCCGCATCCTTTAGCCACTTGGATACCCTACCGATTGGGAAAAGAATTATAATAAAGAGACAAAAACTAGAAGCAAGCTGATTATCTTAAATTTTATTTAATTTCAAGGCTTGCCTGTCATTCACTATTACAGAATAAAAGATTAATGTTTCCATTCCCGAATAAAGTGGTGGTGGGAATCACTGGAGGTATTGCTTGTGGAAAGTCGACAGTTTGTGAAAAATTTGCAGATCTTGGCTGGGAAGTAATTTCTACAGATTCCCTTGTCCATCAATTACTACTTGATGATAATGAAGTAGTTGATCAAATAACAAACCGCTGGGGAGCGGCGGTGATGGATGTAAGAGGAAGCATTGACAAAGCCCAACTTGCTGATGTAATATTCAAATCTTCCTTGGATCGTACTTGGTTAGAGGGGTTATTACACCCAAAAGTACGTGAAAGATGGATGTCTTCGATCCAACTTTCTTCTCATCGCAATTTTGTTGTGGAGATTCCTCTTCTTTTTGAAAATGATCTTGATGCCCTTTTTACAAAAACGATTTCAGTTTATGCTTCACCAAGCATGCAATCTCTACGCCTCCAAAAAAGAGGCCTTTCTGAGTCTGCAATCCTCTTTCGAATCAATGCTCAAATGCCAGTTGAAGAAAAATCCAACCGGGCACAGTTTGTTATTCTAGGAGATGGAAACTCGGAATTTTTAGAATTACAAATTGAAATATTTTTAACCCATTTATAACATTCATTCAAAATAATTTTCTATGCCAACGAAAAAAACGACCAAAGCAGCCCCAAAAAAGGTAAAAGACGTTCAAGTGGACGGTCCTCCCGTGAAAAAAATATCAAAAACTGAAGTATCGGAAGAGAAAAAAGTCGAAAAGGCTGCCCCTAAGCTTAAAAAATCTTCTCCGAAAAAAACGAAGCCAATAGCTTCCGAAACTGGGGAAGATGCTCAACTTTTTTTCAGTACCGATGGCAGTGAACCAAAAAAGCCTGAGTTGAACCCTTATGACAAGGAAGAAAAGGCACAGCAGCCCTCGGAAGTACCACCAGGGGGAACTTCCACGCCCAACGAAAAGACAGCACCCATTCAAAAGAAACCCCAACCCCAACCCCAACACCAACCCCAACACCAACCCCAACACCAACCCCAACACCAACCCCAACCGCAAAACCAACAACCCAAGCATAATCATCCCAATCAACCAAGGCAGGGTCAGGGGAATGGCCCGGGAAATAAGAATTTAAAAAAACAAAATTGGCAGGATAAAAAAAGACAAAAAAATAACAATCCACGCTCAAAATTCAAAAAGCCCCGTAAATTACCTTATGAGGATACTGAATCAAAGTCCCTCGAGCTTGGTAATTTGCTAGAATTTGAAGGCTTAAAAACCGAAGCGGGAATTTCTTCACTTGCAGAACTTTATACGGGTTCTGATGAAGCGGCGATTAACTTCAATCTTCTTTATTTACTTTCTCTTCAAGAATTGAAGGAAAAAATTGCTTCTCTACCAGTTGAAATTGAATTACCTCCTGCTCCAATTCGTGAAGAAATATTTGATCTTTTATTTGATGCCTGTCTTGTCAAGAAACAGCCTGTTGAGGTTTCAGCAATTATTGAGGTCACAGAAGAGGGGCATGGATTTCTTCTTCAGGAAAAGGATAATTATCGATTAAAAGCCCAAAGTCCGCTTGTTCCTAGTATCTTAGTTAAACGCTTTGGTCTTAAAACAGGGCACCTAGTTCAAGGTTTCATCCATCCTAAAATAGAAAATTCCACTTGTCCGATTTTAGTTCAAATAGACAAGGTTATGGATGGTGATCCTGAAGATGCATCTCGGATAATGCCTTTTACTGAATTGGTTCCTTATTATCCATTGGATCGTATATATTTGGAGACAACAGCAGATGTGGAATGGGATAATGTCTCGATGCGCGTAGTTGACCTTGTCTCTCCCATCGGATTTGGACAACGAGGTTTAATTGTGGCTCCTCCAAGGACAGGTAAAACCGTGTTACAGCAAGCAATCGCCCGTGCGTTACGTGTTAATAATCCACAGGCTCATTTAATTGTTTTGCTGGTGGATGAGCGTCCAGAGGAGGTTACTGATTTCCGTCGTCAGGTTCCGGATTCTGAAGTGATTGCTTCGACTTTTGATGAGAGTCCGGAAAGTCATGTACATGCCGCCGAAATTGTAATTGAAAAAGCTCGTCGGATGGTCGAATGCAATCAAGATGTGGTCATTTTATTGGATTCCATTACTAGGCTTGCTCGTGCTTACAACGCAACGATGCCTAACAGTGGAAAAATTCTAAGTGGAGGAGTCGAAGCAACCGCATTGCAAAGGCCCAAGAGATTTTTTGGTTCGGCCCGAAATATTGAAGGAGGGGGGAGTCTGACAATACTCGGGACGGCATTGGTTGAGACAGGAAGTAAAATGGACGAAGTGATTTTCGAAGAGTTTAAGGGAACAGGCAATATGGAACTTCATTTAGATCGTGAACTTTCCAATAAAAGAATTTTTCCCGCCCTTGATTTTGAAAAAAGTGGAACCCGAAAAGAGGAACTTTTATATCACCCCGATGAGTTGAGCAAAATTTATTCATTAAGGCGCTCGCTTAAGGGTGTTCCGCCTGTCGAGGCAATGGAAATGTTCATACAAAGAGTTCGCAAAACAAAGAATAATCCTGAGTTTTTAGTGGGTTTAGGTAGATGAGCTTGTAAAAAGTAGATAAATTTTACTATATTTTCACTTTCTTTTATCTCACTTTTCTTTCTGTCCATTTAAATGAACCCCACTGACGAATTTATCATCGATGCATTCAAGGAGCAGGGTATGCTTTCTGAAGAAGTACTAGCTGAGATTACAGCTGAGGTCGAAGCTGAAGGGGAGAGTGTCCTTGGCGGGAAAGAACTTGCCATCATGAATGGGGTTTTAGCAAAAACTGGAATGCCCGAATCCGAGGTTGTCAGTTTTTTAGCTTCCGAGCTGAATATGGATGCAGTTGACCTAGCTGAGGTCAATCCAACGGAAGACATTATTGCTTTGCTCACACCAGAGTGGGCAAGAGAGTACGAAGCATTTCCATTGGGGGCCACCGGAGCAGAGATTGAAATTGTTTTTGGAAACCCCCTTGATCAGGATGGCTTTGATAATCTGACCCATCTTTTAGGTAAAACTATCAATCCCAAAGTAGCGTATAGAGGTTCGGTTCTAGCTGCAATTGATGAAGCTTATGGTGCCGCTGAGGATCGTAAGATGAAAGACTTTTTTGGAGAAGTGGGGGATGATGATATAGAAATCGGAGATGGGATTAAGCCAGAAGATGTAAGTGATGAAGATGCTCCGATTATCAAGTATGTTCATTCAGTAATTAAGGATGCACTCGAAATGAGAGCTTCTGATATCCACATGGAGCCTTTGGAAAAGAAGTTCCGCATTAGATTTCGTGTCGATGGAAAACTACGTGAGCAACAAGATCCTCCCAAAAGATTGCAACCGTCCATTATTTCAAGAACTAAATTGATGGCCAATGTTAGTTTAGCTGAAAAACGAGTCCCATTAGATGGAAGAATCAATGTGAAGGTAGGCGAAAAATCGATTGATCTTCGGGTTTCCACTTTACCCACAGTTCATGGAGAAAGCATTGTGATGCGTATTCTCGACAAAGAAAGCCTCAGTCTGGGGCTTCCCCAACTTGGATTCTTTTCTGATGATCAGTCAACTTTTGAGAAAGTAATTGCCTTACCAGATGGAATTTTTCTTGTAACTGGACCAACTGGGTCTGGTAAGTCCACTACTCTTTATTCTGCCTTGAATGTAATCAACAAACCGGATCGTAAAATAATTACAGTCGAAGATCCGGTTGAGTACGAAGTGGCAGGCATTAATCAGGTTCAGGTTCGAGCTGAGGTAGGAATGACTTTCTCGGCGGCTTTACGTTCAATGCTTCGTCAGGCTCCCAATATCGTAATGGTGGGGGAGATTCGAGATTTGGAAACTGCTGAGATTGCGATTAATGCCTCCCTTACTGGTCATATGGTTTTCAGCACATTACACACTAATGATGCTCCTAGTTCAGTTTCTCGTTTGATTGATATGGGGGTTAAACCATTCCTAGTTTCCGCGTCTTTAAGAGCGGCCCTCGCACAAAGATTAGTCCGCTCTATTTGTCAAAATTGCAAGGAACCATACGAGGCAACTGGAAATGAACTTAATATTTTGGGTGTATCCGAAGATCAGGCTTCTTCTGCCAGCTTTATGCACGGAGCAGGTTGTGCAAAATGTGGGGACAGTGGATTCCGTGGTCGAAAAGGTGTGTTTGAGATTTTTGTGGTTAACCAGGAAATTGAGGAAATGATTTATCACAATGTTAGTATTGTTGAATTGCGTAAAAAAGCCCGTGAAATGGGCATGCGCACGATGCGTGAGGATGGCTTTAGGAAAGTGTTGGCTGGCGTCACCACCTTAGATGAAGTTCTCATGGTAACCACTGCAGAAGAATAGAAAATTTAGCATGCTATTTGTAGATTATAATTCCAGTATCAGAGATATCTTTAAACAAGTTGATGGGATTTCCCAACATGGATTGGAGGAACTTTTTAACGAGGATGTAATTGCGGGCAGGCATTCTTATTCGGATGCAATTATTGATGCGGGGCTGGCTTCTAAAGAGGATGTTTTGAGCTTGGTTGCCGAGTTCTTGGGATATGAATTACAAGTTGGAGAGGTAACTGAAATTGAAACTGAAGCAATCTCAACAATCGAAGCTGATATGGCTCGACAGTATGGGATTGTACCCCTTTATCTTTCGGAAGGAGGCATTCACTTTCTTGCCGCAGATCCGTTTAATTCAGCAATAATTGATGACCTAACCTTCGCCTTAAATCTTGAAATTCAATTAGTTGTATGCGATCCCGATTATGTTGCTCAACTTTTGGATGTTTATTATCCACAGGACGAGAGTTCCCTTGATGATTTACTGGGAGATGTCGGCTTGGAAAATTTTGAGGGCTTGGATGAATCTAAGGAAAATGAATTAAGTGATGCGGCAAATGAGACCCCGATCATTCGTTTTGTAAATTTGGTCATGCAGCAAGCAATTCGTGCTCAAGCTTCGGATATCCATTTTGAACCATTTGAGAATGAATTCCGTATCCGTTATCGAGTGGACGGAGCTTTATATGAAATGTCTCCCCCTCCGAAAAGCTTGGCTTTGCCCGTTATTTCAAGAATTAAAGTGATCGCTGATTTAAACATTGCCGAGCATCGCATTCCCCAAGATGGAAGAATTAAAATGACAATTGAGGGAAGAGCGGTTGATTTACGGGTTTCTACTTTACCCACTCAATTTGGAGAGAGTGTGGTTTTACGTGTTTTAGATAAATCTGCAGTCAATTTAGACCTTGATAATTTGGGGCTCCCCGAAAATGTAAAAACTAATATTCGTGATGCAGTGCGTAGACCTAATGGAATCTTTATTGTTACAGGTCCAACTGGTTCAGGAAAAACTACTACTCTATACAGTGCGTTAAGAGAAGTGAACACCATAGAGACAAAAATTTTAACTGCCGAGGATCCGGTTGAGTATGAAATCGAGGGTATTATGCAAGTCCCCGTTAACCATCAAGTGGGCTTAGACTTTTCACGTGCTTTACGCGCCTTTTTGCGTCAGGATCCTGATAAAATTATGGTCGGTGAAATTCGTGACATTGAAACCGCAAGGATTGCGGTTCAGGCTTCTCTTACCGGGCATGTAGTTTTGAGTACTTTGCATACAAATGATGCGCCCGGTGCAGTGACTCGATTAATTGATATGGGCTTGGAACCCTTTTTACTTTCAGCATCACTTGAGTTTGTACTTGCTCAACGTTTGGTGAGGAAAATTTGCTCAACTTGTAAACAACCATTTGATCCTAAAAAGGAAGTCTTTGAAAATCTTGGTTTAAATCCTGATGAGTTGGGGGAAAGGCAATTTTACTTTGGTGCTGGTTGTGCGGATTGTAATCAGTCTGGATATCGGGGTCGTACGGGTTTATTTGAAATGATCAAAGCTACCGATGCGTTTAGAGAAATGATAAATTCAGGAGCGGCTACTCTTGTGCTTCGTCAGAAGGCAATCGAACAGGGCATGCGCACATTGAGGGAAGATGGGATTCGTTCGATTTTTGATGGAGAGAGTACAGTTGAGGAAGTCTTGAAATATACTTAAAAAGATTTATAATAATTATTATGCCTGTTTACCAATTCACCGCAACCGATCAGACAGGAGCTCCTCAGCACGGTACTTTTGAGGCGGCCAACGAAGAGCAAGCCTATTCCCAATTGGCGCAATACGGTTTAACTGTTTCTCAACTAGTTCCAGGAGAAGCCCCCAAAGAAACTGTCGCTGTCGCCCCTGCTGCTGAGCCTGCATCACAGGGTAATTTAACAGAAAAAAAGTCCAAGAAGAAAGCAAAGGCAGAAAAGGCACCCAAGCCAGTTAAAGCCAAGAAGAAAAAGAAAAAAGGTGGTATTTTGGCAATCGAGTTAGGCGGGGGGCCAAATACAGAAGATATTTCTATTTTTACCCGGCAAATGTCGACTTTGGTACATGCGGGATTACCCCTGTTACGTAGTCTGGAAGTGATGATTAAACAGCAGGAAAAAAAACCGAAATTCAAAGCCATTTTGGAAGATATTTCGGAAAAAGTATCCTCTGGTGGTAATCTTTCGGATGGATTGGCAGGATATCCAAAAATTTTTGACAACTTGTATGTTAATATGGTGAAAGCCGGAGAGGCGGGTGGTGTGCTGGAATTAGTACTGGATCGATTGGCTCAATTTCAGGAAAAAAATATCAGAACGATTAAGAAAGTTAAATCAGCGATGATTTATCCAAGTGTTATCATGTTTGTGGCGGTGGGAATTGTTACCCTTTTGATGATGGTGGTTGTTCCCCAATTCCAAACAATTTTTGAACAGATGTTACGTGGTGCACCGCTTCCCGGTCCCACTCAAATTGTTATCGGTATAAGTGAGCTCTTTTCTACTCATCCAATACTTGTTCTTGGTGGGATGGGTGGAACTGTTGGCGGATTATTTCTCTTTAAGAAAACAAAGCCAGGTGCTAAGGTCTTTGACTGGTTGGGGCTCAATGTACCTGCAGTCAAGGATGTGGTTGGTAAGTCAAATATTTCACGAATTACTAGAACATTTGGTACATTATTGAGTAGTGGTGTTCCAATTTTACAAGCGTTACAAATAACCCGTGACACTCTTTCTAATGGTCTTTTTGTAAACGCCATGAGTAAAGTCCATGACTCGGTCAGAGATGGAGAAGCAATGGCTGTGCAGATGGAAAGAGAGTCTGTATTTCCGACAATGGTAACCAGTATGGTTGAAATTGGTGAGGAAACGGGTGAGTTACCCGATATGCTTACTCGTATTGCGGATAATTACGATGAAGATGTTGATAATGCGGTAGCGGGTATGACTTCTTTGATCGAGCCTGTAATGATTGTTTTTTTAGCAGTCGCAGTCGGTTTTATCGTGATCGCATTATTTTTACCGATCGTTGCGATCATCGAGACGATCGGAAAGTAAAACCTTACTTTCTCTTAGGTAAATTGGCTTGTTGCCAAGCCTGTGCTTTTTCAGGATCTGTTCGATTCCATGCCGAGATTGCTTTATTTATCGCTTTGTCTTTTGTCTTTGGATCAACAATAGACAAAGCCCATCCGGCAGCACCCTCTGGATCACGGGTTGAAATCCGGTTCACAAACTCATTGACTACTGGGTCCATTTTTACCTGTGGCGGGAAAGAATTTAGCCACTGTGCAGTGGCAATGGGGTCAGTTAATGCCCACCTTGAGGTAAGCTGTTTCATCCCGTAATACCGTTTATCTTCTTCTGATATTTGGTTAATCCACTTAGATGCTGCACTAGCGTCTTTAATTACCCACTGGGTGAGTAAATTATCCATTACCCTGAGTGCCGCCTTATCATTTTTCATAGACTTCACCCATCCTGCAGTGGCAGCAATATCCTGCCTTGCTAATCGTGCACCCATTTGGCCCAAAATTGTTTCGCGCATTCTTTCGTCCTCTTTAGGGAATTGGTTTGCCCATTCAATTGCCTTATCAAATCCCATCTCCGTATATTTTTGAGCGAGAAAAGTAGACGCCTGCCAACGGGCACTACCTTCGGGTAAATTTCTGAATACTTGATTTGCAGAGTCTAAGTTTTGTTCGGCCAAACCTTTAATGACACCTAAAAGAAGAGGATTATCTTCGGGTTTATCACTCGAATTATTAGCACGGGCCCATTGGATTGCACCTTCTGGGTCTCGATTCGCCCATCCCGCTAATACTTCGGAAATTCCAAATCTTCTTTCACTTTTTGCATCCAAAGAATCATTCGCATATTTTAAAGCGGCTTCGGGATCAATGGCGGCCCAGCTCCTCATTAAGAGTTTCATCTCTAGATGCCTACCGTATCCCTTTGGCAGTGCCTCAAAAGCATTAACTACTTCAAGCACATTACCCTTATCCATCGCCCGTACTGCGTCTAGATAAGCTCCCATTCTTTCGATCATATCTCCACCCTCCATTATTCTTTTAAGATTGGGCGGAAGTGTTGGGTTGGTAAATTTAGATTCTGATATTCGGTTGGTTAGTCGATTTGATGGTATGTTATTTTTTGCTTGGTTACTTACAGAAAGTACTGGTTTTGGGTTTAAGATAGAATCTCTGGATTGGGTCTCTTTTATTCCTATCGAACGGGATTGGGGGATATCGTTCGAAGGATTAGTTGAAAGTTGTAATCCGAGATAAAAGACTAGTGCTAGTGAGCAAACCCAAGGTAAGCCGATCTTTAAGAATATTTTCAATATTTTAGTTTGTTCGAAAAAACATTCTAACCCTAGCTTAATTCTAAAAGAATGGGCAAGAAAAGATTTTAGATGAGCGAAATTCATGTAAATGATTTAAATAATTAATTATTAATTTCATTCATTAAATATCAATAAAAGTATCAATTAAAATGAGTAAATTTAGTTTGAATTATATATACATATAAATTTAATTTTAATTAGTTCTGAAACAACTAATTAATCTATAAATAAAAAATATGAAAAATAAATTATTATCACTCGCAAGTTTTCTTGCACTATTAAATGTTAATGCTATTGAAATAGGTCCAACAGGAAGTGGTCTCGAGCTTGGGGGGTTTATTGATCTTGCTGGGCAAAAACAAGGAAGTGACACTGAAAATTCTTTTGTTGGTCAGGTTGAGTTAAACCTCGACTATAGCGCTGGTCCGGTTTCAGCGTCCGTTGATATTGATTTTACCGATGGCACTACAAATGATACCACAGGAGGAGGTAATCTTGAAGAGGCAACTGTCACCTATGACTTCGGGAATGGATTTAGCATTACTGGTGGTAAAATGCTCACTTATATGGGTTTTGAAGCCTATGATCCCACGAATATGTACCAATACAGTTATGCCTATGAAATTGGAGGACTAAGCGGTACTGGGGCGCAAATGATATACGATACTTATGATGTTGGTGCTTCTGTTGATTATGGTAATGATTCTTTCAGTATTGGGGTATGGTCTAGTCTTGAAGTAAATGCCGGTTATGAATTGTCTCTTGCTTTCACTGGGATCGAAAATTTGACTGCTAAGGCAATCTGGTCTGATTTTAGTGCACCCACATCTAGTGCATACGAAAAATCTACCTATTGGATTAGCTATCAATTAGATAAATTATTACTTGCAGCGGAAGTTGCCGAGAATGATCAACTTGATTCAGGTAGTGATGTTGATGGGTTTTTATTTATGGGCAACTATGCGGTTTCTGACTCTATTGGTATTACTTTACGATACTCGGAGGTTGAAGTTACAGGTGCAACTAATAGCACAGTTGCCTATGAGGGCAGTAAAATGACGATTTCGCCAAGTTATGTATTTAACGAAAACTTCTCTGGTCTCGTGGAGTATAGTTCATACGATAAAGATGCTGGTACAATTGCTGAACCTGAAGAACTCATAGCGGTCGAGTTTATTTACACTTTCTAACTTTTCAGTCTAGATCGTTTGTTTGACGGGTGGAGAGTTTTCTCCACCCGTTTTTTGTTTTAATTTTAAATTAAATATATGGAATATATATATGATTTATATGATTAGTATAAAAAGTAGTGAACTTTTATCTTTTTGCGGAGTAGTCAGGATTCGGGGTAGGCAATTTGGCTCCAATACTTTTTTGCCATGCGATTAGCTTGCTCTCAAGTTTCTTAACTTGGGCTGGATTTTTCTCTGCCAGGTCTTTTTCTTCTGCAGGATCTTTCTTTAAATTGTAGAGTTCCACTTTTTCATAGTGGTAGAACTTGATTAGTTTCCAGTCTCCATAACGAATAGAGGCTCCCGGTTTCCAGGTTGATCCGTGATAATGTGGGTAGTGCCAGTAAAGAGACCGAGGTTTTCCTTTCTTACCAGTTAGTTCGGGAAGTAGACTGCGTCCGTCTGCATGAAGCTTGGGTCGTAGAGGAAGCCCTGCAAGTTCGAGCATGGTGGGAAAGAAGTCCATCGATACAACCGGTTGGTCGGACACACTGCCGGGTTTGGTCAGGCCCGGAGCCCGGATGATAGTGGGTTCGCGTATCCCTCCCTCATAAAGCCAGCCCTTCCCGGCCCGCAAGGGTAAGTTACACCCGGGGCCTGATTTTGCTTTGGTGCTGAGTCCGCCATTGTCGCTAAAGAAGATGACTACGGTATCGTCGGTTAAGCCAAGTTCATTAAGCTTTGCCAATAGGGAACCCACGCTGTCATCGACCGCCGCGACCATCGACGCAAGGGACGGATTATCCTGCCGCATTCGGGTCAGGGCGTCGTGCTCGGAGAGGGTGGGGGTATCGCCTGAAAATTTCTCAGCCTTTTTTTTGTAATGATTAATGTGTTTCTTGTAAGGCTGAATCGGCGTGTGGATATTATAGTACGAGAGATAGAGCAGGAAGGGCTTATCGTCCTCCCGCTCTTCGAGAAAATGAATTGATTCTTCGGTCAGGCGTTCGGTCAAGTACTCGTCCTTTTTGTTTGCTTCCAAGACTGGGTTTGTCCAAGGAGCGTAGTACCCACCGGGAGGACTTCCGCGATGGTGTCCACCGATATTGATGTCGAATCCCTGATCGGTAGGCCAATGACCTTCATTTCCTAGATGCCACTTGCCTGCGAAGAAGGTTTGGTAGCCATGGTTTTTCAGTTCCTCCGCAAGAGTAACTTCTACGAGGTCTAAGTTGTCACGGTCTTCGGGGTGGAGGAGCTTATTGGTCTTCTTATTGGATTGCCCGGGAATCCAATCGGTGATGTCGACCCGAACAGGATGTCGACCTGTCATAATACTCGCTCGGGTAGGTGAGCAAACGGGACAGGCAGCATAACCGTTGCTAAATTTCATGCCCGACTGGGCAAGACGATCTATGTTGGGAGTTTCGTGAAAAGTCGAACCATATGCACCGACATCCATCATCCCCATGTCATCGACCAGAAAGAAGACAAAATTAGACTGCTTTTCTGCAAAGCAGTAAGTTGTAATGAGCAGAAAAGAGAAAGTTAATCTACTCATTTTTAAAAAAGTGGTTAAAACTCCTTGGAAACACTTAAACCAATTACACGTGGCGAACCAACAACCCCAGGAGTGCCAGTAAGGCTAGTAACTAAAGATGTGTAGTATTCTTCATCCGTCAAGTTGGTACCGAATAAATTTACTTCCCATCCGTTATTTTGGTAACCAACATTTGCATTTAAAAGTGTGTAGGAGTCATTAACAGTTTCGTTAGCGGTTTGATCTAAGTAAGATGTTTTACCGATATTCCTCAAGCCCAGATTGGTATGTAGTAACTCGTTGATTTGTTGCCTGTAATTAATGCTAAGAGTGCTCTCGGGAACAAAGGGAACTTTTTTCCCTGCAAAATTATGTGGTCCGAGCACAGATTGTGCGGTGGCGTCAAAACTTGTGGCACTATGTTTTTTAATTTCGCTTTCGTTTATTCCGAGAGTGAGATTAAAGGTTGAAGATTCCAACGGGCGGATGAAAAGCTCAACTTCAAGTCCATAGATTTCTACTTCATCGGCGTTGTCTACAAAGTAGTCAAATGAACCGGAAGGCTTTTCGAACTGATAATTTTTAACATCATTCCAAAAAACTGCCAAACTTCCGCCCATGTCATTTTCTTTTCTTAAAAAATCGACTTTAAATTCATTGGCCCAATTCTTTTCTTCTTTAAATTCAAGGTCAACAATCCCACTATCAATAAGATCGGGAAATCCGACAACATCGTCTACATAAGCAGTATAACCTCCCGCTTTTTGAGATAATGAAGACCTGAAAGAAAACTTCAATTGTTCGTTTAGGTCATGGGAAAATTCTACAAACGGTGAAATCCAGTCAAAGGATTTTTCTAAATTACTGGGAGATACTGGGGGCAAAAATGGATAAGTGTTAGTTTTACTTCTCTGCATCTTCTTTTTTTCATGGTCGAACCTTAAGCCAACTTCGTAATTGGAATTGTCGCCAATCGAATTCGAAATTTTGGCGTGGAGGGCGAACTGTTGATTGTCAAAGGAATAAGAAGTTATTGAATTGTAATTTGCATACCCGGCAATGCTGGGCGAATTTGGATTAGGCATGGGTACAACTCTGGTTGCGATTCCAGTAACATCCTCTTGACCAAGGCTTATTCCAAATAACCAAGACATTTCCTCAATGCCACCTCCCGAAAATTGTAATTCTTCCCAAATGTTTTCCCGCTCTTCAACTATCTTAGAGGTCGAATCAAGAACTGGTAGGCTCATAAATTGTCTGAATTGAGATAAGGTGGCCAAACTGGAATCTACAAAGTTCAAGTCAAGCATGCTTGGATTCATTTTCCAGAAATTTCGCGAAGTAGTGGATTTAATTTCCCCCCAATCAGTCTTCGTTTTAATAGACAAATGCTGAGAGTTTTTTGAGATTTCCCCCATTTCATTAATGGAAGAATTCCGGCTATAAAATCCGTTGTAATTAGAGTTGCCTGAGGAAGCACGGGGCACGATAGGTTGTGCACCCAAATCAAATTTCTCCCAAGTTGCACCTAAACCAATTTCAAGCCCCTCTTTTGTCACCCAATTGAAACCGAGTCGCCCATTCCAGCTTTTGGAAGTGGCATCGTTACCCAATAGATTAGTGTTGTCAGCAAAGCCATCGCTTTCGGACCGGTTCATTCCAAAGTAATAAGAAGAATTTTCGCCTGTGGGTCCATCGGCAAGAACGCGGTAATTTTGGGTATTAAAAGTACCATAGGACGCGTATAATTTTGAACGATGATTTTCGCTAGGTCTTCTAGTTTTGATATTAATTACTCCGCCATGAGAGTTTTTTCCAAAGCGGTGGCCTTGGAATCCACTAAGAATTTCTACGCTTTCCACATCAAATAAATCAGACGAGTAAGTTGAAGTGCTACCTGCCGGTACGCCGTCAACATAAAGGCTAACAGCTGGATCACCAAAGAGCGGGGTATTGCCAATTCCTCGCAATGTAATGACATCTCCAAATGATTGTTGCCCACTAGAATTAACATAGAAATTAGGAGCAGAAGCGGAAAGGTCTGATATGGACTTAATTTTACGGGATTCAATCATATCTCCTTCGAGGATAGTCGATCGAGAAAGATCAAGACTCCCCATAGAACTTTCTTTGACAGAAAGTTCGTTTAATGTCGACGGCTCGGCGTTATTATTTGAATTTTGCCCTAGCAGAGAACCTGCAAGCAAAAGACTGGTAATATTAATAAAGGAAGTTTTCATAAATTAGAATTTTTATGTATTTTCAACTATCATCTCGCAATAAAAAAAAAGAGAGAAGGGAATTATTTTATTGGACCCCGTTCGTAATCGCTCTGATTCACCCATCCTGTTCCTAGCGTTTTTTGTCCGGTGGTGAATCGTTCATAATAGTTATTCCAGTCACCGATGAAGGGATACTTATCAAATATGAATCCACGATCAAACATCCTCGGATCCTTTTGTTTCTTTAATTCAATTTGTAGTTCGACTCGTAAGCTTTTTTCAATTTTGTAAACCTTTTCTGAACCCGCTAAATTTACTACACAGTCTGGGTCTTTTTTGAGGTCATAAAGTTCAGTTTGCTTTCTTTTCCCGAAGTTCATTTGCCAATATTTTCTTTCACCCTTCCTGCGTTGTTCGAGGATGAGTGTTTTAGTTGGGCTTCCGTCACAGTTTAAGTAACCAGTTTCCGGGTTCCCCACGGGCCATCGATCGGTTTCAAAATTCCTTAAATAAAGAAAATCTTTTTTTACGATTCCGCGAATTGGATATCCTCGATTGTTCGGGCGGCCCACATCGTGTCTTTCCTTCCCGAGGAGAACATGGTCTCGTTTTTGATTAACTTGTCCTGATTTTGAGGAAGAAAAGATATCAAAAAGACTTTTTCCGGTAATGGGTTGCATTCCCGATTTACTCGTTTTCACCCGTGCGGCTTCCAGAAAAGTGGGGGCTAGATCTATAAAGCTAACATAATCGTCCACAATTCGTCGATTTCCTGTTACTCCATTAGGCCAACGGATCGCGAGTGGTATATGGTTTGAGTAATCATAAGCCTGACCCTTACAGCGAGGGAAGGGCATACCGTGATCGGAAGTGGCGACCACAATTGTATTTTCAGCTAATCCAGCCTTTTCCAAGGTTTCGAGAATCTTACCAAGGTGATTATCATAATGCTCGACTTCAATTGAATAGTCGAGCATGTCGTTTCGAATGATTTCCTCGTCCGGCCAAAAAAGGGGCACTCGGTCAATATCAGAAAGTTTTTTACCAAGCCTTTGGCCTATCCCATATTCGTAACCTCGATGTGGTTCAGTGGTCCCAAACCAAAAAGCCCATGGTTTTCCTTTCGGTTTATCTTTAAGGAATGCATTAAAATTAGCGGCATAATCATTGTTGGAAATTCCTTTCCCTGGCGGAATCAGTTTTTCTTTGTTGTACGGAGTACCTGTGATTAATCGATTGATTCCTCTTTCATTTTTTGCAATTCCGGGTCCCCATCCTTTTCCTGTGTAGCCGGTTGAGTAACCGTTCTCAGTCAATGTTTCCACCCACCCTTTAAACTTTGCAGGAAAGATATTCTGGTGGTTAGCCGCCTCCTCCAATTGCCAGGAATTTCTTCCGGTCA
>CAYLIJ010000048.1:0-19986 GCA_964383925.1 uncultured Puniceicoccaceae bacterium
ATTCAAAGATTCCCACTCGCCCACGATAACCCAAATTTTGGCACTGTGGACAACCCACTGACTGCATAATCTTATCTTTATGTTTAATCTCAGATTCAATAGTCTCAAGCAGCGCGAGTGATGCAATAATCTCTCTTTCTGATTTAATTGTCGGTTTTGCACACTCTTGGCAAAGTCTACGGACTAGCCTTTGTGCAATCACCATCTCGACCGACGAGGCAATGAGAAAAGGTTCGATTTCCATATCAATTAGACGAGTAATTGCACCGGGTGCATCATTCGTGTGAAGGGTACTCAGAACCAAGTGACCAGTCAAAGAAGCTCGAATCGCTATATCTGCTGTCTCTCTATCCCGAATCTCTCCTACCATAATAACATCTGGATCCTGTCTCAAAATCTCTCGTAATGCACTGGCAAAAGTAAATCCGATCTCAGAGTTCACCTGGGTCTGGTTAATTCCCGCAACTTCATACTCAACTGGGTCTTCAACCGTCATAATCCGGCGCTCTGGTTTATGAATTCGTCTAATAAATGCAGTTAAAGAAGTTGATTTCCCTGAACCTGTGGGACCTGTAACTAAAACAATTCCATGTGGCTTATCTAAGACCGATACAATGTTTCTCTCATCATCGTCCAATAGTCCCAATTCTCGCATGGATAATGGCTGCGATTTTTCATTCAATAATCGAAGACTTATACTTTCCCCATATAGAGTGGGTAAAGTGGATACTCGAATATCTAAATCACTTTGTCCTTGTGAAAAGGTAATACGACCCCCTTGTGGTCTTCTTTTTTCGGAAATATTAATCCCGCTCATAATCTTAATTCTAGAAATAATAGCGTCCTGAAAACTCCTTAAATTGTCAGGCACACGGACTGGAACAAGTTGCCCATCAATTCGGTAACGAATTTGTAATGTATCTTTATGAGGTTCAAAATGGATATCAGTTGCCCGATCAACAATAGCTCGTTGTATAACTTCGTTTACAAATCGTATGATAGCCGCATTTTGATCCTCTAAGTCATCTTGGGAATCTTCATCCCCATCGTCCTCTAAATCGCTTTCATCTAGACTGTCAGCACCAATTCCAAAATTTTCTGTTATGGCCCGTGAAATTTTTTCAGGTGGACCAAGAATCCAAAGGGGTTTTCGTCCAGAAACCGCAAATACCCATCTACTCATTCTTTCTGAGGGCGGCCACGGCGTGACAAGGCAAAGTTTTCCTCTCTCGCTTACTTCCGAGGGCAAGCAACAATAATTATGGATTAACCTCATCGGGAGAAGTTTGGTCGGATTTTCCGGCATTTCAAAATCTTCCAGATAATCAAGATCTGTTTTCTTACCAATCTCGATCATAATTTCAGCCACAGGCTTTGAATATTTGGATGCAAGTAAACGGGCACGATCTTCCTTCGGGGAGCTTAATATATTTAAACGATCTAAATCTGCCAAGTCGGGCCACCAATCCATATGCTCAAAAGACTGATTAAAATCGAAAGCAAAGGCTTGGCGACCTTCCTCTTCTTCATTATCGACATCACTTTCGCCCGAGCTATCATCCGTTAATTTTTGATTCAACATCTTCTTATTTTCGGGGAGGAAGATTGACACGCGGGGGAATGGTAATTGCACGCGGACGATTACCTGGCAACAAAGTACGAGGCGGAGAAAGCTTATTACCCTTATTCACGGAAGATTGGGGAGTTTTCTTAACTGGTTGTCCACTCGGCACAGGGAGTACTCCTTTAGTTGCGTTCTTTAAAGTCAAGGAGAGCCCGCCTGTTAACTTTAATTCTTCAGTATCAGGATTAAATCCCTGAATTTCAACTTTGCCCTCGTCAAAGCTTTCCCCAATCTTCAGCCAAGCTCCCTTGTTACTACCACGATCAAACAGACTAAAGTGCCATTCATTCCGAAATTTGAATATTCCTCGCAATTCAATATTGGGATTAATTGGTTTAGGTGCAGGAGGTGGAGGGGCTGGGCGAATTATAGGCGGAGGTTTAGACTGCCTTGCCCCAGGTCGTTCGAATGGATTTATTTTTTGACCTAGAACAAAAAAAAGGGGGGAACAAAAAAAGCTTATCCCCAGGCAAATCAAAATTCTTTTTTTATTCAACATGATTTATGAATGAAGGTTTGCTTGAAGGCACATCCGGAGAGAAAGAGTTATTTCTTTGGTTACCATCAATGTCGGGCATACCCAAAAGTCGTCCAGATGGTGAACGGAATTTGGGTGCATAATTGCCATCAATTCTCTCATCTATTGATCGAATATTTTGTTTGGTGTTATCCCCTCCAGCTTTCATAATCGTGGGTTTGAGAAAAATAAGCAGTTCGGTGGGCGTATACTTAACCGTTTGAGGTCTGAAAAACTTCTCTCCAAAATAGGGTAAATCACTCAATAGATTATATTTAGATTCAGTCGAATCAACTTGAACTTCTTGTAATCCACCTAAAACAATAATTTCTTCATCCCGTATTGTAACAAAAGACTTTGCCTCCCGAATTTTTTTTGCAGGCAAAGACTGACCTTGATAGGTGTTGCTTTGAGTTTCATCAAATTTTTCCGCTTTCACCTCGACCTCCATAAAAATAGAACCTTTCGATATGATCGTTCCATTTTCATCGTATAAAGGAAGTCCAATTTTAGGTTTCTTTATTTCGAGAGAAGTTTTTGCAGTTATTTTCTCAGCGTTTCCAGTGCTGCTTGAACCATCAGTTGAAGTATTTCCGTAATAAGTGGGTATCACAATATTCCGCTCGTCCTCGATTAAGATATGAACTTCAGGCGCATTATGAGAAACCATAAGCGAAGGTGTGGAAAATATCCTCACATCATTTCTCTCAGAAGAAAGAGCAAATATCTGATCCCACCTAATTCCACTTAATTCCCAATCCTCCATTTGGAAAGGAATCGCAGAATTTAGACCTGGTATTCCCATTATTCCCTGAAAATTATTTGATTCAACTGGAACTTGCCTTGTTGCGGTTTCACCTCCCGGTAAAGTAACCGACTCGTTGGCTGTGGCAGTTTCCCCGAATAAACCTTCTCCTCTTGCTCCTCTGGAATATTTAGACCACTCAAGATTGCTAAATAGAGCATCAATCCCTCGCTGGTTTTGTTCAGTTAAGTCGACCATAACAAAAATAGTGTCGATTCGGGCAAGAGGGAGTGGTTGATCAAGTGATTCAATCATTCGCCCAAGTTCTACGATATCTTCCTTGGTTCCATAGACAAGAATTGCATTGCTCCTTTCATCAGCAGAAATGGTAATAAAATCACTAAATTCATGAGAACCTTCTCCTCCTTCTCCCTCACTTGAAGAGGAACTAGACTGGCTTGGAGCGGGAGTGGCCGCATTTTTTCCACCGGGAGAAGGGGGGGGTGCGGAGGAATTTGTATTATTCGCAGAGGGTCTCACATTTTTTCCACCTTGAACCTGTTGCTTTATTCTTTGCTGATTTTTAACCACTTCATCAAGAATGGATTTTATATCTTTCGATTCGGCATGCTGAAGCTTAAATAGATTACTAGTAGTTTTCATCTTAACAGGGGCGTCCAATGTCTCTAAAATAAATTTAATAGTGTCCAGGTTTTCTTTACGAGTTACCACAATGAGCTGTCCTGTTCGATCATCTGAATCGACTTGGGTTGTTCCTCCTAGAAATGATTTAAAGCTCCCCTCAATCATAGTTTTAAGCTTCGTCTCAAGTTCACGTGCCCCGGCATGTTGGATTGAATGAACAAAAAATTCTGTTCCAAGTTCCTCTCTGCTGATTGGGCGATCAATCGAAAGTAATAACTTCTCCATTCTTTGTAAATTAAGCAGACAATCAGTTGCCAAAATACTGTTTGCTTTCTCAAAAACCAAAAGAGTCCCGACATTCGGAGTGGAATGAGGGCTCAATTGCTCACGGACTTCAATCGCGGGCGAGTAATCAAGATGAAACATCTTAACATAAATTCTTTGACTGGGTTGCAGTAAAGAAGCTGGCCCTTCTAACCAAATAGGAACATGTACATTCATTCCTGCTGCAGGCACAGCCTTAAAAAATCGATCATCTATTTTACTTATTCCAATTCCATTCATTGCCAGTAAACTATCAAGCGCAAGTAGAGTTTCCCGTTTGGTTAAAATACTGAAGCTATCGAAATTTACTTTTACTTGCGGCAAATTCTGCGGTCTAAGGATATACTTATCGGTTAACAATTGAATCATATCCAAAATCATATTCGTGTCTTGATCCCGTAAGCGAAGTCTCTCCAAGGGTTCATCCAAACCGTCAACTAAGGAAAGCTCATCAGGGTCTGCCAACGGACCTAAACCAAAATCTCCAAGCTCAGCCTCTAGCTGTCCATCCCGAGAAGGGTTAGGAACATTTGGAAGTTCGCCCACTGGCACTTGACTATATAAATTATGAAAAAGTCCGAACCAGACCCAAAAGACTATCGGTCGAAAAAGAAGATTCTTAAATTTTTTAGTTACTAACATAAATTAATGGACTTGGCCGTTATTGGTTCGCAAACTCTACTGAACTTACCACAAAAGTAGCATCGTATGTGGTCGGATCATAAGGTCGTGATTTGGGCGGGTAATTAGGTTCAATCTTAACTTCGCTTAAAAACATGTAAGGGCTCTCTTGGCGGATCAAACCAGCAAATTCATTTACATTATCATAACTAGATCGAGCAAATTTAATCCTTACTTTATGCTGAGAGTATCTTTCCCTCTCATCCGTATCCAATTCGCGATAATCTCGTTGTGGAAAAACTCGGTCCGCAAGAGTGGAAACTCGATTACTCAGATTATTTTTATCGTAGCTTTTGTTTGCCTGCTCCAATTTTTGCGCTTCCAGCGCCTTATCGATGCTTGGCTTCAAATTAATAACTGTCTGATAGCTGGCGATTGTTTGCTCAGTAAAGCCCCACTCCTGATAAATAGATAGGCCAGTTTCGAAAAACTTATAAAAACAAACCAATACAATCACCCAAAGAGAGAAGAGTAAAAGAATTTGCTCTCGGCCGTTTAACTTAAAAAAAAATTTCTTGATAATATTCATCCTTTATTATGAATAATTTGATTCGATGACTTTCCCCATACCTGAGCGGACTTAGGATCTCCTTCCTCTACTATTTTAATCTCAATTTCAAAAGTTGTCTTACCTCCCCCACTTTTAATTTCCCGCATCTTCTCACCCGATCGTCCCACACGAATATTGGCGACATTATTCTTCTCCAAACTTTTAATAAAAGTATTAATGGCTTCAATCGTTTTTCCCTCGCCCTCTATTTTTACTTCATTCCTACTCTGAAAATGAGCCAAAGAAAACCATAAATTTGGGTCATCCGCGCTGCCTCCTCGATGAACAGCTACTCGGATCAAAGCACCAAACGGATCAATTCCACCAAGTTTATTTTGACGAAGTTTTTCAAGTAATTTTTGGGATTCGAGCACTAAAGGAACCTCCTCCGCATACCTTTGACTGAGTACCTTTCTATCTTCTAATTTAACACCCATAATCTTAATTCCGGCAAACACTAATAACATCGCCGCCATGCCTACAGTCCAGATGATAATACCTTTCCATCGTGCCCTCGCCTGATTTCTTCTCTTTTGCTCGACTTCGATAAATTCACGCTGCCTAAGATCGCTTGTCCAAAGATCATCAGCAGAGATTAGGACATCCTGATCCAAGGAGAGATCTGAATCTTTACCTTCGAGCCAGTTATGCTCAAACCTGAAAAAACCATCCTTAGTTCTCTCGACCTCATCTGCGACTAAAATATCCTTGGCTATTTCGTAATTTTCTAAGTCGAAAAGAGAAAGAAGTTTCCCTCTTGCATCTTCTACAGATTCATCTCCTTGTGACTCATCTAATGCGATTGAATAAAGTAAATCGGGAACGCTAGAATCTTCTTGGAAAGACGCAGCTGTTAGAGTTTCTTCGAAAAGCAAAAATGCAATCGTTGGTTCAGGGTACTCATTACCGAGCAAAGAGATAAATGAAGGGAAAACCCGTCGAAAAATTTCGAAGTTTTGCCAACCGAGTTGCTTAAGTTTTGCCAAAGGGGTGGCAAATATGAAAATTTTCCTATGCTCTTCATCTGCTTGATACCCCCATGCCAACTGTTCTACTGGATAGGGGGATAAGTCTCCTTCATTTAAAACAAACTCTGAAAAATCCTGATATTTTTCAGCCTTGAGTGAGTTGGGTAAAGAAATTGTATCACAAAAAAAGTGCTCACCGGGAATTCGAAGGGTGATTTCTCGAAGTTCTCCAACAGGTAACTCGGATGATTTTTCAGGGGATTCCGCCATAAAAATGGTGTGTCAAATTTAATGCTAAAAGCATGTTCAGTCGATCAAATTCTCGTTTTCACGAATCGAAAGAATACGAAACGGATATCGCATCTTGGTGTTTTGCTTACTTCTTGGCTTTGGGGTTACCTTTCCTCTACCGCCTTGTAGACTAGTCTGCATTGCCTTACCACTTGCGAGAATTGCATGTAATTGGAAGTTTGCCTTCCCTTTTTTCACCGTCACTAAGGCTCGAAAAACCGTAGCTGTAGTGCTCGTGCTTATCGACCTGTTATTTCTCAACTGAGCAAGTTTAGGATCATTCATATTCTTAAAAAAGGGATCTCCAGATGAAGCACTTGGCCCCGCGAGAACCTCATCATAAAGGCTGTCGTCATCTCCACACAAAAATTTAATCAAGAAAGAGGAGGCAGTATTCACATTGATAGGTCCATTATGAAAGAAAGAAAAACTATCTCGAAAGTTTTTCATGTGTGCGGTTTCACTTCCGTCTTGCGAATAAAATATACCTGATTCATCCGGATCATCGGCATCATAAGCAAACCCTTTTACCATCCGAAATTCTTCGAAATTTTCTATTTTCTTCCCCGGGGTAAAATAAGAGAATTCTAAATCTTCATAATAATCATCCTCTGCCCCTTCGTCACGTTCATCCTCGTCCGCATCCTGCCAATCCATCAAACTATCATAAAAAGGCTGACCGTCGTCGTCATTAACCAAAGAATCTTCCTCCGCTCGCATAATCGAAAAAAGAGAAACTAAGTCCTTTTCGGATATTGAGCTGATCGGAACTTTACCCGATTCATCAATCAACGAAATTGACCACCTCACCGAAGGATCGAGAGGCGAAATCTCGGAATAACTCAATGGAGTGCCCCAACCTTGTGAAGGAGAATAGAGAGTTTTCTCCACCATCATAAATTCATTTAAAACCCCGACCGATACATCCAATGCAGAATAAGCATGCATTCGCAAGTCATCTCGACGATGAAATTGACTTACATGCCTGAGTTCCTGAACTGTTTCTTGCATTAGACGCATACACAGAACAGAAAGTAACACTATCAATGCTAGAATAAATACCAATATGGATCCCCTAGACCTACTCTTGATATCCATTAAAAAGGTTCCTCCTCTATGCCGCTAGGCGAAATTCTTTTAATCGGAAGGGTGATAGTTCTTTCGAGATTCTCCTCTTCCCATTTAAAGACGAGTTTAATAAAGGCAGGGATTCTAAATTTAGCTGATTGGACATTTTCTTCTAGATCATCTAAAATTTCCCACTCTTTAATATCATCCACATCCGCATCCTCATCACCATAATAACAATAAAAGATTTCGGAACAGAATGGACTTATCAAAGTATTGAAAAGATCATCTTCATTCTCAAGTTCCATCTGACCTTTATCATTTTTTTCTAATTCTTGCAGTTCGGAAAACCACAAAAAACTTAAGCCATCACCATCCACAAATTGAAAATAGCAATGCACGCGACTTGCAGACCCAGAGGGCCATACTAAGAGTGGGGGCCCCTCCCTCAAATAGAAATGAATCAAAGGATCGTCTGAGTCTGAATAACCCACCGGTCTTTGTAAATCGATTACATCATCTCCAGCACGATTCAAAGTAGCTAAGGTAGCTTCTTCTAAGACTGCGGTTAGAAAATGAGCGACTCCATTGACATGGGCGTCAAATGCATCACGAGTAGCAGGTCTGTCCGCCCATGCTCTAGAAATAGTAATTAAAAGAGATGTGGCTGCAGTCAAAATAAGTCCTCCAATTGTAAGGGCAAGAAGGACTTCGACCATAGAAAACCCTTTTTTTTTCTTCATTGCCTCCTCCTTTCCTCCTGAATCTCTCTGATTTTATCTCTCTTATCTTCTAACAATCGTCCTCGTTCAGATGAAAAATCCCCATGCCCCCCCCAAGAAGGGCGAAAGAGGTACATTTGAGAAACCCGTTCTCCCGAATCCACTCCTAATTCTTCATTTCCATCATACTCAAGAGAAAGCGTTACCTGATATAGATCTAAAACATTAGACATCTCGACCTCTGTTTCCCACCTAACCTCCCCCATAGATAACGCTTGGATATCCCCTCCATCTTTTATTTTTTCATAATCTGATTCCTTAAAAATTTCTCCCCTTACCCAAAGGAGATCTTGCTCCATTTCCCTCGTGTCTTTCATCATTCGAATTGTACGAGATGCAACAAAAGCACCATCTACTAAATAGACCGCAGATAACCCAAAAAGGGCGAGGGCGATTAAAACTTCTATCAACATAAAACCATTTCTAGAAATGGTGTGATTTCGAAAAATTTTCATTCTTTGCTTTTCAAAACATAACCCGAAAAAGGATCGAATTCCATCTTTTGCTTTTCATCCCTAAACTCAATCTCAGCATAGAATGGAACACTCGAACCCAAATGAAAAAAGACACGATTGAGCAATAGGTCGCGTTCATCGTATTGGGAATTGCCTCCATCTTCTCCTGCTAATGGACCTACAGCATAAAAGTTTACTTTCGGAAGAAGTGATTCATTTTTTTTGATTTCATCATCGATTTTTTTGTAAACTCGATGTTCAGCTAGAATCCCACCAAACGAATCGGTAACTACAAAACTTGCATTTTCCTCCAAATAACTTAAAAACGCCGCACGTTTACTCTCGCTCGCATTATAAACGGCATCAAGGACTGCTTTTTTCAAAACACGCCCCGGAGGTTCAAAATTACTGCCCTGAATAAATGCTCCTGCATTACCTGCTACGATCCCCAATAAAACTGCAACCAAAGCAAGAACGAGCAAAACCTCAATGAGGCTAAAGGCTCGTTTTCGGTACGCCTTGAGTACCGTGATCAAATTACTTCCCGGTATCCCAATTACCAATCACGGTCCCATCTGGGGCAGTTGTAGAGATATCAAAACTTCCAGTATTATGAGTCCCCGGGTATTGATAAATATATTCTTTACCCCACGGGTCCTGAATATCAGATGCACGTTTAATAAAAGGAGGCGTTCCAGGAGGAGGAGATTTTAACTCATTTAAACTTTTAGGGTACTGTCCGACCAATGCAAAGTAACTCGTTACATAAGCTTCTCCAGTACTATTTACCCAAGTCTGTGCTGCTTTCACTTTTCCTCCTCCAAAAATTTCTCCCAGGTTTGACATTGCCAAACCTGCAACAATACCAATTAAAGCCAAAACGATGAGGATTTCAACCAGTGTAAATCCTTTCTGTTTACGAAGGCGAAGAGAATGTGTTTGTGCAGATGTAATCATTGAATTATTTTAATTGATCAAAGGCTCATTTGGCAAGCCTGTTGAATTTTATATCAAACGACACTATTTCATTAAGGAATATCCTTGCCTTTCGGCTAATTTAACACCATGCAATAAGCATGACACTTTTAGACTACCTTCCTATCCTCATCCAAATTCTTTTGGCTATCGGAATGGGGTTTGGTATTTTGTTCGCAAGTCATTTATTTGGACAGCGGGCAATTCCTGGTAAGATTAAAGATTCTCCCTACGAATGTGGACTTGCATCTGAATCAAAAGGAGTAACCAAGTACTCGGTTAAATTTTATATCACCGCTATGCTTTTCATTTTGTTCGATATAGATGTGGTTTTCCTCATTCCATGGGTACTTACCCATCGCGATTTAGTGGCAGCCGGTATTCCGATTTTAGGTCCAATGCTATTCTTCACTTTTGTGCTCGCTGCGGGTTTGGTTTATGAATTGAAAAGTGGTGCGCTTGAGTGGGAAAAATAAACAAGACTTCCCTGCTAAAAGTCCGAGAACTCTACTCGCCCTCTTTCCCTCGCTGAAAGATGCACATTGATCGATATATTTCCGGTAATCGAATTATCGATATATCAAGTAAAGATTTAATCTCCGCTTATTCCGAACTACTTGATACTTTCTCTACCCTGCTACCCACTCCTGCAAAAAGAAAAAAAGTCTTAAATGAACTGGTAGATCGAGAAAAAGCTCTAACCAGTTATCTCGGAGAGGGAGTCGCACTACCCCATGCAAGGGTGCCCATGAAAAGACCCTATGCACTTGCGATTGGAAGATGCCCCACTGGCTTATCTTTTGAAGGTAAAGATAGTTATGAAGATGTTCGATTTGTCTTTCTTTTATTGGCTAATGAAAAGGCGAAAAATTACCTATCATTCCTCGCCGCCCTCGCTCGCTCATTTCAAGATAGTTCTGTCATGGACCATCTGTGGATGGCTCGAGAAAAAAATGAATTTCGCAGTGCCGTTCGAAAAGCTTTTGCTGGGACTGATGATCGACCTGCTAGACGACGGACAAAGTTTAATAAACTCCTAACCGATGAAGCAGCCAAGATTGCCAAAGCGGCCGAATGTTCGACCATCCTAATCTTCACTGATGTTTTCCCACCCAGTCTTGCCCCAAGAATGACTTTCCCTGGTTTTAGCGTAGTGCTCGCTGGTCAAGATGTAACCGATGATGACCGTGCTCATCATCGGGCCGATGCAATATTAGCGGTAAGAGCCCTCTCCCGTTCTCGATTATCTCAACTCAGGGCGGCAATCCTACTTGGCCTTACCCGTGATATTTTTGGATTTCAGGATCGGGTCTGTTGTATTGGTGGAATTCCCAATAGCGGACAACTCGACACCGTCTTAGTGGTGGATGTGGATGAAGAATTTGAATCTGTTATTGGACACGGTGAAGAAATGCTCCCTCCTGATGTCTCAGCTGAAGCCTTAGAGAGAATTACTGCTATTGCCACTGACCTTGCATCTACAGGGCGTGAAGGAAAAGCGATTGGTGCGATGTTTATTCTTGGAGACTATAAGGAAGTGTACAAACGCTCAAAACCGTTAATTCTCAATCCATTTCATGGCTATGATGAAGAAGATCGTAGTATACTCAACCCGTTCATGGATGAGACCATCAAAGAACTCGCTCTTATTGATGGTGCCTTTATTGTACGGGGTGATGGTGTGGTCGAGTCTGCAGGCTGCTTAATTCAAGCAAAAGCCGATGATATCATCCTTCCTGGAGGGTTGGGGACGAGACACGCTGCTGCTGCCGCAATCACTCATGTAACGGACTCATTGGCCCTTGTGGTTTCCTCCTCTGGTCAAGTTACTTATTTCCGAAAAGGACAGATGTTTACGCTTTTTGATAAATCAGAAGGCCGGTCCTTATAATGAACAGATGGATAAAAGCAATGAATCAAAAACCAAACGAATCGGCTTTTTTGGTGGTTCGTTTGACCCGATTCATATTGGGCATGTGTCACTCGCCGAACAGGCAATCAAAATCGCCAAGCTTGATACTCTCCTACTCTGCCCAGCTTTTCATGCTCCCCTACGACCTGATAAACCATTTTTCTCGACTCAAACTCGACTGAGAATTCTGGAAAAAGTCGCTCAAGAAAAACCCCTGTTTGAAATTTGTAAATTGGAAATAGATAAGCAAAGAACATGCTATACCTACGGCACTGTCAAAGAAGTACAGATGCAATATCCTAATTCCGAAATTATGGTTTTAATTGGGGCGGATCAGTTCAATCGATTGACTGAATGGAAATTCCATAAGGAATTGGCCAAGCTTTGCCAGTTCCTTGTTTTCTCACGAACAGTCATTGAAGTAACCCCTCCTTCAATTCCCCTACTTTCTTACAAGCTCATGGAAAACGACTTGATTGATTGTTCTTCCACTGAAATTAGAAACCGTCTCAAATCGGGTAAGTCAGTTAATCATATGATTCCACCAGTCGCTCACCCAGACATTAACCAACATACTATTTCTTCTTAAATCTATTTACTTATGACCTCTGTGATCCCCAAAGAAAAAACTGAACTACTGACCAATTTAAAGATTTCCTGCGATGCCCTGCTTGATAAAAAGGCCGAGGATGTCCAGCTTCTCTATTTTGGAGAAAAATCATCACTGACTGATTGCTTTGTCATCGCTACCGGAAATTCAAATCCCCATCTCAAAGCGTTAAGGGATAATGTTGAAAAAACTCTCAAAGAAAAAGGGATTGAATTATTTTCCAAAGATCGATTTCAACCCAGTGGTTGGTTAGTGATCGACGCCATTGATTTTGTGGTTCACTTATTTTCTAAAGAGCAACGCGAAAACTACGCCATTGAACAACTGTGGAAAGACGCAGATAAGCTTTCATCTGATGACTTATGATTTTATACTCTTTTAACATCATCAATTTTAAGCAATCTTGATTTACACTCAGTCGAATTCTTAGTTCATTACCAATCTTTCGGTTTTAGAGTGTTAAAACTGAATATGTCCACCTCTCAGGATAGTTTGTGTCTAATTAAATCAAGAAAGTTCAATTAGACAGAAGTTGGCTCCAAAATATTCAATTGTTATTTTGTTTATTCCACGACCATCACGATCAAGGAAAAGAAAGTGCCTTTCAACAGTCAGTCAACAGGAGACTGAATAGGATTTAAAATTTCTGTCGGGCTATAGAATTGATGAATAGCGGTGCGATTAATGAATAGAAAAAAGTGAGCACCTGCAGGGATTGATTCCATTTCAAAAGGAGTCTTTATTCATCGAATAACAGCTATTTTTTCACTGCCGATCCTACTAAGCTATTTTATTTCACCAATCATAAATCAATCCATGTTTTTAAAATAAATATAATTTAATCTGACCGAATTAAAATATAATTTAGGAATTACCTGGAATCGGTTGGGAATTGGTCAAGGAAAGTGTCGAGCATTTTCTTAACCAAAGGGGTGAGTATTACACATGATATCATTAGGACGACGAAGGAGAGTACACTCGAACTCGAGTCCATGAAATTATACCCGGCAATAATAAAAATAATTCCGAAAGTTAAACGTTTACCAATAGATAAAACTATTTCGCTTTCAGTAGAATTCTTTTTTCCTAACTCTCTATTGTCTACTCGGACGCCATCCTTCCCTTGCTTGGTTAAGGGCTTGATTATTTTCATTTGCTCAATCGAGGGAGTAACTATTAAACACGAAACAAATAAGGTAACAAAGGCGGGTAAAAACGAACCCGTGCTAATCAAAATGTAACCGACAATTAAACCAAAACATCCGAAATAAAAACTTATACCTCTTGGAGATGTTTTTTTTCCTAATTCTTCTTGTTCAACTTGTCTTATTTCTCTTCTTGCCGAATTAGATCGACGCTGGGATCGCATTAAAAGCTCCTCTTCCTCACTAGTTAATGATCCAGAGCCATGTTCGTATCGTTTATCAAGAATATGCTCAATATCACTGAAATCATATTCTCTTTTTACTTCTTCCCCTGAACTAATTTCAGCTAAAGGAGTTTCCTCTTCAACCGCTTGCAATAAAGCTTCCTTCTCCCCACTTGTTAATGAACCAGAGCCATGCTCGTATCGTTTATCAAGAATACGCTCAATATCATTTGAATCATATTCTCCTTTTACTTCTTCTTCTCCTGAAATTCGATCAGGCGGAGTTTTTTTTATTTGTTCAAGGATTTCCAATTTTACATCTTCATTAACCTCGATCGGTTCAATGGGAATTTCTTCTTTATTCAATTCGCTTTGTGGAATTGTAGATACCTCTTCTTCCTTATTTAATACGGTAAAATTTTCTGAACTGATCTCAGATAAAGCAGATTCCTCTTCAACCTGATTTTCCAACTGCTCAGAATTTGGGGAAAGGTCGGCCTCGAGTTCAGGCGTAATACCAAGCGAATGTACGCTGGGAACTGTAACTTTCTCAATTTGCAGACTATCAATCTCAATCTCTTTTACTAATTCAGTTTCTTCTGATTGATTGATAGGCAGGTTCGTCTCATCCTCGACCTCGTTCTCTAATTTATGAAAAGAATACCCAAAAACGATTCGCTGATACAAATTATCTAGTTCGAACACCACCAAATCAGCTTGGAATTCTTCCCCCTTTTTCAAGGATTCAATCCATTCGTTCTTACTTGGTGGAAAAAGTATTGAACATTCTAATTCTTCATCCAAGAAATTAGCTACGATTGTTTTCCCACCCGAGTATCGATGATCGTGATGACTGGAGAAAGTAGGAGAAGCATCACAGAATCGAAGACTAAAAGCATGTAAAGCACCAATAAAGGGTTTAATAAGTGCATCTGATTCAGAACTCAGCCTTCTGTTTTCATTTAAATCTTTTAATGTATCGAATAAATTTTTTAAATCCACAGATCTATTATATCGGAGATACTATTGATAATACCATTATAAAAATCTACCAATTTAGGAATGGCTAAGCCCGAGTAAATTAATACTGATCAATACCAATAATCCTTAATCCCATAATCGTAAAATATCGGTCTCCCTCCGACACTCTTTGCATAATAGAACCAATTCTCTTTTCGATGAGAATAGAGAAAAGGCCATACTCCTTTTTGCGACCACAACCAACCGCTTCTTCTTTGCCAAAGCCAGATTCCATTGCCCTCCGCAGTTTCCACATAACACCAGCCCAATTTTGCATGATAAATCCAGGAAGTCCCTTCATGCCTCCTAAAAGATCCAAACCAATCTGACTTTCGCCAGCCCTCTCCAACCTCCGGTATTCCCGCCCACCAGTCCGAGGTATTTGCTTTCTCTGCTGTCATTAATTTTCGAATCGAACCCATAGTTTCTCCGACTTTGTTTCTTGCATAAGCTCGATAATAATACCGCGTCCCTGCTTCTAATTTATTTAGTTTAATTCGAAATTTTTTGTTACCTGACTTGAGTGAGGAAGTCAGACGGATTTTTTCCGAAAACCGAATATCGGGACTTATCAAAACTCCGACTTCCAAGATTTCACTTCCACCGTCAGTCAAAATCCTTCCCCCGAATCGATGGGTTTCATTATCCTCCAACTCAAAGTTTATGGTATATACGATAGGCAAATTCCCCATATCCGAAGTTAAAGAATTTGACGGTTTTAAATCGATTAAGCCACTTGGATTAAATTGAACCCCATCAATATTATTAGTTTCAATTTTATTATTGAGATCTATAGATGAATTCGAACTACTATTCAATTCTCCCACTGAACCATTTTGAAGAATAATATCGTCGGTTGGATCATTCAAAACAGTTAGCACAAAAGCTTTTTCATAGAATGCGTTGTGTTCATCCGTTACCTGTAAGCGTACCATAAGGAAGGAATTTACTTCAAAATCTAAAGGTGTTTTCGTTCGTAACAATTGATTTGCTCCAACTCTAAATAGGTTATTATCCCTCGATCCCACTCCTTCCACACGAGAGAAGGTTAAAGTCGAATTATGATCACCATCCATTCCAAATAACTTTCCAACAATAGTACCCGCTGGTTGATTCTCCAAAATAGTCGTTCCATTCAAATCAATCCCAATGGGTTGCTGATTGGCAACATTTCGGCCAATTGCTTGTATTTGGGCTAGCTCATTTTCGATGATTTTTCGATTGTAAAGACGAACCGTACCCATTTGCCCCTGCAAGAAACCTTCAATTCCTTGCCCTGCCCCAGATTCTCTTTTCCATGAACCTGCTCCAATAATAATCGATTCAGAATTACCCGCGCCTCCAGAAGTTAAATCCAACCCTCCCCCATAAGGGTGACTTGCGACTAATTCTCCATCCTGGTAAAGGCTCATACCGGTTCGGCCCCACATAAAAGCAATATGCATCCACTGCCCAACTTCCAAGGTTTCATTCCCCTCCAAAACATAATCCAAATTTGTACTCTGTAAGCGAACCGTGAGCGTTCCATTCTGTTCGTATAATGAAAGGTGTCCACCTACCCCCCTACCCTTAGCATCCTTGGAGAAAAAGCCCTGCTTTTCATTCTGTCCTAGGCTTGTAATCATAGTCCAAAAAGAAATCGTCCCCGACGGACTCGCATAACTAGTGTGATGTGGAATTTCTATAAAGACCCCGGTTGAGTTTTCATCAGTGTTTGACGAGCCATCATTTCCCGTTATCGAAGAGTCTTTTGGCACCATGCCTATAGCTTCATCTAATCTCCATCTACCTACTAAACCAAAGTTCAACCCTGGGGTTGAATTAGAATCTGTCATTCCAGTGTTGGCAATATACTCTTGAAAATTATCAAACCCATCTTCGTCCGTATCCCATGCACCAAGTGTGAAATCAATTCCATTTAAATTTCCATTCACTGGTATTCTCATGTATTTTTGTGAAGTTTCGTTCCATTCCCCATAAATCTTGATTGGTTCAATGTAGAAATTTACAGTTCCGTTTCCATCCGCATCCACAAATGCCCTTAAGTCATAGGATTGCCCTGTAGGAAGATTGAGAGAATAGTTCCCGCTCCCCGAAGGTAAAACCACTTCTGCAACCTTGTTCAAGTTTGAATCATGAGCCTGTACGTAAGTATTTCCTGAAAGAATTCCAGTGTAATTAACTGTTCCAGAAATCACCGCAATTGATGGGCTACTAGATCCGTTTTGTTCATCCGAAATATTGGTGATTCGTACTGTAAGCCTCTTCTCATCGTAACCACCATTCCCATCGGTAGCACGAAACCATACTTCGTAAGTATTATTACTGTCGGTATCCTGAGGATTCTCGTAGTCAGGTGCTACTTTAAATTTCAAACTACCAGTGGCCGAGTTCAAGGTAAATAAGGCTTTGTCCGCCCCCGCCGTCTTGACATAAGAAATAATATCCCCGTCCGGGTCAGTCCCATTCACCTCTAGAACCAGAAGAGAATTTTCCGAAACCTGAACTTCCCCAAAAAGAGAACTCGAGTGGCCGCTCACATTCGCAGAATGGATAACCGGGGACTCGTTTTGATTAAGTAAAGTAACAATGAAAGCCTTTTTTACAGAGGCATTATACTCATCCCTTGCCCGCACGCGAATGTAGTAGGAACTTGCATTACTCTCATAGTCAAAAGTAGTCGCTGCCCGCAACTTACCAGCCTGACTCAAAACAAAAAGATGGTTATGAGTATCCCCTGTACCGTTGACCAGATGATAAATCAAACTTGCATTTATATCAGAATCAGTTGCGTTGAATTCGCCCACCAATGTAGCAATTGATTGATTCTCGGTAATCGATAACAGCGAAGTTGAATTCAAGTCGCTCGGGGCAGAATTACCTGAAGAAGCTTCAATTAAATACAGGGTGGCCACTTCAGTCGCAGAGAGTGCCCGGTTATAAACCCTTAAATCATCCAAAATCCCATCAAAGAATTCATCGTTGCGGTTGAGCGAGTTTGAACCAAAAACTAAGGGCATTGATCCATTGGTCTCCAGATTATAATTAAAGGTGCCAGAAAGTAGACTTGCGTTCAAATAGAGCCTACCAACGCTTCCGTCGTAGGTCACAAGGACATGATTCCAAGCTCCATATAATCCACTGGCTGAAAAGCTCATGTCGCTCCCCTGGCCTGCAAATCCAAGAGTATTCTCATTACCGGCAAAATTTAATAGCACTGAAAAACGAGCTTTCTGAACTAGCCCGTTACCAAAAGTAAACAGGTTAGCATAATGGCTAGATGCCTTATACCAAGCTGAGATACTACGAGAAGAATTTCCGTCAGGCCACGGACCGCTCGCCACAATTCGGTCATTTATTCCATCAAATCGATATGCTCGTCCAGCCACTCCGTGTCGGTCGATAGCTAGAGTTACTCCATTGACCGATCCGTGATTTTCATTCCCTGACATATCAGAAGCATTTCCGTCCAAGGGATAGTATGCGAGTTGGCTACCGTTAAAATTGGGTATGTAGTCCGACCAATCATAGGTCCAATTCGAGTTATTGGAAAATGAAGAATGGATCACCCCTTTATTTGCTTCAGATAAAGAATTCGCGTTATTAAAAATGCTATTCATGCTTATAACGCTATTTACATTCCAAGAACTGAGGTTTTGGTTAAACGATGTGGCGTCGTTAAACATTTTTTTTATGGATATGACAGAAGAAATATTCCAATCGCTAATATCCTGATTAAAAATCGTAGCTTGGTGGAACATCATCAACATGCTTGTGACAGAGGAAGTATTCCAATTTCCGATATCTTGGTTAAACGCGGAGGCTCCCTTGAACATTGAATTCATTTTAGTTATAGATGCGGTGTCCCATTTACTTATGTCTTCATTAAATGTGGTCCGGTCCTCAAAAGCATTCGACAGATCGGTTACACTTGAAATATTCCAATCCTGAATATGCCCATAAGTCGAACTTGCATTGGCCACGTTGGAAAACCATAATTCAACCGCATCTTTGAAATTGGCATCGGTTAGAACAGTAAGAGACTCAGCATCGAAGACCGACTGCACCTCGGCGGAGGTAATTACTCTGTTCCATAGTCTAAAATCATCCATCCAGCCCTTAAAAAAAGAGGAATTATTTTGAGGCCGATTACCAATGGTGAATAAGTTACCCACATCTGAAACCAAGTCCCCCGACCCGCTATTCCTGCTTACATTGCCAACAAGCGTTCCGTCTAGATACATCTTACTATTCTGCCCACCAAGTAATCCAGTCCAAGAAAAGGCAACATGTTGCCACTTATTAAATGGAGTGGTCATGGAAGTGGACAGGGTGGGAGCAACACCAGATGTTTTACGAATAAACCAATTATTGGTCAGACCGGATGTATAAAACCTCCAATAGCCTGTTCCTAATGATCTCTTCGCAATCACATACCCACTTCCATTCTGGTCGAGCTTAAGCCATCCAGAAAAACTCAATGGTCGAAGATCATCAAGTTGATTCAACCCGGGAAAAGAAATATAGTCATCCACCCCGTCAAAACGGAAGGCTCCCCCCACCCGACCAAGACTCCATGGATTGGTAAACCCATGCATAGTTCCGTTTATTTCACTTCCTGATGAATCATGAAGAACAGTTCCGTTGGTCTCGTCAAATTTCCAATGAGCAACAAGTCCAAAATTAAGTGAAGGGGTTGAACTTGCATTATTGTCCTGAGTACCCGCCTGATATTCGTGCCAATTGAGGAAACCGTCTCCGTCACTGTCCTGATCGGTAAGATTGAAGTCGACACCACTTAGATTAGTATCTACCTGGGTTAAATTATAGCCACCCAAAGAACTGTTCCAATCTGTATAGTGTTTCCAAACCTCGCCAGTTGTGGGGTAACCATTTTGACTCCCATCGACAAAAACCTTGAAGTCGTACCCCTTGCCCTTAGGTACAAACAATGAGTAGCTGCCGTTTCCATCCGGAATGATACACTCTGCCGAATTACTACCGTTTGCCTCGAGTGCCCAGACATAAGCAGGACCAGGAATCACGCCTTGGTAGTTCACCACACCAGTCACCAAGACATTATCAGCAAGACACAGACATGGAAAGTGAAAGATCGACCAAAGCAAAACCGTCTTTAAGACTAAAGTCTGCTTCATTAGTTTACGGCTGGGCATAATATAAAATTTCTCGCGCGCCTTAATAAGGCCGAACATGTTAAACTTAGCAGAAACTAGGATTTTCTTACAATTTAATTATTCTTTTTTACTTAAATTAAAATGCATGACAGATATGAAATCTCTGGAATCAAACTCAGTTCTTGCAAAATATCGATGTTCAGATCATTTTGATCAAACTTTAGTTGCCCGGATGGCGGAATTGGTAGACGCGCTGGATTCAAAATCCAGTTTCCGCAAGGAAGTGAGGGTTCGACCCCCTCTCCGGGTACCATT
>CAYLIJ010000049.1:0-19611 GCA_964383925.1 uncultured Puniceicoccaceae bacterium
ATACTAGTCTGGCGTTCGGGTCGAATTTGCGGAGTATTCACTACCTCGATAACTGTGCCACCTTACTCGCAGGGGGCGGGAGTGGTGTCCGTTTGGGTGAGCATCTCGTTTTGCCCAAGGCCACGCCATTGTGCAATGTTTGGCTTTCTCTTCTTAATGGAATTGGGATTAAGCAGCAACGCTTTGGTGACAGTTCGGGCCCGGCTTCAGGACTAGTAGCGTAACCTCCAAAAAATTATGTTACGCTTGATTTTAAGTTTGAAACTCGGGATCTGGATTTCAGGTGCTGCGGTTTTTGCTGAATCTTCGCCACAGAGTGCGATGATGCCAAAGAAGCACTTCTCATTCTTTGAATCTTACTGTTTAGATTGTCACGATTCAGATACCCGGAAAGGAAAAGTCGATCTTGAATCGCTTCCTTTTGATATTGCGACGATCCAATCGGCTGAGCTTTGGCAGAAGGTCTTAAACACTCTAAATTCGGGAGAAATGCCGCCCGAGAACAAAAAGGCACCTGATCATGTGAAGAAGACCGAATTTCTCGCCGATCTTTCGGAAACATTGGTGGTCGCCCGAAAACTCCTTAGCGACACCGGTGGTGTCTCGACGATGCGCCGCCTCAACCGCCGAGAGTATGCCAACACGATTCGGGATTTGCTTGGCGTTTATATTCAAGTCGACCGACTGCCTGCCGATACACGAGAGGGATCTTTTGATAC
Source organism: uncultured Puniceicoccaceae bacterium (assembly GCA_964383925.1). GTDB lineage: Bacteria > Verrucomicrobiota > Verrucomicrobiia > Opitutales > Seribacteraceae > Seribacter. The sequence continues at coordinate 720 of CAYLIJ010000049.1, forward strand.
CGGCGGTAATTCGCTCTATATTTCTTCGGATCAAATTGGAACCTACCGTGAATTAGGCAACGAAGCTCTTAAGGAAACATTTAACTTGACTGGTAAAAAGATTAAAACGAGCAAACATCGTATCGACTTTGAAAACAGGATTAATCAGTTAACCAGCGACGAATTTGATCGTCAGATCAGTATTAAGAGACGCTACCAACGCTGGACTAGTTCGGTTGACCAAGCCGCAACCCATTCTGGCAATGTTGCGATTGCTAATCAGATCCGAGAGGAGTTTCGCAATAAAAAGCCAATACACGAATTTTATCGCCATTGGGCACGCATCCCCAGTGCTCCAAATCCAGCAGACTATGGGTTTCCTGATGCCGAAGATGCTTTTCACCATAATAGTCAGTGGGGTTGGATTTTACCTAAGGTGATGGACTATAGTTCTTTACCTGGACGAGAGGGTGGTATTTACCTGACCGATGAATCATTGGCGATGTATGCCGTTAGATTTTCGATCCCGGGAAATTGGCCAGCTGGGGAGGTGATCGTTCGTATTCGGGCAGCTCAGGTTCCACAACGTGTCCTAAAGCCATCCCGGAATGAAATTCAACCGACTATCATCACCAAAAGTTCAAGTGAACAGAATCGTTATTTCCTCGATGTTGATTCCGCCGATGGACGGTTCACCATTGGCACCCATCAGGTTCTTGGCAGCATTGAGGAGCCACAGACCATAGATTTTCACCTGCGGGTTTATCCTGGCGAGCAGAAGCAACTTCGGCTCCGTGAGCGCGGAGGTATAGAGGGCGTAACGCAGAATCGGTCGAAGCAATACAAAAAACAATTTGGAGTCGACGGCACCGATCCGGCAATCTGGATCGACTATGTGGAAATGGAAGGTCCTTTTTATACTGCGTCGGAGAAATCGCGCCATCAACTGGTCAAGGGTTGGATGGACCGTGTGCAGCGGGATGAAGCTGGCGAAGTCGGCAAGGTGATTAGCGAATTCGCCACCCTGGCTTACCGAGGTCGCGTCGCGTCGCCCGAGTTCGTCGTCAAGCTGGAAGCAATCTATCATGATCATCGTAGCGATGGCGCCGCTCCCCTCACTGCATTGCATGAAACGCTCTCGATCGTCCTGGCGTCCCCCAGTTTTCTCTACCTGGCTGAGGCGGGAGGAACAGAAAAGCGGCCACTTACCCAGTTCGAATTGGCTGCCCGCCTCTCCTACTTTTTATGGAGTGCTCCGCCGGATCAGCGGTTACTTGACTTGGCAAATGAATCAAAACTAATCGACCCGGTCGTGCTGCAATTAGAGGTCGACCGCATGCTTGCCGATCCGAAGAGCTCTAGTTTTGTCGAGGCCTTCCTCGATCAATGGTTGGGGCTGGACCGGCTCGACTTCTTTCAGTTCAATGTTAAAAAACACCCTGAGTTTACCGCGGGGACAAAGAAAGTCGCGCGTCGTGAAATTTATGAAACTTTTGCTCATTGGTTGTATAAAAATGGCAGCCTTACCAACTTGTTAGCGTCCGACACTATCATAATTAATGGACTTCTTGCAGATCTCTATGGCATCCCGAATGTGGTGGGCGATCATTTCCGTCCTGTATCAGTACCCCCGAGTTCGCCCCGTGGTGGACTTCTCGGTATGGCCGCCGTCGCGGCGATGGGGAGCAATGGAGACCATACCAGTCCGGTGGAGCGTGGCGCCTGGGTCTTACGTAAATTGGTCAATAACCCGCCACCGCCTGCACCCCCGAATATTCCACAACTAGCCAGACTAGACAAAAAGTCGCTCAGCACTCGCGACCGCATCGCATTACATCAGGAAGAACCCCAATGTGCCCAATGCCACCGTCGGATCGATCCGATTGGTTTCGGCCTGGAAAATTTCGACGCGGCTGGAAAGTGGCGCACCCTCGATGATCACGAAGGTGTGCCCGTGAACAAGCGGACGATCGATCCATCTGGGCAGATTCACAAAGGCCGAGAATTCAAGGATTTCTTCGAACTGCGCTCGGTTATCCACCAGCAATACCCTGAGCCCTTCGCCACAGGTTTCGCCGAAAACCTTGCCGAATATGCATTGGGCAGACCGGTGGGATTTACCGATGCTGATTTGATCGAGAAGATCGCAAGCGGTGGTTCAATCCGCTCCCTCATTCTAAACCTGGTTCAAAGCGAGACTTTTCTGACTAAAAAGTAGTGATCTTCAGACCACATATTAATTGAACAAAAGCCAGGGTTTATAGATTGGACTGTTCCCAAAAGGAGTAATTCAATACCTGACCAATTTCTAAATAATCACCCCCTCGATTCAAAAGTTCTGAAGAAGTGCCTTTAAAACTTTAACTTGATTGATAATTTTTCATAAGTTTCCTTGATCGGGAAACTTTAAAGTCTTTTAGTGGGGGCATGAAACCCCTATTACTTTCCATTCTTACTTGGGCAAGTGTCTGCTTAATGACTTTAGCCGAGTCAAAACTCAATGTTTTGTTCATTACCCTGGACGACATGAACCGTGACTCCGTTGGGATTTATGGTTCCAAGGTCAAGGGAACAACTCCTCACATCGATAAGCTTGCCGGTCAGGGGCTGCGCTTCGAGCATGGGCATGTCACGATTGCGATTTGTATGCCCACCCGGGCGGTCTGGATGACTGGTCGGTATCCTCATAATAGCGGGGCACTTGGCTTTACCAAGATCAAGCCCGATGTTCCGACCCTGCCCGAAACCTTGCAAGATAATGGATTCATGACCGGCATACTGGGCAAGACCGAGCATGTAGTGCCCTCCCGGACCAAAGCATTTGGATACAGTCGGGATCGTTCCGAGATGGCCAACGGACGCAGTCAGGAACTGTACGGCAAATTCACCGCCGAATTTCTCGGACAAGTTAAGAAAGAGGGCAAACCCTTTTTCCTTATGGTCAATGCCCATGACCCGCACCGTCCCTTCGATAACCGGAAACCAGCAAGCGAGAGAAATTTGACGGGTGAATCTACTGAAACTCTTTTCGGTGATAAGAAAAAGAAGGGGAAGCGTTCAGACTATCCAGCTCCTTCCAGAATCTATCAACCCGATGAAATTGTTATCCCCGGATTTCTTCCCGATTTGCCACCCATCCGCGAGGAAATCGCCCAGTACTACAGCTCCGTAAGCCGGGCCGACGATGTAGTGGGCCGGGTTCTTGTCGAGCTTGAGAAATCCGGGTTCGCGAAGAATACACTGGTCATGCTCAAGTCGGACCACGGAATACCGGTACCTTTTGCCAAGACCAATGTCTGGAGGCATTCCACTCTTACCCCTTGGATTGTTCGCTGGCCGGGTATGGTCAAGCCGGGGACTCATGAAACAGAGCACTTGGTGGCGGGGGTTGATTTTGCTCCGACCATTCTTGATGCCCTCGGGATAGATCCGATGCAGGGAATGGACGGTCGTTCCTTCCTGCCAGTTTTGAAGGGAAAAAAGCAAAAGGGCAGGGAATTCGCTTTCACCCATATCAATACCATTGCCTCAGGGCGTTCTTATACGATGCGGTCCCTCCAGGGAAAGCGCTACGGATTGATTTGGAACGGTTGGCACGACGGCAATACCCCCTTTAAGAACGAATCGATGAACGGGCTTACTTGGAAAGCCATGACCCAAGCAGCGGAGAACGATCCGTCTCTGGCCAAGCGGGTCAAGCACTACCTTTATCGGACGCCTTTCGAGTTCTATGATTATAAAAAGGACATTGATGCTTTGGACAATCTCCTTGGAGACGATGAACATGAGAAGTTCGTTGATCGCTATGGAAAAAAACTTCTCAAGATTATGAAAAAGACTAGGGATCCCGAAACCGACCGTTTCCAAAAAGTCCTTGGCGACCGCTAGGAAAGATCCGATGACGAACAAGAATATTGGCTTACTCCTCCTCCTTATTTGCGGATCCTTGCTGTCCGTCTTTCTTCAGGCCAAGCCCAATGTGGTCGTTTTATTTACCGATGATCAGGGTACTCTTGACGCAGGTTGCTACGGAGCCCCTCACCTCAAGACACCGAATATCGACAAATTGGCAAAGACCGGGGTCCGCTTCACTCAGGCCTATGCCCATACCGTATGCTGTCCATCCCGGGCGATGATGTTGACCGGACGCCATCCCCAACGGGGTGGAGTGAACCACTGGACCCAAGGGAATATGAACACAGCTAAAGGCCGAAACATGGCCATTGAAGAATTGACCATGGCGGAGGTATTTAAACGGGAAGGCTATCGGACTGCCCATTTTGGCAAATGGCACCTCGGGGCTCACCGGGATCACGGCCCGAAGAAGCAGGGGTTTGATGAATTTTTTGGAATCCGAAATGGATTCATCGATAATTTCAACCATCACTTCTTACACCAGGCTGGCTATCATGATCTCTATGAGGGAACCACTCCGCTCGAAGCAGATGGAAAGTTTTTTCCCGAACTGATGACCCACCGGGCACTCCAGTTTATTGAGGAGAGTAAGGAAAAGCCTTTCTTTCTCTATGTTCCCTTTAATATTCCTCACTATCCCGAACAGGCTCCTGGAAAATTCGGCGAACCATTCAAGGAGATTAAGGACGAAGCGGTCAGAACCTACGCAACGATTATGTATGCGACCGATTTTTACATTGGAGAAATTGTGAACCAACTGGATGAACTTGAACTTTTGGAAAATACGATCGTTATTTTCATGAGCGATAACGGACATTCCGAGGAGACTAATTATCGAATATCCGTGGACAGTCATTTGAGCGGTTATCCGAAAGGACATTTTTACGGAGCCAGCGGGGGAGGTTTTACTGGCAAATGGACTGGGCAAAAGGGAACTTTTTTAGAGGGCGGTATACGGGTGCCGGCTATTCTGAGTTTTCCTCCCCAAATTCCTCAAGGCGTAACCAATTCTCAAATAATCACCGCGATGGACTGGTTGCCCACAGTGATGGATCTCTGTGGGATTGAACCGAAAGAAGATGACCCCAAGCTCGATGGTCACAGTTTGTTACCGGTTATTAAAAATCCGTATCAAATTTCTGCTTACCAAGGAATGCTAAATTTTCAATGGCATAAAAATTGGGCTGTTCGGATGGATGAATGGAAAATGCTCGGGCGGGAAGGGAGTGAAGATTATCAATTATACCGACTGACTGATAAAGAACCTGAACGAAAAAATTATGCTCAAGATCGGAAGGATTTAATTTCCACTATGCTTTCTATTCGAGAATCCTGGCTCAACGAATTGACCTTAGGCAATTAAAACTATTTTAATACTCGTTTATGAAAAATCGCTTTTACTTATTTTCATTCTTTTTGGTATGTCTTTGTCTTCCTCTTTCAGGAAAATCAGACCCATTTAATAAACCTTTTGATAATCCGGTTGATGATCCGGCATTACCGAGGGTCTTAATTATTGGAGATTCGATTTCAATTGGATATACCCCCCGGGTACGAAAATTGCTTGATGGAAAAGCTAATGTACACCGCCCCAAAACTAATTGCCGATGGTCGGCATTCGGCAATGAAAAAGTCGTGGAATGGATAGGCGAAGAAAAATGGGATGTGATCCATTTTAACTTCGGACTTTGGGACTGGTACGGTTGGAAACAGGAGAATAAGGCGACACCCGAATCGTATGCAAAGAATTTAGACGGGATTGTAGAAAAACTTAGGTCTTCCGGGACCACACTGGTTTTTGCAGTAACCACACCTCCGTGCATTGGTCCGGAAGGTAAGGTTAAGTTAATTGTTACTCAAGAACGGGCCGAGGAATTTAACCGGGCCGCCCTGGCGGTCATGAAAAAGCATGGGTTGGCCATCAATAATCTTTATTCCGTTATTGGAAAAGACCGGGCAAAATACCAGCGTGGCGAAAATGATGTTCATTACAACGATGCCGGACGCGATCTTCTTGCCAAGCATGTGGCAAAGGTAATTGCTAAGCAATTATTCAAATGAAAAAACGAATCGTGGCGATGGGGGATGGTTTATGGGATTTGTTTCCCGATGGTCCCCGATTTGGTGGAGCTACTGCGAATTATGCCTGCCAAGCCTCACGATTGGGAGGAGATGTCCATATGGTAAGCGGAGTGGGTAAGGACGAAAGGGGAGAAGCTCTCCTCCAGGTGTACCGCAAACATGGAGTGAGTACGGATTTAGTTCAGGTTTTGAAGGAGTATCCCACCGGAGTCGTTCATGTGGAACTTACGGAAACTGGACTGCCCACATTTACGATTGGAGAGAATGCTGCCTGGGATCATTGGGAATGGAATGAAAAGATCGAACAAGCTGTGAAAAAAACGGATGCTCTTTATTTTGGTACACTCGGTCAACGGGGCCATTCTCCTCGGGCAGGAATTCGACGAGCCTTGGAGATCGCAAGGAATCAGAACACGCCCCGCATTCTCGATATCAATTTACGGGCACCGTTTTATGATAACGCTTTGATTCGCGAATCGATTTCTCTCTGTTCGGTCTTGAAGCTAAGCGATGAGGAACTCGGACGGGTTGGCCAAGCCTGTGGACTCGATTTATCCTCAAGCTCAACAAGTTTACTGGAGAATTTACGATCTCAGTTCCGGCTCCATATTGTGGTTATGACCAAAGGAGCGGAGGGAGCGATTCTCTTACATTCAGATGGAGTAGTTGAACAACTGGGAGTACCCGCGACCGTGGTCGATACGGTAGGGGCGGGGGATTCTTTTACTGCGTCCATGACTATTGGATTACTTCAAGGTGAGGAGTATGGAGAAATCTTGGCCAATGCCTGCGAAGTCGCCGCGGGAGTTTGCTCTCACGCCGGTGCGGTGGCAGAGTAAATAGAACGGTTCCCTGTTCTTCAACATAATGTCATCGCCGATGGCTGAATGCCCGTGGCGATCCGTTGGGCACCACAAAGTAGACCCCATTCTCCGGTTGGTTGCACAGCATTTAGTGGATTGCCGCGTCACTGACGGGCTTTCCTTCCTCGCAATGACAGATAATGGCTTAGTCCCTGCGGGGACTGTGAGTATTACCAGTCGTCCGTACGGAAGGGATCTGCGGGCAATCCTTCCTTATTGTAGAGGTTGGCGTCGGCGGGATTCATGGTGTAAGCGTAGCGGGCGGCTTTTGGTGTTTTGACCTCCTTGGAGCTCAAGACAACTTGACCGCCCACAATCTTGGCCTCTGCCCAGTGCCATTTCTTATCGGCACCAGCGATAGAGAAGTGTTTGAGTGTCCCGTTTTTGATCTCTTGGGTGGGGTCGAGTTTTTCTTTCTTTCCGACCATTAGGCCCTTACCGATATTTTTAAAGGAAAGATGTACCTGATTTCCTTTTATTTTATGACCGGAATAAAGGGGGCCGGAGGGAACCATGTCTTTTTTATTGTAGGTTTGATGAAGTGCCCATTGAGCAAGTCGTCCGCCCACATCCTGTTTATTTTTCGGATGTATATCATTTGGATTATGGGCATCTGCGAGATCGATAATGATAGCCATACCGGTATGGGGAATGTCAAGGGCTTGGGTTTGGGCTTCGCGTAACTTGGCCCATCCGTCTCCACCGCCTGGGGTGGTGCCAGGTTGTTTGAAATTGCAAAGTTGAACCCAGTAGAAGGCGAGTTTTGGGTTTTGGAAAGCGTTTCTCCAACCTTTAACGAGGGCATGTTTTTTGTGGTAGTAAGAGATGCCTTCGCCGCCATTGGATTCGCCTTGGTACCAAATCGCACCGCGAAGGGCGAAGGGAGTGAGGGGATGGACCATTGAGTTATAGATTGCCGAAGGAGTGCTTGACTTAACCTTTGTGTCTTTAGTGTAGGCTTTCACTTTTTCTGCAGTTTCTGCAAGTTCGGGTACGGCATTAAAACCGGCTAATGTAGTCCACGGTTCGATCCGGGTGCCTCCCCAGTTTGAGCCAACGAGGCCAATGGGTACATTAAGTTCCTGGTACAAGCGACGGCCAAAATAGTAGCCCGCGGCGCTAAAGTTTCCGATGGTGGCAGGCGAACAGGTCTTCCATTCACCTTTATTTGGTCCTTTTGTTTGGGGAAGTGGATGAACGGTGTGTCCTGGGACATCAAATAGGCGGATTTTGGGATGATTGGCGGCGGCAATCTCTTCCTTCGAATTGGAGCATTGGGCGACTTTCCATTCCATATTGGACTGGCCGGAGCAAATCCAGACTTCACCGACAAGAATATTTTTAACCTTAATCTCGTTGTTTCCCTTCACCGTAAGAGTGGAAGGACTAGAGTTTGCTTTGAGCTTATCGAGTTTGACCATCCATTTTCCGTTTTTACCCACGGTTGCAGATTTGGATTGCCCGGCGAAGGAGACGCTGATCTTTTCCCCTTTATCTCCCCATCCCCAGATGGGAACCGGTAAGTCGCGTTGGAGTACCATGTGATTACCAATCACCGGGGGGAGGGTGACCGCTAATGCGGACAGAGAGGAGGCGATTAATAAGATAAGAGTCGAGAGTTTACGCATATTAAGATGTGGTTTGAGTAATTAAAAGAAAATTGAACAGGTTTGAAAAAACCTTTTATCTTTTCAGTGATCAACGAAAAAAGAGCCCCGAAGAGAATAAATTCAACAGAAGTGTCCGCTTTATTTTTTGGACTTGGTACTGGTTGCCAGTTTGACCTGCAGTGGATCGGGTGGGGTGTTTTGTAGAAGTCGATTGAGGGTGTAGACAATATAGTTGTTGGATAAATTTTCACCTGTTTGAGAAAGCAGGTTTTCAATTTTCACCTCATGGATGTGCCAGGCTTTTAATTCAGATAACTCAATCCCCACCTGCCTGCCATCGTCTGAAATCGAGATTTTTTTGATTTCGACAGGCATTTCATCAGAGCGGGGGGATCCATAAGCCCGGCGATATTCAAAATAATATCGGGAGAAGGGCCAATTTTTCTTATCTCGGGCACTCGTAGTTTCAACCGGTTGGGTGAAGGTAAAAAGGAAACCTTTTGGGGTGAGTTCCATATTTTGAATTTCAAAGGGCATTTTTTCATTCCATGTAACCTGTTGAATTCCCTGTCCACCTGCCCAAGTGTGCTTGGTCTGCCCGACAAACAGACTGCCATCGGGTGCCCAGGCCATCCGATTACACCCCCGACCGAGTGGAGAACCATCAATGAAGGGGACACAGGCACCCTGTAACTCTCCTTCCACTTCCTCAAGCATGACCCGGACGATTCGGGGTTTGTTCATCTCGCCCACAAGGAGCTGGCCGGTAAAGGGGCCAAAGTTTGCCTCTGGACTAATGGCGAGTACCTGGGTGGGGGAATTCGCCATGCTCCCGTGTGGGAATACGATGCATGCCCGCGAGCGGAGCCGGGCGAGCTTGGCAGGTTCTGCGTCCACGGGGACCCCGGTAAATCCGGTCTTCCATGCCAGACTGGCGGCATGGCCATAGAAGTGATCCTTTTGGACATGAAATAACTTACTGGAGCCGACCCAGTCGCCCTGGTTATCTGTAACAAAGAGATTGCCTTTTAAATCAAACCCTAAGCCGTTGGGGGTACGATGGCCATAGCTCCAGGGAATTGTTTTTCCATCCCGGGTGTATTTCATAATACATCCACGGTAGGGTGCGGAGGAATGCATTCTGCCGGGTCTTCCCCGATCATTGAAAGTACCACGGGTGATGGTGCGCACTCCATCTCCGGAGGATCCGGTGCCGAGGGCAAAGAAATAATTCCCCTCCTTATCAAGTACGGGAGTAAAGTTAAATTCATGATAGTTACCCGACATGCCAAATTGATCGGTGACTACTTCAAAGTCATCCGCCTTGCCATCGCCATCGAGATCCCGAACCCGGGTGAGCTCAGGTCTTTGAGTCACAATTAATTCGGTATTCGAGAGTGCGAGAATGCCGAGTGGATTATGGAGACCCTCGGCAAATAATTCCCATTTTTCTAATTTGAGATTGTAAAAGAAGATTTCTCCACTGGGTAGGCATACCGCCAGTTTTCCATTGGGTAGAAAGGTGAGTCCGTCAATTTGAGTATTTTTAAACCTGGTAGGCGGGGGTGGAATATCGGTGACCGTGTATTGGGGAGAGGTCGAAGCCAGTACGGATGAAGCAAGTAAGCCAATGAGGAGAGGAAGGATGTAATTCATTATTTGGATTCCTCCATTGGACTGATGATAATCGAAAACCGGACCGATTCCTCTTGGTTTAAGTGTAAGGTGCCGTGTTGGTTAAGTGTGCCCCTTGAGCAGGAGATCGAAGATTCCTCGGAGGGGGTTAAACGGAATGAAGTTTTAGCAGGTGGGGAGATAGTAAAAGTTCGTTCGACACCAGTTGATTCCTTATTCACCCGGATCAATTCGGTTATGATATGCTTGCCCAGGGAATAACGGAATTGGGGATACTGATCGATAAGCCGGTAGCCGAGGAAAACCGGATCCCTGTCGATTCCCTCGATCAGAATTGGGAAGTCCTTGGCTTCGGAGGTGTCATAAATTGGTTTGTTTAGATTTGTCCTGGACAGGTCATCAAAAGATTCATCCTGAAGCAATGAAGTACGTGCTCGGTAATAGGGAGTGCCATTGAATTGTGCGACTGGTTTCCCGTTACTGGACCAATGTGACTGATTGGACCGAATGAAACCTCCTTTTGTCCAAACATAGCGCAGTCTGCATTCGCCGGCATCCCAGCAAAAATAATGATCTCCAGGCAGGGCAACTGCAAAGGCGGCGGGGGATGCACCCGGCATAAAAGTACGATATACTATTGGTTTAATAATAGTGGTAATCATATCGTCATAAGTGGGCGTGAATGTACCATTTTTACGCCTGAGGTTTTTATCGAAGGGGAATTGTTTGAGCAAAGTCTGGGGGGTGTACACCGAGATGGGTAGTGATTTGCGAGCCTTTGCCACTTCCTCTTCCTTGACTAATCTCTCTTTATTCCCCCATGCCTGATTTACATAACTGAGGATATGGGCGAGTTTTTCATCGTCGAAAAGTAATTGGGGGGGCATGGCGGAGTAAAAATTTTTTCCATTTACTTTGACCGGGCCGGCTAGTCCGCGCAGGGCAATTGCAATCGAGCGATCGGTTCCATTCTTGAGCCAGTCACTTTGCGCCAAGGCGGGAACGGAGCCTTTTTGACCTTTTCCATCTTTCATATGGCAGGCGACACAGGAACCAGCCCCGTTGTAGAGTGCTTCTCCTTTTTTGAGAATTTCCTCTTTGGATGCACCCAATAGAAAACTAGAGAATCCAAGAGTAAGGGTAAGTAGAAAGTTTTTCATATTGAATCGTATATTCTAGAAGTTGAACATTTATCTTTACTTTGCTCTACATGTGTAAACCTTTAATTTCAAACTAAAAGAGGGGGAGAGACAAACACTATGGTTCAGTTGGGCGAGGATTCTTTTTTTTGATCTCGATCTAGATTTCCCTGAATCCATTTGGCTAAGGTACCACTGCCCATACCATAGCCTCCGGGTAAGGGTCGTAAGTCGCGGGTCTGGCGCCTGGGCGGTTCGCCCCAATGCGAGGGATAGGACTTTCTTTTACCCGTCTTGGATTTGGGTTTGTTAGGATTGGTTTTATTTCCTGAACCGTAGAGCATATTGTAGACCTCTATGGGTTTCCGGTTTTGTCCGGTTCTTTCATTAAACCAGAGACTGCCTCCAATGAACATCATACCCTCTGGGATTTTTTTCCCCCCTGAAATCCATTTTTCGAATGTGGGCGTGTTTTCTTTCTTACTTTTTAAGATGGCAAGTTCTTCCTCTAATAGGTTCAGCTTGGCCTTGAATTTCTTGAGCCCTTCTGGGTTAAACCTAGCCCGTTTTTCAAAATCCTTCATGTGAGCGATCTCTTTTTCCAGTTCTTCATTTTTGACCTGTTTCACATTCGTATTTGATTTCAGTTCTTTTATTGATGAAGTTTTCTGTGCAAGAGAAATAGAGGAAATGTTTACCCCGACTGTTGGAACATCATCGGCAATGCGGGAGTCTTGAGTAAAGCATGAGAGTAATAATCCTTGAGAGTTGAAGCGAAGGATTGGACGATGGAAAGAGGGTAGGGGTTGATCGATCAAATCCTGTGCTTCGGCGTACAGTTGGTCGAGGGTTTTGGGCGGGTGTCCTTCTTTATGCTGTCCCAGTTGATTCTCATTTTCCATCCATCCGTTTTGGAGATTGGATTGGTTTTGGGTTTTAGGTTGGTTGGAGAAAGATTTAAAATGCCGTCCAATCACTCGGTTGTTTCGTATCACAATGGTGGTTTCATGGCCAAAGCCAGTCCAACTGGCCCATTTTTTTTGATAGCTGTAGTCGCCAGCACATCCTGCTTTTTCTTTTTGCCAGGTAAGTAAACTTTTTTGAAGCTTCTCTTTCCCGTCTAACCAGGATGTTCCTTGTTTTGTGGAGGATGTGCCGGGATTCTCTTGCCTGGAGGATAACAGAACTAGGGGGAGAAAAAGAATGGTGAGCAAGAAGAGTCTAGGCATAGTTTTCATTCTCAAAGTGTATTCAAAATGGTGACATATTTTCAATGTGTAAAATAATAATGCTTAACGAATTCTAAATCCACCCTCCACCATTTTAATGATTGTTACTTGAAGTCTACCCTGTTTATCGTGGTGTATGAAATTGCTTTTGAATGTCGCCATTCTTTTTTTGATCACACCTGTTCTATGGTCCGAAAAGAATCCCAATTTCCTTATCATCCTTGCTGATGACTGCACTTACAATGACCTTCCGCTATACGGTGGTCAAAATGCAAAGACTCCAAATATTGATCGTCTTGCCACCAAAGGATTAGTTTTTAACCAAGCCTATCTTGCCTCCGCTATGTGCCAGCCGAGTCGAGCGGAATTATACTCCGGTTTATACCCGATGAAAAATGGTTGTGCATGGAATCATTCGGCTTGTCGACCCGAGATTACGGGAATGCCGCAGGCCTTGGGCAAGCTCGGTTATCGAGTTGGATTGGCGGGTAAGACCCACATTCGACCCGCTGATGTTTTTCCCTTTGAAAAAATTGCCGGGTTTGACCAAAACTGTGTGCGTAGTCCGACCCAGGTCCATGACCTTAATCCGATTCGTTCCTTTATGAAAGGGGAAGGAGATGAGCCTTTTTGCCTAGTAGTCGCCCTGACCGAACCTCATGTGCCCTGGGTGATGGGGGACGCGTCGAAGTATCCACCAAAGACCTTACAACTCCCCCCCAATCTGGCGGACACGCAACGCACGCGGGAGGATTTTTCGAATTATCTTGCTGAAATTACCTACATGGATGGACAAGTGGGAGAAATTCTTTCGACACTCAAAGGGACCGGGAAAGAAGAGGATACGCTCGTACTTTTTAGTTCGGAACAGGGTTCCCAGTTTCCCGGTTGTAAGTGGACGACTTGGGATACTGGATTACACACTGCATTAATTGCACGTTGGCCGGGCCGGGTAGTCGAGGGAAAGCGGACTGATGCCTTGGTCCAGTACGCGGATGTACTTCCCACCTTACTTACACTAAGCGGAGGAGAGGTGAGTGGGTTTGATGGTACAAGTTTTGACAAGGTATTACTGGGGCAAACTGATGAGCATCGAAAATATACTTATGGTATGCATAATAACTTTCCAGAGGGACCACCTTATCCAACCCGGACTGTGTTTGATGGCGAATACAGATATATCCTGAATTTGACCCCCGACGAGCTTTTCATTGAGAAGCACCTAATGGGGCTCAAGGGAAAAGCGGTTTTGAATAATCCGTACTGGTCGACCTGGGTTCGGGATTCGTGGAATAATCCGAAAATTTATCAATTGGTTAAGCGGTATCAATCCCGCCCACCCGAGGCCCTTTATCATACATCGCTGGATCAGTATGAAATGAATAACCTGGTTGGGAATAGGAAATTGAATGTAAGAAAAAAGAAATTGAAAGGGATATTGAGCCAGTGGATGGCGGAACAGGGAGACCCAGGAATTCGATTGGATACAATGCATGCTTTCGATGCGGCCAAAAAAGGAATTCATTTGTATTGAAATCCGCTATTTTTGAACGAAATTTGTTTTCTATGCTCTAATTTGTTAATGCTAATCACTATAAAATGAATAAAAGCCTATTTATCCCACTCTCCGTTGTAATAGGACTCATCGGAGCCGCCTTTGTTGTTTCAAAACCATGGGTTACAATCCAACATGCCGAGCCAATCATGGTGAAGGGATATGCGGAACAGGATGTATTGGCGGATCGGGGCAGTCTTACTGTTCGAGTGGAGGAAAAGGGAGAGACGAATGCTCAGGCCTATGAGAATGCAGGGAAGTCGTTGGATCAGGTAATGGAATTAGTCGGGAAATTATTGGGAGAAGATGTGGATCTAAAAGAATTAGCAACCTCGATGAGCGAGATTAAAAAATTGAATGAAAAGGGTTTGAGGACGAATGAAATTGAATTTTACGAGGCTTCCCGAAGTTTACGGGTCAACACGGAAAAGGTGAAGGAACTCGCAGTACTTTCTCGAAAATTATACGATCTAAATTCAAAAGGGGTCCAACTAACCCAGAGGGGACCGGACTTTTTTGTTTCTGGCTTGAACGAGGTTAAACTAGAACTGATGGAAAGGGCGACCAAGAATGGGCATGAACGAGCCGAAATCATGGCGGAAAGTTCCGGCGAGAAACTTGGATCTTTAGTTTCAGCCAAGCAGGGCGTGATTCAGATTACCAAGCCAAATTCAAGCGCGACCTCGAGTTATGGAATGTATGATACCGAGACGATTGATAAAGTGGTCAAGCTTGTGGTCACTTTGGAATACAAGATTGGCGGTTAATTAATGTAACCAAATAGAAAGGAATCCTGAGGTTCCTTTCATTATACTTGCAATTTTATTCGCTATCGGGTGAGACTTTTAATTTTTATTAAGTTTTTCACAAAAGTATGAAACTTTCTTCAATACCTAAAAGTGGCTTGTTTGCTTTTATAGTCACACTACTATCAAGCCCGATTATATCAGCAAAATCGAACCGTTTAAATTTGTTGCTGGTTACAGTGGATGACATGAGTTGTGATTCGGTGGGAGTTTACGGATGTAAGCTCGAGGGCACCACACCTACGATGGATCGACTGGCATCCCAATCCCTCCGTTTTGAACATGCCCATGTGACGGTGGGAAACTGCAATCCTTGTCGAAATGTCATGTTCTCTGGGTTGATTTCTCATAATAATAAGGTGGAAGGATTTTATAAAGTGCCCGATCCGGGATGGCCTCATATGGTTGATTTGCTCCAGGGGTCTGGTTACTATACGGGAATCCATGGCAAGGTAAGCCACTCCAGTCCCTATCAACCTTATGCCTGGGATGACGACCTGACGATTTCACCTACCGGAAAAAAGGCCCACATCAAGGATGCTAAAGCGTACGGTGCATCCACAACACGGGGAATTGAAATGGCGAAGAAGGAAGGGAAACCTTTCTTTCTATCGATCAATATTTCAGATCCGCACAAACCTTTCTGGAGCCAAGTCCGGGGAGGAGGCGAAGATCTGTATGTGCCTAGTCGAATATACACGGCTGAGGAAGTACCCGTGCCCGGCTTTTTATTTGAGGACCCCGAAGTCCGCGAAGAAATCGCACTTTATTACAGTAGCGTAAGACGGGCTGATGATTGCCTGAATGAAATACTGAAGGCGTTGAGGGAAAGTGGCCTTTGGGATAATACAATGATCATTTTTCTTTCAGATCACGGCATGCCGCTTCCTTTTGCCAAGACACAACTTTATCACCATAGCACTCGTACGCCCCTGATGGTCCGTCTGCCCGGCGTCACACAGGCCGGCAAAGTGGAGAGAGGTCACATGGTATCCATTCTGGATCTTCTCCCCACGGTACTGGATTCTCTGGGTGTTCCTAATCCGAAACGGCTTGACGGGCTTTCCTTCCTTCCGCTGTTACGGGGAGAAAAGCAGGAAAATAGGGAATTCGTCATTAAGGAGTATCATGAAAATGCGGGCCGATCCCGCGACCCAATGCGGGCAATCCAGAGCAAGACCCACCTGTACTTGTTCAATCCATGGTCCAACGGGGAACGAATTTTCGCCACTGCGACCAATGGAACAGTGAGCTGCGAGCGAATGATTAAATTGTCCGAGGAAGATGAGGAAATGAACAAGCGGTTGGAACTGTACCGTTTTCGTGTGCCCGAAGAGCTTTATCAGGTCAACAAGGATCCTGACTGCTTAGAAAACCTGATTGATTATGCATCCAAGGAAAAAACGCTGAAAAAACTGCAAGTTTCCCTGGAAGAGTGGATGGAGAGAACGAATGACCCGATACTCGAATGTTTTCGTAAACGGGATGACCCCGAATTTGTGGAGGCCTATATTCAAAAACTAGAGGAGGAAGCCAATGCCCGGCGGATTAAAGAAAAAGCTTCCTCCAGACCCAAAAAAGAAAAGAAGAAACCCTGAATTAAAAACCAACTTATTTTTTATGACTGTCCATGTCCCATTCTGTTTTATTTTATTATCCGTCTGCTCAGTCTGTCTTGGGGACAGTCATGCCAAACATCTGTTCATCCTGTCCGGACAGTCCAATATGCAGGGACACCGCCCAGATGAAGCTTTCACTCCGGCAGTGGAGAAGGCATTGGGGAAGTCAAAGGTAATCGTTGTCCAGGATGCCTTGGGTGGACAACCTATCCACCGGTGGTGTAAAGAATGGAAGGATCCCGAGGGAAATCAGATGGAGCAAACAGGTGATCTGTATGACCGGTTGATGAGCAAGATAAAACCAGCAATCAAGGGGCAAATTCTGGCCAGTGTAAACTTCGTGTGGATGCAAGGGGAGAGAGATGCAAAGATGGGATGGGGTGATCTCTACGAGGAGGCTCTTGTGGGTCTTCATGCCCAATTGGCCAACGATTTGCAAAGAAACGCCCAGGAGATGACTTTTGTGATCGGGCGCCTGAGTGACTTCGATATGAGCAACAAGAAATATCCCCACTGGAAGAAGGTGAGGCTGGCTCAAATCAAGGTCGCCAACTCGAACCCGAAGTACTTCTGGGTCGATACGGATGATTTGAACGACGGGCTTAACCGAAGAGGTAAGCAGATCACGAACGATTTGCACTACTCAGCTGAGGGCTACAAGACACTGGGCAAGCGATTTGCCCAAGCTTGTCTCATCGCAATCGGGAATTAAGCGATGAAGTGTTTATACGTTTTTCTTCTCCTTCCGATACTTTGCACGGCCAAGGTTCGTTTGCCTGCAATCTTTTCAGACCACATGGTCTTCCAGCAGTTGGGCGGAAACCCGATCTGGGGATGGGCTGACCCGCGGGAAAAGGTTTCGGTCAAGACGAGCTGGGGCGAGACGCATTCCGCCACCGCTGACCAGGATGGAATGTGGATGGTCATTGCCTATACCCCCAAGGCGGGAACAGGGCACGAGGTAACGATCCAAGGGAGCAACAATATTGTTCTGAAGAATGTAGCGATTGGAGAAGTTTGGCTTTGTGCCGGGCAATCCAATATGGGTTGGTCGATGGGTAGCTCTTTCGAAGCGGAAAAGGAAGCCAGGGTCAATCTTCCGAACTTTCGAATCTACCGGTCGGCCCGTGAGCATTGGCACGAGCCGCTCAATGAAAACCGTGATCGCCTGGCCCGTTGGAAACCATGCGATCCAAAATCAGCCGCTGAGACTTCCGCAGTTGCCTATTATTTTGGGAAGAAACTTCACGAAACCCTGGACGTCCCCGTGGGTATCATCCAAAGGGCCTTTGCCGGGACTCCTATCGAAGGCTGGATGCCCTGGAGTATTCAGAAAGACGACCCGCGTGCTCAGGCCCACAAGCAGGCTATCGACCAAGGGAGCAAGAGAATGATAGCCCGCGGGATGAGCAAGGAAAAGTCCTTGGCTGCCTACGAAAAAGAACTCGCCGAGTACAATGCCAAAATCGACCGGGGGGAGACCATGAAGAATCCGTTTAAGCCACTCGCTCCGCCGATTATAACCAAACCGCCCGAACTGGGTCACCAGTATCCCGCCCATATCTTCAATGCGATGATCGTCCCCATTCGCCCTTATGCGATCAGGGGAATGGTTTGGTACCAAGGGGAACGCAATGCTAAGAACGTGCCCCAAGCCCAGCATTACTCGACCCAGCTTAAGCAAATGATCAGTCATTACCGTTCCACTTGGCACGGAGCATCCTGGGGATCTGTCAACGATGGCTTCCCTTTTTACTTCACTCAATTACCCAGTTGGAATCCACCCCAGACCAAACCAGTCGAAGGTTCGGAATCCCCCTGGGCGGTGAGTCGCGAAAGCATGAGAAAGGTATCCCGCGAACTATACAATACCGGGATGGCGGTGACCATCGATACGGGAGATGCCATCGAGTTGCATCCCAAGAACAAGAAACCGATCGGCTTGCGCCATGCCTACCTCGCTTTGGGGAAAACCTACGGTTTACCCATCGTGCACGAGGGTCCCGTTCTAATTAGGCACGAGGTCAAGGGTGGGAAGATTATCCTGCGCTTCGACTCCGTCGGGTCCGGCCTTGTGCCGGCCCGCAAAGGAAAACTCGATGCCTTCGCCGTTGCAGGGAAGGACAAAGTTTGGCACTGGGCGGAGGCGAACATCGAGAAGGGCTCGATCGTTCTTTCCTCCCCTAAGGTCAAGAACCCGGTGGCCGCTCGTTACGCCTGGGCCATGAACCCTTCCCAACGTAATCTGCTCTACAATGAGGAAGGCTTTCCCGCCTCTCCCTTCCGGACCGACGATTGGCCTCTTTGCGATCCGGATGCGGATCTTATTGAGGTGACCAAACCTGCAAAACCAAAAGGGTACCAATCCCAGGACTGGGCTCGTCCTCAAATAAATGAATAAACTGATTCAGTTTTCTATGCGAAATTTGTTCGTCCTGCTTCTTTTATAACAAATCTTCC
>CAYLIJ010000050.1:0-4179 GCA_964383925.1 uncultured Puniceicoccaceae bacterium
TTACGGGTAAGGTTTTGTTTTTTGAATATTGATTTCCTGGAAAAGTATAGTGAATCACAGCATCGAAACCCCAATTATCCTTATTTGGTTTCGGCCCTTCCGATCTGAGTGAAATGGGGTAGGTCAACCCGAGAGCTTTAAAGGTGGGGTCATAAATATGGCACCCCATATCACCAAATGTTCCAGTCCCATAATCCAACCTTTTTCTCCATTGTCCGGGATGATAATATTTACTTATATAATCAGTATAAGGTGCAGGGCCAATCCATGCATCCCAATCAAGCCCTACGGGAACAGGGTCTTTCTTATTGGGCTTGGGATTTTCATCCCCCCATCTTTTACCGCTGAAAGAATGAGCTTCAATAATTTTTCCGATCACTCCGTCATGCACCAGTTTAACCGCAGTTCGATATTCCTTTGCAGAGTGGATTTGAATACCCATTTGGGTTACTAATTTGTTTTCTTTGGCGTATTCAGTTAGGCGCCGAACTTCAAACACATCATGGGCGAGTGGTTTTTGTCCATATACATGGATTCCTAATTGCATAGCAGACATAGCCATACTGGCATGCATATGATCTGGTGTTGAAACATTCACAGAATTCAACTCTTTACCTTCCTTCTCGAGCATTTCCCGCCAGTCAGAGTAAATTTTGGCATCTCTAAGTCTCGCCTGAGCCTGTCTTCTTCGGTTTGGATCAATTTCTGCAACCGCAACTAAATCGACATTAGGATGTGTTTTGATTTGTCCAAGATCAGTTCCCGCCATACCTGACCCCCCGAAACTCGCATGCCGCACTCGTCCACTGGGTGGAGACTTAGCCCATGAAGTTGAGGCAATATAGGGAGCTAATATTACACTAGAAATTTGTTTGATATGATTTCTTCTTGATTGTGGGAGATTCATAAATGTAAATATTTATATGATTTTTAAAAGATTGGTTAGTTGCATGTATTCTTGACCTGCGATTGCAGTAATTACATATATGTAATTATTGGTCAACTACTGTCTTTCTATTTACAAAAATGTTTAGACCTGACAGTTAAACTTAAGCAACTTAATCATTCTTAAAAAACTCGTCTTTCAGTAGCGATAGCCTTTTTTCAAGCCTTTTTATTTCAGGTTTAAATTGTTTTTTTCTAAACAAGTTATTTAATTCCTTGGGGTCATTTTTTAAGTCGTAGAACTCCCATTGATCGAAGTCATAAAATGAGATTAACTTGTATCTTTCGTCACGAATACCTTCGTGTCTTGGCATGTTATATGGTCCTCTTTCTTTAGGCGTTCCGCCATCGAAATACTGATACAAAATATCTTTGCGCCAAGAATGCGTTGGAGTAGGGGATAATATGTGCTGAAGAGGTAAACCGTGAAGAGAGGTAGGAATAGACAACTCGGCTGCTTTCAAGAATGTTGGGGCAAGGTCAATGTTTTGAACTAGTTTGGTGATCCGTGTTCCAGGTTTGATAGTTTTCGGCCAACGCATCAAGAGGGGAGATTTAAAACTTTCTTCGTACATCCAACGCTTCTCAGCCCATCCATGCTCACCTGTGAAAAATCCTTGATCGGAACTATAAATAACAAGAGTGTTCTCCACTAGGTCATTGTGATCAAGGTAATCCAAAATTCTTCCAATTTCTACGTCCAGTCCATCTATGCATCGAATATAATCCTTAATAAAACGCTGATAGATAAAGAGAGATTTAGTTTTACCCTCAAATTTACCATTTTTTTCTAACTTTCGATATTTCAAGTTTCTTGAATCGTATGCTGCGTGCCATGCTTTTCGTTGGTTGGGAGTCATCTCAGAAAGAAATAGTGGTTGGAGGCTTTGATTGTCTTTAATTTCCTGCTGAGTCGGTGCTATGTTAAGCACATGTCCCTTCATTCCCTTTAATGCCATCCATGTCTTTGATACAAAGGCAGAACGAGTTGAAAAATCGTCGAAGAATGTATCTGGAACAGGAAAATTTCGATCATCATATTTACCCATTTGATTAATGGGCGGCAACCGATGGATGTGAGGAACTTTATACTGAGCACAAAGTAAAAAAGGTTTTTCTTTATTTCGTTTTTGCAGCCAGCTAATGGCTTTATCAGTAATAATTTTAGTGGAATGTCCTATCACTTTTTTTTCTCCTTTTGGGGTAAGGAAAGTTGGGTTGAAATAAGATCCCTGTCCCCCTTTACCGGAAAGAATTTCCCAACTTTGAAATTCATCTGTCGGGTTTCCTTTTAGATGCCACTTTCCAATCAGCCCTGTCTGGTATCCTGCATTCCCAAGTTCCCTTGAGTAGACCCATTGTTTCCCATTCCATTTGGAACTGTTGCCAATTACGCCGTTTGATTGGCTATGTTTTCCGCTCAAAATCGCAGCACGGCTTGGGCAACAAATTGAGTTTACATTAAAAGAATTTATAAATACAGCCCCTTCATTGGCAATACGATCTAGGTTAGGAGTCTTATTAATAGATTCAGGATAGGAGCCAATTGTCCTCAGTGCATGGTCATCGCTAAATAGAAATAAAATATTTGGTCGGGCGTCTCCGTAAACTATAAGTGGTAGACATAATGCAATCCAACACAAGGTTACAAATTTGCTCAAAATAATCACAATAGAATTTTTTAATTCTTTAATAAATCAAATAGGATCGATTCAGTAGATCGTTTTCCTTTACTTCGGGCTGAATACATTTGCTGAGTTGCATTGGAAACTACATCTACAAGCTCGGGGTAGGCATGCCCAGCAACATCGATAAATCCGCATTGGTGGTTTTCACGATCTTTCCTTCCCGCGGCAGACTGGTCGATCCACTGGAACCAATTAACACCGACAAAGCGAGGGTCGGCCAGAGCCGAGGCAAGGTAGTGGGTAAAGGATAGAGCACGTTGGCGTTGATCCCAAGAGCCTGAAAGTCCTGGACTTGGAACTCCACGGTCTACTGCTCCAAAATGAAACTCACTACTCATAATTGGAATATCTGCATCGTTTGGGATTTGCCAAGATCGAACTCTTGAATCGTAGACATTGACGGAAAAGACATCCACCGAGCCTAAGGCACCCCGTCCTAGTACATTGGGACCGCGATGGGTTCGACATCCGAGGAATAGTGTATTGGGAAGTTCCTCTTCAATCGCCTTTTTGCATTTCTGAAAAAAGGTTTTAACAAAAGGCAGGTAGAGTGCATCTAAATCTTGGATCTGGGCTGGAGATGCCGATTTACCTCGCTTTTTTAGCTCGGCTAGCGCCCATATTTTGGTGGGATGTTCTGGATTCATTTTCGAAATGGTTTCGCCTATCCGGTCAGGCCATTCCAATTCATTTCCGAGAAAGATGCCCAGGCAATAAGGGTCATTCTTGGCCCAAGAGAGTTTCTTAAGATTTTCTTTAATATCAGATTGGAAATCAGATCTGAAAGGAGAGGGAAACTTTTTGTGCCCACTCGCTTGCCACCAAATCGAAGATATTAAAAGGTAGGGGGTTTTTCGATCCTTCTGCAACTTTTCATCGGACCAACAGCCCAAGGTGTTTAATCCCCATGCACGTAAGCGATCATGAGTGCCCTTATTTACAATTTCTTGCCATTTATCACCAAAGTATCGCCTGTAGTTCATCGCGGGGAAATTGACAAACTGCCTACCTCCTATTTTGCTTAAGCCAGTCCATTTTAAGTAGTCTTTATCTCCGGGTAAATAACTGAAGAAGTTACTGTTGATTCTTTTAGGTCCCGCCAAGGTTTCACTACGATTAGCGGTTAAGCAAGATCCGACCGAGAAGAATAAGTGACCATCGGGATCGACCATCCACCATTTACCTCCCACTTTTTCAGTACGAAACCGACCCGTTGCATTAAGCTTCGGCCCGTCGATCCAGCCACCATACTTGCTCATTTTTCTTTCTTCAGCTAGCGAGGAAGCTTGTTTGAGTTCATTTTGCATAGTTAATCGAGCTTCTTTTATTCCATTTGCTTTTCCGGGCCAGCTGACTGATCTAACTTGCCCCAATTCGTCAAGATAGGGGAGTTCTTCGAGTTTCTTGTTGATTTCTTTGCTGTTGGGCCAAGCAAGTAGGGGCGAGTTAATTAATCCAGTTACCTTACCACTTGAAGATGTTAGGTCTAAAATAATTTCTCTTACATTCTCGGGATAGAAATTTCTCCAATGAATACGATGGCCAT
>CAYLIJ010000050.1:4189-19477 GCA_964383925.1 uncultured Puniceicoccaceae bacterium
CGAAGTTTTGACATCTATAATAATCCCCATAATAACTTTGAAGAGCAAGTTGATCTTGGTAAAGATCTGACCCTTGATATCGATTTTCCACCATTGGGAAAGGGAATCCTAAGGTGATTTTTTCCCAACTTGGTGCCACTGCAAACCCTACAGCATGATGGGACCAGCTAGTAAGATTCCCATTGTTCATTCTTCCCTCAATAGTGGTTACGCCTGGTTCCCAGTTTTGGAAGGGGATGCCTACAAGTTTAAAGTCTGAGATATTCCATTTTCCACCATTTTTAGGAGTTAAGATTAACCTCATAGGGCTCTTCCCTTCAATTTTCCATTTACTTCCCCAATTTTGAACTTTGGTTCCCTTACTATTTTTGATTTTGCAGACAAGGTTTGCTCGTGCCGAGAAAAGCTGTGTAGAATCTATAAGGTTTGATTCTGATTCGCTAGTCCCCTTTTGAGAAATTTTAAAAACTTCAGTACTTCTAGGAGATTTCATTATGCACTTCAATTCATTGTGCATTCTCCGAACGCGATCGACTTGAGATTCTTCTGCGATTCGATTTTTACTTTCCATTGGGTCAGAATCGAGATCATAAAGTTCGGTTGGTTTGAGTTCTTTGGTGGCAATCAGTTTCCAGTTTTTTTCTCGAACTGTTTTCTTAGATTGTTGGCTAAATAATTTTCCATTATTTGCCTGCATAAATAACGAAGAACGACTACTAGAGTTTTTATTGCCGAGCAATGAACTGAGGAAAGACTGACTATCTAAACCATCGGTTAAATCCATTGATTGACCTGTGAGTTCAGAAAGAGTCGCATAAAGATCTTGTAAACCGATCAGTGCGCTGGACTGAATACCTGGGTTGATCGGTGAGTTTTTCTTTCCGTTTCCCCACCGAGCAATGAAAGGAACACGATGTCCGCCTTCGTAGACTTGGGCTTTACTTCCCCGATAGCCTGCGTTCGAATTATGCCCTACTTTATGATCGCCGGGTGGGCCTCGGGATAAGCCTCCATTATCACTGGTAAAGATGATCAGAGTATTTTCCAATTCACCTAATGCTTGAAGTTTATTAATCATTTTTCCCAATGTTATATCTGCCTCAACAATCATGTCCAAATGAGCATCATGAGATACACCTTTAACCTGTTCTCCATCCAATTCATCGGGGGGTGTGTGCGGGACATGGCATGCCTGACTACAATAGTACATAAAAAAAGGTTTTCTGATTCCGCTCTCTTGATTTTCCTGTTGGTGACGATCAATAAAATTAAGTGCTTTTTTAGTCAGAATGAGGCCAGCTTGAGATGAATCCCAATCAGATGAACCAAATCCATCAGCTTCAATTACAGATTTCCCATAAGTTCCGGCCTTCCATTCTCGTAGATTAGACTCCCCTCCAACAAGCATTCCATTCTCAACGGCGATATAGGGAGAACCTTGGATGCCCTGAGGTAATTCATAGGCATAATCGAATCCAAGAGTAGCGGGCGAATTTTCAATTTTACGAGAAAAGTCGAAGTCTTTAAATCCATCCTTCATATTTAATTTTGGTTTACCTGTCGATTTACTGAAAACTTTACCACCTAGATGAACCTTTCCTAAAAAGGCAGTGTGGTAGCCAGTACCTTTCATTAATTCTCCAATAGTCTTTTGCCCTTGTAGCACCTGAGAAGGCATATTAAAAAGCCAAGTTCCATTTTCATTTCGACCGCGCCATGGATAATTCCCACTCATTACACTGTATCGAGTAGGTGCACAGACTGCTGCTGGTGCATGAGCATCAGTAAATCGAATTCCTTCCTTGGCCATTTTTTCGAGGTTAGGCATTATAACCTTGCTTGACTTATTATAAGCTCGGCAATCCCCAATCCCCATATCATCCATCAGGAAAATTATAATATTGGGTGGAGCAATAATTTGCGGGATAGCATTGGCGGCAATACCCAAAATTATGTACACAAAAAAGAATAAGGTACGAGTGAACATAATGGTATTTGGAAATAAACAAAAAAATCGTTGAGAATATCCTCTCAACGAAATTTTATAAGAAAAATATTTATTAAACTTACTCGTCTACTGGTTTAATAGAACCGACCCAAGTTATAAGAGAGATTTTAGCTCCTTCTTTCTTTTTCACTCTAGCATTAATTTTAACCTTTTTTCCTGCGTGAGTACTTACTTTCTTAACAGCGGTTTTATTGAAAGCATAGTATTTTTTCTTGTCTTTATCGTCGGTGAAGACCATCGCTCCTTTTTCATTTTTAACGAAGATGCCTGTAGCTTGAAGTTTTTGAGCTTCCTCTGCCGCAAAACCTACAGAAGTCAGGAATGCCGCAAGGGCGATAGTAATAATTAGTGAGATTTTATTCATGTGTATTTATATTTAGGGATTGATAAGATTGAATGTGCAACGAGATACTTATTTCTTGGGCAGATTACTTTTTTTATGGGTATGAAATTCAAGCCAAGAGAGTTCACCGTTTTTATTAGTGTCTGCTATCGGATTTTCTTTGAAATAGAAATTTTTCCAATACTCCGAATCCTTAGGTGCTTCCATTTGTTTTTTATGGGATTGTAATTCAGGCCATGACAATTCGCCATCCTTGTTGGTATCGGCCTTTGGATTTTTTTCGAAATATTCATCCTTCCAATCTTTAGTAGTTTTAGGTCTTTCAGGTATACTTTCTGGGATAATACCAAGTAATTGAGTGCGGTATTTTTCGAGTCTTTCAGTGTATTTTTGATCAAGTGCCAAGTTGTTCCATTCGTGGTCGTCTTGAGCAGTGTGGTATAATTCTTCCTTTCCATTTTCATAACGCACATACCTCCAATCTTTAAACCTGAGGGAATAACTCTGGTTTGCTGGGTCATAATACTTCGACCACTTGTAGAGTGCACTGATTGCATAATTCGGTCCCTCCCAATTCCCATCTTCGGGATTTTCCAAGAGGGGTTTAATGGAAAATCCGTCCAAGGGGCGCCCCTTTTCGTTTTTTATTGTATTGCTGGGTAAATCGCAAAGATCCAAAAGGGTGGGGTAGAGGTCGATTAGCGAAACGGGTAGGTTGCATTCCTTGCCTGCCGAATCAGTACTGGGAGTACGAATAACAAGTGGAATCCGAGTACTTTCCTGCCAAAGTGAGTTTTTGTATAGGTAGTTCTTTTCGCCATTTCCCCAACCATGGTCACTAGTGAAAATAACAATCGTATTTTTTTCCAAACCAGTTTTTTCCAAAGTATCTAAGAGCTTACCGACCAAGTCGTCGACGGAAGCAACTGAAGCCAAGTACGCCTGAATAAATTTTTTGAGAGCTAAGACTCGATCTCCTTTATAAGATGCTACAAGGCTATCATACATTTTGGTCCCTCGATCCCCACTGCGATCATCTTCTTTAGAGGTTACTGTTTTCTTAAAGGTATCTAGATCGTCGTCTTTTTTAATTTTGGGAAGTTCTATTGAATCCAAGGGGAAACGGTCAAAATATTTCTGTGGAACAATAAGTGGGGTATGAGGTCGAACGAAACCCACTCCCATGAAGAAGGGCACTTGCTTCTTTAAGTCTGCCAGTTCATTGAGTCGCTTTACAGCCCACTGAGCGTTTAGTTCATCGCCAGTTGGGTCACGGTTGGCCTCAGATTCGTATTTCATTTCCCGTTGGTCTTTCCATCCACCAGTGACCCACGAGAAAGTTTTTCCAGTAGCGGGGGATTCTTTGTTACTGACCTTTGACAGGGGACCGTAATTTCCGTCTATAATCCCGAAGTCATTACGAAATGGCGAGGGTACATTTAAATTGGGTACTTTATCTTTTCCATCAAAAAGGAAAGGTCCGTAATCGGATGGATGTCCATATTCCTTCCATTCCTGATGGTCTCGGTTGTGCATGACTTTTCCTGTGCCCACAGTATGATAACCATTTTTCCCAAAATGATCCATCATCGTTCGAGAATTCTTTAGGATTTCATTTTTATCCCAATCCTCAAATCCGAATTGTTGGGAGGTGTGTGGGTAAATTCCAGTAGCAAAACTTGCCCGTGACGGATTACAAATTGGAATATTACAATGCGCCTGAGTAAAAGATACTCCGCTATTAATCAGTTTACGTATGTTGGGCGTCTGTGTCTGCGGATGCCCACCAAGGGTTTCAATATAGTCGTTGAGATCGTCACAAACAATTAAAAGAACATTTGGCTTTTTTGCTGAAAAAAGAGATGTGGAATGGAAAATGAAAATACATAAAGTTAAATAGTATTTGAGTACGAACATCCACTTATCGATAATCTTTTTTTTATGTCATAACAACGATATTTTGTAATCATTGAACAATTTTAAAAGGTTACATATAGTTTGATAATTTCTTTTATAAGGAGCAGATGACTCGAAGTGGAAGGCATTCTTAGGTAAATAATTTTATCTAAATGCAAGATATTGGAAGTTCATCAAGCCACCCCCAACGCCCGGTTTTACAAACCGAACATACAGATCACTTTTTTCTCCAGTATCTTTAATCTTTATAATTTGTTCTTTGTAATTATTCCAACTACCGTTTGGTGTAACTTTGGTTTGTCCAAGGAGTTGACCGTTAATAGCCCCGAGTCTGAGTTCGACGGTACCTCCAGTACCTGCACTGGTTACGCTTACTGCGATCTCTGTAATCCCAGAAAGATTGATATTATTGTAACACAAATATGAATCGTGACCTATATGCTTAACTCCTTTGGGGTCTAGATTTACCCCTCTATGTTTGTCGGCATTGTATCCATTTAAAATAGGAGACCTAAGACGAACCAAGTCAGAACCACTTAGTGGTGCCAGTGGTAAAAGACCATTATCAAGATAACTTGCTTCGAGTAGAAGGGTCGCAGTTTCATCTTTCTTAAAATCTTTTGGAGTCATAACATCGAACGAACCAGTTTTTCCAGTTAATGAGTTCTCCTTGGAAGAATTCAAAGAAAATATCCATTCAACCATTTGTTTTGCTTCCACAAGAGAATGTTGAGGGTGAGGCATCATTGGGATTTGTCCCCAAACTCCGGTAGATCCTTCAATGATACGCTTGGCAGCAACAGGCTTTGCTTTCTTACTTTTTCCATATTTCTCTGAAATCGCTAAAAAGGTAGGACCTACTAAAGTTTTGTTAATGGCATGACAATTAAAGCAGTCACTTTTTTTCATAATTTTGAAACCTGGATGGTTACTTCCAGATAGTCCAAGTGATTCAGGTTTTTGTTTGAGAGAGCCTGCTACTATTTTATGAACTAGAGATATTCGTTTAGAATCAATCTTTTTGTCTTCATCATCACTCACAGATACAATCCACTTTATAGGTTTATCGTATTGAAAGAATTGACCATCCTGAGGAGAGAGGATTTTAACTTTTGGTTTTTCATTACCAACAGATAAGGGGATACTAGTAATATGTGTTGCTCCTAAATTATCCATTAAGCTAAGCGTAACCTGAATATTTCCAATATCATTAAAGATAAGAGTTGGGTTTGCTTCTGTTGACAAAATACTTCCATCACCCGGAACTTTTCGCCACTCAAAGGATAAGCGATCACCTTCATCTGGATCTGTCGAACCTAGGCTGGAAAACTGTACGCTAAGGGGTGCCTTTCCTGCATTTGTACTAGCACTTATCTTACCCACAGGTGGACGGTTACCCCGTACATATTCAACACGAATAAGTTTACAGTTATCATTTTTTCCCCAGTTTGTACCATATTCAATAAGATAGAGTGCGCCATCTGGACCGAAGTGAATGTCGATCGGTCTTATGAATTTATAATTAGGCATAAAGGGCTCAAGTTTAACTAGATTTTCATTCTCATCCAAATGAGCGGCAAAAATCCAATTCCGGGTCCATTCATAAATAAATAGACAGTTGTCAAAACGAGAGTGCATTTGAGTTTTACTATTCAGTTTTTCACTATAATGAAAAACTGGTCCAGCACATCCAGTTCTTCCCCCTGTTTCCAAGATTTCAAACCCTGGAGTTTCGTTTCTTTTGTACCAGATAAAGGCAGGATTTGCCGGAGGAAGTGTGATGGGCTCTTTCACATATCGGGATCGATTGATGGGTGCTCCGGGTTGTTGAGGTGGGCTGATTTTCGAGGTGTTGAAATCACGCATGGGGTAAGCGAAATTGTTACCCACAAAGTAAGGCCATCCATAATTTCCAGCTGTTTTAGCCTGATTGATTTCATCATGACCAGACGGTCCCCGTTCACTATCCACAGAAGCATCTGGTCCGACATCTCCCCAATACAGAGTTCCCGTCTTTTGATTTACATTGATACGCCACGGGTTTCGGCAACCCATAATATAAACTTCGGGTAATCCTTTTGACCCATCTTTAGGAAAAAGGTTACCATTTGGTGTTTCGTAGGTTCCGTTTGCCAGAGGTCGAATACGAAGGATTTTTCCATTATGATTAAATGGATGAGAAGAAGACTTTTCCGCACTCAACGATAGGCGGTCAGGACGATTGTCGATGGGGGCGTACCCTTTGGAATCTCCGCCAGGGCTTGTATTGTCACCAGTAGAGATAAAAAGGCAACCATTCGGTGCAAACTCCAAGGATCCGGCATGATGGGCACCCGTTCCATTAGGTTCATGAAACTCGAGCAAAATCTTTTCGCTTCCCTCGAGAATCTGATTATCTTCAAGCGTGAACCTCGAGGTTCGTTGCGAAGTAAGCCCGATTGGAGAATATTGAAGGTAAACCCAATTGTTATTTTTAAAATTGGGGTCGAGAGCCAGTCCGATTAGTCCAACCTCACCTCTTCTTGCCACTTCGAACTTTTTAATTTCAATTACTTTTTGAGTTTCTGGCATGAAGACCTTGAACGCTCCGTCTAATTCGATGAAGAAGATTCGACCATCCGGAGCGACTTCTAATTCCATGGGCCGATTCAGCCCAGTGATAAGTGTAGTCGCAGTAAGTCGTTGAGGATCAAATTTATTTTCTTTTGCGGAGAGTAAAGAAAATAAGAAGATAAATAAGAGGGAGAGAAAGTAAGGCATAACAGAAGTTTTACTGATTGTTTATGAATATAGAAGGTAACTCTAGAATTTAAACAGGTTAGGACTAGGTAGGAAGCTGTTTATCTTTTCCGAAATTACGAATCGTGTGTCGATTCAATTTTAAAAATTATGCGAGAATATTTTTAATCACATGAGCTTCCTCATCCACGCCGGTAAGGCGAAAATCAAGTCCTTGGTGCTTGTGAGTGAAAAATTGAGACTTTATGCCTAATTGATTGAGCATGGTGGCGTGAAGGTCACGAACGTGGACCACATTTTCCTCTGCGTTGTAGCCGAATTCATCGGTGTTTCCATAGGAAATTCCTCCCTTAATCCCTCCCCCCGCCATCCAAATCGAAAATCCTTTGATATGATGATCGCGTCCATTTCCCTGTGCCATTGGAGTGCGTCCAAATTCTCCACCCCACACTACAAGCGTATCTTCAAGCATACCTCGTTGTTTGAGGTCCTGTACTAGAGCAGCAGAACCTTGGTCAACTAGTTTGGCGACCTTGGGAACTCGATCTTTCACGCCACCATGGTGGTCCCACCCTCGATGATATAATTGAATAAAACGAACCCCTCGTTCAGCTAGGCGCCGGGCGAGTAAACAATTACTGGCAAATGATCCATCTCCTGGAGTGGCTCCATACATATCAAGGACATGCTTGGGTTCGTTGGAGACGTCCATCAATTCAGGCACGCTTGCCTGCATTCGAAAGGCCATTTCATACTGGGAGATTCTGGTATCAATTTCTAGGTCTCTCAAAGTCTGATTGCGCATCAGGTTGAGCTTGTTCACCGAATCAATTACCGAGCGTTGATCCTGATTATTTACACCGGGTGGATTGCTTAGGTAAAGAACAGGGTCGCCCTTGCTGTGAAAGTTTACACCTTGATACTTACTTGGAAGAAATCCGCTGTGCCATTGGCGTGATGCAATTGGTTGGTTTTGTCCACCGCCCACGGAAGTGAGAACTACGAATCCGGGAAGGTTTTGAGTCTCAGCACCCAAGCCGTAACGCACCCACGAACCCATGCTCGGTCGACCCGAAATTTGACTTCCCGTATTCATGTAAGTGTGAGCAGGGTCATGATTTATTTGCTCGGTAGTCATGGAGCGAACAATACAAATATCATCTGCTACTGAGCCTATTTTGGGAAATGCGGTACTAAAATGTTGGCCGGATTTACCCCACTTCTTGAACTCGAGTTGTGGGGCCAAGCATTTTAATTGTTTCCCTTGTAACTGGGCGATTGGTTGGCCTTTGGTAATTGATTGAGGCATTGGTTGGCCATCCATTTCCTTGAGCTTGGGTTTGTAGTCAAAAGTTTCCAAGTGGGATGGCCCGCCTGCCATGCAAAGGAAAATGACTCGCTTGGCTTTAGGGTTGCCCGCAACCTTTGCATTCAATGGTAAGTTTGCAGGCCAAGCATGGGGAGATTTTAATGAATTCCCGGCCAGCATGCTCGATAGGGCAGTGGAACCGATACCCATGGAGGAATGGTTAATAAAGCTACGACGATTAATCAAAAATGGGTTCATACAATTGGGTAATTAGAATCGAGCGGTGGTTTCGTATAAATTAAGAAGAGTTCGAGAAACTGAAGTCCAGGCAGCTAATTCGGCTAATTTTTCATTCTTACCGATTGGCTTTTCTCCAGTTTGAAGAAGGGCCAAGGCCGCCGGTTCATCCACACGGTATCGATTGCGCTGCTCGGTAAGTAAATCACTTACTACCTCCTTCTCCTTTCCAGTGGGTTTGCGAGTGAGAGTAAGCTCGAAAGCCTTTTCGATTCTTTCAGAATCGTTTTTCGCAGAGAGTTTGAGTACTCGTTCGGCTAAGGCCCTTGCGGCCTCAACAAAAACTGGATCATTAAGCAACACCAATGCTTGTTGGGGGATGTTGGAGCGAGGCCGTTCGGCGGTACATTCCTCCCGACTGGGGGCGTCAAAGGCGAGCATTGCCGGATGAGTAAAACTCCGGCAATGAAAAGTGTAGAGAGCTCGTCGGTATAAATCTTTGCCTTTACTGGCTTGCCATTTGCGGGTGGGAAAGTTGAGGTGCCGCCAATAGC
The DNA here is from genome assembly GCA_964383925.1 of uncultured Puniceicoccaceae bacterium. GTDB lineage: Bacteria > Verrucomicrobiota > Verrucomicrobiia > Opitutales > Seribacteraceae > Seribacter. The sequence continues at coordinate 13,297 of CAYLIJ010000050.1, forward strand.
CTGAAGGCTGGTATGGTTTTACGCTAATTCCACCCAATTGGTGTTCAAGCAATCCACTAATAGAAAGTGCAGTATCGCGGACAAACTCTGCATCTACTCGGTAACGAGATTGCCTAGCATATAATCGGTTGAGTGGGTCGGCTTTGGCTAATTCATCGGAAGGAGTGGAGTTTTGTTTGTAAGCATCAGAAGTGATGAGAGTACGGATTAAATTTTTAATATCCCAGTTGTTTTTGCGGAAATCAGTGGCCAAGTAATCGAGTAGTTTCGGATGAGTCGGGGGTTCTCCCTGTCCGCCTAAATCTTCAAGCCTTCGTGAAAGGCCATAGCCAAAGAATAGCTTCCACATTCGATTTGCAAAGGCTCGAGCGGGAAGGGGGTTTTCCTTAGATTTTACCCAATTGGCCAAGTCCATTCTGCTGGCCTTTCGATCTCCTGTATTAAGTTTGCCCATGAATTCAGGGATGGCTGGTTGGACGACCTCGCCAGTTTGGTCCAACCAATTTCCACGCGGTAAAATTCTAACCATTCGTTTGTTCCCTGTCTCGGAAATGAGCATGCTACGAAATGAATTTCTAAAGTTAGTTGTGGCATCATTGGCCTTTTTTATATTTTCATCCAATTGAGCCAATTCATTTTCCTTCAATTTAACCCGAGAGCGAAGATCTAGGACTTGGGCTGGAACCTTGACGTATACGAATCTTGAAAAATGAGATTTTAGAAGAATACTTTCAGCTTTAGAACGGTCCTTTGCCGTTTTTTTTGCCAACTTTTGTATGTTTCCAGATAGAGTTTTGTCACCCTTGGCCAGGGTAGTCCATTTTTTTAAGGAATAATTTGGGCTTTCGCGGGGATCAAACTTTGAATTTACCCCAACCTTATCCCAGTAAATCGTGCCGTTCCACTGAGTGAAGGCAATACCATTCACTTTAGCATTTGGCTTGAGACCAATCTTCTTTGCTTGAACGGATAAGCGAACCCATTTACCGAGTTCTGGGAGTGGTCCCATTTTGACCCGAGATGTGGTATTTTCTTTTCCATAAGGAATCAGAGATTCACCCCAGTAGGCTCGGTGTTCCCAATTACCGTCGTTTAATTGGAGCATTACCTGCTTGGGTGGATTTTTTGGATCTAAGTAAACATAGGCGAAGAATTCGTCTTGGTTCGATATAATAGTGTATGGATTCTTGGAATTAACAAAGAAATGCTGGTTGTTTCCCGAGCCAGTACGAACAACTGATTTGATTCCCGAAAAAACGGGATTTTCTACTAATTTCCATTCTCCATTTATTTCGGCATCAAGTGGGGCAGAATCCTCTACAAAAATCCTTTGGTTCACAACTGTTTGATTTGCTTCAGGTTCGTCATAGGTAAATCCCTTTAATGCCTCATCAAGTTCAGGTATGAGCGCTGATTTTTCCTGTTGAATTTTAACTTCGTTTGATTTCTTGGCTGATTCAGCAAGTTTCTTTTGATTCTCGAGTTCACTTAGTTTCTTTTTCTGCTCATCGTTGGGTAAATACATGTTAGGCTTTCTTCGACCATTTGGTTTTTCCTTAATATCAGAAAAAAAGGCGGCCAGAGAATAGAAATCTTTGATTGTGAACGGATCATATTTGTGGTCGTGACATTGGGCACATCCGGTAGTAGCACCCAACCAAACAATTCCGAAGTTACGAACTCGATCAGCCTGGGAAATTGCAATATACTCGGTAGCCTGAGCACCACCCTCTTCGGTCGTTTGGAGGAGACGGTTATATCCAGAAGCGATCTTTTGATTTGTTGTTGCCTCGGGGATCAGGTCGCCGGCCAGATTTTCGATGACAAATTGATCGAAAGGCATATTTTGATTGAAGGCTTCAATTACATAGTCTCGATAGGCAGAAACTTCCATAAATACATCACTATGATATCCTATGGTGTCTGAGTATCGAACTAAGTCGAGCCAATGGACCGCCATCCGCTCACCAAACCTTTCATCGTTGAGCAACCGTTCAACTAATTGATCAAAGGCATTTTCAGATTTATCGTTGAGAAAAACATTGGCCTCCTCAGGTGAAGGTGGCATGCCTACCAAATCGAAATATAGCCTACGCATAAGGGTGATGTTATCGGCTCGGTTTGCAAAGGAAAAGGATTCGCCTTTTAGTTTTTGCCCCAAAAATCGATCGACGGGGTGGTCAGATTTTGTTTTTTGATTAGTTTGGGGTAAAGGCGGATTTGAGATGGGTAAAAAAGACCAGTGTTCCTCATAAATCGCTCCCTGCTTAATCCAATCCTCAAGAATTTTCTTTTGTTCATTGGAGAGAACTTTGCCGGTTTCGGGCGGGGGCATGAGTTCATCTTTATCATCACTATGTAAGCGAAAAACCAGTTCACTATCTTCTGGTTTCCCAGGAACAACGGCCGAATAACCTCCGAGGTCTTTTAATGCACCTGCGGACAGATCAAGTCGTAACTTAGCTTCTCTTGTTCCTTTATCTGGACCATGGCAATGAAAACAGTATTCGGATAGAATTGGACGAACTTGTTTAGTGAAATCAACCTCTTTTGCACTTAATAGCACTTGATAGTTAAAGATCGCAAAATATACAGCAATTACTTTTCTTATTTTGGATGATAACATAAATCTAAACCTATTTTTTGAATTATTGTTATCAATGAGAAAGATATAATTTTAAGGATATTTTTATATGAGGCTTAATAATGTCGACAGTGAATTGAGATCGGAAATCAATTAATAAACACATAATATTTCTATCTTCTCAATCGGAGATAGAAATGTATAAATAGTAAGATAAGCAATGTCTCCTTAAAGAAGACAGAAAACCAATTTAAATAAAAATATTCTAGAGCCTAATCATTTCGCCTGACCGAAATGATTTGTCGGGGGCAAGCACAATTTCACTAGCCCGAATAGCACTGTCCTGATGCTCGGTGAGATCGGTTCTTCCCAGAATTCCGTCGAGAAAGAATAACTGTTCCCTCACAAATTGATAATAACCCTTCAATTTTAGAGCAGATGCTGTGGTTTCATCAATTACCACAGAAACTCTTTCGTGGTGTTGGAGTGCAGTTGCGAGGCAAAATGCGGACATTGGTCCTTCAATCATATCTTGAACTGCACTGGCTTTTCCTTCACTAGTTGCAATCATTAGGATACGGCGAGTTTCTAGTGATGGAATGCATTCTAAAACATAGATCTGTGTTATATTTTTGTGTAAATAGTAATACTCAATAGCCTGGAATTAATTTTTTAAAAAGGAAGCATTGTAGTAATATCAGGCACGGGGTTCATCTTGAAATGCATTTTTAAATACACTGACTGCCGCACCTAATATTCCCGACTTTATTGGATTTAATCCAGCAAGAACAGGGATATCTTCTTTACCGGTCCACCCAAGTACGCTTTTTAAATCTGCGGATAAAATTTCGGGTATTATACTGTCCATAATCGGGTACGGGGAACCGACCACGATTTGTGCGGGGTCTGTTAATGCAATCATTGTGGATATTTGCTGAACTAGTGGATGGTAAGCGTAGGTAAGTTGTTGTCTCATGTCTAGGTTGTCTTTTGCCAACTGACAAATTTGGGCAATGGAATTTAGAGCGGGTGCCTGGCTTTTACTATTAACCGATTGTATGATACCAAGTTCCCCACAATAAGTTTGAAGACAGTCCATCTTTCCACATGAACAGGGTCTCTTTTCGTTTCCTGAAGGAAGGCATCCGACTTCTCCGGCTGAAAAACGGCGCCCTCTGATGATATTTCCTTCCAAAAGTTGGGCACAACCAATTCCTTCACCGAGAGAAATATACAGGGAGTTTTCGAGTGTCTCTCCACAACCTCCAAACCAATGATTTCCCATCAGTTCTGCGTTTGCATCATTTTCTATGATAATCTTCGGGGAAGTTTCAGGTAGTCTTTTCGTAATTTCTTCCACAAGCGGGAAGTCATGCCATCTCCCCAAATTAACGGCAGATAAGCATATCCCTTTTTCTGCATTTATGATTCCGGGTATACTGATCCCAATTCCCACAAAGCTTTTTTTAAATTTCGAGGTTTTATTTATTAATTTTACGATCAGGGAAACAATTGATTCCGGACTTTTCTGATTCCCCATTTTTTGAGTCCATTCCTCATAGAACTTTCCATTATGATCAACAATAGTGGCTAAGATTTCCTCTGAACCTATAAAAATTGCCAGTGATCTCCAGTACTCTGATGATAGTTCTATCTCGGAGCGGTAAAATCCGGGCGTCTTTTCATTCAGGGATCCGCGATCAACCAAATCTCTGCATATATTGGTAACACTTGCTTTTCGGATACCGCAGGATGTGCTGATGAAAGAACGACTGGTTGCTCCTTTTCTTCGAATCGTCCGCAGGATTTCAGATTGGTTTTTTAGACGCTTTCGAGTCTGTTCTGATATCATTCTATAATACGGTGAATATTCGTGTTATTCGTAAGTTGGAAAGCTTACAGTTTGATTGTTTCTCCATTTCTGAAGGACTGATCTGCAGCAAGTACGATTTCACTGGCCCGGATAGCACTGTTCTGATGCTCAGTTAAATCGGCTTTTCCTGAAATTCCATCAAGAAAGAAAAGTTGTTCTCGGCGACAGAGTTCGTCGTGGTCTGGTTCATCGTCAAGATCTATGTACTCGTCAGCAGGTTCAAGTTCACCATTTGTTCCTTTTTTACTTCGATGTACAAGTATGCGCTCAGTTTGGGTGTGTGCATCCACGGATGATGACTTTCCTCGTGCTCCAGCATCCGCGGCCACGATCGATGCACTTCCAAGTGGTCCGACCACATCTTTGATAAAAAAGGCGGTTTCACTCATCATGGGTCCCCAACCCGCTTCGTACCAACCAACACTTCCGTCATCAAAGGTGACTTGTAGGTGGCCATAGTTTATTTTACCAGCAGGTAATTCATCGGTGAGTTGAGTGCCAAGACCAGAAACTCGGATAGGGCGGGACTCCGTCATTTGACACATGACATCAACATAATGTACTCCGCAGTCCACGATGGGGGAAATAGAGGAGAGCAGGCTTTTATGAGTCTCCCAATTTTTCCCATAAGACTGCTGGTTTAAGTTCATACGCATAACCAGGGGCTTACCCAATGTTTTTGCTACTTCTACAAATTTAATCCAGCTGGGGTGCTGTCGTAGAATATAGCCCACCGCAAGGGTTTTCCCTTTTGATCGTGCTAATTCAACGAGTTCACGGCACTGCTCGGCACTTTCAGCTAAGGGCTTTTCAGTAAACACATGACAACCTGCTTCAAGGGCCAATTTGCAGAAAGGATAATGTGTATCGGGGTAGGTTGAAATACAGACAGCATCTGGTTTGAGTTCGGCCAGAGCTTTTTCGTAATCGTTGCATTGAGGCGTTCCATCGGGAAGCTCAGCCATAAGACTTGCCCTCGATTTCTCTCTACGAGTACAAATTGCTGCAATCTGAAACTCTGGAATAGATGCGTAGGCTAGGGCATGAGAACGCCCCATATTACCAGCACCCACAACGAGTACACTAATTTTGGTGGAATCAATCATAGTTTTATCGGGAAATCCAATCTGAAGGTCTGTGTTTTTTTATCAAGTCGTCCTGTAATTTACCAACAAACTTATAATATCCTTTGAGCTGGAGTTTAGAGGCAGCAGCTTCGTCCACAATGACCGTTACTCGTTCGTGAAGTTGTAGAGCGGTAGCAGGGAAAAAAGCAGAGATTGAGCCTTCCACCATTTCTCGAATCGCGAGCGCTTTGCTTTCACCCGTTGCCATCATTAATATTCTCCTTGATTCCAAAATTGTACCAATTCCCATGGTGATCGCCAACTTAGGCTGAAATTCATCAGCTGAGAAAAATCTCGAATTATCCTCCAGCGTTTGATGGGTTAATGTTTTAATCCGAGTTTTTGATCGTAGACTGGAAGTTGGTTCGTTGAATCCAATATGTCCGTCTGTTCCAACGCCAAGAACCTGCAGGTCAATTCCACCCGCACTTTTAATTTTCTTTTCAAACAGAGGACCAGAATCCAGTGGGTTTTCTCCCATACCGTCGGGTACATAAGTGTTTTCAGAATTTATATTGATTTGATCAAATAAATTTTGGTTCATAAAGGTTCGGTAACTTTGCGGATGGTTTTCAGGTATACCGACATATTCATCTA
>CAYLIJ010000051.1:0-19355 GCA_964383925.1 uncultured Puniceicoccaceae bacterium
TTCTTTCTAGCAGGGATGGGGCAAATGAGCAAGTGCAAGCGCTCAAAATGAAAATGGGGAAAAATAGATTTCTGTGTGGTCAAGATGTTTATATTTAGTTACCAAAAGGGACTGGCTATTTATTCCTTATTATAATTATGAAAAATTCTCTCATTCCTATTTCTCTTATCTTTTTTTCTCTGATTTCCATTTTATTTGGAAAAAAGCCTAATGTCGTGATCGTAATCACGGATGATCAGGGGTACGGGGATCTTGGATGTACGGGGAATCCGGTTATCAAGACTCCACATACAGACAAACTGGCAAATGAATCAGTTTGGTTAACGGACTACCACGTAGCTCCGACCTGTTCTCCGACTCGAGCAGCGTTAATGTCAGGCCATTGGACCAACCGGACGGGCGTATGGCACACGATTATGGGGCGTTCTATGTTACGGGCAAACGAGGGGACACTGGGTCAGTTCTTTAAAGAGAATGGATATGAAACTGGAATGTTTGGAAAGTGGCACATGGGCGATAATTATCCTTATCGCCCCGAGGATCGCGGTTTTACCGAGGTGTATCGTCACGGAGGTGGTGGAGTGGGGCAGACCCCCGATGTCTGGGATAATGCTTATTTTGATGGCGGCTATTTCCACAATGGAAAGATTGTTCAGGCCAAGGGTTTTTGTACGGATGTGTTTTTTGAATTCGGTCATAAATTTATTCGCGAGAGTGTGAAGCAGAAGAAACCATTCCTCGCTTACATATCTACGAATGCACCGCATGGGCCATTTCATTGCCCTCAAAAGTATCTTGATATGTACAATGAACAGTCGGGTAGAATCGCCTCTTTTTTTGGGATGATCACGAATATTGACGATAATGTGGGGAAGACCCGGGCACTGTTGAAAAAGTTAGGCATTTATGAGAATACCATTTTTATCTTCACCACGGACAATGGAACGGCGAGCGGACGACAAATTTTCAATGCGGGAATGCGTGGCCAAAAGGGAAGTGAATATGATGGAGGGCATCGGGTGCCTTTCTTTATGCATTGGCCAAACGGCGGGATGGATAAGTTGAAAAAAATAGACACGCTTTGCCATGCGGTTGATGTGGCTCCGACTCTGCTCGATCTGACTGGTGGAAAGAAACCAAAGGGGTATAAATTTGACGGAACTTCCATTCGGAAAGTTTTGGAAGCAAAAGGTAAGGTCGACTGGCCTGACCGAATGTTGATTACCGATTCGCAAAGAGTGAAGGATCCGATCAAGTGGAGGAAATCATCCGTAATGAGCCAGGGTTGGAGATTGGTTAACCAAAACGAGCTCTACAACATGTCTGCTGATCCCGGGCAGATAAAGAATGTGGCAGCCCAGCATCCAGATCGCTTGGCGAAAATGCAGGCATTTTACAATCAATGGTGGGCCGAATTGGAACCCACTTTTGCGGAGACTACCGAATTACATGTTGGCCATAAGAAGCATCCGGTAGTCAGCCTGACCAGTCACGATTGGATCGGAGGACCTACTCCTTGGAATCAGGGGCATAATCGAAGTAAATATCCATTGAAGAAGGGAAAAAGTTCCAAGCATGAAGGGCATTGGGCGTTAAAAGTTTTGAAAACCGGAATGTATCGGATCGAAGTCATGCGTTGGCCGGTGGAATCGGGCAAAGCGATTAATGAAGAATTGGTTGCCGGGGCTGATGTACCTGGAGAGAGTAAAGCGTTTCGTGCTCAAGTGGGACAGGCGATCAGTGCAAAAACAGCCACCCTTCGACTGAACGGTAAGGATTTGCAGAGAAAGCCTGTAGCTCAAGGGGCAAAAAAGGTCGTATTTGAGGCAAAGCTGACTAAGGGAAAGCATGAATTATCTCCCTATTTTGAAGTACCTGAAGGTGAGCTTGGATGCTACTACACAGTGATTAGGAAAATCAAATAATTCTATGAACTCGAGTTCTTTCTTTCTTACTTTATTCCTTCTCTTTACTTCATTTCGATTATGGGGGCAGCCTAATGTGGTTGTCTTCCTTACCGATGATCAGGGTTGGGGAGATTTGAGTCTGAGTGGAAATCGCAATCTATCCACTCCGAATCTTGACTCTCTTGCACGCGATGGCGCTTCTTTTGATCGCTTTTTTGTCTGTGCAGTCTGTTCGCCCACCCGGGCTGAATTTCTTACTGGGCGTCATCATGTAAGAAGTGGAGTATATAGCACTTCAGCGGGAGGAGAACGGATGAATCTTGACGAGACTACGATTGCAGATGTTTTTAAAAAGGCCGGTTATTCAACTGGTGCATTTGGAAAGTGGCATAATGGAATGCAGTATCCCTATCATCCATTGGGGCGAGGATTTGATTATTTTTACGGCTTTTGTTCGGGCCATTGGGGCCATTATTACGATGCCTTAATGGAGAGGAATGGAGAACTAGTGAAAGGCCAAGGTTTTTGTGTGGATGACTTTACCAACGAAGCGATGAGTTTTATCGAACGGTCAGTTGCAAAAAAGAAACCATTCTTTACTTATATTCCCTATAATACTCCGCATAGCCCAATGCAGGTGCCGGATCGATGGTGGAATAAATTTAAGGATAAAAAACTCGAGGATATGATGCGTAATCGGAATCCGAATAAGGAAGATCGACTCCATCTTCTTGCTGCCTTAGCGATGTGTGAAAATATTGATTGGAATGTGGGGCGCCTGCTCACAAAGTTAGATGAGTTAAAAGTGAAGGATGATACCATTGTTGTTTTCTTCCATGATAATGGACCTAATGGAACCCGTTGGAATGGAGATATGGAAGGAAGAAAGGGTTCAACGGAGGAGGGTGGAACCCGTTCGCCTCTTTTGATAAGATGGCCTAACGGAATTCAAGCGGGTAGAAAGATTATGCAGATAACCTCTGTACGTGATTTATTACCCACCTTAACGGAGTTAGCCGGTATTGAAGATAAGACCACAAAAAACTTGGACGGAATGAGTTTGCAGCCTTTGCTAGTGGGGGAAGTGAAAAAATGGAAACCGCGTACTTTAATCTCTACTTGGAAGGGGAAAGTAGGTGCACGTGAAGAACGCTTTCGTTTAGGGTACAAGGCAAAATTGTTCGACATGAAAAAAGATCCTGGACAACGAATTGATGTGAAAAGCAAGTTTCCTATTGTCTACAAACGATTAACAAAACAGGTGGAAGCATTTCGTGCCAATATTTTAGATAATAAGGGAGAGGATGACAGACCATTTGTTATTGGGCATCCTGATGTTTCTTGGACACAGATTCCTGCACGTGATGGAATCGCCCATGGAGGGATAAAGCGATCGAATAAGTTTCCTAATTGCAGTTACTTTACTAACTGGACGAAGAAAGAGGATTATATTAGCTGGGATGTAGAAGTGGCCGAGTCGGGCGTTTACGAAGTTGAACTTTGGTATGTATGTCCGGAAGGTGACTTAGGAACAAATATTGAACTTTCCTTTAAGGGGGAGGTTTTAGTAACCAAAATTACTGAAGCTAATGAATCACAGTTAGTTGGAATGAAAGATGATCGTTCCCCGCGAAGTGAATCTTATGTAAAAGGCTTCAAGCCAATGAATATGGGCAAAATTATGCTCGTCAAAGGTAAAGGAGAGCTGAAACTACAAGCTCAAGAAATAATCGGTGAACAAGCGATGGAATTCCGTTTAATTATGCTTCGACGAAAAGAAGTCGGACTAAACTAATTAGCGAGGCTGTACCGTTTTGGTTTTCCTGCTAATTGAATGACTAGGTTATATTAGCCAGGATGTAGAAGTGGCCGAGTCGGGCATTTACGAATTTGAACTTTGATATGCATGTCCGGAAGGTGATTTAGGATTAAATATTGAACTTTCCTTTGGGGGGAGGTTCTTGTAACCAAAATTACTGAAGCTAATGTACCACAGTTAGTTGGAATGAAAGATAATCGTCCTTCGCGAGGTGAAACTTATGTAAAACCCTTCAAACCAATAATTATGGATAAATTAAGCCCTTCAAGAGTAAAAGAGAGTTTGAAACTACAAGCTCAAGAAATAAACGGTGAATAAGCTAAGGAAATCCGATTAATTATGCTTCGACGAAAAGAAGTCGAACTAGACTAATTAGCTAGGCTGTACCGTTTTGGTTTTCCTGCCAATTGAATGACTGGAGTTGTCTTTTTAACTGACGAAAACCAATCATTTTATTAGAGTCTTCATCCCAAAGGCGATAATTAATACTTTTCAAACTTGTAAGTATGCCCATTGGGGGAACGCTTTCGAAAAAAGGATCAGAACAATGACATCTTTCCAAGTTGTAATTAGGAATCATTGGGTTGAGATGATGAACATGGTGAAAACCAATATTACCTGAGAACCATTGTAGAATTTTAGGGAGTTTGTAGAAAGAACTACCTTCCATTGCAGCGGTGGTAAAATCCCACTCGTCTCCTTGTACCCAATACGCATCTTCAAATTGATGTTGGACATAAAAAAGCCAAACTCCGCAGGTACTCGCAACAGTCATCATGATTGATTGTACGATCAACCACTGCCAAAATCCAAATATAGAAATGAGACCCGCAGACATGACTACAATAGCAAGATTCATCATGTGAACTGATCGCTTTTCTTTCGGTTTCGCTTTGCCTGCAGGAATTCGTTGAATAACTAAGAAAAGGAAGAGCGGGGCAAACACAAATAAAACGAAGGGATTACGAACTAATCGGTAGGTAAATTTTTTCCAACGCGAACATTCTAGGTATTCCTTTACAGTTAATGTCCAAATATCGCCCATACCTCGTCGTGATAAATCTCCCGTAGTCGCATGATGAACTGAATGTTCCCATCTCCAATGATGGAAAGGAGTAAAGGTAAGCAATCCGGTTATAAAACCAAGTTGTTGGTTGGCTTTCCGAGATTTAAAGAATGAACCATGACCACAGTCGTGAAAAATGATGAAAGCACGAACCAGGATCAAACCAGCAAGAACTGCAAGACCACAGGTTAATGCCCATGATACCGGTATCGTGAAATAAATTGCGACCCACAAGAGAACAACAGAACCGACTGTGTTGATCACTTGCCACCAAGCTCGACCGTGGTGTGGTTTTTGAAAATCAGCAACCAGTGCCTTCCATTCTGAAACAGATTTTTTAGTATTATTTTTTGCCATCCTCCATTAAGTAAATCAGTAAATATAGGTGTAGGCAAGTCCAGAGATAAATATTATGTAAAATCTAATAGAAGTTTGAGTAAATATACTTTTAACGGCACTTTTTTACGAAATATCCGTTTTTTAAATATGATCTTACTTCTTCTTTTACATTTAAATTAGACATGTAAAAGGAATGAGAACAGTGCACTATCATAAAATCATTCATTCCTATCACTTTTGTTCGTTCAACGGAAACTTTTCCATCATTAGGTCCAGAAATCAGGAAGGAAAGGAAGGGATTAATGCTTCGGTTTCCTGCAATAATTCCAAGATCAAAGTCAACTTTTCCCAATGTATTTACAAAGCCATCACTGGAAGTTCCAAGTTGTAAAGAGGCAGGACCCATTAGTTTGAATATTTTCAGTTTACTTAGTCTGTCTACGACTTCGCTACCTTGGTTCGGGGGTCCGAGCATTACAACTCTTCCCAAATTAGGTAGGGGATCGACTTTCATAATGTATCGTAAAATGATTCCTCCCATTGAATGAGTCACAAAGTCTAATTTTATTCCCTTTTCCTCATTAGATTGAATCTGCTCACGAACGAATTTACCAAGTTCTTCAATCGATTTTTTACGGGATGGATAATTAAGATTAAAGACCGAGAAACCCTCTCGTTTTAAAAACTTATCGATGGGTCTCATAGAGCGCGATGTACGCGCTAATCCATGCAGTAGAACAACTTTTCTTTTTTCACAATCATGAGAACTCATGGCTTAATCAGGGGAGAATAATACCCGAAATTTAGGAAAGTAATCTGGTCGGAGCTTCCTCTTTTAGATCTAAGGCGAGAGCTATATTGAGAAATGTAATCTCGCCCATTGTTTCACATTCAGCAAAACGAGAATCGTCGTGTAATCTTCCAAGTTCATCCCTTAAGCGACTTACCTTTTCATCCGATGAAATTTTATCCAAGCACATGCACTGCCTAATTTTTTTTATTCGTGTTGGAGCAAAATTAAATCTTCTTTTGATCAAAGTACGCTCTTCTCTTTGGTATTGGCTACTTGTTTCTGGGTTTATTAACCTGGTACATAAATTAACTACTGGAAGGTTATTTTTAAAAAACTGCGGGAAATAGAACGATCGTCTTCCTTCATAAGATTGTTGGTCAAAATCAATCGCCCTGACTCGATATTGATTTTGTTCGAAATCAGGAGTCATTTCGACCACATAATTATAAGCCCGCATATCGCCAAGAAGACGAACGAAGCAACGTTCATTAAATTTAATAAATTCTTTAGCTAAACGAACTTCATTAAGGTCGGTATGGTCGAGAAAATTTTCAATAAAGTCATCCCCTGGCACTCCGATTATATGTTCTTCAATCAGAGTGTCCCCATCGAGTTGAAAGTTGATTTCATTGGGAGAGAGTAGTTGTTCGAGTTCTAATCCATAAAGTCTGGAAGCGTCAGCCTTCTTCACATAAAAGTAATCGTGATTATCATTATATTGATTCACGATCCTGATGCGAAAAGGTTTTGTATTTCCAAATGTACAATAATCAACCCTATCTACATATAGATTTGGTAGAATATTTATATCGCCACCCGAGCGGAGGAGGACATAAATCTTCTTCAATCCTTCAAAGATTTCTCTACCATAATGTTGATCGTAGACCATGGTTTGCCAGAGAGTATCTTCATTCTTTGCATTCATAAGTGGATATGAATCAACACTCTGAAGAAGATTTTCGTAATGAACTGGAAGTTTGGCCGAGCGTTTATAATTGGTCAGGTACTCACGGAATTCATCGGAAATCGGATAGAATGTCTTCTTTTGTTGAGCGCTTGCTTTTTTAACTGGATGCATGAGTATTTGTATCCAACCTTATATTTATAAATTATAAAGAAAAGAAATATTAATTCTTTATCCGCCCATTGTTTGTGCAGGATAATTCTCTAGTTCTACTATTCTTATATTTTCCCGACTGATCCTGCATGATAATGAATTACAAAAATATCTGATTTCCAGCTTTCTGAGATTTTAGAGTAAATGAATTAATAATTGCCCAAGTTTCGTGGATAGTAATACCTGAATTTTAACTATAAAATTATGTTATGATGCCTTTTCATTAAACCGAAACTAAGGCTAGGAGGAAATTCTTACAACGAAAGAAGATCCATCTTATGCACACCTGCATTGGCATAATTTTGAAATGACCCCACATGCTGGACAAAGAGCGCAGGAACCACATTGGGCGGGGAAGCCAGCTAGCATTCTTTCTATTCTGCACGAGCAAGATCTGCATCCAGTGCCCGCAAAAGTTAATTCGCTTACTTCTTCAATGGAAGTTGCATCTCCTGACTCGATTGCCATCTTTATAGTGGATGCTTTGACCGCAAAACAATTGCAAATAATTGGATCATCATTTGCAAATTCTTTTGTTCGTTTGACAGTTAATTCTTCCACTAAAATATTTCTAAAGGATGTTTTGTGTATTAATCAAGTTCTTATTGAGACTTAATCTCAGAATGAAGGTTGAGACCAAATGATTTTTCCAAATCAAAAAATTTTACATAATCAAGTATCCGAATAAGGATAAGGAATAGAGGGAGTTTGGTAGATAATTATGACAAAGGACCAGAGTAATTCGGTTCCTTGGTTTGACTGCTACTTTTAAAATAATAATAATAGAAGTTTATGTTAATAAAAATTAAGTAAAAATTATGAATAACCTATTTTCAATAGCTAAAATCCTTGTATTTGCACTGCTAATTGCGGGTACATTCAGAGGAACTCAATCGAAAGCGGAATCATTTCCAGATCTTCCCGAAGCTATAACCAGTTTTGGAGCATCTAGGGTTGGCGACTATGTCTATGTTTATGGCGGGCATGTAGGTGAGGCACATGTTTACTCTGAGGAAACCCATTCTAGAAGCTTTGTACGAATGGATATTAAGAAAGGGGGGGATTGGGAAACATTACCCTTCAATCAATCACTTCAAGGACTTGGAATGGCCGCACATAAGAGAAAAATTTACATTGCCGGGGGATCGCAAGCGACCAACAAGGCAAATGAGAAATCCAATTTGAGTTCACTTTCCCAAGTATCTGTTTTTGACACGGTGAAGAAGACTTGGAGTGAAATTACTCCGCTACCCGAACCGAGATCTTCCCATGAGCTGGTTGTTCATAAGGGGAAACTATATGTAATCGGTGGTTGGAATATGAAGGAAGGAGAAGGTGTGGAATGGCATTTTAACGGATTGGTCGCTGACCTCTCGAAACAGCCGATTAAATGGAATAAACTTCCAAGCACAGATTGGAAAGTTAGGGCAAATTCTGCGGCCATTGTAAAAAATCAACTTTATGTGATTGGTGGGCTTGATGATAACGGGACTACGAGTGCAGTTCGTAAGTTGAACTTGAAGAATTTGAAATGGTCTACGGTATCGGATTTACCAAGCTCTAATCAAATTAAGGGATTTGGAAGTGCGGCTTGTAACTTAAATGGAAAATTGATTGTGGGAGGATTTAGTTACCAACCTCAAGTTTATCTTGAATCCAATGCCTCTTGGAATCCTTCTCCACAAAAGATAAAGGGTAAACGATTTTTTCACCGAATGATTCCGTTGTCTGGCGAGAATGTACTCTTCATTGGCGGAGCTAACTTTGAGGGGCACATTAAAAATATTGAAGTCCTTGATTTTACAGAAGAAGAAACCGGGGCAATGCTGGATGGTGTTGATGGTTCGGAGGGGGTTCGGCAAGGATTAGTTTGGACTGGATTTCGGGGGCAGGGAAATAGTAAAAGTGAGGCTCGCGACTTACCGATTAAATGGTCTGATGACCAAAATCTTCTTTGGAGAAGTAAAATAATTGGATATGGTCAATCGACTCCAGTTGTCTGGAAGGAGAGGGTATTTACTACTTCCACGGAGGGAAATTTTAGTGATCATTTAATTGTTCAATGTAACAATTTACTCAACGGTAATCTATTATGGCAAAAAAGCTTTCCAACTCCAGTTAAAATAGAAAGAAGCCAGTATGTTTCCCAAGCTGCTCCAAGTCCAGTCGTGGATGGGAAAGCTCTTTATCTATTTTTCGAGAGTGGTCAGTTACTTGCACTTGGACATGAGGGAAATAAAATATGGGAGCGTTCTTTGACTGAGGAATACGGACCAATCCAAGGAAATCATGGAATTGGTTCCTCTCTTTTTCAATCCAAGGAAAGCCTTGGTTTATTAGTTGATCATTCTGGACCTTCTTACCTGCTCAATATTAACAAGCGGACGGGCAAGAATTTATGGAAAGTGGATCGAACAGAGAGAGTCTCATGGAGTACTCCGACCCTTTCATCTCAATTCAACCGGCAGACTGTTTACATTAGCTCAAATGGAATTGTGGAAGCAATCAACTTCAAAACAGGAAAGAGGTTGTGGCTAAAAGAGGGAATAGAAGGAAATACTGTGGCATCTCCCACTTTGACCAAAGAATTGGTTATCATCGGATCTTCGAAGAAGGACCAGTCACTAGCATTAAGTCGAAATAAAAGCACAATTTCTGATCGTGTAGCATGGGTGGCGGAGGATGCCAGTTCCAGTTTTGGGTCACCACTAGCTACTTACGGGTATCTTTATCTTGTAAATCGGGCAGGGGTGGCTACCTGCCATGATATTAAGAATGGAAAAAAATTATGGGATCTCAGGTTGCCAGGTTCTTGCTGGGCCTCTCCGATCTCTTCTTCGGGTCGAGTTTATTTTTTTACAAAAGACGGCCACACACTAGTAATAAAAAATGATGGAACTCCCGACATAATTAGTGACAATAGACTTTCAATAGAGGGTAAGATTTATGGAGTTGCCTGCATCGATCGATCTTTTGTCATCCGAACTGGCTCCGAGTTAATTTGTGTAAGCAACTTTAAGAGCGGATAATATTTAAAGATTATTTTAAAATGAGGTAGGATAATTTAAACCCATTTAACTTGGTAATAAATGGGCGAATTTCATTACTTAATTTTATAAAATATAAGCTATCTCTTGTTTAATAAGTTCAATCTCGGGTTAATATATTAAGGATTGAACCACACTTTTATTATTCAACCATTTTGGCTCAAATTAGTTATTGAGATTGAGTCTCAGTATCAATAAGGTGAATGCATAGTGAGTTATAAAATATTTGAAATAAGTGAGTATATTAGGGAAAACCTACAAAATCTGCCTACAAAGGAGTTATTGTGCGATAAATTTACGATTACAGATTACGCTCTTCGTAAAGGCTTTAAACAAAACTTTGGTTTAAACATAGGAGAATATTGTCGAAAGCAACGAATGAAATCAGCAGCTAAGCTTCTTTCTGCTACCGAGAATTCGATCTCAATTGTTGCAGAATGTGTTGGTTTTCGTAATCCGAGTCGTTTTGCTGAAGCATTTCGAAATCAATACGGGGTAAACCCTTTTCAATTTAGGCAGGTTGTCAAAAATGCGAATTGAGTGGCAATACATCTCTTGAAGCTCCTTAAAAAATTTCGACTATTAATGGTATTTCCTAATGTTTAAAAAATTCTCAAACGAATCTAACAACTTTGATCGTAAAATAAATTCCTTCGCTTTCAAGGATCAGAAAAGAAAAGGAATTTTTAAAGATGATTATTTAGAAGAAAATTTTGTCCATATTCTTTTTTTAAGCAAGAGAGGGACCCTTCGTGCACCTCTTGCGTGTGAAATTTTAAAAAAGATGATTGCTGGTTCTAACTCGCACGGTCAGATAAAAGTCTTTTTTCGAGGGGCAACAAAAGTGTATGATCAATGTCCAGTTGATTATAGAATAAATAGCTACTCATCCATTACTGGCTCTGTGATCAACGGAATATCAAAATTCGCGAATCCTAGAGACTTTAAGAAAGCTAATTTCATTATTACTCTAGATCAAGAAAGTATGGATTTTGCAAATCTTCATCTAGCCAGAGGCTATATATACCCTTTTACTTTTTTCAGACCATCTGATTCTTCAGGGTTTGTTTCCGATCCATTGAATGGGGAAGAAGATTTGGATGGATTATATAGAGAAATAATTTCTTCTATTCAATATGGTTGTCATAGGATTATGTTATCCCTGATTTCTTCATTACCATTTTAATCAATTCTAATCTTTTAAAAGATCATTAGTGCCTTTGATTAAGGATTGAAAGCGGTTTTTCTTTGAGGAATTTTCGGGTGGCGAGTTCGGTCACGATAAGAGATATTGTTATGACGCCCACAACAATAAGGAAGGGTAACTCCCATTGAAAGCTCCAAACGCGATCAAAAACTTTTACGGCTAGAAGATAACTGGTGGTAAGGCTGAGGATTATTCCAAGTGAAGATGCAGAGAATGCCAATAATCCAAATTCGATTCGAACCTGAATTTTCAGATCAGAAAAGGATGCGCCTAAAATTTTGAGCAAATTTAACTCTCTTTTTTGTCTTCGGGCTTTTTCGCGGGCTAATGAATAAAGAACAACTACTCCGGCAAGGATGGAAAGTAGTGCCATAATTTGGAGTGCCCAGGTCATTTGAGAAACAATATCGAGGATCTTTCGTCCAGCACGTTCGACATCAAGGATTGAAATGGTTGGAAATTTTCTAACTAATAGGTCTTGTATAACTTCCTTTTCTTGGGGGGTTAGCTCATTAAGAGTACCGATGAATGTTTTGGGTGCATTTTCAAGAACCCCTGGTTGCATTTGAACAAAAAAGTTGGGTTGAAAGCTTGTCCATTTCACTCGGCGTACATTGACTACTTCAGCTTTTATAGGTACGCCACCCACTTCAATTTTAATTTGATCTCCCAAATCTATGCCTAGAGAGTCAGCATATTTTTGTTCGACTGAAATTTCTGCTGCTTGACTAGAGTTTTGATCATAATTTGTTTGAAACATTCGTCCTCGTAAAATTTCCTCGCTGCTAAGAAGATGGTTTCGATAACTAAGGTTGAAACCACGATTACGAAAATTATTTCTTCTTTGATCTTCTGGGTTCTCAAATTCTCGATCTTGTTTCACAAAATTTTCGTATTTTTCTCCTTTAATCTCAACCAGCTTACCTCGAACCCATGGGGTAATATTCTGGAGTGGTTTACCACTGTCTATAAGAGTTTTGTTGAGTTCTTCGAGTTGTTCTTCTTGAATGTCGAAGAGAAAAAGTTTTGGAAGTTTACTCTCATTTGTATTAGATCCGATTTCCTGTTCAAGACTGTATTGAAATTGAGGGATTAAGTTAAGTAAAAGAACGCCTAAGCCAAGAGTGAGAAAACCAGTAATGGTACTATTTCGATTACGGGTAAGAGACCGTGTGGCCAAGCGAAGATTAAGACTAGATTTTTTGAAAAAACGATCGAGTAACCAAAGGCAAAAATGTCCGATTATATACAAGATTACTACACTGCCCAAAAGAGATAGGAAAAAAATATTGGCGAGGTTTGAAGAATCAGATTGAAGTAAACACAAGCCCCAAAATGCTAGAATTCCTGGTAGGGCAAATAGAAGGGAAGATTTTGAGATTGATGCACTAGGGTTGGCTGATTCCTGAAACAGTTCAGCCGGACGAAGTTTACCTATTTTTCGCAAACTAGGCAGAGCCAAGAACCAACCCCCAAAGATGGCTACTCCAAAAGCCAAGGGAATACTGGGCAGGTGAAGTGTTGCATCTAATTGAATAGGTATGAAACCGCTTAAAGCTTGGGATAGAAAAGGTATTGCAAAAAGACAAATAACGATAGCGGGGAGGGTGGCTCCTATTCCCAAAATAGATAATTGAATAAGATAAGTTCGCAATGCGTTGCCCTTGGGAGCTCCTAAGCAAACCAAGATGGCTACATCTTTAACTCGATTATTAATAAATCCTTGGTAGAGGTATCCGATCCCTAAAGTAGCTAAGAAAAGAGCAACCAGAGATACTAGACCGAGGAAGTCAGAAAGATATCGAAGCAGGCGACCGGCTCGTTGCCCCACCCGTTGGTGTGAGTACACTCGAACTTCTGGAGAGGTTAGGGCAAGAGTTACCGATTTTGTAACTTTATCTAAATCGGCACCATCCGGTAATTTAAATAGGTGGTTTCGAAAAGCAGTGTTTCCTTTGGTTAATAGTTTAGTCTTTTCAAGAAAATTTTTACTTATGAATACCTTGGGTGCTAATTCCGCTGGTTGAAAACTTAAACCTGATTCATCTTTAATCAGGTCTGAAATAAGAAAAGTGGTTTCTCCTATCTTCAGTTTTTCGCCTAAATCAATCTCTAGTTGTCCGCGTAGTTCCGGATATATCCAAGCATATGGCCTTTCATGAATAAGACTCTCATCTTCTCCGCGGATGGAACCATGTAAATTTGTTTCAAATTTTCCGTAAAAGGGAAATCCTTGGTCAAAGGCAACGACTTTAATTAAGCGACTTCGTCCAGTTGGACCGGCGGCCATTGAGAAAAAATCAACCGCTTCAATCTCCTCACTTCCTGCGGGTAGGGCGTTACGAACGGAGGAGAGCTCATCAGCAGTGATTTCTCTGCGTGCACGGATTGCTAAATCTGCTCCAAGTAATTCTTTTGATTCTGCTTCAACCTTTTGATCAAGAGTTTGCTTGAATGAGTCTACGCTTATGAATCCGATCAAACCGAGAGTAAGATTGACTATATAAAATATGCAAAAGGGACGATTATTACGAATTTCCCGCCATGCGTTACGAAAAGCAAAACCCATTATCTTGAAGTTTGGAATTTGCCTCCTTTAAGTACAAGCGTTCGATCGCAGGATTTGGCAAGATCATGATTATGAGTCACCAAAATCAAGGTTTGACCTCGATCTTGACAAAGGCGAAAAAGTAAATCCATCACTTCCTTGCCAGTTTTATCGTCCAAGTTGCCTGATGGTTCATCAGCAAGAATGATCTTTGGTTCGCTGACTATTGCTCTCGCAATGGCCACTCGTTGGCATTCACCGCCAGATAATTGGCCGGGAAAGTGAGCGAGTCGATGAGATAATCCTACCATCTTGATGGCTTCTCGAGCCGAAGATTCATAATGATTGACCTTCTGGAGTTCGAGAGGAATTCCCACATTCTCGAGTGTGGTGAGATTGTTCATAAGATGATATTGCTGAAATACAATACCCATCGTCTTGGAGCGAAATAGGCTGAGTTCATCCTGGGAAAGCTTTGCTAAATCTTGACCATCGATGGAAAGGGTTCCGAATTCAGGTTGATCGAGCCCAGCAAGGATTGAAAGAAGAGTTGATTTGCCACTCCCACTTTGTCCAAGTATCGCGAGAGATTCGTTTTTTTCGACTTCGAGGTTGAGTTGATTTAAAACTTCAATTCTTTGACTACCTTGAAAGTAGGTTTTAGAAATCTTTTTTAGGGAAATGATGGAATTCATGGGTTAGGGGAAAGTTCTTTGATCAGATACTGGTACACGGTTTCAGCAATAACTATATGGCCATTAGAGTTTGGATGTATTCGATCGGGCAGGTTCATTTCTGGATCACCACCAACATCTTTTAAAAGAAAGGGAATTAAGGGAATGTTATGTTCTTCAGAAATCTGGGGGAATAATGCAGAAAAGGCCTGACTGTAAGCAAAGCTATAATTGGGTGGGATTTTCATTCCTGCTAATAAAATAGGTATATTATTACTTTTGGCGGCAATCACGACTTTGGTTAAATTTATTTTAATTTTTTCGATTGGAATTCCGCGTAATCCATCATTTCCTCCCAGTGCAAGAATTAAGAAGTTGGGATTTGATTTTAAAAACCATTCGATTCGTGATACACCACCACTAGTTGTCGAACCACTTATTCCACCATTAATTACTTGATAGTAATTATCATTATTATTTATTGTTCCAATGTTCAGTTTTTCTTCGAGCAGACTGGGATATGCTTCACTTTCTGAAACCCCATAGCCTTCGGTCAGAGAATCTCCAAGGATCAAAATCTTAAAAGTTTCTTCCGCTGAATTATCAGAATTGATAGAAGGAAGAGAGTCGCTTTTAAGTTGTTCACCGCAGGATGAGAAATAAAAGACTGAGATCACGAACAGAATCACTCGTAAACGAAGCCAGAATTTAAAATGTTGGTTTGTCATTGGAAAGCATATCGGTCTAATTACATTCTATGCATATGACAAAACCAATAAGTACTTTTCTCAATCTTTAATGAATTTGATTCTAGAATTTATGCATGAACACATCTTAGCGATTGATTTTGCGATGTTCTTACTTATCTGGGTCGTCCAATTGATAATTTATCCCGCTTTTCATCAAATCTCGGTAGAACAGTTCTCTGTTTGGCATGCCATTTATTGTAAACGAATCGCCTTTTTTGTCTTACCTTTGATGATTGTTCAAATTTTTGAGTCAGCGGCAGCGTGCTTTTTTATCGGAGGTGATTGGATATGGGTGAAATTTTTCTTTATTTTATCTGCTTGGATTAGTACCTTCTTCATTTCAGCCTCTTGCCATCAAAAGTTATCTAAAAGTGGAAAGGATACTATTATGATTACTCGTCTTGTTTCAACCAATTGGTATAGGACTGTACTTTGGACATTGATCCTAATTATTTCTTACCTACAATATTAATGAAACCCTGGAGATTACGCCTAACCAAAATTTGTCCTGTTTGTGATCGTTCATTTGCGAATCGAAAAAAGTGGGAATCTCGACATATGTGGGATCAGATTATTTACTGTTCCGATAAATGCCGAAAAGCATCCAAGCCTAGTGCTAATAAATGAAGGCTGTTTGGTGGATCAAGCGAGATTTTCGGATTATAGATAATGAATGTCTTCACTCGGCCATGTTGGATTGTTCCGAGGTACTTCCCTTCTTTTGTTGGGAGTCTAAAATTGTTAATTCAGATGATTATTCAATTTTCCACTTTCAGGCACAATGGCAGGCCCTGGAAGGACTCCTTGAAAGTGTTGAGGAAAGAGGTGGGAATATAGAAGTGGTTTGTGGAGATATTATTCATGAGTTAGAGAACCTTTTCCAAAATTATTCCTTCACTCATCTTTATTCACATGAAGAAACTGGAAATCTGATTAGTTATCAGAGGGACCGAGAGGTTGCCAACTGGTGTAAAACAAGAGGTGTTCATTGGACTGAGATTAGTCAGAACTCCGTCTTGCGAGGAGGGAATGCGGAGAAACGTAGAAAGAACTCTTCGTCTGTTGATTTTCGGAAAATAAAACCCATCCCAAGTCCTAAAGAAATTCACAGTCCTAAAAACACTCGTTTAGAATTCCCAAAATTGAAATGGAGTGAGCTTTGTGGACGCCTATCAAAATTTGCAGGCTGTTCCAAATTATCATCGCTTCAAACTGTTGATGAAAAGAATGCATGGACCACACTGGAGAGTTTTTTTTCTTTTCGAGCACGAAGATATTCGGGAGGAATTTCATCCCCAAATACCGCTTTTGAAAATGGCTCGAGACTTTCTGTCCACTTGACCTGGGGGACTATAAGTTTACGAAGTGTATTCTCCCAACTTGATTCGAGGCGAAACGAGTTGAATGAAGAGAATGATAAATCATTATGGAAGCGAAGTCTTCGAGCTTTTGAATCCCGCCTCTATTGGAGAGATCATTTTATACAAAGACTGGAATCGGTTTCGGATATGGAGGAGCGTGTGCTTAATCGGGCTTATGAAAATTTACAATACGAGGACAGGCCCGATTTATTAGACTCTTGGTTAGCCGGACAAACGGGGTACCCGATGGTAGATGCATGCATGCGATGCTTAAATGAAACTGGGTTCATGAATTTTCGTATGCGGGCAATGTTGGTCAGTTTTGCCTGTTTTGGCCTTCATTTGTCTTGGCGTACGATTCATCAACCATTGGCCAGGTTGTTCACAGATTATGAACCTGGGATTCATCTTTCTCAAATTCAGATGCAAGCCGGTGTTATTGGAATCAATGCTTTACGCGTCTACAGTCCCTCTAAACAATTTCTCGATCATGATAAATCGGCCCAATTTGTAAAAAGATGGGTGCCCGAATTAACTGGGCGTACTTGTGTGGAAATTGCCCATGCAGATCAATGCAATTTACCAGAATATACCCGTCCGATTGTCAACCAGGCAATTCGTTCCAAGCAAATGAAGGACCAAATTTACTTAATTCGTAAAAGTGAACAGGGAAGGTTTGAATCTAGTAAAACTCTAAAATCTCATGGATCTCAAAAAAAGATTCCGCGCAAAAGAAAAAGCAAAGAGAATGGCCAGCTCACCCTTTTTTGAATGAAGCAAATTTTTCGAATTATGAGTTATCGCATCGTAATTCTTCCATACATTTTAAACCCCTTAACCATTTCTCAGGAATTCCCGTTTGCATTGCCACAATAGATCCGACCACTACACCCCGATGGCAATTATCTCCACCGACTTTTGCATTGGCGAGAACTGCCAGAGAGAAATCGTCGGAGTATTTCCATGCAAAATAAAGTGAGGCGGTGAAGGATTCAGGTAAATAGCACGCCGTACTCAAGGTATCGCCCACCACTTTTCGATCAGGCCAATTTTCCCACGCTTTTATTTTATTTAAAGATACATCAGACATTCGATGAGTATTGAGGATGTTACGAATCTCAGCTCTTTTAGACAATTCGATTAAAATTTGGGTGAAATTATGAGCTGCAGTTAGTGTATGTGGATGGCTATGAGTATTTTGTACTAAAGTCTGGGTGGATTTGTACAGGTGGTCCTCTTCGGTCTGATCGACGGCTTCCAAGCCAGCAAGTAATGCAGGGACTAGACTAAGTCCGCCAATGTGAATGTCTTCGATACCACAATCGGATAGTTTTTTCCCGCGGGCATAGTTTGTAAAGAATGCCCGGTGATATTCTTCAGCATAAGTGTCCTGATGCCAACCTGGGGTCAGCATAACTTCTGCGTATCGTTCCAGCCAGACAAGTGGATTGTATTCACCATTTTTAATAATTGTCCGATAAAGTTCACAGGCGAGTTTTAGATTCAAAGTATTTTCTCCTGGAGAGAGAAATTGATGATAATGGAACCCTCGTTTACCCCAATACTTCGATTGTTCCCGAAGAATATCATCTTTTTCTCCAGACGGTTCGTATTTTGAACGCCAAAGTATGCTGTCCGGGTGGGGATTTTTAGGTGCCATGTAATAATCGAAGTCGGCGTAATCCTGATCGATTGCTGGCACATTATAATACCAATGTACTGGCATAGAAACCGCGTCTGCCACTAATGAACCCAGAAATGCATTTTGAAAACTCATGATTACTTAATAACGCTCATACCTAAGATGGACAAATAAGGGAATGGCAATAGGATATTGTACCAGATGATACCATTCCCCCTTTATTACCATCGTTTATACTCTGATGGGTTGGATCGAACCGCTCGTTTCCCGGTGGATCGCTATCGGTTGCTTGCTCAAAAAATAGCTTCACTAGATACCGATAACAGAATTAAAATAAAGGTACCAAGGTTGGCCACAAGGGAAGAGATTTTACTGATCCATGAGGAAAATTATATCAACAGGTTTCTAGCTGGAATACTTACCGAAAAGGAGATTAGAAGAATTGGGCTTAAACCTTGGAAACCGGAAATTATTCCCAGAACCTTACGCTTGATTGGCGGTGCATTGGATGCTTTAGATGAATTATTGGGAGGATCTATAATGGCAGGAAATATGGCAGGGGGGACTCATCATGCGTTCCGAAGAGAAGGAGCAGGGTATTGTATTTTTAATGACTTAGCCATAACCGCCGAAGTGGCGTTGCAGAAGGAGGAGGTTAACCGAATTCTAATTTTGGATTTAGATGTACATCAAGGAGATGGCACCGCTGATATATTTGCGGGTGATGATCGAGTTTACACTATTTCCCTGCATGGGAAAAATAATTTTCCTTTTCGTAAGAAGGCGAGTGATTTAGATCATGGTTTTGAAGATGGTGCGGGCGACAAAGAATACCTCCGAATTCTTGACTCCGTACTGGATCAATTCTTGGAAGACAGTTTTGACCTGATTTTTTTTCAAGCAGGGGTAGACGGATTAGCATCGGATGCACTTGGATTACTCAACTTGTCCCGTGCGGGACTGAACGAGCGGAACCAAAGAGTTTTTAATTGGCGCCGAAAACTTGGTAAACCCATGCTCATTTTTATGGGTGGCGGTTACGCTAAACCAATTGAAGATACAGTCGAGGCATTTGGTGATCTGTTT
>CAYLIJ010000052.1:0-19152 GCA_964383925.1 uncultured Puniceicoccaceae bacterium
GCTCCGTGAAGTAGTTTCTTGTCCATTTGAAATAAATATGTGAGAAAGGATGATTCCCGTCTTTTACACATGTTCTTTCTCCACAGGATTTTTTCTGTGGTCAACTTTTTAATGGTGGAAACTCAAAGGATTCGTAATTTTTGTATCATAGCGCATGTCGATCATGGCAAGACTACCTTGTCTGATAGACTACTTGAAAGTACCCAAACGGTAATGGCTCGCGAAATGAAGGACCAGTTGTTGGACTCTATGGATTTAGAACGAGAACGAGGTATAACAATTAAATGTCATCCAGTTTCGATGAACTATCGATACAAAGATAAAGAAGAGTATCTTTTTAACCTCATCGATACTCCCGGACATGTTGATTTTTCCTATGAAGTATCGCGCAGCTTGGCTGCCTGCGAGGGTGCTCTGTTACTTGTTGATGCATCTCAAGGCGTAGAAGCACAAACCTTGGCCAATGCACAGTTAGCAGAGAGTCAAGGTCTTACCATTATACCTGTTATCAATAAAGTTGATTTGCCGAGTGCAGATGTAAACCGTGTTTCCAAGCAAATTGAAGACATTTTAGCGATTCCTGCAGAAGAAATTATTTTGGCGAGTGGGAAATCAGGAATTGGAGTTGAGGAAATCCTTGAAGCCGTTGTGGAGCGACTACCCGCACCTCGATGGACCGAATACCCACAACCTCGTGCTCTTGTTTTTGATAATCAATTTGATTCATTTAAGGGTGTAATTTGTTATATCCGTGTTTTCTCAGGTTGTTTTAATAAGAATGCGAATCTTTTGCTTATGAGCGAAGACAGAAAAACTCCGATCAAAGAAGTAGGGAAGTTTTGCCCGCAGCCCGTTCCAATGGACAGTTTAAATGTTGGAGAAGTTGGTTATGTTGTTACTGGTATCCGGGATGTTTCTGAAATTAAGATTGGTGACACCCTCACTATTGCAGATACTCCTGCTCAAAAAATGTTACCCGGGTATAAAGAAGTGCGTCCAATGGTCTTTAGCGGTCTTTATCCATTGGATACATCAGACTACGAAAAATTGAAGAAGAGCGTGGGTAAACTTCGACTTAATGATGCGGCTTTCACCTTTCAATCTGAAACTTCTGTTGCTCTTGGCTTCGGTTTTCGTTGCGGTTTTTTGGGGCTTCTCCATATGGAAATTATTCAGGAACGACTTCGACGAGAGTATGATATTGATTTAATTTCTACTTATCCGAGCGTGGTGTATCGAGTCCATTTAACAATAGGGGAAGTAATTGAAGTCGATAATCCATTAGATCTGCCTGATATTACTGAAATTCTGAAAATTGAGGAACCCACTATTATTGCTCGTATTCACGCACCAAATCATTGTATCGGGGACTTACTTACTCTTGTTACAGAGAAGAGAGGATCTTGTAGTGATACTGAGACAATCGATGAGACTCGAGTAATGATGACATGTACTCTTCCCTTGAACGAAATTCTAGTTGATTTCAACGATCGTTTAAAAAGCGTAACCCATGGATATGGATCGATGGACTATGATATGGCAGACTATGTGGAATCCTCTCTTGTTCGAATGGAAATTCTAGTAAATGCAGAACCAGTTGATGCTTTTTCGACTATTGTACATAAAGATAAAGCCGAAAATAGGGGTAGGGTGCTCTGTTCAAAATTAAAAGATATTCTACCTCGCCAGTTGTTCAAAATCGCTTTGCAAGCAGCGGTTGCTGGAAAGGTAATTGCTCGTGAAACTATTAGTGCTATGAGAAAAGATGTTACCGCAAAATGTTACGGTGGGGATATTTCTCGGAAAAGAAAACTTTTAGAAAAACAAAAAGAAGGAAAAAAACGAATGAAACAGATTGGGAATGTTAATATTCCTCAAGAAGCATTCGTACAAATCCTTAAAAGTTCGACTTGATATTTATTTATGACCAAAAACATAAAAGCTAAAAGATCACAGAAAAAAGGGGCGAAAGAAATTCTAAGACTAGGGGAAAAAGCTTTAGATTATCGACGAGATATTCTTAGTATTGATCAAGTTGAGAGATTAGAATCAGCTACATCAGAATTAAAGAGTGTTTTGAGTGATAAAATAATTTATATAAGCGACCTCGAGGAGAAAGCTGAAAAAGTTGATAGTGAATTAAAAAAGTCAGGTGGACTTTACTATCATAAAAAAGGATGGGTGGAAAATGTTGAAATGCTTATGGTCGCAGCGATTGTAGTGATTGGGATTAGAAGCTTTTTTGTTCAGCCTTTCATCATTCCAACAAATTCGATGTACCCTTCTTTTTTTGGTATGCAACCAAATTTGTATGAAGAGACTAAAGAGGTACCAAATTTATTGAAAAGGAGCATTGATAAAGTCGTTTTGGGAGCATCTCATTATCGATTGAATTTGGAAAGTTCTGGTAATTTATATCTTGTTTTACAAAAAGGAGGAAGTTTTCGATTTGCCGAAGCAAGTTTTCCGAATGGTCGCTTCTTTATTTTCCCTAATACTGTAAAAGAGTATGTTTTTGAAGTTGGAGGCAAAGAACACACGCTTCAAGTGCCTGCTGAGTTTGATTTTGACACTCTAATTGCCAGAAAATTTGCCGGGATTGAGAATCTAAGAGATTTACCCTTAGTCGTTTCGCAAGATCAGGGATTTACGGGAAATCGACTGAAGTTGTCAGATCAAAATTATAAAAAAGGTGATATTGCGATCGCTTTCGACATTTTATTGGGTGATGCCTTGTTTGTGGACAGAATGTCTTACAACTTTGTAAAACCTAGTTCTGGGGACCCCGCTGTTTTTAGAACTGGGTCTATTGATGAGTTTAATAGAAAGCTTGGAACACCGGTCAGAAATTTTATTGGAGAAGACAAATATTATATTAAAAGGTTGATTGGCGAACCGGGAGACCGACTGGAGATGAAAGTACCGGATCAAATATTTACCAATGGGACTGATGTTCGCAAGGGAACTCCCGGAGTTCTGTATCGAAATGAAAAGCCAATATCGGGAAAAGTTGCATTCGATGAAAATCGTAAACGCGCTGAAAGTTTGGCAATAAATCCAGAAGCTGACAACCCAATGAATTATCCTGGATATCGTTCCGAAGGTTTACTTTCTAATCGAGAAGTTCTCACCGTGCCAAGGAAGACCGACTCCAATAATCCAACAGGTCTAAATGGGTATTTTATGATGGGAGACAATTCTACTGATAGTTTGGATGGTCGTGCTTGGGGCTTTGTTCCAGAAAACGAAATCATTGGTCGTGCGTTTGTTGTATATTATCCATTCACAAAAAGATGGGGATTTTCAAACTAAAACGCTTACTATCAATAATATCCACCAGTTTAGTTTTTCGCACAATATGCATTATGTCTAATTGTATTTATTCATGAACCCCCGTTAAGTTTACCTAGTTGGTTAGAGTCTCGCAGTACAGGAGTCCTTCTTCATCCCACTTCTCTACCCGGTGAATTTGGAATTGGAAATCTGGGCAGATCATCTCGCCAATTTATAGATTTTTTGCATGACGCAGGATTCGTTTTTTGGCAAATTTGTCCCGTAGGTCCAACAGGTTATGGAGATTCACCTTATCAAGTCTTTTCTTCTTCTGCTGGAAATCCTTACTTGATTGATTGGCAATCTTTGGTAGAAATTGGAATTTTGAATCTAGATGATCTGACTCCACTCAAAAGTCATTCGGATGCTAGTATAAATTACGGTCATCTTTATGATCATTTTTATTCAGTTGCCCAAGTTGCATATTCTAATTTCGTGCACAATAGAAAATCTGTTGAGGAACGTTACGGAATATTTGATAATTTTGTTGAAGAAAATAAAAATTGGTTAATTCCTTATTGTTCTTACCAGGCATTAAAAAAGTCTTCTGGAAATAATCCCTGGTGGAAATGGGATGATAAAATTAGAAAATATAGTCCTTCGATTTTAGATAGTTTTTCTACTGTTCAGTTAGAGACTTATAACCTTCATTCTTTTCTCCAATATTTGTTTTTTAATCAATGGAAAGAACTACGTGCGTACTCGCATAGTAAAGGTCTAAAAATTCTTGGAGATTTGCCGATCTATGTGGCTCCCGATTCAGCTGATGTGTGGGAAAGACCCGAACTTTTTAATGTGGATTCAAAAATCGGAGAATTTTCGCATGTTGCTGGTGTACCACCAGATTATTTTAATGCAGATGGACAATACTGGGGGAATCCGCTTTATAATTGGTCCGCTCATCAAGAAGAAGGATATGAATGGTGGATCAGGCGCTTAGAGTCACAACTGCGCCTCTTTGATGTAGTTAGAATCGATCATTTTCGTGGATTTCATGATTATTGGAGTATTCCAGCTAATACATCAGATGCAAAGACTGGTGAATGGAAAGATGGTCCCGGTCTTGACTTTTGGAATGTAGTGACCAAGCACTTTCCCTCCCTCCCCTTTTTAGCTGAGGATCTTGGACTCATAACAGAGGGCGTCCGCACTCTTCGTCGATCGGTTGGTTTGCCAGGAATGGCAGTTTTACAATTTGCATTCGATGGTGATGCCGAAAATCTTTATCTGCCCCATAACTTAACTCCCGACCTGGTTCTCTATACAGGCACACATGATAATGATACGACTTGTGGATGGTATGAATCATGTGCGGAAGAAGTCCGAGGTAATTTTAGAACCTATTTCAATATACCTGGGGATTTTCCTTCATGGGATATGTTAAGGATGGCATATCGAACAACAGCACAACTAGTTATTGTACCGATGCAGGATTTATTAAGCCTCGGTTCAGATGCCCGACTGAATGAACCCGGTCACCCTTTTGGGAATTGGGCTTGGCGAATGACTCCTTGGGAACTTCAAAATGTATCAGGTGAATGTGCTCAATATCTAAGGAATCAGGCTGAAATATCTGGACGACTTGAAAAGAAGAAAGTCGCATCTTTAGTTTAATCAACTTACAGTATTATTATCTGAGGTTAATTTGAAAAGACTTTTTCCATATTTTCTTTTACTAAGACCTTATTGGTTAGCCCTCCTGATTGCACTGCTTTGTGGAGTGCTCTACGGAATTTCTAGTGGTTTCGGTCTACCCTACATGATAGACCAAGTCTTTCCCAAGATTTTTCCAACTGAAAAGCCCGAAGTGGGATTAAGTGCATGGGATTTATTTAAGTATATTTCTTGGTTTCCAATTGTTTTTTTAATCCGTGGGATAAGTGGCTATTTTAACTCTTACTTTATTAATTATTGTGGTATTAGAGTGCTGGAAAAAATTAGATTTAAAGTTTTCGAGAAACTCCAACGTGTTCCAATTTCTTTTTTCCATCGAAATCAAGAGGGCGATCTTCTTAGTCGAATGATTTCAGATACTGGTCAACTCCAAACTGCGATATTGCAAGTAAGCAATGATTTAATCAAACAGCCGATTACTTTTATAGGTGCAATTTCTGCCTTAGTTGTAATGGCTGTTCAAAGAGAAGGAATGGCTTTTGTTCTTTTGTGCTTGGCCGTCATTCCTGTCTGTGTGTTTCCGATCCGTCGAATTGGTGGATTACTTCTAAATAAAGCGCTTAATATGCAGGCAAAGGCTGGAGATCTGACTTCAATTTTGAGTGAAAATTTATCTGCCTACAAGGAGGTTCGAGCCTTTAACCTCGAAAAGCGTGAAAAGGATCGATTCTTTGATGTTTCAGAGAATTTCATCGATGCCCGAATGAAGGTGATTAAATACTCTCATATGCTTACGCCTCTTATTGAAATTATTACTGCTGTAGGAATAGCGGCAGCAATATTTCAAGCTTCACGAAAATCAATTCAATTGGATGCGGTAGTACCTGTCATAGCGGCCCTTTATATGTCCTATGAGCCAATTAAGAAACTAGGTGGTATACATACCTCGATAAAGCAGGCGCTGGCTTCCCTGGGAAGGTTAGAAGATATTCTTGAAACAGACGAAAAAGTGTCTGATTCCAATCATCCCATTGAAATCGAAAAAATTAGTGGTCAATTAGAATTCAAAAATGTTTCATTTTCCTACTCCAACCGTGAGGAAGGAAAATATGAATTACCCGCTTTAGATAATATAAATCTGAAAATCTCTTCAGGTGAAGTGGTTGCCTTAGTTGGCCCAAGTGGAGGAGGTAAAAGTACCTTGGTAGGATTATTGCCAAGGTTTTATGACCCACTGAAAGGTTCTGTTTTATTGGATGGAGTTGATTTAAGAAACCTGCTCTTGAAGGATGTTCGTGATGCAGTAGCTCTCGTTCCTCAAAAACCTTTCCTTTTTGATCTTGATGTGGAGAAAAATATTGAACTTGGTCAATCGAAGTACACTAAGGCAAGTGTTAAAGAGGTAAGTCAGCTGGCGTATGCCGATGAATTTGTGAATGAATTTGAACATGGATATCAAGAACGACTTGGAGAAAAGGGTAATCGCTTGTCTGGCGGACAACTTCAACGTATTGCCCTCGCCCGTGCATTTTACAAAAATTCGCCAATACTTGTCCTTGATGAAGCGTCATCAGCTCTGGATGCAGAGAATGAAGATAAGATTCATGAAGCAATGTCAAAGTTAATTGAAGGAAAAACCACTTTACTTATCGCTCATCGATTCAGCTCCCTTAGGTTGGCTTCGAGGATACTAGTTATTGATAAAGGCCGAGTAATTGCCGATGGTTCTCATGATGAGGTTTACACAAGCTGCGAACTATATCGTACGCTGTACGATCAACAAAATGAAGGTCTATCTTAGGTTTTATTGTTTATGCTTTCCAAAAACAATTCTCATTAACTCAAGTCCATCACTTGGGGGACCATCTGGGAATGATTGAGTCGGTTTTAATTTAAAGGGAAGGATGGACCTGAAAAAAGCGAGTGAGTTTGCGCAAAACCAACTTACTAATGGAACTTCGACCCAAGTTGGTAAAGGAGTTGAAAAAATAATCCATGCGGAAATTAGACTCATCAGTAACGAGCCTAATGGACCTAGTGCTATAATTATAAAAAGTCTTAATTTAGAAATATTGTCCTTTTCATAACCAGTAAAACCTTCCCTTCCGCTCAATAAAGACAATTCCCAATAGACTCTGCCAGTTTTTCTTTTCCATGATTTACTGCTTTGCCCTACTCTAAGTATTATTTCTTCTATTGTGAGAAAGAATGCCCCGAGAAGATGTCCTAATTCATGAATTAAGGTCGCGAGAGACCGAAAAAATACTAACCCGATCCATGCAAAAATAATCCATGGTAAACCTTCCAAGCTCAAATAATTTATACTATTTCCAATGTATAACATGTTTTTAAAGAGATTGAACTTGCTCGCTAAGATTCATTTTATAAGTTTGTACATATTGACTGATAAAGAATGTTTCGTTTTTTTATGCAAGCCTTCTCGGGCAAGAAGCTCCATGTTCGTGTTCCTCATACCAAAGGACTGCCTTTGACTGATGAAAATAAATTTGGTGAAGATGCTGAATCTACGCAGTGGATTGGCGTAGATCTTGATGGAACTTTAGCTGAAGCTGTACCTTGGCAAGGCTTTGAACATATTGGCAAACCCGTACCCAATATGATGAAACGTTTAAAAATTTGGATTGAAATGGGTTATCGGGTGAAAATTGTTACTGCTCGTGCGCAAGATCCTGCTCAAGCAATTCCACCAATTCAAAAGTGGTTACAAAAACATGGGTTACCAGATCTTGAGATTACCAATGCCAAGGACATGGATATGATTGAACTTTGGGACGATCGTTGCGTTCAAGTTATTCCCAACACTGGTAACCCAGTTGGGCCAGCTTCTGAGCCATATCGTACCTAACTTTTCTATCTTTATTATTTCAAGATACTTAATTGCAATATACTTGCATTAAGCTGTTGTTGGTTTTAAGAATTGATGGTGAAGTTATTAAATTGGAAGAAATTTGATCAAGTTGGAATGACACTTTCTTTTTTTTGTGCAATTCATTGCTTGGCTTTGCCTATTTTGATACCCATTCTTCCCTTTCTCGCAGGATCTTTTATCGCAGGCGAAAAGGCAGAATACATTATTCTGTCGATCACGCTTTTGATTGCGACCCCTACCCTCTTTCGTGGATATTTAAAACATCGAAATTTTCGAGTTCTAGCAATTTTCTTCGTTGGATTACTTTTCCTCTTTCTTCGTCCAGACTCAACTCATCATGACCATGTGCATAACGGAGAATTTCTACACTTTATTTTAGCTGCCTTAGCAGGATTTTCTTTAGCCATTGGGCATTGGTTGAATATTCGTTTATGTAAATCATGCCCAACATGTAAAGAGCATAAGGCTGATGGCTATTGTCACTAAACTTCCAATTATTTCATTTAATATTTGAAATTATCGCTTGGTCTTGATTTGACCAATGTAGCTTTCTTTGTAATTGAGGCGTATATATTGAGATTTTAATTTTTCATCTACCTGTTAATTACAATTCGATTCTAATCTCAATATTGTATTCTTAAAATATATGCTATAGTATTAAATATTATTAAGATCATAAAACGTAAGTAAAAGACGAATAGAAATATTAGAAGTTTATTATTTAAAAGAAAGACATATTAATAGAATGAACTGGTGGGGTAAATTAATTGGAACTGGTGTGGGTATGTTTGGAGGACCTATCGGAGCCCTTGCAGGTGCTGCTCTTGGACATCTTTATGATGATGATGACCCAACTCCCCTAGACGAGCAACGAGCTCGAATACTTTACCTCGCTTATTTCTTTTCCTGTGCAGCTAAAATGGCTAAGGCTGACGGTAAGATTTCGGCTGAAGAAATATCTGCAACTGAATCTATTATTATACGTCTTGGTTTAGATGAAAAAACATCAGAATTTGCCAAAAACGTTTTTCGAAAAGCTAAGCTTAGCCGTCGCTCAATTGATGAGGACTTTAAAGAGGTCGGAAGACTTATTGGCTATGATCCAATAGTTGGTCAGTCTTTTCTAGGCGGACTTTATGAGATTGTACGTTCAAATGGTAAGAAGTTTAATGAGGTTCAAATACGCTATCTTCTGTGTGGCGAGAATCGATTAAAGTTACCAATTGGTACGATCCGTGATTGGTTAAAAGGTGGATATGCACCTCCTAATCATAAGTCATCTGTTAATCAACTGTCATTAGAAGAAGCGTATAATTCTCTTGATTTATCCTCTGAAGTTACGGACAAAGATATCAAAAAAGCTTATCGTTCTAAAGCTGGAGATTTTCATCCCGATAAATTAAAGAGCAAAAACTTACCTAAGGAGTTCATAACTTTTGCAAATGATCAAATAGCAAAGATTAATGAAGCTTATGAAGTAATCAGAAAGGCTAGAGGTATCAATTAATAATGAGACCGTCTTGCATTGAAATCATTTTGTCACAGCGATTTGCAATGTCGTCATTGTGGGTAACTAGTAAGACTGCTATATTCTGATCTTTTGCTAATTGTTGAAGAAGATTAAAAACATTTTCAGAATTGGCCGTATCTAAATTACCAGTTGGTTCATCTGCGAGTAGCAAAGAAGGAGAGTTTACTAATGCCCGAGCAATAGCGACCCGCTGCTGCTCACCACCAGACAACTTGTTGGCATGACGATTTATTTTATCTTCTAGACCAAGTTGGCAAAGTACATCACTCGCCTTTTGTAACGCTTCCTTTTTACCGATTCCTTTTTTTTGTGCAGGAAGAGAGACATTCTCTACAGCAGTTAGTTCTTTTATTAAAAAATGAAATTGAAAAACAAAGCCAATAGACCGGTTTCGAAGTGAGGTTCGCTGATTTTCATTCGATTCAGACATTTTTTGATCATTTATGAATATTTCTCCATCGTCGGGTTTGTCGAGCAAACCAAGAAGATAGAGAAGCGTACTTTTCCCGCACCCTGAAGGACCTACAATTGAGGTTAAATCACCTGCTTTTGCTTCAAAGGAAACTCCTCTTAACGCATTTACTTTCTCATCACCTTCTAAGAACGAATGACTTAAGTTTATTACTTTTAGTAATGGTGAATCCATTATATACTTTCCCTAATTATCTTGGCTGGTTCGATCTTGGAAGCTCTTCGTGCAGGAATCCAGCTTGCAATGCTTACGAATAGAGTAGCTATTAAAATCGCACTTAAATAATGAAAGATATCCCAATTAACTACAAAATTATCAGTGGCGAAAATACCTCGAATACTTAGCGGTATTTGAGAGACTCCATAAGTGGCGAGTGCACCAAATAAACTTCCGAATATGATTCCCGCCATAAGTACTATGGTTCCTTGCCAAAGAAAAACCGCAGATACATCTTTAGGAGAAAAACCAATGGAGCGAAGAATTGCAATATCTCGTGTTTTTTCGATCACCATAATAGCAAATACGTTAAACATGCCTAATCCTGATAATAGAAGAATACTTGACACAGTAATCGCAGATGAAATTCGTAAGGCTTTGAAAACATCGAGCCAAACTTTTTCCCTTTCTTGCCAACTAACTGCTCGATGTCCAATTGTTTCTTGGATTTGTTTTGCAATTTGTGGTGCATTTTCCGGATTTGCTAAGCCTAACTGTAGGATAGAACCACCAAATCGTTTTCCGATTAAAGACCTCGCGGTAGAAATATCGATATAAATACGTTTCTTGTCTATCTCGCTTACTCCAGTTTCAAAGATTCCAGATACGCGTAGTTGAAAATTCTCATTATTTCGATTCAAATTCACACGATCACCTACTTCAATTCGTAACCTTTGGGCTATTCGATATCCAATAAAAATCCCCATTCGGTCTTTTTCAAAGTCTTTAATAGAACCTTGAATCAGTTGGTTTTCAAGATCTGAAACCATAAGATGATGACCTACTCTAAATCCATGAACTTGTACCGCTTGACTATGCGAAGCCGAAAGGAGATTTGCACTTGTTTCTAGAATTTCTGATATTCCATTAATTGATGGAAACGCAGATAGAGCATTAATCACTTTCTCGGGTTGATCGATTCCTTCTATATATCGAGCATCTTCCCTACTCCTGAAAATAAATTGGGTGCTGCCATCACTCGATACCTTTTCAACCGTATCATCAAAATCTTGAAATCTATCTGAAATTCTAATTGCACCATTTGTCCCTAAAATAGTTTTTATGAAAAATATTTGAAATCCAGATGTTTGTGCTTGGGTTACAATAAAAAAGGATATTCCAAAAACAATCCCAATTAAGCTCATCAACATTGTACGCTTACGCGAGAACACATAACGCAAGGCCAATTGAAGAGAAGGACTCACTAAGACTTAATGGCCTTTTTTGGTTAGAACGGCTTGTATGGTTTGACCGTCTCTGAGGAGGTGAGGGGTTTCTACGACAACTATATCATTCTCACTAAGTCCCTTAATGATTTCTACATTTTTCAAGTTCCTAGCACCAGTCTGTATAGGTCTTATAAATGCTTTTCCTTCTTTTACTACAAATACTGATGAGCCAATCAATGAACGTCTTGGAAGTAGTAAGCGATTTTCCATTTTGTCTTTTACTATTTCTACTCTGCCAGATGCCCCTGGATGAATATTTTGGTTCTTATCTGAAATTTCGAGGTATAGGAGCCTTCTTCCAGTAGAGGAAGAGATGGTTGGTGATAACCTCGAGACTTTCGCGTCTAAAACTTGTTTGCTTGAAGAAAAAAGTGAAACCGCTGCGGAAAGACCTTCTTTTATTCCCACAAAATCCTCTTCATCTAGTGAAACCTCAATTAAACGTTTATTAGAAATTATTGTTCCTAAGTTTTGTCCTAAAGAAACTAATTCTCCTGAAGATACATTAGAGCTAATCAACTGACCACTTATTGGACTTCTAACTGTCATTTTATCGATTCGGGATTCTAAATCTTCAATCTTAAATAAATGTCTACTAAGAATTTCATTATTGGAAAGCTTTTCCTGTTCGACTTGGATTTCCAAACGATCTACGGCGTTCTGTTCTCTGTTTAATTCTGCTAAAGAAATTTTATTAGCATTTGAGAGTATTGTAATTGCCTCAAGTTCCTCTTTTTCAATGTTCAATTGAACTGCTAATATAGAACCTTTTTCAATTCTTTCCTTGAAATGTTTTTGTTCCATTAAAGCTTGGTTGAGGCTACGATTCAAATCACTGATATCTAATTGGACGAGGGTTTGGTCTTTTTCGACAAATATTGATCTATTCATTGGTTCCATGGCTACAAAAGAAACAATTCCTTGTGCATTTGACTTTAAAAGAAATTTTTTCTCTGCATGTACCAAGACATTCCCAGTTACAGAATCCTGAATTGTTCCTTTGGTTATTTTTGTACATAGTACTACCTTCCCTGTTGACCCGATAAAGAAACTAAATATCGCGATTAAAATTATTGCGGGAATAACTATGAACAACTTATTTTTAATCATCTTGGGAAATTTAAATGAAAATCGTAATTTTCTTTAGCCTGAAGATAGGTAAAGACCGATTTAATCAGACTTAACTTTGCTTCGGTCAGACTTAGTTGTGATGAAAAATAGTTAGTAAAAGTTTCTCGATTTGCATCAAATTCAAGCTGACTTTTCTCGAAGCGGTTTTCGGCTACAGAAACTAGTTGTCGAGAAACATCAATTTGTTGAGCCAGATTGAATAGTTGCGATTGCAGACTGTTTACTTCTAATCGAAGTTTTTGGGTGATACTCTCGAGTTGGATTTCAAACTTCAGTTTTTTTGAAAGAGCTAATCCCTTAACTCCACTAGTGTAAGAAGAGTCCCAGAGCGCCCAATTTGCTTCTAGTCCAACAATGAAATTATTTCTTCTTACAGAATCTGGGTTATCCGGTAAATCAATTTGATCTTGATAGAATCCACCAACTAGGTTGACCTTTGGCTTAAGATTTGAGTTGGCTATTTTAATATTTTCTTTTTCAGTCTCAATCCTGTTCTTTAATTCCTGAATATTTCCAGATGAAAGAATTCCAACGATTTGAGGAATATTTTTACCAAATTCGTATTCATTAAAAAATTTCTCAAATTTCTCTGAAATATCTAATTCGATTGAATCATAATAACCTGTATCATACTTGAAATAAGATTCTTTGGTTATTAATAAACGATTAATTTCTGCAATTTTAATAGATTGTTCCAGTTTTTTAATTGTTGATTGACTCACTTCTAACTCTGTAACTAAGCCTAATTCTTTTCTTTTCACGAGATCTTCTTCATTTTGTTCACTTAGAGATAAAGTCTCTGTTGCAAGTACTTTCTCATAGTTCAAAAATACAAGATTCATGAATTCTGATTTGATTTGATAAATAAGATTAGCTTTCGTAGCGGCAGTTTTTTGAATAGAATATTCTTCTGATAATTCTGCTACACGACTTTTCGCGTCTAATGATCCCCAATGATAAATAGGTTTTTTTATGTATATTGAACCAGCTGTTCTATAACTTTGATAGTAATTTTGCCCAGGTCGATTCTCATGGATTGATAAACCGCTAATATTTAAGTTAACCGAAAATCCTTTAGATGAATCGGCAATGATTCTGTTAGAATTTGCTTCCTTAATGATTTGCTTAGATTCTTTAATAATCGGAGCATTATTATCTAGGTTGCTCGTTATTTTCTTTAATATAGGAAAATAAAACTCAATATTTTCTTTGCCGACAAATAACACTTTCTCTTCTCCCTTTACTAATGAAAAAGAAACAAGGTAGGAAAAAAATAATAATGTCCTTGTTGTACAGAATTTTGCTCTCAAGAGAATACAAATAACAAATTCTTGAGTTATACTCAACTAGAATGAAGGTGAGTATACTTAAATTTTAACTATTCTGACGAAGTACCTTCGAGATAAATAGATTTTAGTTCATCTCCAATCCATTGATCTGTTTGATCAACAGAATCAGATCTGATGGAAGCAACTTCATCTTCAGTTATTTCATCTGAATCATTGCCCCAAGCTTGCCTGACATAAGTAACAACATTCGCAATTTCTCGATCATTAATAGGCACAGCGGCCATATTTGCGGCTGCTGATGCTCCATAAATTTCACCTTTGACAATAATTTCGCCTTTGAGTCCCTTTAAAATAATTTTAGTAATTAACTCTGGATTTGCAGAGACCCATTCAGAACCATCTAATGGGGGATACTGGGTTGCTATTCCTTGCCCATTTGTTTGGTGGCAAGAAGCACATCTAAGGGCAAATATTTTTTTTCCAGAATCGACTTTTCTTTCAACTCGTAAGATTTCTTTTTCTTCATCTGTGAGTAGTACAATCTCTTGTGTGGGATGAATTTGAAATCCATTAGTTGAATGAGCAAGTTGTATCGAACAGACAAAAATTAAACATCCGAACATAAATACAAATACAAGTGGTGCCACTAAAAAACCATTTGTAGGAGGATGCTTTTCACGATTGAGATTAGAATGAATATCAACCATGTCTTGGTCATTCATCTCCATATTATCTAAATTATTTTTGGTTTTATCGCTCATTTTTCAGAGTTGAGTTCAGCGTCAGTCCACATTTGCATTGTACCTCTATCCTTTATAGTTGCTCGAACATGGGCCACTTCACTTTGACTAATTGATGATGCAGAATTACCCCAATCATTTCTGATGTAAGTGAGTACATCAGCTATTTGTTCGTCTGATAATGAACCCGCTGGCAAACCCGGAGGAACCATTACACCGTTGTATTTAATACCATTTACCTCGATTTCCCCCATTAATCCATACATACTGATTTTAATTATTCTTTCCTTATCTCCAAGGACCCAATCAGAATTAGCGAGTGGTGGAAAAGCCCCGTCTAACCCCAGACCAGTTGGTTGGTGGCAAGAAACACATCCACCGCCACCAGGGCCAATTTTATTGTAAATTTCTTTACCAGAAGAAATTTGAGCGGCTAGCCAAGAAGGTAGTTTGGTATCATTGGAGTCTAAGACAACAGAAGCAATTTCTTCTTCTTTGATGAAACTCATTTCCGGTAATTCATAGTTTTGATGAAGTGCTTGTAGATAAGCCACGATTCGATTTGCTCGTATACTTGGTGATATATACCTCACAATTTTATTCTCATCACTTTCAATTTTTAAAAGTCCTTTTCGATTAACTTTTTTTACATCATAAAGAAATGGACTGGGTGGGCAAATTGACTCTGGAACTAAAGACTGAGGTTCAAACAGATGCTGGTGAAGCCATTCGTCAGAATATTCTCTTAGACCTAAATTTGCTAGGTCAGGACCAACTCTTGTATTACCAATAGAAACTTCGTTTTGGAGGATATAATCTCTAGCAACCGATGGCCTTTCACCCCAACCTCTTTCAACATCAAAACCAGAGTCAACTAAGCGAACTTGTTGTGTGTGACATGTGGCACAACCTAGGGCTACATATTCACTGGCACCTTGTTGAGCCACTCCAGCCATTGCCTGTGGATAGAGATCAGCTCCCTCTGGAATTGATCCGTCTTCTTCTAAAACTGAAGATATTGGTTCCAAATCTCCAAACTGTTTACGAGCACCAACTACAAATGCCAACCAGGCAACTGATAATGTTGCAAAAATCCCTAATGAAAATTTTAGAATGTTGTTCATGTTATGGATACCTTTTCTCCATCATTTTTATACTTCATATAATATTCAAATGGATCAGGAACTAAAACTTTCCAGATATTTATTACAAATACAAGTTGAGAAAAACCGAGGACAACGAAGGCAAACTCGGTTATAAGAAAATAGGGTCTAAGTGAGGAGATAACAGATGACGCCCAGTCTAAAGATGGTTGTTGTGCAAGTACACCATGTGTTAAACCGCCAATTAAATAAGCAAGTAAAAGCATCAGTACTCCAAAAGCAGAAGTCCAAAAGTGAAACGATTTGGCCGATTTACTGATTTCTTTTCCTGTGATTTTGGGCAGCATATGGTACACAATACCGAAAACTATCATACTGAAGAAACCGTAAACCCTTTGATTAAAGTGAAATTCATTGATGATTGAGAACTGGGTTAATTTTGCAACTGCGGGTAGTGAGAAGATAACTCCAATGTAACTTGATATTGTATAGGATAGTGTGCCAAATATGACAAATCTCAGGGGCAGGTTGTTCCACACTTTACC
This sequence comes from uncultured Puniceicoccaceae bacterium, assembly GCA_964383925.1. Classification (GTDB taxonomy): domain Bacteria; phylum Verrucomicrobiota; class Verrucomicrobiia; order Opitutales; family Seribacteraceae; genus Seribacter. The sequence goes on from CAYLIJ010000052.1 coordinate 16,094, forward strand.
AATATCTTTAAAGGCGGTTGCATGAAAGTTAGTCGATGCGACTGCAATGGGGAAAATCATCGCTATGCTCATTACTGTTCCAATCGCGGGGATCCACATAGGTACTGGACCACCCTCTAAATGATGGACAACTGACCAAGGGGCAAGGGTCGCTATACACCAAAAACCAAATATGGCTAAGTAATATTTTTCTATAGGTTTTCCGAGAATTGCGGGAATAATATAGTATGCCACGCCTAAAGCAAAAGGGGTAAGCCAAAGCCAAATTAAACTTTGGCCAAACCACATAGATAAAACGCTTTGGACTGTCCCTCGGGCGGGATTGATCTCGAGTCCATTCCAAGCAATAATGAATAGAGCTGGAAACCAGAGAATAGAAGCAAGTATAAACCATTGTGGAGCAATAGTTTCATGGATTCTACGTGATCGGTGTATGACAATGATGAAACAGGTAATTATTGAATATGAAACGAAAAGTAAGGGCCAAATTTCTCGTGGCATCTCTAGCATTTCATGGGAATTCATATGACCGTCAAGAATTCCCAGTAGCCCAAATGTAATTCCTAAATTCCATAATGTGCCAGCAACAATTAGTAAAACTCTTCCACGGACTTCACATTGAGCAAGTCTAGCAAGTATCCAAATACTGATCGCAAAAATTGAATTTCCACCCCAACCATATACAAAAGCATTTGCTTGAGCTATTTTTACTTTTCCATAAGTAAAAAACTCAAAAGATGAAAGAAAAAATGGGTCAGTGAGTTTAGCTGCTGCAATGTAGGCGAGAAATGCAGCGGCTAGTAACCACAAACCTGCGGAAGCAATAAAGAATGAAATTACCCACTTAGAAGATTTATCGATTAATTGTTCAGCAGAAATTTTCACTAGAAATTATTTGGTTTTTTTGACATCCGTCATGTAGGATTCTGCAGTTTTAAGCATTTCAGTTTCAATACTAGAATTTTTTTCAAAATGAAAATTATCTATTTTGGATTCAAAAGACAAAGAATTTTGATTGTATTGATCCACCTTTTCTTTTCGTTGATCCGTAATTATTTGAGTGGGGTCACTATTTTTATCGATGTCAAAAAACATTTGAAAAAGAAAATATGCGGATACCAACAAAATACCTAATATTAGTGAAAAAAAGACACTACAACCATCTGCACGCTGGAGTTTAGGGTCACTCATGATGGTTTATGGATTCGATAATTCTAGGATCTCTGATCGGGATTATCTCAACAAAATCTGAATTATAACTTTTCATGACAGCGCGAATGGAAAGGCAACCCATACCAATTAGAGATGCAACTCCCCAGAATAGATGTGAGCCAAGTACTGGTCTTGCTTCATATCCGACATATGCACCAGGAACGATTTCACGGCCAGGAATAATATTCCAATACAGGTCTAATAAATGAAACCCTAAAATCCAAAAAGCAATGAAAGCAATTCGAAAACCGTTAATTTTATTTCTGTAAAAAAGAAGATAAATAAAAGGAAAGAAAAAGTGTCCAAATATCAAGCCCATGCTTACCCAAAACCAAGCTGAAGTTTCTCCTGTGTTGGGATTGATTTCCCGAATATTATACCAAAATGTCTCTTCGGGAATATTCGCACTATAAATTAGAAAATATTGGGAGAAACTGATGTAAGCCCAAAAGACAGTAAAAGCTAATGATAAGCATGCTAAGTCATATTGGTGTGCCTGTTTATAAATTCCGCTTAATGAACCCTTCCGCATCAAGAATAGACAGCCTAATATTGTAACTGCCAATGCCGACCTTATTCCGGAAGAGAAAAACCAAACTCCATACATCGTCGAGAACCACTGATATTCCAGACTCATGAACATATCAAAAGCGCCAAAAGTAAGTGATAAAGCCGCGGCAGGAATTCCAATAGCTGAAATCTTCATACCAAGATGAGTCCATTTCGGGTCTCCGTCTTTGTCTTGAGCAAATGATACTTTTCTTAGCAAGTAACTTAGTCCACAAAATACTGCAAAATAAAATATTATCCGAAGACTAAAAAAATGAATATTTAGGTAAGCAGCTTTTTTCTGATGAAGAACATCCGTTGCTACTGTTATGCCATCAACGGTAGGATTATCAGGGTTTATCCAAGACCATAAAATTCCTGCGTTCTCATTTCCAAATAATGCGACCAAGAGCAAGGGAACAAAACATAATCCTAACCATGGAAATGAAGCTAATCCGTGTTCAATTTGTCTACGAACTACAGGCGTCCATTTAGAATTAAAAACCCTGAATATCATGACTAGCATTAACAAACCAATTGCAATACTAAACCAAAATGAAAATCCCCACAACCAACCAAGAAAAGGTGCTTTATCTCCACTGTTGAGCCCCATCACTAAACCAACTAAACCGATACTTAGACCCAAAATAGCACCAGCAAGAAGTTTTAAATCAATATCTTTTTTGGAGTCTTCGGTCATGATTTCTTATCGATTGAATTCGTTGCATCGCTTACATAATTCTGCAACGCTCGGACATAAAGTACAATAGCCCAACGCTCCCGAGGAGTAAGTTTGTCCTTTAAACCGAGCATTATTCCCGACGCCGACCCCATTGATATTGCGTTATATATTTGACCATCTGTCCAGGGAGCTGCCGACTCAAGGTAGGTTCCTGATTGAGATGAATCCGATAGATTACGTGGGGCTAATCCAAAATAAGAAGTGACTCCTTTTCCATCACCATAATTACCATGGCAAATTGAACAGTGAATATCATATTTTTCTTTACCTAACCGCATTAAGCTCATGTCAATACCAACGATTTCAGGAACTTTACTTACCCATTGATCGTTTGCATCTTTACCAGTTTTTACCGAAATGCTTGAAAAGTGAGGATTAGTAGAAAATACATTCTCTTGGGTTAGCAAATTACCCCTCACTGCAGTACCTACAACTGGTAACCGATCTGCACTATTATTAGCAAAACGTTCATTTTTAGTCTGCGATTTGAATTTTGCTTGTCTGTCCATGTCAGGAAAGACCTCGATTGGAGTATTTTCAGTGAAGTCTCCACGAA
>CAYLIJ010000053.1:0-17702 GCA_964383925.1 uncultured Puniceicoccaceae bacterium
CATTGTATTGCCCACAAAATTTCATCGAATTGTAAAAAGTCTATCTAAATAAATCAGCCAAGTTCTATTCATTATGTTTCTGCACTTAGATTTTTCTGCTTACAAAATCACTACAGTAATTCTAGGAGCACAATCTAAGCATGGAAAAATGTATTGAAACTGTAACACTGAGGGACAAAAAGATCGGTGAGAAAAAATGAACCCAGATGCTGTTGGGCTAGCTTTATGAATTGTCACGATTCATATCCACTAAGATCAGATCTATATTTAAAATGAAATCTTTTATTCAGAAGCCCATAAGGATTTGGGTAAATTTGCTTTTGCAAGAATTCGCCCGAGCTTTTGTAATTCGTCTGCGGTAAAATCTGTCCATTTGATCGATTTAATATTTTCAATAATTTGAGCGGCAGAACTGGCTCCAATTAAAGCACTGGTGATTCGATTATCTCGGAGTACCCACGACAACGCCATCTGGGCAAGTGTCTGGCCACGTTGTTGTGCATGTTCATTTAATTCCCTAATCATCTTAAGGTTCTGACCACTCAACTCGTTTTTTCGTAATGGAGAATTTTTTACCGTTGCACGGGAACCTGCTGGTATACCCTTTAAATATTTGTCCGTAAGTAACCCCTGGAAAAGCGGGCAAAATGCAATCATTCCCATTCCCAGCTCAGAACAGGTATCGGTTAAACCATCTTCGATCCAACGATTTAACATGGAATAATTGGGTTGGTGTATAACCAAGGGTGCATAACCGTTTTCTTTAACCACTGTAAATGCATCGCGAGTGGACTGATTGGAATAGCTACTAATGCCTACATAGAGAGCCTTACCTTGTTGAACCGCTGAATTTAATGCCCCCATGGTCTCATCAAGTGGAGTGTCAGGATCAAATCGGTGAGAGTAAAAAAGATCAAAATAATCAACCTTCATTCTTTTTAAAGACTGCTCGAGACTCGCCAGCATATATTTCCTGGATCCCCATTCGCCATAAGGCCCGGGCCACATATCATAACCCGCCTTACTGGTAATCAAGATTTCATCCCTAGGTAAATCCTTGAGAATTTTACCCACATTAATTTCAGCAGATCCATAGGGAGGTCCATAATTATTGGCCAAATCAAAATGAGTAATTCCCTGATCGAAAGCCGAATAAATCATTTCCTTTTGACTTATGGTTGGTGATTCTCCACCAAAATTATGCCAGCAGCCTAAAGTAATCGCAGGTAATTTGAGCCCCCAGCGTCCACATTTCCTGTAAGTCATACGACCGTCGTAACGGGAAGGATTCGGAGTATTTTTCATAAGTGGTTATTAAAACTAATAGAAAGGTTTGATTAGATTGAGACAGGAGAAATTGAGTAAAAAGTTACAAAGCAGACAGTCGAGCTTTGATGCGGGCTATAAACTTTTTGTGAATACGATCAATAGTATTGTAAAAACGGCATTAGATTTATGATTTTAGAATGCTTTTTATACTTAGTGAATTGAAATAAAAAATCCGCCGTTACCAGCATACTCGTAAATCTTCTCGATTATTTGGATATCGTGCAAGCCCATCTGACAAATAAAATCCTATCCTGCCATTGCACTGCCTGCAATGTAACCGGTTGTCCATGCACCCTGAAAGTTAAATCCACCGGTAATGCCATCATAATCGAGGCATTCACCTGCAAAGTATAAACGGGGGATAATTCGGCTTTCCATTTTTTTAAAGTTCACTTCTTTTAAACGAATGCCTCCGCAGGTAACAAATTCCTCCTTATTCATGGTTTTTCCACAAACTAGAAATTTGGCAGAGATGAGTTCATTAATTAATCGAACTTCCATTTTCTTAGGTAATTGTGCCCATTGTAGAGTACCATCTATTTTTACATAAGTCAGGATTTTCTCCCACAAGCGTCTTGGAAGTTCATCAAATAACTTGGTTTTAATAAGTTGTTGGCCTTTTTGATTTCGCATACGGGCAAAAAGAGTATGTAAGTCTGACTCTGTTCTCTTCCCTAACCAGTTTAACTCAATCTCAAATTTATAATTCAATTCATTTAATTGACGAGCTTCCCATGCGGAAAGCTTGAGAATGGCCGGTCCACTCAATCCACGATGGGTAATAAGAATTGGCCCTGCTTGACTTTTTCCTTTTGAAGTCACGCGTACAGATACATTCTCAAGTGAAATTCCAGCCAGTTCTTTTAACCGTTCATCAGTTATATCAAAAGCAAAGAGAGAGGGAGCTAGCGGTTCAATGGTATGCCCCAAGTCTTCGAGTGATTTTGTCAGTGTAGATGATTTCATAGAACCAGTGGCCATGCATACACGATCAAATGTACCACTTTGCCCATTGGCAAATTGAAGCATAAATTTATCATTTTTCAGATCTAAACTTTTTACTCCTACCCCCTGACACAGCTTGACCCCTCTTTTCGTGACCTGTCCATGTAAGCAGTCAATAATGCTTTGAGAATTATCCGAAACAGGGAACATACGTCCATCTAGTTCCGTTTTAATGGATACTCCATGCGATTGAAACCAGTCTATTGTGTCTTGGGGTTGCCAGCTGTAAAAAGCTCCATTCAATTCTTTCTCTCCTCTAGGATAATGCTGGGCTAATTTCTTGGGCTCAAAACAGGAATGAGTAACATTACATCTACCACCCCCTGAGATCTTAACCTTTCTTAAAAATTGCTTACTCGAATCATAAATCGAAATATCGGCATTGGGGTTTTTCTGTGCCAAAGTAACTGCAGAAAAAAAACCGGCGGCTCCTCCGCCAATGATCGCATATTTCATAGTAATTAAATCACTTTGAATTTTGATATTTGAATAACTTTTCCTCAACTTTAGCCTGCTCCTCAGTAGTAAGTTGTTTATACCCCCGACCAATAGACCATCCATATCCCCATCGGTACCATGTGGGAAAATATGGTTCTCCTCCAGCACGGACTGCATCGAACATCAATTTCGCGAGTGTGGAATCACCAGTCTTCTTTTCTACACAAGCTTTAAAAGCAAGATCTGCTTCCATTCTCTGTTCCTGTGTTCCACCCTGCCAGTATGCAATATCGTGCTTATGGCAACACTCTTGCCATAGGTCAGGCTTTTCAAAAGTTCCATCAATAAAAAGACTACATCCATCAGTGCTGAAATCAGATAACTCCATTGAGTCACTCTGTGTGCATCCGAGCAAAAACAAGGAGCATACAGGCAAAAGTTTAATTAGTTTCACACAGTTAGTTGAAAATCTTCTTACTCTATGCTCTTTGTTCGACCAAATGGGAAAAACTCGAATCACTCGGTAGTTGAAATGCCCGAAGCCCAAAAATGGGTAGTGAGGCAAGAAGGTGGTCAAAAATATCGGATTGTATCGCCTCATAATGGACCCATCGAACATCGTTCACAAAAACATAGATCTCAATGGGTAACCCTTTATCAGTTGCGGCGAGTTGACGAACAAGAAAAGTCATCCCTTCCTTATGGATGGCTGGGTTTGCTCTTAAGTATTCAAGGCAATACGCACGAAATGTGCCGGCATTGGTAAGATTTCTTCCATTTAATAACGGGGCTACCAAACCTTGCTTCTCAACGGCCAGTCCTTTCTCTCCGATATCAGAACGTTTTGCTTTAAAGTAACCCTTGAGGAGTTCAATCTTTTCCAATTCTTCAATCTCACTTTCCTTAAGAAAAGCCAAACTTGAAAGATCGAGATGAATGGAACGTTTTATTCGACGGCCCCCTGACTCACTCATACCACGCCAATTCTTAAAAGCGTCACTGACCAGTGCATGAGCTGGAATGGTACTGACTGTTTTATCCCAGTTCTGAACTTTAACTGTAGTGAGAGATACATCAATAACATCCCCATCCGCACCGTACTTTGGCATTTCTATCCAGTCTCCCCTCCTAACCATATTATTTGCAGTCAACTGTACGCCTGCGACCAAGCCAAGGATGACATCTTTAAATACCAATAAAATAACTGCCGTGAGAGCCCCCAATCCAGAAAAGAAATAAATCGGTGATTTATCCAACAAGATAGAAAGAATGAAAATAATTCCCGTTCCATTTATTAAAATCTTAATTGCCTGACAAATTCCCTTAAGAGGAATTTTCGAGGAAAGTTTGCTATTCTCAGACAATTTATAAAATGCATTGATGAGCGAATCGATTACCGATAGAGCAATAATTACCAAGTAAAGATTAACTACAATTTCAACCAATTCATGGAGGAAAGGATAATTCAGATATACAATCCCAGATAAAGAAACAATTACGAATGCGGGTGCTAGGTGAGACAATCGATGAAAAAACTTCTGCTCAATCAAAAGCTCACCAATCGAGGTTTTTGATTTCTTAATTACCGACCTGACCAACCCGAGGACAAATCTTTTCACGAAGATATTCGCCACGCAACCAAGGCCAACTATTATCAAGAGTGATATCAGGGAATACAAATATCCAGCATTTGTTTCACTAACACCAATATTCTGTGAAAGGAAATTTATAAATTGAGATTCTATTCTGTTAATCAAGTCCATAAATTTAGGAAAACAGATGCCCTCTAGGTTACAATCAAAAACAGGTTATCTTACCATTCTTGATTCTTCTCAAGTTTCAGACTCAAGCATGGAATCCAAAGATAAAAATGAGAATATCTTTTCTTTATCATTGTTTACGAACCGAAAAATCTTCTAATTATTCAAATGAAAAAATTCATCTTTTCTTTACTCCTTTTATCAATTGCACTTACTGCATCAAAGAATTCCCGGGCAACCACCAAGATCGTATTGATTGCTGGAAAAGACAGTCATGGCACAAGTGCCCATAATTGGGGAGATGGAGTGGATCTACTCGCAAATGCTTTAGTCAAAGAATCCGGTCTCAATATTGAGACCGCCATTCATAAGGGCGGATGGCCCAGTGATCCTTCTATTTTAAAGGATGCAGCAACGGTAGTTATCCTGTCAGACGGCGGAGGCAGGCATCCAATTAATAAAAGCCTCAAGGAATTCGATGCACTTGCTGAAAAGGGTGTCGGTTTAGTCTGCGTTCATTATGCGGTTGAGGTGCCCAAAGGCGCCCCCGGTGACATGATGAAGAAATGGCTCGGTGGATATTTTGAGATCTTTTGGTCGGTCAACCCACACTGGACCGCCGATTTCAAAACTCTTCCCAAACATCCGATTACCCGTGGAGTCAAACCATTCAGCTTAAAAGACGAGTGGTACTACCATATGAAATTCCGCGACAACATGGAAAGTGTCACACCCATTCTAAGCTCCCTCCCTCCAGCAGATACGCTCAAGCGTGGAGATGGCCCACACAGTGGCAACCCGGCGGTCAGAAAAGCGGTTCTTGAAAGAAAAGAAAAACAACATGTCGGATGGGCATCCGAAAGACTTAATGGGCAACGAGGCTTTGGAATAACTGGTGCCCACCATCATAATTCATGGGATAATGATAATTTCCGTACCTGCGTGCTCAATGCAATCGTTTGGACGGCTAAATTGGAAGTGCCCACGAGAGGCGTTAAGTCTCTCCCCAACCCAACAGCTCGATTTGGTAGTGCTCAAAGCCATGCCAAGAAAGCCATGCCTATCAAGGCAAAGGACGCTCTCTTTGCCAGCAAGATCATTACGACAAAGACAAATGGGCATACGGTCGAAATAAAGACTAACCTCAAGGGAGCCAAAAACCTTTACCTGGTTGTCTCGGATGGTGGAGATTCCCACTCCTGTGACTGGGCGGACTGGGCGGAACCGCGCTTGATCGATAACACAGGCAAGGAGACCAAACTTACCAGCCTCAAGTGGAAGTCCGCCAAAACAGGCTGGGGGAAAACGGGGATCAACCAAAACATTGGAGGGAGGCCAATGAAAATTCAAGGGAAGCCGGTCGACTACGGAATAGGTGTACATGCCAACAGCGTAATCCACTACGAGCTACCCAAGGAACATAATTTCGTCAATTTTCAGGCTCGCGGCGGACTTGACGACGGCGGAAGTAGCCAACAGGGAGGAACTAAGAGCAGCGTGCAATTCCTTGTTTTCGACAAAGACCCTCGCCGCTAAGATCAATTCACAATCAACAAACGAATGTCTTCTTCTATCCAGCTCGAAAGCACCTACGCCAAGTTGCCCGGTGTCTTTTTCTCGAAGCTTTACCCCACCCCGGTCAGACAGCCAAAAATCGTAATCTTCAATGAAAGACTGGCCAACGAGATCGGTCTAGACTTCTCTAGCATGAGCGTGGAAGAACGAACCCAACTTCTTTCTGGAAACCTCGTTCCCGAAGGATCCGTCCCTCTGGCCCAAGCCTATGCCGGCCATCAGTTCGGAAACTTCACCATGCTAGGGGACGGACGGGCCCTTGTCTTGGGCGAACACCTTACCCCATCCGGGCAACGCCTTGATTTGCAATTCAAGGGTTCGGGAAGAACTCCCTACTCCCGTGGAGGAGACGGGCGGGCCGCCCTCGGTCCGATGCTTAGGGAATACATCCTCAGCGAAGCCATGCATGGCCTCGGCATTCCCACGACCCGAAGCCTTGCTGTCCTAACAACCGGTGAAAAGGTAATGCGGAAAAACGAATTACCCGGAGCAATCCTGACTCGAATCGCAAGCTCACACCTTCGGGTTGGAACCTTCGAATTTGCATCCCTCCATGAGGACAAGGCAATCACCCAAGCCCTCCTCGACTATCTGATCAACCGGCACTTCCCCGCGATCAAGGAAAAGGAAAACCAAGCCCTCGCACTGCTCGAAGCGGCCGTCGAGCAACAGGCCGACCTGATTACCAATTGGATGCGGGTGGGCTTTATTCATGGAGTTATGAACACTGACAACATGGCTCTCTCTGGGGAGACAATTGATTACGGCCCGTGCGCCTTCATGGACGTCTTCGCTCCTGATACGGTCTTCAGTTCGATTGATAACAAGGGGCGCTATGCCTATGCCAACCAGCCCTTCATCGCACAATGGAACCTCGCCCGTCTCGCCGAGAGCCTTCTGCCCCTGATGCATGACGAAAGAGAAGACGCAGTTGGTATGGCGGAGGATTCCTTGAACGCATTCGAACTGGTGTACAAAACCAAGTGGCTCACCATGATGGGCTCCAAGCTCGGTCTTTTCCAAGCCGAGAAAGGCGATGAAAAACTCGTCACCGACATGCTCGACTGGATGCATGAAAACAAAACCGACTTCAACAACACCTTCAGGGATTTAAGCAACGGAGAACTTCCCGATGAGGAACCTTACGCCACCCAAAGCGTCCAAGCTTGGAATGCCCGTTGGCAGGAACGTATCAGGAAAGAAGAACAGGACTTAGAATCCTCCTTCGCCCTTATGCGATCCGTCAACCCCGCTGTCATTCCCCGCAATCACAAGGTCGAGGATGCCTTGCAAGCAGGTGAAGAAGGCAACTTGGAGCCCTTCCATGAACTGTTGAAGGCGCTCGAGAACCCATATGAAGACGGGGACCACCTTCAGCCCTACCAAACTCCACCGAAACCAGAAGAAAAAGTGCTGCAAACCTTTTGCGGAACCTGAACGAATCTTCCTGAGCTTGACCAGGAGCGTACTGCCGGTAGGTTTAATTAAATCATGTTCATAGGAATTGCAGGAATCATCGGGGCAGGCAAAAGTACTCTTTGCCAACAACTCGCTGACCATCTTGGTTATGATGCCTACAATGAACCGGTCCAAGACAACCCTTACCTCGAAGACTTCTATGCAGATATGAACCGTTGGGGGGCGATGATGCAAATCCATCTTCTCTTTCGTAGATTCGAACAACACCAGCAAATCGTATGGAACAAGGGCCTGGGTGCGGTCCAAGACCGAACCATTTACGAAGACACTATTTTCGCTCGTATGCTCCATGAATCGGGACTGATCGACCAGCGCGACTACGAGACTTATGTCGGACACTTTAATCTTATGAAGCGCTTCCTCGTCTACCCTGATGTGCTTATTTATTTACGAGTCGCACCCGAAGTCTCAATGCAACGAATTAAGTTGCGCGGGCGGGATGCGGAAGGCGGTATCACGATCGAATACATGAAAAAACTTCACCAAGGGTACGAGAGTTTCATTGAGGAGATGGACAGCTACACTCGCGTCCTCACCCTCGAATGGAACGAGTATAGGGAAGTAAATGAAGTTGCCCAATTGATAAAAGAAAAATCAAGCGAAAAAAAAGAATATCTGCGAGATCTCAAGAATATTTAAGATTTAAGCTAAAGTTAACTTTTCTAAGCAAAAAACTTTTCTTTTTAAACCAGTGGGTACTTGACCAATAATACTGTCAATGTAGGTTCAACATAATGAAAACTTCGACCTTATTTCTTATTTTGCCAGCACTATTTTTAGGTGCGGCAAAGAAACCAAATATTCTTTTCATCTTTACCGATGATCATGCCTATCAAGCAGTGGGAGCGTATAATTCATTGCTTAAAGAACACTGCCCCACCCCCAATATTGATTCGCTGGCCAAAGACGGCATGCTTTTCGAACAGTGCTATGTAACCAACTCCATTTGTGGCCCGATGCGGGCAGCCATTCAAACCGGTAAGTACTCACATGCGAATGGTTTCTTGGTCAATGACAACAAATTCGACGGCACCCAGCAGACTTTTCCCAAAATGCTCCGTAAGGCTGGCTATACCACCGCGGTAGTCGGCAAGTGGCACTTGGGAACCCATATGTCACCACAGGGATATGATTACTCTGAAGTCCTCATCAATCAGGGTCCTTACTACAACCCACCTATGCGATTGGATAAGGATGGGGATGGTAAGCATGATGAAGTAATCAAGCACGTTGGATATACCACCGACATCATAACAGACCTTGCCCTCAACTGGATGAAAACCAAACGTGATAAAGACAAGCCATTCATGCTGATGTACCAGCACAAAGCTCCTCACCGAAATTGGCAACCCGGTCCCAAGTATCTTACCAAGTACGATGATGTTACCCTGCCTGAACCCGATACCCTTTTTGATGATTATAAAGGACGCACCCTGGCCGCTTATCAGCAGGACATGACGATTGCTGAAACCATGAATGCCGGGGATTTAAAATTAAATGCACCCGGCAATCTTACACCTGAACAGAGAAAAGTTTGGGATGCCGCCTACAATCCAAAGAACGAGGCACTTAAAAAAGCGAACCTAAGCGGTAAAGACTTGGTTCGCTGGAAATATCAAAGATATGTAAAAGACTATCTGCGCTGTATCGCCTCAGTAGACGACGGCGTCGGACGTATGCTCGATTACCTCAAGGAAGCAGGATTGGAAAAAAACACGATCGTGATTTACTGTTCAGATCAGGGATTCTATCTTGGTGAACATGGATGGTTTGACAAACGCTGGATGTACGAAGAATCCTTGCGCACACCTCTCCTCATTCGCTGGCCTGGTGTTATTAAACCCGGGAGTCGAAATGGTGACATTGTTTCCCCAATCGATTTTGCCGGCACCTTCTGTGAAGTCGCGGGTATCGATGCCCCCACCGATCTGCATGGTCTTTCTATGGCTCAATTGCTTAAGGGGAATACGCCCAAGGATTGGCGTAAGAGCTTTTATTATCACTACTACGAATATCCAGGATACCACTGGGTACGGAGACACTACGGGGTAGCGGATGGAAGATACAAACTGATCCGATTTTATGAGGATGATGTAGATCAATGGGAACTCTTCGATCTGAATTCCGACCCTAAAGAAATGACCAGTGTATACGGAAGACCTCAGTATGCCGTTATACAAAACCAACTTTCCCAACAGCTCGCCCTTCACCGACAAAGACTAGGAGTTCCTGAGGTCGACCCTCCTCAATCTTTTATCAAAGGGAAGCCTCCCAGAACCCGAATACCCACCGCACCAGGCAAATGAGAAAAGTTCTAGCCCTCCTCTTAACTGGGTTTCTTTCCCTCTCAATATACGGAAAGGAACAAATTCTTTTTTCTGGTTTGAATCTAAAGGCTTTCGAGTTCAGGCCTTATTCCTGGGAAATTGAAAACGATGACTCCCTAGTTTGCAGGATGGAAATGATAAAGGATAAAAAAGGAGTCCGACGACTTCGGGGTATGGGTTATATTTGGACAAAGAATGATTTTGCTGATTTCGAACTGAGTCTTGAATATAAACTGACGGAGGGAGCAAATTCGGGTATCTTCTACCGCTCTGATAAAAATGATCCGGTACAAAATGGTTTCGAAATTCAATTAATGGATAATATTGGTTTTCAAAAAAAAGCAAATAAGGTTCTCCCTCCCAGAAAGCTTAATGCTTCCTTTTATGACGGAATGGCTCCGAAGGGAGATTTTTCGAAAACTGTTGGCCAATGGAATCATGCAAAGCTTAGCTGTAATGGTCCTCAGGTTTCCTTCTCTTTAAATGGCAAACTTGCGTTCTTGGTCAATCTCGATGACTGGAAAGAACCTGGAAAAAATCCAGACGGATCGACTAATAAGTTTAAAAAACCATTGAAAGACATATCCAGGATTGGAAGGATTGGATTTCAAAATCATGGTCAGGTCGTATGGTTCAGAAAAATTAATATAAGGGAACTTTAATATGCGAAATTGTCTACCTCTATCCATACTCTTTTTTGCCCAGTCCTTTTTTGTAGCTGCCCAAAACTGGCCCAGGTTTAGAGGGAATAATGGAGATGGTTACAGTAATTGTACGATACCTGTCAGTTGGAATGAGACATCCTACCGTTGGTCGTTACCTCTAAGCGATGAAGGTCATGGATCCCCAGTTGTCTGGGGCAATCGAGTATTTATAAATTCATCAACTGAGAAAGGTAAGACTAGAAAGATTCTTTGTATAAATGCACAAGATGGAACTTTGGAATGGGCACGTTCATATCCATCTCAAAATCACAAAACCCATCGATTTAATAGTTTTGCATCCAGTACTCCAGCACTTGATAAAGAAAATGTCTATTCCGTTTGGGGACACGCCACTAAGCTTATGGTCTGTGCGCACACCCATCAGGGAAAACTGCTTTGGGAGAGAGATCTTGGGGGTGTGAAAGGCGGACATGGTTTCGCAGTATCTCCGATTGTTTTCGAAGATATGCTGATCGTTCCCAACGATCAAGAAAAAGGAGGCGGGGCACATCACGCATTAGAATGTAAGACCGGCAATATTCGATGGAAAGTGCCACGGGCAAGTAAGCGACTGACTTATTCGACACCCTGCGTCTTTACTTCGCCGTTGGGAAGTGAATTAATTTTTACCAATTGGTGGCTTGGTGTTACCAGTCTTGCCCCCAAGACTGGTAAGGAATTGTGGGAATTATCCGTCTTTGGTCGCCCGCATTCAGAACGGGCTATCTCCTCACCAATTATCGCAGGAGACTTAATACTTGGCGTTTGCGGGTTTACCACGATGGATAAACACCTCGTCGCCATTCGACCTGCATCCGTTTCAAAAGACGGGAAAGCTCGAGAAGTTTGGAGGTTAGAAGAGACCATGCCACACATCCCTTCACCCTTACTCGCGGGTGATAGACTTTATCTTTGGGCCGACAATGGAGTCATTACCTGTGTCCGTCCACAAACGGGGAAGAAGGTTTGGAAGGCGAGAGTTGAAGGTGTAAAAGACACTTTTTTTGGGTCACCAGTCCTTGCCGGTAAAACCGTTTTTTGCGTATCCGCCTATGGTCAGGTTGTTGCTATTTCAGACGCTGATGAATTTAAACAATTAGGTAAAACCGATCTTGAGGAGGTGTGTCGATCAACTGCCGCGATGGCAAATGGAGATCTATATCTTCGAACCGCAGAAAGACTTATTTGTATTAAAGGAGAATAAATATTTCAGATTAATTATTCTGAAAGTCGGTCATTATTCGAAGAATAGCTCCGGAGGGTATCTTACTCAGGTAACTCATTTTGGTACGCTTGAAGTAAAAAACTTTTTCCTTTTTATTGGATTCCACCCAGAAGCATTGCCAGCGCTCCCGTCCCAATTCGTTAAGCTTTTGCTCAATCTCTTTAGCTTGGCCCACACCATAGGTTTCAACTTTGTATTCCCAGTCTCCAATATTTTCTAAATCCTTGAGTACCCATTCCTTTGACTTGCCAGTTAGATTCTTTCCATCACCAAGTGTTTCCACATACTTTTCCTTAGCTCCCTGAACTCCTTTTCCATAAAGTTCTTTGCCCTCCTCCACCTTTTCTTCATACACTTCTTTTAACCGTTCGGTGTAGGTCTTTTCTTTTTTTTCAGCCTCGCCTAAAACTAAGGCAATAACGGTAAGAAAAAAAGAGAGGAGTAGGATCGTGCTTTTCATTAGGTGTCAGTGGGTTTAAGTGCAAGTTTGCCAACCGGGAAATGTATTTCTTGGGCAATGGGAAACCATCTCACGAATTTTTGCAAATCCGAAAAGGTCAGACTTGACCCTTTTATTATGATTCCAAACAATGTGGTAAAATGAATTTGTTACTCCGAGTAGTTTACTTTACCTCTGTGGGCACAGTCATTGCTTTGACTACCTTTTCAATTAAAGGAAACCCTTCAGAAGAAAATCACTACTTTAACCAGACTTCTCAAGTTCCAAAGTTCACTTTCAAATCGAAAGGAAACAATAGAGCGACTAAACGGATCCAATTATTAAAGAATGACTCTTCTGTAATATTCGAAGTTAAAGGCGGGCTCGGCATTGGTTCAGGAAAGATAAAAATTGAAACAGGTAATTGGCCTGCAAATGTATTGGTTCGTCTTTACTTGAAGGGCTTAGAGGGCTTCTATGTATCAAACGGAAATAAGAAAGTGGAGGGTTTCTTTCCCCCTTTCCCCGCAACGCAATTAAATCGAAATAAATACGTGAAAATTCAAATATTTAATAGTTATGGGAAAACTTTGAAGGGGAAATACTTGTCCAACGCGGGTCAGTCTAAAGATCCAAAAAGTCTACAGGGAAATAAAGTAAAAGGTTATTTCGAAATCATTATTCCATCCACTCTACTCACCCCTGAAGTAAGAGAATTAGAAATCAGCTGGGTCGATTTCTATAGAAGGTAATCTTAGGATTTCAATCAATGTTTTCGATATTTGTAACGGTCTATAATAATGAAACAACCATATATTTCAGAGTGCTACTTAATTTCATGAACCGCATTTGGCACTGTCTAATTCCTTTCAACATCTAAATAAAGGGATCCGATAATTTGAATGATTTCGGTCTGATCGTACTAAAAAGTAAATTTGTCATCCTAGCGAAACAGAGCTCATTATGATAAGGTGATTATGATTAAAAATTTTATTATTAATAATTTCCACAGATATTCGCTCTCTTTCAATCAACTTAAAAAATATGAAACTCCTAAGCTCTACAGAAATTTCCCAATACGAACAAGATGGCTTCATAATAGTACGTAATCTATTTTGCGAAAAAGAAGTTAATTTGCTTGGGCAAAATGCTCGCAATGACAATGCGATGGACAAATCTTCTTCCTCAATGGACGATGGTGAAGGTAATGCCGTACGCCTCGCCTTGTGGAATCATCCGGGTGATGGAATCTATGGAATGATCGCCCGTTGTTGTAAACTGGTTAACCGAGTCGAGCAAATACTGGACGACGAAGCCTACCACTACCACTCCAAGATGGTTCTGAAGGATGCAAAAGTGGGTGGTGCATGGGCTTGGCATCAAGACTATGGCTATTGGTATCAGAACGGTGTGCTTTTTCCCAATCTCTGTAGTGTAATGATAGCGGTTGATCGAGCCACTAAAGAAAATGGGTGCATGCAAGTTCTAAAAGGTTCTCATAAACTTGGTAGGATCAATCATGTACTCTCAGGCGATCAAGCGGGAGCCGATTTAGAACGAGTCGAAGAAGCAAAGAAACGGCTTGATCTTGTTCATGCAGAAATGGACCCAGGCGATGCCTTGTTCTTTCATTCAAATACATTACATTCCTCCGCAGCCAACAAATCCGAACATTCAAGGTGGGCCATGATCTGTTGTTACAATGCTGCATCCAATGATCCTTATATGGATTCTCACCATCCTCGTTATACAAAGCTCAACAAAGTAGATGATGAACAAATTCTTGTCGTTGGGAACGGCCAAGCCAAAAAATCGCACACTTCTTTTGCTGACTTAAAAGCGGAAGACAGCAGTGCCAGTAGTTTAAGTAAAGAAGCGAGTTAGAAAATGAAATTAGGAATTATTAATAGTGCCTTTGGGCAAGCTGGCGTCAATATAAGGACTGGCCTCGAACATATCTCCCGTATCGGATTTGACTCTGTAGATATTTTCACGGAAGCTCTTTCTGTAAGCGAGAGTGAAATAAAGGTTATTGAAGATACATGTGCGGGAAACAATCTACCTATAATTTCTCTTCCCGTTGTTTCCGCTGGATTGATCGACTTTAATGAACCAGTGCGTGACTTCCACCTTGAACGGGCGAAAAGGTTTGTTGATCTGTGCTCCCGTTTCAAAGCTGAAAACCTTCTACTCGTTCTAGGCGAATACATATGGCAACGAGAAGTCATTCCCCCTGAGAATCAATGGGCTTGGGCAGTTGAGAATACAAAAGCCTTAGCTGACTATGGAGCCAACCAGGGAATCGAGATCGTGCTCGAACTTGAACCCTTCCGTCTAAGTTTGCTTAATAATATTAAGGAGATGGTTCGTTTTCTTGACGACTGTGAACATTCAAATATTAAAGCAAATATCGACATTAGCCATCTCGTATTGGCTGATGTTTCACCCGCTGAGATTTCCTGCCTTCAAGGCCGTGCCGCCCATGTTCATATCAGCGATTGTGACGGGAAAGTCCACGGCGACCTTCCCCCCGGTCACGGAGTAGTAAAATTCATGCCTTATTTACAGGCAATTAAAGAACTGGATATCGAAGGGACCATTTCACTTGAACTTGAATATTCTCCAGACCCCGAACAAATTGTACAATGGGTGGAGCAAGCCTATGAAGAAACAGCCCGTATGATGGACGAAATCGGTCTACGCGACTGATTCAAATCAATGAACAACCAAGAAGAATACGGCATCAGCCCTAAAAAAGAAACTCTTACCATAGAGTCACCCTTCGTTAATTATCTCCCTCCCCGTCCAAAGAAATACAACCCAGGTATTGCTCTTATTGGAACCGGTGGAATTAGTGAGTTTCATTTAAAGAATTATAAATCCTGTGGATATCGAGTGGTCGCCATGTCAAACCGCACCCTCGAGAAAGCGGAGGTAATGCGTGACAAGTTTTACCCCAAAGCCTCTTTGTATCAGGATTATCGAGAGATGTTAGGTCGTGAAGATGTAAAAGTGGTTGATGTGACGCCCCACCCAGCTGACCGCCTCCCCATTCTTTTTAATTGCCTACAATCAGGTAAACATGTCCTTAGCCAAAAGCCTTTTGTTCTAGACCTGAATGAAGGAAAGAAACTAGTGAAGCTCGCGGATGAAAAAGGGCTCAAGCTCGCAGTCAACCAAAACGGACGGTGGGCACCCCACTTTAATTTTATCCGACAAGCGGTATTGGACGGCATGATTGGTAATATAAACTCAGTCGATTTTTCTCTACAGTGGGACCAAACTTGGATCAAAGGTCTACCTAGTTTTGAATCAATGAAGCATCTCATTCTTTTCGACTTTGCAATCCATTGGTTCGATATCGCTTCCTGCCTTATGGCAGGACACAAGCCCATAAGAGTATACGCATCTGCCGTTAGACATTCCAAACAAGTTTACTCTCCACCAGCACTCGCATCAGTTATAATCGACTATGCAGACGCTCAAGTTCGAATGTCTTTTAACGCACATTGCACACGGGGAGAAGAAGATGTCACCACGGTCGTTGGAACAAAAGGAACGCTGCGTTCTCGTGGATCTGGATTGAACGAACAATCTGCGATTGAAGTCCATTTAGAAAAAGGCTCAGTCACGGTCCCCCTGGAGGGCAATTGGTTTAAAAATGGATTTCAAGGATCAATGGGTGAACTCCTCTGTGCAATCGAGGATGATCGTCAACCCGATCACAGTGCTCAAAATAACCTCAATACCCTTGCGCTCTGCATGGCGGCGATCAAAAGTGCTGAAATTGGCCATCCGGTAAATCTATAATATTCGAAATCATTAACCCCAAATCAAAATGAAGATAAAACTAACCCTTACACTTTTTTTAATTTTTACATTTTCAATTTTAGGCAAAGAACCGGAATTTAAATCACTTTTTGATGGTAAGACTTTGGAAGGATGGACTCCCATGCAAGGAGGAAATTGGGAGGTTAAAGATGGAGCAATTCTCGGAACCAGTCAGAAATCTGAACGACGGCATGGGATGTTACTCACCAACCGAGAGTACTCTGATTTCGTCATCCAAGCAAAATTTTGCGTTCATAAAGGAGATAGCGGTTTTTACTTTCGCTCTGCTAAAGTAAAAAGTGCTGTAAGCGTGAATGGTTTTCAGGTTGAGATCGACACTTCCCAAGAAACTGGTGGACTCTACGAAACAGGCGGGCGGGCTTGGGTGAAAAAACCAAGCAAGAAAGCCATTGCAGAAAGAAAATATGAACAAGGTAAATGGGCCGACCTCGAACTACGGGCAATAGGACGGAATGTAACCGTAAGTATAAACGGAGTTGTTTGCTCCGAGTTGAAGAATGACAAGGGTCGGACCAAGGGTTACTTCGGACTTCAATTGCACGGGAGACAGGAGATGAAAGTCAAATATAAGGACATTCGAATCAAGGAACTTTAAATCTAATCTTCTTGATTCTCTCCCGAAAATACACTGACCAAAAGAACAAAGAAACAAAGAGTAAGATTAAAAAGAGGGATTTGTAAGGGAGATGGAAGCGAATAAACAATGGCAGTTGCAGGGATCCAAACCATCCAAGTTGAAACCATAAAAATGATAATTTTATCTTTTAACCCATTGAACCGGCTACCAGAGTTTCGAATATTGAGGGAAAAGTTTGCCTCCTTCCACTCATAAAAAAGTGCGGTGACTGGAGTCGCCCAAAAGATACAGTATACGAATTGATCAAAGAGCACTTTCGACATTATTGTTTGCCAATGATTATCGGATCCAAAAAGCCAGGCTTGAAATCGGTAAAAAGCATCCACATCCACACCGCGTAAACCCCAGTAAAAAACGAAAATAATTCCTTGAAACCAATTGACTCTAGAGTCTCCCTTGCGACTGATGTACATAAAAAAATAGGGAATTAAGCCACCAAAAAGTGCGGTTGAAATACCCGAGTATAAGAATCCGTAATTATTCTTCCATTCAATCACCCGATCAAACCATGGACGTGAATCGTCCAAATAATAATAACAGAAAACTAAGAGCAAACCAATGAACCACAAGATCAACCCGGGGATAAAATTCATCCTGACTGCCGCCCAAATTCGCTTGTTCAAATTATCGCTCAAAATTTATTTTTTTAGTTTCTAATTTCCACCTTTTTATTATTCAATTTATAATAACAAATGAGTAACGACTAAATCCTTGCAATTCAATATAAAGGAATCAAAGGTTAGTTTTTTATATTAAGCCTCTCTAGTTGAATAAGCCCATTTGGAGAAATGCTTTACTAGTGTAACTCTTAACTCCTCGCCCAATGAACATTTACATACACAAAGATGGCCAACAATATGGTCCATTCACACTGGATCAACTTAGGGAATATATTACCCAAGGTTCATTTTCCCTTGAGGATCAGGCATGCC
>CAYLIJ010000054.1:0-17204 GCA_964383925.1 uncultured Puniceicoccaceae bacterium
TCAGTGTGGAAGACTGGCGGTTCATCGTGTTGGACGGAAACGATGTCAGTTTTCATGCCTACCCGAAGGATAGTTCAGAATACAGAGAAGCGGAATTATACTACCGGGAAAATAAGATTCGCTCCCCCAAATGGAATGGAGCGGTGGGAAAAGAACAGGTAGCCTGGATGCTGAAAATTTTAGAGGCAGCCGAAGTAAAAGGAGAGAAGGTTGTCTTGTATTGCCATTTTCCCGTCTACCCGGCCGACCCACATAATTTATGGAATGCAGAGGAGGTCGTTTCAATACTCGAAGAGTTCTCTTGCGTAAAGGCATACATAAATGGACATAACCACAAGGGTGCCTACGGGGTTAAGAATGGTATTCATTATTTAACCTTCAAGGGAATGGTCGAAACTGAAAGTAGTGCTTTTTCAATTATTCGTGTTCACCAGAACAAGCTACAGGTGAAGGGATATGGAAGAGAGTCCGACCGAATTCTTTTGCTCCGATAATAAAATTTTTATTGATTAAACCTTTTGGGAAACTGGATTGAAGAATTGATCTGAATATATTAACCTAATAAGATTTATGAAATTGATCTTCCTCCTCCTTACTTTTACATCTGCGATCTTCTCTTTTTCCTCGAGGGGTGCAAAGGGTATTGAGGAAGCACTATTTACCTGGACAGATTCACCGTCTACCACCCTTAATGTGATTTGGCTAGTTAAGGATAATGATCCAACTCTTTTTCTTTGGGGGCAGGCTGATCAAAAAGATACACAATCTACAAAAGTGAAAAGACATTCTTTTTATACGGGTTCGGGATTGGAGGTTTGCCAGGTTCAACTTACAGGTTTGAGCCCAGATACTGGATATCGGGTATTTTTGGGAGACAAGGAATTTCGTGCCCAAACCCTTCCAGCAAAACGACCGAATCGCATCAGTTTTGTAACGGGTGGGGATATGATGCATTCCCCTGATTTTCACAAGGATGGGGTAAAGGCGATGGCTTCCCGTTCCCCAAGCTTTGCATTACTCGGAGGAGATTTGGCTTATGCAAATGGAAAGTCGTGGGAAAGGTGGCTCGATTGGATTGAAGAATACGCAGACCATGCGCTGAGGAAGGACGGGTATTCTATTCCTTTTGTGGTGGCAATTGGAAACCATGAGGTGAATGGCGGTTATGGGAAAACTCCCAAAGAGGCTCCCATGTTTTACAACCTATTTCCATTTCCACAAAAGCTGAAATCCTATTATACTATCGATCTATATGAAGATTTATCCGTAGTAATACTCGACTCCTCCCATACCTATTCCATCGAAAGTCAGGTTGAGTTTTTAAAATCCTCGCTTTCTTCTCGCAAGGATCGTACCCACCTATTTGCCCTCTATCATTTCCCCGCCTATGGAATTATGAAGGGTGGCTTGAATCATCCCATAAGTAAAAGTATGAGAAAGCATTGGGTCCCCTTATTCGACCAATATGGTCTGGATGCGGCTTTTGAGAACGATCACCATGTTTACAAGCGTTCCAAACTTTTGAAGGGAGACAAAACACACCAAGATGGCACGCTTTATATTGGGGATGGAGCCTGGGGTGTAGGGACTCGGAAGCCCGGAGCCAAAGAATATTGGTATGTTGAAAAATTCGAACCAATACGCCACATTATTGAAGTTGAAATCAAAGACAATGTACGTACTTATCGGGCGATCAACCATGACAAAAAAGTTTTTGACGAGTTCGTTGACGAACGAGATGCTGATTAAAATAAATTCAGTTTATATTCCATTAAAATTATTTAAATGAAATTTCTTAGAAAAGCATGAAACTAAATAAACTTCTTAAACGGGTTTTTTCCGGTAGAAGTAAGCATTCTTGGAAATATAAATACAATGTGGGAAAGGGAACTTATGGAGATCCCAAAATCGAACATTGGGGAGAGCCAACAACACTTAAAGTTGGTAATTATTGTTCAATCTCAGGTGGTGTGAAAATATTACTTGGTGGAAATCATAGGGTAGATTGGATTACAACCCACCCATTTTCTGTTTTCAGGGAAAGCGCAAAACATATAAAAGGGCACCCCGTCTCTCGAGGCGATGTTGTTATAGGGCACGATGTGTGGATAGGAATAGATGCGATTATTTTGAGCGGTGTAGATATAGGAAATGGGTCAATTGTTGGGGCGTCAGCTGTTGTCAGTCGTGATGTGCCCGCATACTGTGTTGTTGCTGGTAACCCTGCAAATGTTGTCAAGCAACGCTTCAGCGAAGATGATATTACTATTCTGCAGTCCTTAAAATGGTGGCATTGGAATGACACAAAATTAGATGCTGCAATGCCATACCTCTTAAGTGAAAACATATCTGGACTTAAGACTTTCTCTTCAAAGTATGATTTAGAAGCCAGTTAGGCAGTGAAATAAGTTTTATCGAAAATTTGATTTCGATCCTTGTTTTTTTTGTCATAACCCAAATGATACTTGGTATGAAAAATCTATTCATTGCATTCATTTCTTTATTTTTCCTTGGCTCATTGTTAGGTCAACGCGAACAACCTCTCGTCCGAACATTGGATTCAAAATTCACTAAGAGTACAAAATGTTTAAATCCAGAATATCTTTTATTCTCCGCAAAAAATAAGGGTGACCAGAAACCCTCACTCTTGATCTATCTACACGGAGGTGGTGGGGTAGGGAGTGATGTCACTCGCTTGCAAGGACAGGCTCATGCTTTGCTCGAAGGAATAGACAAGTTTAAAAAAGGCCCATGTCATGTGGTCGTCCCCCAGTGTTCTCGTACTCGAAAAGCGGGCGGAAGGGGAACATGGGAAGCAACGGACCTTGATCTTTTACTCAAAGGTCTCAGCTCAAGTTTGAACTTTGATTCAAAAAGAATTTACCTGACCGGGAATAGTATGGGTGGATACGGGTCATGGACATGGGGCGGAAATAGTCCGCAGCATTTTGCGGCGATTGCCCCGGTAGTAGGGGGGATCGGTCCGGGCGGACCTAAGGATGTGACAACGGAACTCGATCAATGGGCCGCGAAATTGGCTAAGGTGCCGTTGTATGCATTCGCGGGAGCGAAGGATAAGGTGGTTCCTGCCGAACGATCGGTACGCATGGTGGACGCAATTCGGAAAGCCGGTGGGAAAATCGCTAAAATTAAAGTGTATGAGAACCAGGGACACAATGCCCGTCAAGTGGTCTACGCAAGTAAAGAATTTTACGACTGGATGTTTGGACAGAAAAGAAAATAGGGTAATCCTGAATATATTTTAATGGAGAGGAATCGTTAGCAGCCTATTTCATTACTTGGTTGGACTGGTCTCCAGTAGTTCATTTAAGCTTCTTCTGGCATCCAATTCCTCGACCCAGGCTTCCGGAATGGATGACACTCCATTAGCGGCCCCCAAAAGCAAACCCAGCGCCAACCCACGAGCACAGTTATCTCCCCCTGCCATCGCATTCTCAATAAATGCGGTTTCGGTGTCATCTCCGTGTTTCATCGCTAAATAAAGAATCGAGGGGAGGGCGGATGAAATCGTACAGCCTGGGCCAAGTTTGGCAATCGCATCGACTGCATTTTCTGAAAGTACGCTATTGGCAGATTTGAGTGCCCATTCAGGTGCAGTTTTATTGAGCGTATCAAGCAATTTGGCTCCATGCATAAGTCGATAGCCTGCCTTGGCGAGAAAGGTTGCGGATTCTTCGGCTTCTTTGGATCGATGGGTAAGTAAGGTTTGTTCAAGCCCTGCTTGCACCACTTCACTTTCGGAAGAATGGGAAAGAAATGCTACGAGAGGAGCAATTCTTGCCGGACCGGCAATTTCCGCTGAGTCGCTCCCTGTAAGAGTCTTGTCGGATAGGTTTTGCACATTGGTCAAGGTCGCCTTGGTGGCACCGTCTACATAATCATTGTAGTCGGGCCACATACTCACCCAGTCATTCATAAATCCAGACGCATCCCATTTTTTCTCCCTTGCAAGAAATTGTAACAGGCACAAGGACTGGTCACCAACATGTCCCTGATCCCCCGCCTGTTTATGGGGATGGTACGATTCCGTGCCTGGAGCTTTATAGTGAGTTATCCGACCGTGTTTCTGAGCCAGTTCATTCGCATCATATATCCAGTGCACGCCAAGAGAAAGGGCATCTGCACAGTAGGAGCCAAAGAGAAGTCCGGATTGTTTGTTTGTGAGATCGTTCATTTTTTATGACCTAAAATTTTTATTTATTGAGTGCTGGATGGAAAGTCGGTGTACCCTTCGGCGGTCGAGGAACTGTACCAAGTGGAGGGATCTGCATCTTCCGCAAGGGGGGAACTAGCAGCGAATCGTTCCACTAGGTCTGGGTTACTGATGAAAGGACGTCCAAATGCAATCATATCTGCATGACCTTCGGATATGGCTTTTTCTGCAGTCTCTTCGGTGTATCCACAATTACCCATAATGGGTCCCTTAAAAACCGTACGGAATTCCTGGAGTGTCATGGGTTCACCAAGCTCATGAAAGCCAAAACCAAGGCCGTCCATAATATGTAAGTATGATAATCCGTATTGGTTGAGTTGTTCGGCCGTATAAGTGAACTGTTCCCGATAATCAGGGGAACCCATATCATCAAATATTCCATTGGGTGACAGGCGGACGCCTATTCGATTGAAAGGAAAAACTTCTCCGACTGCCTGAACGACTTCATCGAGTAACCGATAACGGTTTTCCATACTTCCGCCATATTCATCCGTTCGATGATTTGTTTTGGACTGTAGAAATTGATCGAGTATATATCCGTTGGCCGAGTGTATTTCGATACCGTCGAAATCGGCCGCTTTTGCAAGTTCTGCTCCTTTTGTAAACATCGCAACAATTTGAGGAATTTCCACAAGTCCAAGAGCTCTGGGAACTTCATAGGGTTTACTGCCATCCGGAGTGTGTGTTTCGTTATTTTCTAAGCGAATGGCTGAGGGGGCTACGGGTTGCTGGCCATTGATTAACAGACTATGGGTGGCTCGGCCTGGATGCCAAAGCTGAAGAAATATTTTACCGTCTTTTTTGTGTACTGCTTCAGTTGTTTTTTTCCAGCCTGCGATATGCTCATTATTATAAATGCCTGGCATATTCATCCAGGCAATTGCACTTCTATCTACGCCTGTTGCTTCGGCGATGACCAGACCGGCTGACGAGCGCTGACCGTAATATTCTGCCATTAATTCGGTTGGGCAACCCTCTGGCGTAGCTCGTGTTCGTGTCATCGGTGCAAGGACAACTCGATTCTTTAATGCTAGATCACCAATCTTGGTGGGTGTTAAAAGTCGTTTAGTCATTGGGAGTATTTAAACAAAAGTTCCGGATTATACAATAGCATGCAGTATTTTATTAAAAAAGAGTTTTGTCTTTTCTTGTAAGAAAATAAAGATGTAAGACATTTAATTATTATGAAATTTCAACTACTCCTAGTTTTGCTTACATTTGCTTTTGGATATCTCGCGAAAGCAAATTTAAATAACGATGGTTACCAGTCCCTGTTTAATGGAAAGGATTTAAAGGGTTGGAATTCCAATGATTCAAGTAAGTTCAAGGTCGAGAATGCTCAATTGATCGGTTTTCAAAAGGATGGAAAGGGAGCGAATTTGTTTACTGATAAGGAGTACGATAATTTTTCATTACGATTTAGTTATAAAGTAAAATGGCCGGCTAATAGTGGTATCTGGTTTCGCAATAGTTACCAATTCGACATCCTAAAATACGCGAATCCTAAAACCTACAGTGGAGCGTTTTACTACCCGAATTGTCCGGGAACTTTTGCCTGGACCAATGAAATAGAATCAATTGAGAAAAAAAATGATTGGAACGAGGGCGAAGTTTTGGCACAGGGGAATCGAATTGCTTTCTGGCTTAACGGAAAACCGCTTGGAGATATGACCCTTGATCCGGCACAACATAAGATTATTTCGGAAGGAAAGATTGGAATACAGGTGCATGGTGGCGATCAGTTTAAGGGGATGCAAATTACCCTGCGAAAAATCGAAATTAGACCATTACCGAAAGCTCTTTTGCAATCGAATGATCGGGTTGCCTTTGTGGGCGGTGGGTTAATCGAGCGGGCACGTTTAAATGGGCACCTAGAAACTGCACTTCAGACCATTGCAGGTTCGTCTGTGAAAAACATGAAATTTCGGAATCTGGGATGGAGTGGAGACACAGTATATAATGATGCCCGTTCTTATTTCGGTAAACCTGTAGAGGGTAGGCAACGACTGAGAAAGATTATTTCAGAATGGAAACCCAATATTATCTTTCTTAATTATGGAGCGGAAGTGGCTATTTCGCATGGACAGGCTTGGACTGGTGAACAAACAATAAGTAAAAAATCAGCGGAAGGGTGGGAGCAGAGTATGTCGGTATTTATTGAGGGTTATCAGAAATTAATCGATTCAATCAGAGAAGAAGCGGGCGATTCACTTCGCGAAGTTGTGATCATATCTCCACCAGCATTTGAAAATCTTGGAGATCCAATGCCCGATCATTTCGAAAATAATCAGCGCTTGGCAAAGGTATGCGATGCTCTTCGGCAATTCGCTCTAAAAAATCAATTAAGGTATGTGGACTGGTTCCTTGCAATGGAAGGTCATAAAAAAAGGGGGAGTGTGGATAAGAATCCACTTACTCATGACGGGTTGCATTTTAGCAATGCGGGGTACAAAGAATTGGCAAAACATTTAGTTGCGCAACTTGGGTATGGATTGTCTTCGGTGGATCAATCTGACCCTCTTGCTCAGAAAATCAGAGATACGACTGTAGAGAAAAACCGTTTATTCTTCCATCGTTGGAGACCGGCTAATGAAACTTACCTGTATTTATTCCGAAAACACGAGCAGGGTAATAATGCGAAAGAAATTCCCCAGTTTGACCCAATTATCGAGAAAAGGGAGAAAGAAATCGAATCACTCAGGAGCCAATTAATTAAGGGTACTCAAGGGTAAACAAACCGAAAACATTTTTATTCATGAAAACTAATATTCTTTCTTTTTTCTTATTTGCTGTATTATTGTCAATCGGACATGGCCAACGAGGGCTGACCAAAATTCCGGATACTTCAATTCAGGCGCAATTGGAGGCTTTTATTCTTCCTGAAGGTGCAAAGATCAATTTATTTGCCAGCGAACCTGTAGTACGAAATCCGATTCACATGAATTGGGACAGCCGAGGGCGTCTTTGGGTGGTGGGCAGTCCCCTTTATCCTCAGATTAAACCAGGGCAGGAGGAATCTGATCAATTGGTCATTTTAGAGGACACGACAGGGGACGGAGTGGCAGACAAGCATACCATATTTGCGGATGATTTACATGTACCTACTGGGGTATTGCCCGGAGATGGTGGTGTATATGTTGCCAATAGCAACGATGTCCTTTTCTTAAAAGATACCAATGGGGACGGAAAAGCGGATCATCGTGAGGTGATTCTTTCCGGTTTTGGAACGGAGGATACTCACCATATAGTGCATACCTTTCGATGGGGGCCCGAGGGGATGATGTGGCTGAATCAATCCATTTATATTCATACCCACATGGATACCCCTTACGGTGTACGCCGTCTACTGGGGGGAGGGATGTGGCATTATCGTCCAGAGACTCGTCGGTCGGAAGTATTTATGAAGGGCTTGGTCAATCCATGGGGGCATGTTTTTGATGAGTGGGGGCAGAGCTTTATGACTGACGGTGCAGGAGGGGAGGGGATTAATTTTGTTTTTCCACGTTCAGTTTTTCTTACCTCACCAGGAGCGGCTCGAAAAGTGAAAGGATTGAATCCCGGACAACCCAAACTCTGTGGGTTGGAGGTTTTATCCGGGAGCCATATTCCAGATGATTGGCAGGGAGCACTGGCATCGCCTGATTTTCGTGGTCATCGAATCAAAACCTTTCGCCTAAGTGACAAGGGGAGTGCATTTGAATCTAGGGAATACAAGGAACTGCTTGCTTCCCGGCATGGAGCGTTCCGGCCGATTGATGTAAAGATGGGACCAGATGGAGCGATCTACATAGCCGATTTGTATAACCCGATCATCCAGCATGGCGAAGTGGACTTTCGTGATCCTCGTCGCGATCATAAACATGGCCGTATCTGGCGTCTCAGTTTTCCCGATAGAAAATTGTCTACTTTTAAAAAGCCTGCCGATATGACCGCGGAAAATTTAGTTCAAACATTGATTTTTTCAAATGAAAATATTCAGAGAGAATTAGCCACTGCCGAATTAAGAGTAAGGGAGCCCGAGACTGTATTACCAACGCTTAAGAAGCTTAATTTAAAAGAGGATCTCCACAAGCTGAGAAGATTATGGGCGACCCAAGCCTTGAATAGTTTTGATGTGGATGCGGCCAAAGAATTAACCCGTTCAAAGTCACATAAAGCAAGAGTTGGAGCATTGCGTGCATTATATTATGAAGCACCTCGAACTGAAGATCTTTTACCGATTGCGGAAGCGGCGGTGTCTGATGTATCTCCACAGGTTCGACTTTGGGGCGTAAGCCTACTTGCGCAACTTCCATCCCCTGACACTGTTTCCATCGCTTTACGAGCCTTGGAGGGTGTGGAGGTGGATGATTATTTAGACTTTGCAGTATGGTCGATTTGTCGGGAACATCGGGAGCGTTGGGTGGGTCAAATCGAGAGCAAGGGGGGGAATCCATTTACTTCGCTCAGTCAATTACTTTTTGCTTCTTCTGCGATTGGAGAACCTTTGGGTGCCGATCAAATTATAGATTCTATCGCTCAAGGTAAAATTAAAGATGATCGCAAGGTATGGGAAGTTGCGAATTGGATGGCCAATGAAGGATCTCCGTTACACTTGGAGAAATTACTCGGGCTCGCAAGTTCAACGAATTCAATCACTCGTCAGCATGCCTTCTTGAATGCTTTACTGAATGCCAAAAAGATTCGAAAAATGAACCCAGCAAAAGGGTTGGAAAGAGTGACTCAATTTTTGCAAAGTGAGAATGATACCGTTTGGAGTACCGCCGCTCAATTAGCCGGTCTTTGGAAACTGGAAACTAACCGTGTGAGGTTGGAACAAGTTTTAAAAAACAAGCAATCTAAGCAGGTGCGAAAGAATGCGGCGATTGATTCCTTAATCGCAATGGGGGGAGAAAAGACCCGTCAATTTTTTGACCAGCAGATATTAGATCCACAGAATTCCTATGAACAAAAAATTACATTGATCAAGGGACAGCTTAAGTTTCAGCCCAATTTAGCTGCCAAGCGTGCAATCAATCTTCTTAAAGATATACCAAGTGATAAAGACCCTGGGATTGTGTTTGCCGGATTTATTGGAAACCGTGGAGCATCCCAGGCTCTGACTAATGAACTTAAAAATAATAAGTTACCCCAAGGAATTGCACTCAAGGGGATGCAGCTCGCGGAGAGTGCCCCGACTCGACCCAAAGCTTTAATTGAAGCTTTGCAAAAGGCTGGTGGATTGAAACCCATGAAGATGAGCCTTACTAGGGATGAAATGGTCGCGATGATCGAGCGTGTCACTAATCAAGGCAATGCAGCCCGAGGTGAGAGAGTCTACAGGCGCCAAAACTTGCAGTGTGTAGCCTGCCATGCGATTGGAGAGGTCGGAGGAGTTATTGGACCTAATCTTATTTCGATCGGAGCGAGTGCGCCGGTTGATTACCTAATTGAATCTTTGCTTGAACCGAGCAAGAAAATAAAGGAGGGCTATCATACTAATTTAGTTACCCTGAAGAATGGTGACTCCTTTGCAGGAGGAATTTTAAGTGAGACGGATAGTGAACTTGTGATTCGTGATCTTACCGGAAAACACAACCGGATTGCCAAGGCTGATATTACAAATCAGATAATATCTCCTGTCTCCTTGATGCCGGTTGGGTTAACCACTCAACTGAGAGAGGATGAATTTGTCGACTTGGTGCGATTTATGACAGAACTTGGGAAAGAAGGGGCATATAAAACCAAAACCAATCGTTTCGCAAGGCAATGGGAGGTATTACCGGAGGGTTCTCCAAATCCTGGAACGATTCATCATTACGGAGCCAAGATGTTCACGCAGGAATTTAGCGGATACAAGTGGAGCCCGTTTTATGCGATGGTTGGCGGTGGTATTCCCGTTGAGGAACTACCCTCGGCTTTGAAGAGAAGAGCAGAAAAATACCAAGTATTACGAACCCACATTGAAGTTGAAAAACCGGGCATACATAAGATGCGCTTGGAGGGAGATTTGAGTCAGATGAATTTGTTTCTTGGTACCGTCCAGATTGAGCTTCCGTCTAAGGGTCAAGTGGCGGACCTTTTGATCGATTGTAAAACCGCAGGCAGACAGCATCTCTTATTGGTGCGACAAGGTACAAGTTCTAGTGGTCAGTTTTCGCTCGAGGCTCGCTCGGAAGATATGAACATGGTTAATACATTCTAGTTATGAATTTTAAAAATTTACTATTCACCCATACATTTTTTCTTTTATGCTTTAATATTTGTTTAGCTGAACCCTTGATTGTGGCTCATCGCGGATCTTCCCATGTGGCCCCTGAAAATACTTTACCCGCTTTCCGCTTAGCCTGGGAGGAGGGTGCGGATGCTGTAGAAGGAGATTTTCTTCTGACCAAAGACGGTAAAATCGTCTGTATTCATGATGGTTCAACCAAACGATTGTCTGACAAAAATTTGGTTGTATCCAAAACAACCCTGACAGAACTTCAAACCTTGGATGTAGGCTCTTGGAAACATGAAAAATACAAAGGTACTAAGATACCTACTATTGCCGAAGTATTTGCCACAATTCCTAAGGGCAAGAAAATTTTTATTGAAGTGAAGTGTGGTCCTGAAATTGTCATTCCTTTGGTAAAAGAAATTAAACGGAGTGGGTTAGAGACAAATCAAGTGAGGTTGATTTGTTTTAAAACCGAAGTGATTAAAGCCTTCAAAGATAAGATGCCTAAGCACAAAGCTTATTGGTTATCCAATTTTAAAAAAGACGGTAAAGGTCTTTGGAAACCTTCGATCGATACCGTCCTAAAGATCCTAAAAGACATAAATGCAGATGGGCTTGATTCTCATCGATCGATTCCTGATACAATTTCTAAGGCGATTTTAGGTGCCGGATTCGAATGGCACGCTTGGACAATTAATGATTTACGAACTGCCAGAAAGTTAGGGGGTCGAGGTATTTATTCCCTTACGACCGATCGGCCGAAATTGTTGAGTCAGGGATTGTAGTACTACCCATTTCATTTGTTTGGTTACTCAATAATTTTTCTGGAATTTTGGCATTTTATTTATTGTTATGATTCAACAAAGTTAAGAGTTTTTGTAGTCATTGACCCGGTTCTGAATCTCAGGAGTTCGCCGATAAAATTAAACATTGGGTAACACTCCTAAAGATTAAAAAAAGCGTGTGAACCCCTTTTCTTAGAATCATCGATCATGCGATCCGATCAATCAAATTTGAGGGCTTAGCCAAGGCTGAGGTGCTCTTATTTATTGTAAATAGAGATTCCAACAGGGCTGTTCCACTTGAAGAAAATAGTTCAATTTAGAAACCCGTTTTCTTAAATTGAGTGGGAAAGCCAAAGTTAAGATTATTTCTGATAAGTACTCCAAATGGGTGACGAGTTTTTTAATTCAAAGCAACTGATTGGATTAATAATTAAGCAAACGATTGCGATAAAATGAATTCTGCCTTAATGATATTTTTTAATTACACCTAGACTCTTCAACGAATTTTGCCTTATTTAATATTTCTATGAAAAAACATAAATCTATCTTCCGTCTCCCGAGTACCTTTATTTGTATTATCTTCTTATGCACTTCCGGTTCCTTGGTCTTTGGTGCAAAAGCAATCAATCTGTTAACGCCCGAGGCGATAAACCTTAACAAAAATTGGGTTCTTAAAAAAGGGGTTCTTACTCCATCATCAACGCCAGGCGGAATTATTTGGTCCAAAGATAAGTATGGAGATTTTACGATTTCCTTAGAATATAAGACATCAGAAAAGGCCAACAGCGGACTTTTCTTTCGGACCGACCCGAAAAACGCGGTTCAAGGCGGATTTGAGATACAGATTGCATCTCCCGGTATATACAGCGGAAAGCACATTGTTGGATCTCTTTACGATGCCAAGGAACCCAAGGTAGCAGCGGGTAAACCGAACGGAGAATGGAATACCATGCAGTTAACCTGTAAGGGTCCCTCTATTAAAGCCGTTATTAACGGTAAACCGGTAATTGATGTAAGTATCGATGACTGGAAAGAGTCCCAAAAAAACCCGGACGGATCAAAAAATAAATTTAAAACTGCGTTAAAGGATCTTCCTCGAACAGGACATTTCGGACTGCAATATCATGGTCAACCCGTTTGGTTTAAAAATATTAAGATTGTTCCCATAAACTAGTTTATAACAAATCTAAATTAGAATTTTTGTCTTTTTACTACTAAAGAGGCTTTTAACTGGTATTAGAAAATAAAACTATTCCATATTTTCTTTCGCAATTATGCGAGATACGCAATTGTTTATAGCCAAGGTGGACTTGAAGACTTTGCAATAATTTCAAGCCAAAAGCCAATTAATCGAAGATTGGTGTTGGATTAAAGACGGATTAATACGTGGTCTCAATCGGGTGACTTGTTCACATTATTCTTAATTAGATTGTCTTTATATTAAAAGATATCACAGTTTATTTGATAGTTACATTTTAAAGACATTCTACTATTTAAAATACAACCAATTCAAAAATAATTAAAAATAAGGAAATAAAATGGCCGAAGCTAAAGGATTAAGTAAACCAGTAAAATTGAAATCAGAACTCTCCGCATTTTTGGGTGCTTCAGAACTTCCAAGGACTGAAATTACCCAAAAACTTTGGGAATATATCAAAGCGAATAAACTTCAGACTAAGACAGAAAACGGTCAGGCTGAAAACGCAGGTAAATTTATTGTTGCAGACGCAAAATTGCTCACAATTTTCAAGAACACCAATGCAACCAGTAAATCAGGTAAAGTGACTGACCTAAGAAATTTAAAAGAAGGTCAGACTATTAACATGATGCAAATGGCTTCCGTGGTTGGAGCCAATATTGAGTAAATAAATTTAAAAATCATGAGCCGATTAGATTCGGTTTACTTAAGCACACTTATTTTTAAATAAGTGTGCTTTTTTGTTTTATATTGTGCTTTGCTTTAGATTCCTAAACTAGTGAATGATATTTAATAAGCCGTATAATGAAAATTTAACATCGCAAAAGAATTATTCATGGAATTATTTTATTAAATCTTTCCATTTTTTTCTCTCTAGTTTTCATCTTGTTTGGAGAGGTCAGATAAAGCATTTACTTCCATAATGATTAAGACATAATATTAAAGTCATTAACAAGATTCGTTCTTAAACGAGTTCTTAAATTAAACTTGTTAAAATTTAACTAGCCAGTCGTGAAATTAAGCCCAATTTTGATTTGTTCCTTTCCTTTCGTTTTAGGTCTAGGTCTTTGGGTCAAGGATGGGGCTAGAATTGGCTTTTGGTTAACAAGCGTGGAAGAAAAAAAGGAAGTTCCCATTATTGAAGGCATGCCAGAACTTGGTACGCAAACTCAAGTTGTTTGGAAAGAGCAATTCGTAAGTGGAATTGAAAGCCCTTTGCTTGGGCTGTCTTTAAGTATAATATTACTTATTTACATATTTTTTCACTTTCGAAAAACTAGAAATTTAGTAAAAATAAATAATGATCATAACTAAAATCGAAGTGTACCAGGCAGACTTGCCCCTTTGCGAAGGGAGTTATAAATGGTCAGGAGGGAAATCTGTTGAAATTTTTGATAGTACGATCGTTGCAATAGAAACAGATAATGGTCTTCGAGGCTTCGGAGAAGTATGCCCCCTTGGTCCCTTTTATCTTCCTGCCTACGCTGAAGGTGTTAGGTCAGGAATTGGGGAATTGGGCCCCCATTTAATCGGACAGGATCCAACACAACTAGGGAAGCTTAATCGAGTGATGGATGCGGCGTTGAAAGAACACGCCTATGTAAAGAGTGGTATTGACATGGCCTGTTGGGATATTCTTGGTCAATACTCTGGACTTCCTGTCTGCGATCTTTTGGGTGGACGCTACGGAGAAGACATTGTTCTGTACCGCGCTATTTCTCAAATGGATCCAGCCTCAATGGCTTCCAATGTATTAAAGTACCGTGACGAAGGATACCGTCGATTCCAACTCAAGGTCGGAGGTGATCCAGATGTTGATATCGAGCGAATAAGAGCCTGTTCGAAAGTACTTCAATCAGGAGATAAATTGGTGGCAGATGCGAATACGGGATGGTTAAAGCACGAGGCGATGCGAGTGGTTAAAGCAGTTCGCGATCTTGATGTTTACATCGAACAGCCATGCCTCAGTTATGAAGATTGTCTGTCCGTTCGCAGGCATACCGATCTTCCCTTTATTATCGATGAAGTGGTAGATGGCATCACTCCTTTGCTTAAGGGTTTTAATGATTTAGCGATGGATGTGGTTAATATTAAGATTAGTAAATTCGGAGGTCTTACCAAGGCAAGGCAAGCCCGGGACCTGTGTGTATCTCTGGGAATTGCAATGACCATCGAGGATAGTTGGGGAGGGGATATTGTAACTGCCGCAATTTCTCATCTTGCTCATAGTACACCTACTGAATTCCTTTTCTCATCAACGGATTTTAACAGCTATGTCACTAAATCGATTGCGAATGGAGCTCCTCAGAGAGTGGAGGGCCGAATGAAAGCCTCTGAAAAGCCCGGACTAGGTGTGCAGATACGCCAAGATATTTTGGGGAAGCCCCTTCAAGTCATTAATTAGCCAGTCTTTTGAAACCCTTTTAGATTTCCTAAAGGTGGTTGTAATTTCGTTCAATTCCCAAAATTAATTCGGACGTTTTTTATAAGGAGATAAATTCTAAATATTATATCCTTTATCCTACTGCTAAACGCACTTGAAACCTACAGAAAATAAGAATGGTAAGCCTCATAATTTTCTAAGAATCGGAATGGCTTGGTGGATAATTGATCCCGAGATAACAGCCTTATCAAAAGAGAAGAACTAACAATGAAAGCGAGATTTCTTTTAAAAGTAATTTAATGATGCAATCAAGGATTCCATCAAGTTTAAAAATTGAACTTATTCAATAAAGGAAACCGTTCCGTTTTCCCTGATTTTCTTGGAGTATATTTTTCCATTTAACTTGTATTTTAAGTCCAGCG
This sequence comes from uncultured Puniceicoccaceae bacterium, assembly GCA_964383925.1. Lineage (GTDB taxonomy): Bacteria > Verrucomicrobiota > Verrucomicrobiia > Opitutales > Seribacteraceae > Seribacter. The sequence continues at coordinate 15,222 of CAYLIJ010000054.1, forward strand.
TTTTGACCATGCCACCGGCGGGATCTTTACCTGCAAGTTTATTAGTCATGGTAAAATCGTACTGCATTTCATCAAGTTGTTTTTGTATTTTATCTTTAACATCTAATTGACGTTCTGGATTTCCAGCTTGCCCGTAGAGTGCACTAATCAGTTCGACTTTTAGTTTTTTTAAGGATCGAAAAACTTTATGCTTTTGGTCTCCGCCCGATACAAAATATGCGATCAGGTCCTTGAGCTCCTCTGCATTCATTGAATTAATAAGTCCTCCGGGCATCATCGAAAATTTGGATCCTTTTTTAGATTCGACTTTAGATTTTTGGACGTGAGTTAGGTTCAGAGGTTCTAATGCGGATTGTACGATACCGTATTCGCCATGATCTTCAGTTACAATTCTCCCCATAATTATTGATCCGTCTGTCATTTTCAATTCATGCTGTTCGAATTGTTCAGACACTACCATGTTTGGATGTATTGTAGATTCAAGTATGGATTTGTAGTCACTGCGTTTGGCCAAATTGGTCAGATCAGGGCCAACCCCACCTCCTTCGTCACCAAACCTGTGGCAGGCGACACAAAGTCCAGCGGAAAACATTTTCTGACCGTTACCATGACTTCTTCCAGTTAAGGGTTCTTGGTTAACCACTTTGAGGGCGGACTCTACATTCCATGGCACTCCCGGTCCTTTTGCCTTAGGTAGTTTGGTAATATCAATGCTCTTCACTTCTCCCATTAAATATTGTAAAGAAATGCGGTCTTTTTCAGGGACTGATTCGATTGCAGATTCTCGAATCTTTTGGATATAGCCGGTAAACATATTACCTCCCTTTTTGGTCATTAGGTTTTGTAATTCACCTAAGTACGCTTTTCGTTCATTCATGGTCCATCCTGCCTGTACCCCCTTCAAGCAAAACAGTAAATGAATGTTGAGAATATTTGGTGCGGCATCTGCATTCATTGTGCTGAGAATTCGACTTCCATAATTTTTATTACGCTTCATGACATCGGCGTTGAAATCAGGAATTTTTGCCTGGGTTGTTTTCATCAATGCAATTGTTTTTCGTACTACAGAAGGATGGTCCAAGTGGCAAAGTACGCGGCAAAGCTCCTCGTTTAGATTATTGTCCTGCGATGGAAAGAATGGATCGAGTTGGTCTCCGATTGCTTTGACCTGATTTCCTTTGGGCATACCGCCTCGACTCATGATAACGGAATATGTTCTGAGTAAGGCAAGTTTATTGCTTTTGTCTAATTCTTGGAATTTAACTTTGAGAAGGCGGGTAATACTTTGCTGTTGGCTGCCATCATAATCACAGCGTGCCAATCCAAGTAATCCATGGATTGCGGCTACATCATTTTTTTCAGAGTAAGCTTTCTCGGCCCATGATTTTGGATCCTGCCATTCAATTGCAATACGTGCTGCATAGCGGATGTGATAATCTTCGCTTGCGAGGTGAGGCCAAGCTGCGTCCATCGCTTTAACATTAGGGCCACCATGAAATGATTCAAGCATGCAACGAGTTGCGCGGGCTTTGGCATGTTTGCTTGTGGTATCAAGCTTGGATAATTCTGTAGATTCCGAACCTGTGTAAGCAATACGGTATAAGTAGGATTGTCCTCCTCTACCTCCTACACAAAAATACATATGACCGTCCGGACCAATCACCACATCCGTAAGGGCAAGCGAACCGTCTGTATTGGATACAAATTCTCTTTTTTCACCGATGTAGGAAGATCCGTTCGGTTTGAGGTGAATGGAATACATCGTGGCAAATGTCCAATCGCAAATAAATAGTGCATCCCGATAATGGGTGGGGAATTTAGCATTCGTTCCTGCAATTACTCCGGTGGGTGAACCCGGCCCTATGTCTACAACTGAGCCAACTGTATCTGGAAAGTATGTCCTCCATTTTTTGGAAGTAGCCCTCCAGCCACTATCTCCTCCGGATATACCATGATTAATTCGAGTCGGTCGGTACCACGGGG
>CAYLIJ010000055.1:0-4412 GCA_964383925.1 uncultured Puniceicoccaceae bacterium
ATAAAGGTTCGGTAACTTTGCGGATGGTTTTCAGGTATACCGACATATTCATCTAGGTTAAAGGTTCGGACTCTTGAAAAATCTAATCCATGTTCGCGATGTCTTTGAATCAAATCTTTATACAGTCCAACCGGTGTAGACCCAGTTGCCAATCCTAGAACAGAATCTGGCAGTGTCTTGATTTGAGATTCAATAATATCCGCACATTTCTGTGCCACAATATGTTGATCAGATGCAATAATAACTTCCATGAAATTTAATATACATAATCACGATATAACTTCCACTTAATAATTACACATATGTAATAAGCGAACATTATTAGGAAATTTTATTCTTTCAAATTTTTATATTTTGACGGCAAGGTAACGCAATGGTTTCTCGATTATAAAAAATTAAGATTATCCTGATTCCTTCATGCAGATAACACCCTCTTTGCAAAGAAAACAATTTTAGCAGGAAGCCAATTTACAGCCTTTTGATCAGGATTCGATTCGTGATCGATTCTGGATATGAAAACTTTGGGGAATTTTATTGAAATTTCTTCAATACCTCTCCAGTTCATGGGACCAATTTGACCATCTGTTCCATAGTAGAGCCAATCTTCCTTTGTATTATCATTGTTAGAAGCCCAACTCTTCGCTTTTGAAACTGCATTCTTGATTTCATTATCATCAAGGACGCCATCTTTATTCTTATCGAAGGTTTTAATCGAGACCAAATCTTTACGAATTTCGGCTTCTATTTGTTGGTCCACTGTTGGTGGACTCGTAGATACATTATTATCGGTCTTTAAGTTGACTGCTCTGGGTCTTTTTTTTTTGAGCTTTTTGCAGTGGCATCTTCTAAGATTTTGGCAGCATCCTCAGGGTTATCAGCAAGTTTACCCAAGAACTCGGGAAGTTCAATACCTGCATTCTTAGTGATTTGATGGAGTGGAGGGAGGACTCCAACGAGCCCAGAAACAAAGTTCGCTGTGTCATTCTTTCCGCCTTCTCCCTTACCCGAATCCCAAACAGTTATGTTATCAATCTTGAGATTAGCGATGGCTTTGACTTGCTCAGCAACTAGCTGTGGTAGTTGTTCTGTTACAAGCAAAGTACTCGCAAGCTCGGCATTACCGGCAGCCTCAACAATTCTAGCGAACCCTTCTGCTTTACTTTGAAGTGCGGCCAATGTACCTTTCGCTTCAGCTTCCATTATAGACTGAACACCGTCGGCTTCACCTTTTTTGAGTCGACGGGTTTTTTCAGCATCCGCTTCGGCAAGGGTTTCAATTTTGAGCTTCTCAATTTCGGCTGGGATTATGATATCGGCATGTTGACTTGCCTGTTCACGCTCGGAACGGCCTCTTTCCGCATTCGCTTCTGCTGCGTACGCCTCCTGAGAAGCCTGAGCCGATTTAACTTTTTCTGCGGCAACCGCAAGACGCTCTGCTTCGGCTTCCTGTTCTCTTCTTTGTGCATCTGACTGTGCTACTTTTATTTTGGATAAATTTTCCCCTTCAGTTGCGGATGCTTGGGCACTGGCAACTTGGATTCTTCGCTCTCGGTCTGCATTAGCACTACCAATTGCACCATCTCTTTCTCTTTCAGAGACACTCACTTTCGCCTCGTTGATTGCTCGGGACGAAGCCTCCTTACCCAATGCATCAATATAGCCCGATTCATCAGTTATGTCCTTGATATTAACATTGATCAGTCGAAGTCCTACTTTTTTGAGCTCCACCTCGATCCCATTGGTAATTTTTTCTATTAAAAGATCACGATCTGCATTAATTGACTCAATATCCATGGTTGCAAGAACCACTCGCATTTGGCCAAAAATGATGTCACTCGCCTGTTCTCGTACCGCTTGTAAATTCAAACCCAGCAAACGTTCGGCCGCATTTTCCATAACGCCTGTCTCTGTGGAAATACCGACTGTAAAAGTAGAGGGAGTGTTAACCCGAATGTTTTGTTTGGAGAGGGCACCTTTCAAAGCGATATCGATTGGGATAGGAGCAAGATCTAACCACTGATAGTCTTGTATGAGTGGCCATACAAAGGAGGCACCACCATGGACACATTTGGAAGAACGATCTCCGCCTGTTTTACCGTAAATGACAAGAACCTTATCCGATGGACAACGCTTGTAACGACTGAAGAAAAATACAAGTGTTCCAAGAACAATTACTATAAATGAAATGAAGAGAATTAATGCGGTGTCCATAAGTTTGGTTTAGTTGTGATAGTTAATTATTAAATATTTGTGGATTCTGATTCCTGCTCTAAGGGCATTACTAAAATGGTTTGCTCATCTATGGTTTCGGTTACTCTTACTGCGACGCGATTAGCAAGTTTTTTATCATTATCGGTCACAGCTTTTACAATTCTTAATCTTCCCTGTACCATAACTTCTACCTGTCCAATTCCTTTACGATTTGGTGGAATGGGTAGATAGATACTTCCAACTTGCCCAATTGCATTGGTATAATTCAGTGTGCCTTCTTGTCGTAAGCTGTGGAGGTAAATCATTAAATAGATCACGCTTGCCAGGAAAATGGACCCAGTCACAGTGGCGACAAAAGTAGCTGCACCAGTTCCATATCCAGCATCCAACATGGCCGCACCAGCCCAGCCAAATCCAGTGAAAAAAGCTCCTATTGTACGGATCGAAAACAATCCTGTAGCACCTCCCTCACCGGTGTCCGCAATCTCAGCATCAGGTATATCCAATCCTCCTCCAATCATTACAAGAAGCATTTGGATGGATAAAATTAGACTAGAAATAGCACCTATCCCAATAAATGTTTTATATGCGGAATCTAAAGTTTGCCAATATTCGATCATGTGAAATTTGAAAAGAGGTTGGGAAGAAAGGGTACCATTATCTCTTTGAAAAGTTGTTTTTGTCAATGTGCATGTGTTATAGGGTACAATTTCCACACCCAAATGTTACCCTAGATTAAAGGGTGGGGCTATTATAACATTCTAGTATTATTATAATAGATACTTTTTACCCACTTTTTCGAGCCCAATAGAAGCTATGATTGAGCAGGCGATTGAAGAAGTAAAGATATAAGCTCCCCATTCGAGTTGTGCAGAAGAACCGCCGGGGAATGACTTGATTACAACGATAATGAGAGCAAGGGCAAAAACCTCCGCCATTGAGAATTTACCCACATAATGGACAGCCTTGAGGAGACGGTTAAATCTTTTCTTATTAAAGGAATGGAAACTGGCTTGCCAATAAAGACTCAGTTTTAAAACCGGCGAAAGTACTGAAAAAAGGCATAATGTAATAGCTAAAAAGAAATCCTTTATTTGATAAAGTTTGCCAATGACTCCAATAATTGAGTAGGTCGAATTTTTTAATTCTTCAGGAGCAAGGATTTGAATTAACCAAGTAAGTTCTCCTGCTTTTGGATAAATTGTCAGAGTGGGTGCAATTAAACCCAAGCCTAATAAAAGAGCAGAAAGAGCAATGAAAAAACGAGTAGTATTCACTGCAATAATAGCTTACTTCATAATATTCGCCAAGTCCTGTAAATTGGAGCCAACGGGCAAAATTCGAATAGATATACTTCTAATTGCATTCGAAGAAGACTTTTTAAGTTTAATTTTATTTTTACCGATTGAAAGTTCATCCAATAGAATTTCTTTTCTTCCCACTTCGTCATCTGAAGCGATGTCTACATCCGTGACAATTATTTCTATCTTTTCATTCTCTTCGTAACGAATTCTACCCGCCTTGATTACATCGTCAGGGGAAACTGATTTACCGAGTAGATCTTTAAGGTTGAGTTCAATTGACAAACCCGACCAATCGGCAATCAGAGAATCATCTTTAGTTATACTTTCGAAAACGGCATTCCCTTTCCATAAAATTCGATAGCGAATATCTGGACCATTTTCTCCCCGGTCCCATGCTTCATTTTCCAAGTTGGTGGGAAAAACTTCAATTTCAGAAGCAAATACATAGTAAGTTTTACCCGCTAGTAGCTTTCCGCTCAGTTTAATTTCGTTATTTGGACCCAAATTATTTTGATTCCCTTCTTTTTCGGCACTTAAGAACCAGTAAAGCCCTGCGGCGGTTAGAACTATAACAAATGGTACAAGTGCACTGAACCAGGGAGGAGGTTTTGGGGCATCGAAATCCGATATACTTGTCATTGATGCTTTCTACTGCAAAAGTGCATAAGAAAGAAAGCAGAAAATATTAATTCTCATGTATCGAAGGCATTTCGAGCCTTTTAAAAATCAAATTTATTTTTCAATTGGATGCTCTTTTAAAAGTTCTTCCGGTGAGTAAAGTCCAATTTTATCTTTATATTCTTTGCGAATTGATGCGACATTTTCGGGCAAAATCGGCCCTGATTTGTTACCAAATGAATTTCGGACATATGTAAGTACCGAGGCAATCTCTTCATC
>CAYLIJ010000055.1:4422-13278 GCA_964383925.1 uncultured Puniceicoccaceae bacterium
AGTCATTGGAACTTGTCCCGGGTATTTCTTTCCAAGAACTTCGATTGGTCCCATCAACCCTTTAAGAGTAAGCTTAATCAATCGTTCTGGTGATCCATTAACCCACTGTGTATCCGAGAGCGGAGGGAACCCAGAATCAGGTAATCCTTTTCCATTGGCTTGGTGACAGGTTATACAATGTCCTTCCCTTGAATAAATTTCATTCCCGTCAATGAAAAGTTTACTGAATTTCTTATCCAAATGGGGGGGGGCGGCAACTCTGCGTTCTTTTAAATCAGACTCCGCGGGCTTGCGGTTAAGTACTTCACGGGCAAATTCAAAAGTTTGTTTATATAGTTTGTCGACTGGTTTTTTTTCGGTTTCATCTAGTATTTGCAGGCCAATTTTTCGATTGAGATGAGAAGCGATTACTGCGGTAGAAATGCGAACCCGCCCATGCGAGTCTTGAGCAGTAGCCTTAAGCAATTCGTTACTATCAGAGAAAGATTGGATATGAAACCGAAGTACATTGACGGCAGCAGCCCTAACTCGGTAATCATTCGATTCCAAAAGCTCTCTGGTTAAATCTCGGTTCAATCGACCGGCTCCCCATGATACCCACAGTGCCTCCAATTTGAGGCGATCATTTTTACCTTTACTCCATTTTTTGATAGCTTTCGCCACTTCGTTTGGATTGCGTCCGCGTAGCTCTCTCCGTGTACGATAACGAGTTCTTAATTCAGGGAGTTCTAGATTTTGGAGTAGTTCCTGAATGGACGCACCATATATTTTAGCTGGATTAACGAGGGGTCGGGAAGGGTAGGTGACTCGGTAAATTCGTCCGTGTTTATGGTCACGATTTGGATCGCGTGCATTATGTTGCATGTGACCGATAAGTGCATTTTGCCAATCTACTACATAGAGGGAACCATCGGGTGCAAATTCTAAATCGGTAGGTCGGAAGTTTAAATCCTTAGACACAAATAAATCTTGTCTGTACTCAGTTGAAAATCCAGGGTCTTGTTCGATGATCTTATGTTGTTTTGCACCAAGAAACCCGATGTTGTTATTAATTAAAATATCGCCCTGTACATCGTCAGGGAAATGACGACTCGAAACGAATTCAATTCCTGAAGTAGGACGAACTTTGTTTGAAGCGATCAAGTCGGGAGCTTTTACATTGGCACCATACCGGGCCTTTACCATACCGGGCAGCATCCACGACATACTTGTTCCTGATGTGTGAAGAAAGAGTTCTTGACCGTACTTGTCTACTGCTACCCCCCATGGGTTAGGGATATTAAATTGTGCGTGCCTGGATAACTTTCGAGTTCGTGGGTCGTATCGAAAAAAGCCACCGTTGGATCCCCGTTGCGGTCCAAATGCAGTTTCCACATGACTATGCAGAAAAACTCCTTCGCACATTATAATCGCACCGGAAGGATCGGCGCAGAAAGATGAAATTGCATGATGAGTGTCATGATCGTCAAATCCAGAAAGTAAAACTTCACGGTTGTCGTATCGATCATCCCCGTCTGTATCTTGTAGGAAAATAAGACTGCCACTTTGCGAGACATAAACTCCATCATGAGCAATCTCGAATCCAATGGGAATATGAAGATCATCGGCGAAGTTGATTTGTTTATCGGCTTTACCGTCATTATTCGTATCTTCGAAAATAATTAGTTTGTCTTTCGGGCGTGGATCTCCAATTCGATAGTGCGGATAACTGGCCATGGTTGCGACCCATAAACGGCCTTTACTATCAAAAGCCATTTGTACAGGGTTAGCTAAATCAGGGAATGATTTTTCATCAGCAAATAATTCAATTTTGTAACCCTGAGCAACTTCTATTTTACTCTTCGCTACTTCGGCTGGAGCGTATGCGACATATCCATTTTTGCTATTTTTATCTGGGGGTAGGTAATTTGTGGGAACAGATGGTAGCTTGGCGCTTTTCGATTCTTCTTCTTTAATATTAAATTGAGTACCGTTCAGGATTGACCAGATTGCCTCATCTCGGATTCGAGTATATTCCCTAGTCTTTTCTATTTCGTAAGGGTAGTTTTGAGGTCCAAAAGGATTGTAGCGACGACCGTATACATGAACACCATTGGGAACCTTGAAGTCATTTAACCAAAAGAAGTTTTTATCCATAACGGCTTGTTGAAGTTTTTCACGCAGATCATTAGAAGGAGGTTTTGCTGGGAAAAGTGAATCGGCTAAAAATTCAGCTAATCGGCGGTAACCATGATCGTTGTAAAGTGCCCCATCTACAGAATAAGTTTTCCCATCATTATACCAATCAAGCGAGGGCGTGAATGCATCAACAAATAATACTCCGTTTGAGGAAGCCACATCCTTCATACCATCCACATAAGTTTGCAAATTGCGGTTTTGACTCTGACCGCTGGTTACGCCAGAGATTTCTTGCACTGCAGTAGGCGAAACTAAAGCAACAAAAGGGGCACTTTTACCATTGTATTTCTGTTTGATCGTATGTTTGAGAAAAGCGTCTAATTCTAGCTTGAATCGATTTAGCTGACGAGGTCCATCAAAAGATGAATTGAAACCAAAAAAGCAAAGGATAACATCGCTTTTAACTTTAGAAAGCCATTGGTCTGGAGTATCGAAATGACCTTTGGGTTTTGTTTTTGCTTTTAGTTGATCGTGAATCAGATCCTCAGCTCCAGGGAATGCATACTGCCCATCCTGTTCACGACTGGGGTGCGGACGAAAACCTGGCGTGTTCCCCTCATCACATAGATTGCGGATGGTGAGATTTAAAGTGGGATAACGAAGAAATATTTCTGTTTCAAAGTGACCGTAATGAACCATCCTTGAACCCATTCCTGAACCGACAAATGAAATGGTTTGATCTTTTTTAAGATCAAATTTCGCACAAACTATAGAATTAACAAGCAGCGCTAATGTTAAAAAAATTCGATTACAAATGTTTTTGATATGCATATTGATTGTATTTGGACAATAGTAACATTTTGTCGCTTTTAGGTTTGTTCACAAATGTAAACTTATTAAATTATTAAAAATATTGTAAAATATTATGAAATTTACTTATTTATGCCTGGAAAACCTGATTATTTTGAGAGTAATTGAAGATAAGTGATCATTTGCATGCTCAAACTCTAGGTGATTATGGGTTTAACAACATGCCCATGGACATCAGTTAATCTAAAATGTCGGCCCTGATATTTAAAAGTGAGTCGCTCATGATCGATTCCTAATAAATGTAAGATTGTGGCGTGAAAATCGTGAATGTGAACTCCATTCTCGGCCACATTGTAGGAGTATTCATCCGATGAACCATAAGTAATACCAGGCTTTATCCCCCCACCCGCAAACCAAGTGGTAAAGTTGCGTGGATGGTGATCACGTCCAAAATTAGACGCATTGAATTTTCCTTGGCAATAATTAGTTCGTCCAAATTCACCACCCCAAATGACTAGTGTATCTTTGAGTAATCCCCGCTGTTTAAGATCGGCAACGAGTGCGTAAGACGCCTGGTCGGTTTCTTTGCACTGGCGCTTAATTCCACCCGGCAAACCGCCATGCTGGTCCCAACCAGGGTGATACAATTGAACAAAACGAACTCCTTTTTCGGCAAGTCTACGCGCCAGTAGGCAATTAGCAGCAAAAGTACCAGGTTTTCGAGCATCTTCACCATAGAGCTTGAATGTGGATTCCGGTTCATTCTCAATGGCGGTTACTTCCGGAATGGAACTTTGCATACGAAACCCCATCTCATACTGAGCGATCCGAGTTTCCAATCCAGGGTCTCCTGTTCGTTCAAGTTGGATTTCATGAAGATCTTTGAGCCGGTCGAGCATATTTCGACGACCTGCCTTAGAAACTCCATCCGGACTATTGAGGTACAAAATTGGATTCTTATCGGCTCGAAAACGGGTACCCGCATGCTTGCCTGGAAGAAAACCGTTACCCCAAAGGCGAGAAACAAGTGGTTGTCCACCTTTATTCTTAGTCACTAAAGTCACGAAGTTGGGAAGGTTCTCATTCATCGAACCGAGACCGTGCGAAAGCCAAGCACCCATGCTTGGACGATCAGTGAATTGCGAGCCCGTTTGCATAAAAGTAACTCCGGGTCCATGGTTAATCGCTTCGGTATTCATGGAATTGACGATACACATATCGTCGGCGACTTTGGACGTATTAGGGAGAAGTTCGCTTATCCATTGTCCGCTTTTACCATGTTTGGAGAATTTGAAAGGCGTGCCTACAAGCGGGAGGCTTGCTTGGTTTCCCGACATTCCAGTAAGTCTTTGCCCTTTTCGTACAGAATCCGGAAGCTCCTTGCCGGTTTCTTGATTAAGTCTTGGCTTGTGATCAAAAAGGTCGATTTGAGACGGACCACCTGATTGGAAAAGATAAATGACCCTTTTGGCCTTGGCCGCGTGGTGAAGTCCCACTCCGGATTCAGCTTGTAGCATGTTGGCCAGGGCGATTCCGCCTAACCCACCACCGAAACGATTGAGAAAGCTTCTGCGGTCAAGTCCAAGTGATGATTCGAATCCAGTGCATTTAGATTTATTTTTCATGTCAATGGGAGGAGTTATCGTTTGGTGGTGCTTTCGTCGAAGTTCATGAGTACTGAAATCAAGGTAGTGACTGCAGCGAGGTTTGATGAGTCTTCGGTTGTAGCCTTGAACTCACCAGTGAGTAGTGGTTTCGGGGTAATGAATTTCACGGCCTTGGCTGGATCTGAAAATTCTTTCTTTTGTTCATTAAGTAAGCGGATTAGAATTTTAAGTTCTTGATCATTGGGCTTTCGACTAGTGAATAAGCGGAAGGCATAAACCACAAGCTCTTCATTTTTTTCTTTCCCAAATTTTTTGATCAGTTTATCAGCAGTGGCACGTGCAGCTTCCACGAATTGCGGACCATTGAGGAGAACAAGGGTTTGAGACGGAGAATCGGTTCTTTCCCGTCGCACTGCACAAACATCTCTTTTTGATGAATCGAATGCCATCATTACCGGTGCCGGGGCAGTTCTTTTCCAAAATGTATAGAGGCTTCTCCGGTACAGATTGGGAGCCCGATCTGGATTGATAGATTTGAAGGAAACTTTGAGATCGTAGGGCTTAACACCGGGGCCACCCAATTTTGAGTGATAGAGGCCACTGCTGGCTAGAATTCCGTCCCGAATCATTTCAGCAGATAATCGGTAAGATGGCGCACGACTTAGCAGAAGGTTCTCAGCATCTAATTCGAGAGCTTGTCGGTCTATTTTGCTTTCCTGCCTGTAGGTACTGGATAGAACCATTTTTTTGATTAGATGATGAAGATCCCATCCGGAACTAACAAAATCTCGTGCTAACCAATTAAGTAATTCTGGGTGTGTGGGTGGTTTGCCTTGGCTGCCGAAATCCTCCGAAGTTGAGACCAAACCGCGTCCGAAAATCATTTGCCAGTATCGGTTCACCGTTACTCGGGCAAATAGGGGATGGTCTTCGTGAGTTAACCACTGAGCAAGTCCAAGTCGGTTGTTTTGGTATTGGATAGGGAAGTCAGGCAGTACGGCAGGAGTTTCTCTTTCCACAACTTCCCCTCGATCTGAATAAAGCCCACGATTAAGGATATGAGTTTCCCGCTTATCGGGCATTTCCTTCATAACCATGATCTCGGGGATTCCTTTACGGCGGTTACTAAAATTAGTTCGAGCCCTCTTTAAGGCTTCGCTTTCAAGCCGAAATGGAGAGTATTCAGTGTCTAGAAAAATTCTGTATTCATCATCTGGGTCCACCTCCATCGCCTGTCCCGCGAGAATCGAAATTTCAGATTTATTAAGGGTGCGATCGTAGAGATAGAACTCGTCTAGCATGCCATTCTTAAACCCTCGATCCCTCATCCTTTGGGCAAAAGCTAGAAAAGGATCGCCTCCGCCGACGATCTCACGAGTCAGTTGGTCTCTGACTACTTCCACATCCGCGAGGATTCCGTTTTCATAAAGTTTTAAGCCTTTTGCTTGGCTTGAACCGTCATAAGTGAGGCCGACATGAGTCCATTGGTTTACGGGCAGTAGTTTTTTCGACTGTATTCTAATCGCGTTGCCTGGCCAAAAGTGGATCAGAGCAGGAGATAGTTTTCCATCTTCAATTAATATTTCATATCCTCGACTAGCCGCATCGGACCAAGCTTTGGATCGTCTTATAATGACCCCACGATCAAGAAATTGGGTCGGTTTTACCCAGAAGGTCATACTGAAAGTCTGGTGACGGTTGAAATCACCGAATCCAGACGGAAAATTTAATGCGTCGTCACCACTAAACTGGATTCCTTTACCCTTTTTTCCCTCTACTTCTTTATTATTGATGTTGGTATTAGCCGGCTTGTCTATAGCCGCAGTGTTTGGGTAATTATTACCTTCACGGTCGTCAAAGGAAAGATAAGCGATAGGATTACCATACCTTAATGTCTTTCTTTGGATTTTCCATTTGTTGATGAGGAAATCCTCTACCTTTTGGATGTCTTTGTCCTCTAATGGTTGGTTGTAGACGATCAATTCTCCAATGTCTCCATCCCAATTATACTTTCCCTGGTGATTTCGATCCTTTCCTAATCGACTGGCGGTCACATTCCCGGTGGTTCGGAGTGAAACTACGGATAGTGCAGTTGGGTAATGACTCACGGCACTAGCTAAGGAGGAATTTACTAGCAACCTTCCATTACGGATATGCTCGTGTGTATGTTGCGGATGCCAAAATTGATCTCCGTTGGAATAAAAGTGATGAGAAGTTCCATGGCTGAGAGGGGAGCCAGAATTACCCACATTCTTTTTCATTACCCAAAATATCGTTCTGATATCATTGATTTCTTCCCATTCGTGATAATCATTTTTGCTTGAGTCGTAGCGAATTATTGAAAGCCCACTTAGTTGATTGGGTAAAACTTTAGGCTCGTTGAATTTCTTTGCATGGTTTCCGTTTCCGCTCTGATCAAGCCACACTTGGTTTGATGCATTAAGATCGCTGGCGTCTAACCAAAGTGAAGGTTTGAGGGCCACGGGGATCCAGTTTTCTTCGGGTTCATTTTGGGGCGAAAGGGGCTTGGAGAAGAAAATAGCCTGACCAAGAGTTTCTTGGATAACTGACGATCTCCACTTTTCAAATGCCAGCCTAGCTTTAGGGGATTTCTTAATTTGCTCTAGTTTTAAATTTGCTTCCTTAATTTTTTTATCGCTCGGCAAATCTCCAAGTTCAAGAGTGGGAGTAGGGACGGAACTTGTGAAAAACGAATAAAGTCCGGCTTCGTCGATATTATTAAAAAATGAAGAAAGTGAAAAATAGTCGTTCTGAGTAAGGGGATCGTACTTGTGGTCGTGACAACGAGTGCACTCCATGGTGAGGCCAAGAAAGGCAGTTCCAAAAGTGTGAACTCGGTCAGCCACATATTCGATTCGAAATTCTTCAGGAACGCTTCCACCCTCTACCTTTTGGGAATGCAAACGATTAAAGCAAGTGGCGAGGATTTGGTCACGTTTGGCATCGGGGAGAAGATCGCCAGCGATTTGCTCGGTCACAAATTGATCATAGGATTGGTTTTTAGTAAATGAACTGACCACCCAATCTCGCCATGGCCAGACATAGCGGTTTCGATCTTGTTGGTACCCGTAAGTATCAGAATAGCGTGCGACATCGAGCCATTCGGAAGTCATCCGCTCGGCATATTCATCCGATTCTAAGAGTCGAGTGACTACATTCTGGTAGGCATCAGAGGATGCGTCGGCGAGAAAGGATTCTACTTCATCTACGCTAGGGGGCAAACCACTCAAGTCATAAGAAACCCGGCGGATCCAGGTGGTCTTTTCGACTTCGGTACTTGGGTTTAACTTGGTTCCCTCTAAACGATTTGCGATGAAATGATCGATTTCATTTCTAGGGTTTGGATGTTTACTTGTGGGAACAGCAATAGTTTTTGGCAAAGTTTGAAAAGACCAATGCTTGTCGTATTGACCACCTTCCTTAATCCATTGGTCGAGTAAATCCTTTTCCTTTTTAGATAAAATAAGTTTGGCCTCCGGTGGAGGCATCACCTCGATTGGATCTTCACTATGTATACGCCAATGAATTTCTGAATCCTCCAAACTTTTTGGAGTTAGGCCGATCATTCCATTATGGTCTTTAGTTGCTTCTGAAAAAGAATCGAGTCGGAAGTCCGATTTTTGATTCTTTGCATCTGGACCGTGACACTTGAAACATTTATCCGACAAAATAGGTCGAATCTGACTATTAAAATCGATATCAGCAAACGACTTAGAAAATAAAATAACTGACAAAATTAAAATAAAATATTTGTCGCTCAATTTTTTTGACATAAATTATGAGATAAATGCAGGGAGAAGAATCTTAATATATAAAGTTTAATGAATTTTTCGAGCAAATTTAGGACAAAAATTAACTAAAGTCTGTGGAGGTCAAAAGAACAAAAAATTTATCCAGAAGCCTACAATTAGTAAAAGGCAAATAATTGAACTCGGTGAGGATAATTAATTATGTAATGGCAGATTAGACTCGGTACCATTTTTTTCGCCGTTTTCGATCGGTCAATTTGTTTGCTTCCTTATCGCCCACAAATTCTTCTTTATTCGGGTCCCAAGTAAGTTCTCGACGAAGTTCGTATCCAATATTACAAAGCTGGCAAAGAGAAGCAGTTCGATGACCCGCTTCCACATGAGCCATGGGCAGTTCTCCCGAATGGATACAATCGAGCCAATCATCATGATGATTCTTGGGTTGGCGTAAGCTGACTGTAGCTTTGTAGTCTTTAATTAGACTTTCAGGGTCGGATTTCCAAGGGCCACGATCCACCGAGATGGTTCCTTCAGTTCCGTAAAAAATAGTA
>CAYLIJ010000055.1:13288-15740 GCA_964383925.1 uncultured Puniceicoccaceae bacterium
TCCGTTTGCATAAATCAACCTCAAGTCACGAACACCATCCTTTGGGGGAATAATTTTAACGGGACCAGTGTCATCCGCATCCATTGCCCATTGGCCAATATCAAAGTGATGAGCACCCATGTCGGCTAGGTAACCATTACAATATTCACGGTAATTCCTCCATTTGGGAAAGTAGTTATGCACATCATTTGGGCAGAGAATTTTGTTATATCCACGAACTGGAGTTGGTCCTTGCCAGGCATCCCAGTCGATTCCAGCTGGAGTAGGCTCAGGTGGGAGATTGCAAGGAACGGGAGGATCACCCACGCAGACACGAACCTTTTTTAGCTCACCAATCGCACCACTTCGTATCATTTCAACGGTACGACGGAATTTTCCACCGTATTCAGTCCTTTGCTGACTACCGGTTTGGAAGACAACTTTATTTTCCTTCACTGCATTGGCCATAGCCCGACCTTCCTTTATGGTTAGAGAAATGGGTTTTTCACAGTAAACATGTTTTTTTGCCCGTGCAGCTCGAATGGTGGGTTCGCCGTGCCAATGGTCGGGGGTGGCAATAAGGACCGCGTCGAGGGATTTATCTTCGAGTAATTCCAGATAGTTTTTGGTTACATTAAGCCCCTTCCATTTTTCACCGGCAGTATTTTTGGAGTATTGTTTTTTTATGAGCTCTACAGTGTGCTTGGTACGCACATCAACAATTTCGGCTATTCCAGTTACTTGGACTCGAGGATTATATACCAGTTTGTGGGCATGCCCACGACCCATCTTACCCGGGCCAATGATGGCCACATTGATTCGATTATTGGGGGATGAATCACCCTTGGCCGCCCAAATATGGGATGGTAAGATAAAGGGAGTAGATATGAGGGCTGATTGTTTTAAGAATGATCTTCGGTTATTCATAATTAATGAGAGTTATTTGTATTGTTGAGACGACGATGATTAGATCGCTAAACTTATACAAATACATATATCAATAATAGGGAAAAAATTCTAAATAGTTATAGCACAGTAGGTGCTTAATTTCTGTCTTTTCGAAATTTTAGATCTAATTTGCTCAATACTCCTATGAAACTTCCGACTTTAGATGGCAAGGTACAGAGGTCCAATTAAAGTTTAATTTTTTTAATCTTTGATTACAGGTTCGGTGAGCAGTTCAAGGAATTCTTTTTCTTTGGTGGATTTCCAATTCTTAATGATTTTACGGGATTTATGGGGGATTTTTATCAAAAGAAAAAATAATAGGGTGGAGAAAGATAAAATTACCCAAGATAAAGGTTGGACTTCAAATAAGTAAAATAGTGGAAAATTAAGAATAATCCACATCCCAAAGAAAACAATTCTTACAAACCAGATTAAAAATTTGCATTCGCTCACAAAAACCATGGTCCCATCGCAATCTAAACATTTCCTTTTCTCGACTACTTCTGAGAAAGTGCCACCATCTAAATTTGCCCGTTGAATCGTGCCTGAAGAATTTATGTATTCAGTGTGATTTAGACATTTTGGACACCAAGGGAGCTCGAAATCGGGACCTTTTTTTTCTTCGATTTGAATTTCTTCCATAGCGAGAATTCCCACTAAGATTTTCTTGGCAAATTATTAGGAAAATCATGAGTGAGTGGCGTAGCAAGTTCAAGTCCATGCTTTTTTTGTAGATCGTATGCCCACTCGCGGATACGATTTCCTGCTTCAATTAATTTGTGAGGCGATTTGAGGCTGTAAGCCAGGCGCCAACGAACCCCGTGGTCACCGCATTCTTTATTAGCCACGATAAAACCACCATTTTTGTCAATAAGTCCTTCGGTGACGACTTCTTCCCATACTTCATTAAATAATTCCCGAATTTTTTGTGTGTCTGAATCGTAACTAAAGTAAAAGTCTTCAAATTCCCTAATGCCTTTTTTAAGATCAGTTTTTAAAATATCCACTCGGGAGAGTCTTAGTTTTGAATTAGGTAGTATCACATCGTGTTTATTTACTAAGTCACGGACTATTGTTTGAAAGCTGCCGATTTGTAAAACGATTGCAGTCAGATCTTCGTCCCTTATTTTTATTACATCACCTCGCTCAATTCGCCCTTGGCTGATAATCAAAATACCACTTAGGAAATCCCCCGCCCAGTATTCCTTGCTGGCAAATATAAAAAGGGCAAGAAATCCAAGCACGCTCGTGGTTTGTAACCAATCTTCGAATCCCCAAATATTAATCAGAAGAACAATGGTTACAGTGACTATTATAAAAGAAACGAAAAGTTCCAGTGTTCTCGATGTATGGGTTTCTGTGGTCCTTGAAAAATTTTCAATTGCTTTTGTTTTGCCGTACTTTTTTAAAATGAAGGCTTCAGCAAAGTGAATGAGTAAATAACTAGCCAGTATTACAAGGAAGGTCTGACTGATTGCTCGACCTAATGTAATTTCAAATATGACCGCTATCAAATAGGTAACAA
>CAYLIJ010000056.1:0-3488 GCA_964383925.1 uncultured Puniceicoccaceae bacterium
ATTACTTGGGTGACTGAAAAATGCGATACCGGCTTCTTTCCCTTCGATCGTTCCGTAATAGTGCACCCAGTCCGCCCGTTTCCCCCAGATGCTCTTCCCTTCTCCTCCCTCACTGTTTCGAGCCTTACCAAATACTTGCTTGACTCCGTGCTTTGTACTCGTGGTCAATCTCAGGTCAGGGTGGGTTCGTATTCCCACGAAACCATCCTTGAATTCCTCGAAGACGATGTCCTGATTAGTGGCGTGCATATTAATTTCCAGATCCAAATAACGGGCAATTTTATCTCCGCCAAATGTCATAGTACGGGTATCCGCTGCAATGGTTTTTCCTTCACTATCTTTCCAAGCGTTCAATGTCTTGATGAGGGCACGATCTTCGCCAGAGCGCGATTCAATGACTTTCAGGTGCTCCACAGTGCCAGAATTTTTAAATTGATTGTGCCAGAAACCTGCACCACTCATGTCTTGATGGCCAATGAAAATACCACGATGGTGAGGATGATCTTTTGCTTCGCCCGTGGTATCTTTTTTAAATGGGTAGTCCCGAAGCATCCGAATATTACCGGGTCCCTTAACTGGCCAGATAATCGGCTGGGATAGTTTTTCAAAGTTATACTTGGCAAAGAATTCACCGGCAATATTCACTTCGATTCCGTCTTTTGTATTCTTTAACTCGGTTGAATATTCAGATTTTGGTCTTTTCAATCGGTTAAGAGTATATTGTACGCGAGGGTCATCGATTGATTCACCATTCTTGGAACGCAGATCGGTATCCAATTCGAGTTCGTAAATCCTTCCTGCTTCTAGTCCTTCAATTGAAATTTCGAATGGTCCAGAACCGTTAATATTAAGAACCTTATGTTCCTGTTCGTCTTTTTCACTGGATCCGTATCGGTAGCCATATTCATAGCAAAAACTTCGAACCTTTATTTTTTGAGCATCCAATTTTTGAGGATTTTTAACTGGTTTAGTAAACCAAAGTTTAAATCCATTTGTGGTTAATTTTAAATTTTGTACATGAAAAGGAATCTTTCCGTTATATGCGATTCTTTGAAGTCCCTCGTCGGGTCTTTGCCATCCGCGGGCGGTGGACGCGTAATAGATTGATTTACCGGTTGTATCCATTGCAATACGAACTCCTCCAGCCCGTAGTTCTTTGGTGTTTAGAAAAAGGGTGGATGCACCTTGCCAGGCACCATCGATATTTTCCATCATGATCCGGTTGATTCGGCGGCCATTCTCATCCGGCACCAGCATCTGCCCCTTGAATGGACCAAAATGATCGCTTTCAATCACGAAAGGTTCGCCACACGAGCTCATTGTTTTCCTCGTTAGCTGAACGGATGGATGGTTGTGAAGGTCATCCAGCATTTTACGGGGTAAGAAAATGGGCGTACCGAAATTTTTCAGACCGGGATCCCAGACCAAACTTGATGGATGACCATTGAAGGAACCCGGGCGAACATTATAAATAGGTGAACCTCCACGCCAATCTCCCTGGTTATCTCCACACCAAATTTCCCCGTCCGGTGAACGGGTAATTCCGTTATGCATTCGAAACCCGCTGGCAAAAGGAGTGATCTTACCGTTCTTGTCACAGTGAACCACCCAGCCCCTTAGTTTGTTGGAAGAGAAGTTACGTCCCCTTCGTCCCTCTTTGGAATATTCACCCCGTGGAGTGGAGAAAGTCGGGCCGTTGTGTGACGCAGTTCCCATAGCGATATAAAATCCTTCATCCCCGTCTCGGCAAATTGCATTAGTTTCATGATAATTTCCGCTGATACCAAATTTGCTTGATAGGTTGTTGTAACGATCCGCCACTCCATCCTGATTGGTGTCGATAATTTCAGTAAGCTCAGCCATTTGAGTAACCAAAATATGTCCAGGTGCAATCAAAACCATGCCCATTGGATTATGGAGCCCCGTGGCAAATACTTTCCACTTGGTTACTTTGGGGTCTTTACCTGGCTTGGTAACCACCACATCTCCTCGTCGCAGGCAGGCATAAAGATTCCCTTGCTTGTCGAAGGCCAGACCACCTACTTCGGGTGGCATGTCGTCTGGAAAGGAAATGTTTTCAATCGTGTAGCTATTAAGCGATCCAAATACCGAAGAGCTCAGGCAAAGAAAAAGAGAAAGTACTTTTTTCATAATGTTAAAAAATTTAGCGGACGGATTTAATGAATAAAACCAGAGAATCGTATTCTGCCTGTTGGAGTTTATATGGCGGCATCATGCCCGTGAGGTATCCTTTTACTGTTTTCGCCATTGGATGTTCAATTGATTCGCGTATATAGGATTCATCAACTGCGAGAGGAGATGCTTTAAGGAATTCTCTTTTTGAACCAAAAGAACCCTTTAGCGTAGGACCATGATTTTTTCCACCGTCTAGGGAATGACATGCGATACAACCAAGTGAGGTGTAGAGTTTTTCACCAATTTGCTGCGTCGGTTCTTTTATAATTTCCTTTTTCTCATCTGAAGAAAACCTCTCTCCTGCATTAGGTCGGATGTTAATTGATAGTTGACCAGGGCTTTTATCAATCAGTTCCACTTGAGTATTGGGAGACATGAATTTCAGAGATTCTTTGTCAATCGATGCAAAATCAATCCTTAATGTCTGTACAGATGGTCCAGGTCGAACCGAGACAGAAATCGTGGAAGATCCAATTTGATAATCGTATAGTGGAAGTCGATCTTTCCCTAAAGAATAACCCAAATATTGAGGCGGGCCGATTTTGGAAACAGGTTTGCCATTAATGGTTAGAGGGTGGGGACCCAAAGCTTTATAAAATACGAAACCGTAGAGCCGAGGAACATATCCAAATCCCTTTCTTCTCCCACTCAATCGATCTCCCCAATAATTTTTCATATCAAGGAATCCATCTGTCCACGCATAAAGAAGTCGGCATTCGGTGGTGTCCCAAACATAGGAAAGGGATTTACCTAAGTTCACCGCGATGGCAGCAGGTACTCCGTCAATGGGCTCGTATTCCTTCGTCGATTCCTTGCCGCTACTTGGACTGTATTTTGGTGAGTTGGAACCTGTTGAGTGATTTGATAAAACAGAATTCGTTGAAACGCTCAGCGTTGGTACAAAGGTACGTAAGATGAGAGGTCGATCAACACTTCCCATCGGTTTGACATTAAAGGTGAGATAACCTTTTTGCGAATATTCTGCATCTGTATTTTCTCTTTGTGCCTGAATTTTGCCAAAGAGGTGACTATACACAAGTAAAGCAATTAGAGATAAAAAATAGTTTTTCGATAAAAATGATTTCACAGCAGTAAGGATAGTAAAAAAAGGCGAATCCTTTTAAAGCCTGTTTTTAATCATTAGTACAACTAAAATTTGTCCTATTTAGTTATTTAAAAATTTGTTTTAATGGAAAAATCCTTCCAAAACCGATTTGTGAAATTTGATTCTGTTAGGCCTTAATAACTTGTGTACTAGCCAATTGATCATGAAGACATCTTCTTTGATTTCC
>CAYLIJ010000056.1:3588-15455 GCA_964383925.1 uncultured Puniceicoccaceae bacterium
TTGATTTCCTTTCATGTCCACAATTTTTATATTCATAATTTTTTTTCCAATCGTTTGCCCATGATTGGCTAGAAGAAAGCCATTTAATAGTAAAAATAAACTTTGCCCGACCAAGAAAATAATCACATTTTCATTTAATGATAGAGGTATTCCACTTGCCATTTTGGGTATAAATTCATCCCAGAATCCTGTAAGCATTGCAATGCCGATAAGTATTGGGAAAATAATTAGGGAATCTATTATTACCGCACCTAATCGTGCTCCACGTCCTGCTAGTTCATTTGTTTGTTCTGTCATTCTATTTTTTGATGGGTTAAATTTTATATTAATTACCATACAAAATTTCTGCGATTTGAGCTATTATAAGTTTAATGAAAATTTGTAATCGAAATTTTCAAACAAAAACAATTAATTGAATCGTCGATTTACTGATCTGGTGTTATCTCTGGTATATGAAATTAGAACAGGGACAGGTGTGGAAAAAGGGTAAGAATTACTATCGGATCACTGAATGGGCTCGTATGTTCATTCAATATAAACAGACCCAAAATTTGGATCGTAAAGAGGGGGAGGTTATAGAAGTTTCGAAAAAGGAATTTTGCCGATTGATTAAAGGAGCGACACTTTGCGATTCGGATGAGTAATTTATCTTTTAGCTCGCACCGGAAGTCTTTACATTTTGTAAACTAATATTATGTCAGTTTCTATTGGTACTCCTTTTAAAAAATCAGCCAAAAAAGTACTTCTATGCGGATCAGGTGAACTTGGTAAAGAGGTCGTAATTGAACTTCAACGCTACGGGGTCGAAGTAATTGCAGTTGATTCCTATGCGAACGCACCCGCGATGCAGGTAGCGGATCGAACTCATGTGATTTCGATGCTCGATGGCGACGAGCTTAAACGGGTGATCGAATTGGAAAAGCCAGATCTGGTAGTACCTGAAGTTGAGGCGATTGCCACGGATACACTGGCTGAGTTGGAGACTGCCGGGGTCACTACTGTTATTCCAACCGCCCGTGCCACTCAATTAACCATGAATCGTGAAGGTATCCGTCGATTGGCCGCCGAAGAACATGGTTTAAAAACTTCCCCTTTTCGTTTCGCTGGGAATGAAGAAGAATTTCGTCAAGCGGTTGAATTGATTGGGATGCCCTGCGTCATCAAGCCGATCATGAGTTCATCAGGGAAGGGTCAAAGCACGATCCGTTCAGCCGATGATATCGATCGAGCTTGGGAATATGCCCAGGCAGGCGGACGGGCAGGGGAGGGCAAAGTGATTGTGGAAGGATTTGTTGAATTTGATTATGAGATCACTCAATTAACAATACGCCATTCCGGAGGGACTTCCTTTTGCGAGCCAATTGGTCACGTGCAAGTCGATGGGGACTACCGTGAATCTTGGCAACCCCAAGCAATGTCGGAGGCTGCCTTGGAGGAAGCCCGTCGTTATTCAAAGACAATTACAGATGCACTGGGTGGATATGGCGTTTTCGGGGTCGAACTCTTTATTAGAGGTAATGAAGTATTGTTTAGTGAAGTATCTCCTCGGCCCCATGATACGGGCATGGTCACCATGATCTCTCAAGATCTTTCTCAATTCGCCCTGCATGCTCGGGCTATTCTGGGACTACCCATTCCGGTTATCCGGCAGGTGGGACCCTCCGCATCAAGTGTGATCTTAGTGGAAGGGGAATCTGAGGATATCTCTTTTGATAATTTGGAAAGTGCTCTCGCTGAACCCGATACCCAACTGCGCCTTTTTGGGAAACCCCAGGTGAGTGGTCAGCGACGAATGGGAGTGGCCTTGGCCCGGGGTAATTCCATCGAGGAAGCTCGCGAAAAAGCGATCTCGATAAGTTCCCAAGTAACTATCCAATTATGAGCGATGTTCAGGAGTTAATTGATTTACTTGTCCAATTTCGGGATGAGCGTGATTGGGGCCAATTTCACGATTCGAAAAATCTCGCCCTTGCCCTCTCGATTGAGGCCGCTGAATTGAATGAACTTTTTCTTTGGAAGAAGGACTCGGATTCTGAACAAATTGATCGTGAACGATTGAAGGAGGAATTGGCCGATGTTTTTGCCTACGCCCTCATGCTGGCTGAGAAAAATGGACTATCCGTTTCTGAAATCGTGAAAGAAAAAATCCTCAAAAATGCTCAGAAATATCCCGTG
Source organism: uncultured Puniceicoccaceae bacterium (assembly GCA_964383925.1). Taxonomy (GTDB): domain Bacteria; phylum Verrucomicrobiota; class Verrucomicrobiia; order Opitutales; family Seribacteraceae; genus Seribacter. The sequence goes on from CAYLIJ010000056.1 coordinate 5,764, forward strand.
GAAGAATCAAAGGGAACTTCGAAAAAATACAAAGAAATCTAACTTTTTTAACCGCGCCCTTTAAAAGTTAACTCGGCGATTCCAGATTTATCAAGTTCTCCCATACCAAGTTCTACCATCTTCTGGTATTGGGCAAGAGTTGCTTTGGCCAATGGTACCTGAACGCCTGCTTCTTCGGCCACGGAGATTGCGATTCCTGAATCCTTAGCCGCATGATCCGCGGAGAAATAACATTCATGGTCCCGTTCGAGCATATCCTCGGCATCGGTCTCTAGAACTCTAGAATTCGCACCCGTTTGAGAGAATATTTCACAAAGCATCTTCAGGTCAATTCCAAGTGCATCACCTAGACCCAGTCCTTCTGCGAGGGCCGCAGTGTTGATGTTCATTACCATATTGACCAAGGCCTTCACCTGAGCCGCTCGTCCCGCTTCGCCGACAAATCGTAAATTAATGCTCAAGTCCTCGAGTAGATCTTTTGCTTCCTCAAAGGTGTCCTTTTTTCCGCCAATCATTAAATAAAGTGTACCTTCCCGTGCCTGGGTAATACTCGAAGCCATACAACCTTCCAAGGTTCGAGAACCCGCTTCCTCAGCCTTACTTTCGAGTTTAATATGCATGGACGGAGAAAGGGTGGCACAGTTAATAAAAAGTTTCCCCTTAGAATTTTGAAATAAATTATCGTCTTTATTAAAAAAGATCGACTCCATTGCCGCATCATTAGTAACCACGGTCAGAATAATATCTGAATTTTCAGTCACTTCCGCTAAGGTATTGGCCTGTATACAATCAAGTTCTTTCGCTAAGTCTGCCGCGATATCCTTCGCCACATCATTCACGTAGCTTATTTGATATCCTTTATCTTTTAAGTTGCGAGCCATGTTAGCGCCCATACGGCCCAGGCCGACTAATCCAATCTTCTTTTCCTTTGAACTCATAAGTGTTTAATATTTTGGTTTTTGATAATGGATACTAAAAAATCTTTTATTTGAATGCCTTGCAAGTCCAGTTGTGTCGAATTTTTTTTAGGAATTCGGTTTCTCTGATTACTCAAATAATTTAGAATGTAAACTTGCCAAGAACCTAGGATTTGTCATAAGCGTCCTCCTATGTTTGGAATAATAAAAAATCAAACCGGGGAAACACTCGACTATACCTTTCACGAAGGTATAGCGGCTAGCCGTGATATGCTCATCATTGGCCATGGAGTCACAGGTAATAAGGATCGACCCTTTGTCGTGGCCTTAGCCGAGGCGGTTGCCAATGCGGGTATTCATACCCTTCGATTTTCCTTTGCGGGGAACGGTAGTTCAGAAGGTGAATTTCCAGATTGTACCATTTCCAAGGAGGTCGAAGATCTCCAAGCGGTATTGTCAAAGGCAGTGGAACATAATTATCGAGTCACCTACGCGGGGCATAGTATGGGCGGTGCAGTCGGTGTATTAGCCACCGCTCAGGATTCACGGATTCAATTTTTGATTTCACTCGCAGGTATGGTGAATACGGAGAAATTTTACGAAACAGAATTTGGGGAGGAAATCGAGGGTGAAGGATGTATGTGGGAGGATTCAAATTATCCGCTTTCATCCAAGTTTGCCGACGATCTGCGGGCCATTCAATCTACCGCTCCTCAGGCTGCTCAAATTTCTGTACCGTGGCTCTTGGTTCATGGCACCACCGATGATGTCGTCTTGATTGATGATTCCCGGGAAGCCTATTCCCTTGCGTCCGAACCTAAAAAATTGGTTGAAATCGCTGGGGCAAATCATATCTTTTCGGAGTCTGGTTTACAGCCAATGATCGATGCTGTGACCACCTGGTTGAAGGATAATCTTAAGCACTAACCGCTTAACTTATTTCGATTCCAGCCCGACCGTATTGACAGAGATTACACGGTAGTTAGATTTTGCCCCGGTTTTTGCTTGTTCATCCTTAAAGGACATTTCCATCAAGGGAAGAGTCGGAGTGTCGCTGTATAAAAGGCCCTGAAAGAGTGGCCGACCAAAACGATTAGTTGGATTCTCGGGCACTTGGCCAATTTTTATACCGTCCCGTTTGATAATAAAGTAAGCAATTCCACTTTCAAAATCAGCTTCTGCTTCCCAGGTAATTACATTACCCTGCACCTTTAAATGAGTAGGTTGGGGCGGAGGAGTAGAATCGAGAATATTCGTATTCTGTACAAATTGCATCCACGCTTTGGCGATTTTCGCACTGGGTAACCATATCGCTTTTTTCGGATCTCCTTCGAATTTATTTACAGGGACTGCTTTTTGACCGAGCAATGGAGATAACCAGGCTTTTTGCTTTGGCATCAATCGGAGGGAATCACTCGCTTTTTTTGGCAGACGAGCATTGAGGCATTCATCAAGCCATGGAATCGCGAGGTAACGCTGATTTCCACATTCGTGTGTAGTCAACGGGTCAATCGCGATCCCGATTAATCCACCCATTCCACGAATCTTATTAAAAAATAGTTGATTGGTGGGCCAAGCCTTTGAAAAACGACCCTTTTTTACGGTGACTCCCTCCTTCGTACCCAGATTGCACATCATGGGAATTTTGAGCGCTGCTTGGGGTAAAGTATGTTTCTTAATTACGATACGATCCGGATTATTTTCAAAGAGTGGGACTCCAGAACGAAGCCAGACAGCGGCAATGCGTTCTGGGTGTAATAAGGTCATTCCACCGACCCAGTGTCCCCCTCCACTATGTCCCCACAGAGCCCAGGGAAGTTCACTAAGTTCCTTATGTCCGCTCAATTTACCAAGATCTTTTAAGCCTTTTTGAAATGCCTGACTGGAGCCATTTCGCGGATCGCACCACATTTGACAATCTGCTTTGCCAGGCTGTTCGTAGGTGGGCGAGAGTAGGGCGCAATCATGCTTTTTTGCCAATGCTTGCCAGTGGAGATCATAGGCCCCTGTTAATCCCGACTTACACGAACCTTCTCCACATCCGTGCTGGTGTACGATTACTCCGCGAAGCCTTTTTACCCCTTCCGGTATCCAAATGGTATATTGCACGGGAAAGATTAATTCTCCCGGTTTTACAGAAGCCTCATATCTTACCCGATAGTAAGGAGGTTCGGCTTCCGGTGTAATATCATAAGGTGGATTTTGCCCATAGAGCGTACAGGACAAGAAAGTCAGTATCATCAGAAGTTTGGTCATAAATAATGTCAAACATGGTTCGGTCATAGAGTAAATACTCGAAGAGTGTTAAAATCTTTTTCCTTCTTGAGGTATCTTACCAATCAGACCTTAATTTTAGGTTAGTAGATTGAGTAAGTTAAATTACCCGTGAGTCTGGGAGACAAGGATTATACTTTCACACGCTTACTTAATTATTTTCGAATTCCATTTTGGACTTTTTCCAAGCTGTGCTTAGTATGCGAAGATGTCTTCATTAACAAATTCTAGCATAGGTAGGGAAAAAGATTCCTGTGCGCTTGAAGTGTTGGGTGTATCCAAGTCATTTGGTTCGGTTGATGTTCTTAAAAAAGTTGAACTAAATCTCAAAGTGGGTGAACGAGTTGCCTTAATGGGACCTAGTGGGAGTGGTAAGTCGACCCTGTTAAATTGTATTTGTGGAATCGAACCAGTTGATTCGGGAGAAATTAAAGTGGGGGGGCAGTCTTTGAGTCAGTTAGATGGGGCCAATCTGGAAATGTTACGAAGGGAATCAATTGGGTATGTCTTTCAAGCATTTCATTTATTACCCACCTTATCGGCCTTTGAAAATATTGAATTCCCTGGGCAATTAGTGGGGATGGCGAAAAAAGAACGATTCGATCGGGTTACTCAATTACTCGAGTCAGTTGGACTCTCTCACCGGGCAGAACATCTTCCTGATGCAATGAGTGGAGGCGAGTGTCAACGGGTTGCAATTGCCCGTGCATTGATGCATTGCCCAAGTCTCTTATTAGCCGATGAGCCAACTGGTAGCCTGGATACATCGAGTGGAGATCAAATTCTTGAATTACTCGAGAAGCTTTCTCAGGAACACTCGGTGGCCCTTCTTCTGGTTACTCATGATCATGCGTCCACTCGAATTTGTGATCGGGTAATCTCGATGAGAGACGGTTCCTTGTCTCAATAGTCCGAATGGCAAATTTCTTTTTTAATCTTCGAATTGTTTTCCTCCTTTTTTCCCGCACTACTTGGAGGCATTGGCGGGCAAAATTTGGAAATTACCTCCTCCTTATTGCGATTGTTTCGGTTGGAGTAGGTGCGTTTAATGGCATCCGGCAGGCAAGTCGTTCTGCTTCTGCTAATTTTGGCCTTTTTAATCAGGCAGTTTCTGGACAAAGTGATTTTCTGATCGAATCGCCCACCCAACGACTCAATGAAAAAGTCTTGGATGAACTGAGACCCCTCGCTTCCAATCCCGATTGGCACCTCGTGCCTGTCATAGAAGGCTCAGTCACCGCATTAGATCAAGAAGGAGAACCCGACCAACAACTCCGGCTCATTGGTCTCGATCTAATGTCCCTCGCCAATCTTCCCAGATTAATCGAAGTACAAATCGATTTTGGCGAGGACGAATCGAATTGGTATAGTTGGCTGGGGAGTAAGGATCTCGTTTGGATTGGTGCCTCACTGGCAGAGAAGCTCGATGTGAAGGAGGGGGATAACCTTACCATTATAGCCAGTGGTCGTGTTCGGGAGATGCGTATTCATAAAGTATTTCGCGACGAAGCGGGAGATTTGCCAGACGATCTAGTGATTGCTGATATTCCCACCGTTCAAAAATTGCTTAGCCGACCCGGAGAATTAAATCGAATCGATGTGATTCTTTCCCGCACCGATCTTCGCGAAGATATCGAGTATTTGGAAGAAGTAGAAAATCGCCTTTCTCAGAATTTTCCAGAACACTTAATCCTCTCACCCACTCAAAATAGGGCCGCGGATCGAGCGGCTATGACCAGTGCGTTTCGGCTCAATTTGACTATCCTTTCCCTGATCGCAATCTTAGTCGGCGCCTACCTTATCCTCCAAGCTCTGGACGCAGCAGTGGTCCGTCGTCGGGCTGAAATCGCAACCCTTCTTTCCCTCGGAGTCGGTCGAAGAATGCTCTTCCTGACCTATATCTCAGAGACTCTTCTTATTGGTTTAATAGGTTCTGTGGCTGGAATTGGAGTTGGTTATTTATTGGCCCTTGGTTCAGTTGAGATGTTAGCCGATACAGTAAATGCTCTTTACTTTGCCACTTCGATCGAAGCCTTATCTTTGACCTGGGAAGATTCTGCAATTGGGATCGGCCTTGGTCTTTTCTTCAGTTTACTGGCCGGTTGGTTACCCGCCCGAGATGCCACCCAAACTCCCCCCGCTCAGGTACTCGCCAAAGGGGATTGGTCACCCGGGTTTTCTTGGTTGCGAAATCCTAGGATCGGTCTGTCTCTGCTTATTTTGGGTGCACTCGCTTTGTTATTTCCACCCTACGAATTAGCTGGAGGTTCAAAGTTGCCGGCGGGCGGCTTTTTAGCCGCTGGAGCTTGGATTCTTGGGTCCGCCCTACTTTCGGGGCAGGCTTTGATTTGGATTGCCCGTTGGTTTCGTCCCATTTGTATCGGTCCGATTTCTCGAATTGCCTGCAGTCGATTACGAGATGGTTCGAGTAGGCATCGTCTCGCGGTAGCCGGGTTAGTGGTTGCGGTTGGAATGGTCACGGGAATGTTTCAAATGGTGGATAGTTTTCGTTATACGATTGAGGAATGGTTCGATGTTCGATTTCAAGCGGAGCTTTATGTTTCAGAAAGAGGAATTACCGGGGTAGGTACGATTAACGGGATCGATCCGTCTATTATGGAGGAACTTGTTCAAGATGATTCCATAGATTATGCCGATGTCGTTTATATCTCGTATGCCAAGCCGAAGGAAGGTATCACCGTATTATCGGGAGTGGATATGCAGGCATGGACTACCAAGATTCGACAACTCTGGCTTAAACCTCCTGGTTCACTTAATGCGGAGGATGGTTCAGAACCCGCTTTGATTAGTGAAACCTTTGCCCGTCGATTCGATTTATTAGATGGTGGTTCAATTGAAATTGATACTGCAATAGGACCGCAAAAATTATCACCGATTGGAATATTTACAGATTATGGAAATGAATTTGGTACCGCCGCGGTTGAAATTGAAACATGGAAAAAGTGGTCAGGCTCGAATCGTCCAATTAATGTTAGCCTTTATCTCAAGAAAGGGAGTGACCTTATTGAGATAAGGGATCGGCTCCGCCTCACTTATCCTGCACTTGATATTCGTAATGGCAAAGAATTACGCGATGTCGCCTTGGGTATCTTTGAACAAACATTCAAAGCCACCACTGCATTAAATGGAATCGGCCTGGCGGTCGCCTTTATTGGATTATTACTTGGACTACTTTCAATTTTTGACGAATCCACACAGACTTGGGCCACCCTTAGACGTTTAGGTTTTTCAACCCGTCAATTTATACTCTCGGCCGGGATTGAGGGTGCGGGTATTGGTCTCGCGGCTTGCCTAAGTGGTACGGTTACGGGGTTAGCCATGGGTTGGTTGTTGATTCATGTGATCAATGTTCAATCCTTTGGATGGACCCTGCTTTGGCATATTCCCATCCTTCCCTTTGTACAATTTGGAACTCTGCTCGTACTGACTGGGTTTCTTTCTGGTTGCCTCGCCGCATTTTATTGGAACATCAAACGAAAATGAAAATAACTCTTTTACTCATTTTTATTATCCCCACTTTGCTCCTGGGTAAATGGATTGAACCGCCGACCCGTTCCGCGAAGGGATACCTCGTTCCATCGCCCAATTATTCTCCCGTTTTACCTCAGGATTATGGCTCCCATCCCGCATATGGTCTAGAATGGTGGTACTGGGTTGGGCACCTTCAATCTATTAATGAAGAACAGGAATTTGGATTTCAATCCACCGTGTTTCGATTGGCCGGAGATCCCCAACAATCCAATCAGGAACAAAACCAATCATTTGGTAAACAAAACCTATTTCTAGTCCATTCAGCCTTAAGCGATTTATCCGCGGATAAATATCTTCATAATGAACGAGTCTATCGCGAAGGCTGGCAAGCACATGCTTCGTCTCAAACTCTTGATTTATCTGTTGGTGGTGTAAAAGCCCGATTACTTGAAGACGGTACTGGACATCGAGTTACCACACAACTCACCGACGGGAGAATGCTCGATCTTACTTTTCGTCCGACCAAACCTTTAATCGCATTCGGGGATCGTGGATTAAGCCGAAAGGGGTCCGATCCAAGTTCGGTGAGTTGGTACTGGTCTTATACTCGGTTAAAAGTTGAAGGTGTTCTGGTTCAAAAAAAGAAAGAAACTCAACTGAAAGGCATCGCCTGGATGGATCATGAAATCTCCTCCAGTCAACTCGGAGAGGGCTTAGCCGGATGGGACTGGACTTGTATGCAACTTGATGATGGAACTGAAGTAAAAGCCTACCGGTTACGTCAGGAGGATGGGGGGAGTGATCCTTGGTCCGCAGTCTATTGGATTGATCAGGTAGGAAAAGTCGAAAAGGTTTACAGTTCGCGATTTTCCTGGTCCACTGAGAAAAAATGGGTCAGTCCCAAGACCGGCTTGGAATACCCCAGTTCTATAAAAGTGACGGCTCAACATCCCACCAAGGGCGAACAAACTTACCGCCTTCGTCCTCTTCTTGAAGATCAGGAATTTAGTGGAAATCGAACGGATAACGCCTATTGGGAAGGGGCGTGTGAAGTCTTAGACTTACAGGATAATCGAATCGGACTTGCCTACCTTGAACTCGCCGGCTATGGCGGGGGCTTGGGTGCCCGTTTGAACTAATTGATTTCGAGTTAAAGGGGGCTACTTTACCCGTAGGATTCCCTGCATCGCCATCCAGTGCCCAGGGAAGGTACAGAGGTAAGGATAATCCCCTGGTTTTTTCGGAGCCCGGAAATGCAGGGCATGTGTCTTGCCTGGTTCAATGACAGGAATGATATGTAGAACTTCCCCCAGGTCAGGTACATAATTTTTTTCACCCGCCTTCGGATCGCTGATCATTTTGAAAGAGGCCTCGCCCACTTTTTTAGTCGATCCCGGTTGAATAATGACCAAGTTATGCGGCATCGCATCCACATTTTTTAACTTCAAAACGAGAGCTTCATTGGGCTTTGCTTCAAGTAAAGTCTTGGAATACTTCAGTCCGCTTATGGTATCGATCCGAATCTCTCTTTCACCTTCTATCGTATCCCCGGTGTAGTCGGGTTTCTTTTTGGTTTCCTGATTGGCTACACGAAGGGATACAAAGCTCAATTTGTTTTTTCGCGGATTTGCTTGTCCATTGGTAATGTATGGCTTGTCCGGAAACATTGGTGAGCAGAATAAATCGGTTTTAAAATCAGTGCCGTCTGTATCTTTTATGTGCATGCGAATGTGGAGTTGCATGATGGGTTCGAGGTCGGGCATTTCCACGAATATTGATTTTCCGTCTTCCAGAAGTTTGACCGATCGAATATTTACACGGTCATGGCCGAGGCTTTCCGGAACCTTAGCGGAAAATTCAGGTGAACCATATCGTTTGGCATATTCATAATTCCATGCCTGAGCAAAGTAATTTTCAACTTTTGATATCGCTTGGCTGTCCAGGCTTGTTGTGAAATCTATTCGTATTCCGTTGGAATGAACTTTAAACCCTTTTGGCTTTCGGACTTTTCCCCCGGTATAGCGGACTCGATGTAGGCATCCGTCCTTGATCGAGTAATCTCCCCAACCATCCAACCCGGCCACATAAAGTTGTCCATCTTTGGGGTGAAAATCTCCTCGCATTACACCAGCGAGAAAGTTTCCCTGTAGAGGTACAATTCCACCCTGTGGTCGTGAACTGGTCGCATCCCTAAGGATAAGATAATGAGTGCCCGACCCGTAACTCAATCCAACATGAGAGCCCTTGAAGGGACCCCACTTGTCACTGGTTATCTGTTTCATTCCACCGGTAGAATTATCAATTCCGCGTGGGACATAGCAGAGGGGAGGGGAGATGCCCTTTCCTCCAAGTCCATACTCTTCGCCCTCTTTAACCTCAATGATTGCCGATGTCGGTGTCCAGGTTCCCTCCTGCGGTCCAGCCCAAAAGTACTCATCCGATCCACCAACTGCCATACAGTTACGAACCCCGGTTGCTATCTTTTTGGTTACCTTGTCCGGACCGGTCCGAAATATACTTGTCCATTGAATAAAGTGGAATGATTTATCTTTTGTTCGGTGCAGTCCAAAGGTATGGGTGTGGCTACGGTCAAACCCTCCAAAATCGTTGACGTATTTTTCGTAAAAATCAATTTCTTCATCTCCATTCGTATCATGCAGGATAGAAATTTGGCAGCGGTCGAGAACGAAGATACCGTGCTCATCAATATGAATTCCGACAGGTTGGTTAAACCCAGTGGCATACCGTTGCCAGGTCACCTGTTTTAAATCGTCTGTTATTCCTTTGACCAACCAAATATCTCCGGGGAGAGTTGCAACCAACGCATTCCCATTGGGAAGGAAAGCCATACTGGTTAACTGCATTACAGTTTTGTATGGGTTTTCGTAGGGAACACTCAGTGTATCCACCACATAATGAGAGCTGTTTAGTTTGCCCAGTTTACCGGGAGCTTCCAGAACTTCCTTCCAGCGTTTTTCTTTTTTTCGTTCCGCATTTAGGTGGGCAAGT
>CAYLIJ010000057.1:0-15421 GCA_964383925.1 uncultured Puniceicoccaceae bacterium
TTGATATTGAAAGAATTTTGGGACGAACCAAGTTCGTTTCAATTGATTAGAAAGCAGGCAATTAAACATACAAAGCAGGCGTTTGATGTTGTTAAAACGGTTAATTCTTTTTGCTCTCTGATCCAACAAAATCTTCGGATATGACATCGGTTAATCCAGAGGTAAGTATAGTTATTTCAGTTTATGACCAATTGGAATACACCAAGAGATGCCTGCAAGATTTAGAAACTACACTGACTGGCAAAATTTCTTTTGAAGTCCTTATTGTTGATGATGCGAGTAAAGAAGAAACTAAAATATTTCTTCAATCTCTAGAACATCCCTATCGTGTCTTTTACAACAAAAGTAATCAAGGGTTTGCGAAAAATAATAACTTTGCCGCACGGAAAGCATCGGCTAAATATTTGTGTTTCCTTAATAACGATGTTTTTGTGCGAGACAATTGGCTATTGCCCATGCTTCAAGTTTTCAAAAATAAAGAAGATGTAGGAATGGTAGGTAATATTCAAAAATTATCAGGCTCCCTTCGCTACGACCATATGGGGATTGTTTTTTCTCCAGAAGGAAAGCCCAGACATTATGGGCAGGGATTTTTTTATCGTCCATTTAAAGGCATGGTTAAAAAATGGAGTGCAGTTACAGCAGCTTGCTGTGTAACAGATCGCGAGCTCTTTTTAAAAGAAGGAGGTTTTGATCAAAACTACTTAAACGGTTGTGAGGACATTGATTTTTGCCTTCGAATGACAGAGATAAATCATCACAACTATGTTGTTCATGATAGTGTGGTCCTTCATGTTAAATGTGCAAGCGAAGGACGAAAATTATTTAATGAAAGGAATTCAAAATTATTTTTAGAGCGCTGGAGTGATTTGATTAAATCGAATCAATCAATTGTTGACCAATTTTATCACGCAAAGACATACATATTTTACTTATTTTTTAAACCTTGGTCGGTTAACTTCAGGAAATGGATTGAATCCATTTTAATTTTTCTGCGATTCAAAAAATTAAGTTAAATTTTTGACTTTGCGTATATCATTGCTTCTTCGATTCGATCAAGATCTTCTTCGGTGTGAGAGGCAGAGATTGCAGTACGAATTAAGTCTTTACCTGGTGGCACTCCGGGTGCGATCGAAATGATTGCATAGATTCCTTTTTCAAGTAGAGCTTTCCAAAAATAATATACTTTTTCTTTTTCTCCTAAGACTATGGGAATCGCTGGAGTTTCACTCTCCCATGTGTCTAAACCTAAGTTTAATAGAATATTCCTGTACCTCTCCAAGTTTTTAAATAATTTTTCTTTATGTTCAGGTTCGTTCTGCATGATCTCAAGTGCTGCCTGCGCACAGGCACAGGAGGCAGGGGATAGGGCAGCGGAAAAAATAGTTTGTTTCGAATGACTTCTCATGTAGTCAATTGCTTCTCTGCTCGAGGCAACAAAACCCCCTGCACCCGCTAGGGACTTTGAAAAACTGGCACACAGAACATCTACTTGATCAGTCATTCCAAAATGATCTGCTGTACCTCTTCCATTTTCTCCTAAGACTCCAAATCCATGGGCATCATCAAGAATGACAAAAGCCTTATGTTCTTTTGCTATTTCAACAAACTCGGGCAATTTTGCAATATGCCCCTCCATGGAATAAACACCTTCTAGAACGAAAATATTGTTTTTAGTTTCTTCGTATCCTAAAATCTCTGCTGCATGAGAAGGATTATTATGAGCAAATCTTTCGCAACGAGCTCCACTCAATTGTATACCACTCCAGAGAGAAGAGTGCAGGTTCTTGTCTGCTAAAATAAGATCTTTCCGCTCGGCAAATCCTGTTATTGCCGAAGCACAGGCCAAATATCCTGCTGAATAAACATGACATGCTTCTTTTCCTAAAAAATCAGCTAGTTTTTCTTCTAATTCTTGATGGAAAATTCTACCTCCATTGGCAAGCCTAGCTCCTGTAGTACTACTTCCCCATTTTTTAATTGCTTCAATACCAGCTTCTTTAATTTTAGGATGGTTAGAAAGTCCAAGGTAATCATTACTTGAAAGCATGATAAATTCCTTACCATCCTTAAATACTCGAGTACCTTCCTGTTTGTCAAAAATATGATAATAGGTGTCGTACTTTAGCCTAAGACGGGTTGAGTCGTCTGAACGAATTCTTTTCCATAAGGGAGAACTTTGTGCCTTGAAAAAGGGTAATGCCATATAAGGTTTCCTACAACCAAAACCATTCGGTTGAAAGAAAAATAACCTAGAGTCTTAAGAATGAGAGATTTGTAAAAAGATTAACTATTCGGTGCGTTTGATAACATGAAAGCCAAAACCAGTTTCCACGACTTCCGACAAACTTCCCACATCCAGTGCAAATGCGGCTTCTGAAAATGCGACAGCCATGACTTCGAATTTGAACTTCCCTAAGTCTCCGCCTTTGGTTTTACTTGGTCCATCAGAGAATTTTCTAGCCATTTCAGCAAAATCTTTCTTTTCATTGAGAATTAGTCCTCTAATTCGTTGGGCTTCTTTTTTGGCCTCTTCTTTTGACCGGGTGATATTTGCATCCGCACGATCAGCACCTTTAAAAGAAATTAAAACATGAGAGGCTTTTACTTCATCGGGCATTTCAGCATCGACAGATTTTAACTGCACAAAATCTTTTCTCTCCAAACGAACCTTCTCATAAACCTCGTTTGAAATTACATAATACCAACCGGCCAATTCTTGGTTGAGCTCGTTAACCCGCTTTTGAGCTTTAGCAATCTTATCGTTGAATTCTCTTTGTTTGTTTGCATTGGAAGCATTAATCCTAGCAATTTCAGCTTCACGTTCTACTTTCTTCTTGGTGAATTCTGAAGGGCTCTTTTTTGCTAATTCCTTCTTTTCAGATGTAATCGCTGGCTTACCTTCAACTGCAACAGGTGGTGGCGGTGGAGTAGTTGCAGGGGGAGTTGAAGAAGGCACGAAATTAGGAGGGGGCCCGGGTGGTTTGATTGAAGGAGATTTAGCTTCTACTCCATTTTCCCCTGTATCCCCTTTTGCGCCTTTTCTCTTCGACGAATTTTGGTCAAGGATGGGAGCAGGAGAATCCGAAAGGGGTTTGGGGACAGTTTCAAGTTCAAGTGGGTCGAGTAAACTTGGATTTACCCGAGCTAATGCATAAATATACCTACTATCTCCAGTTGCGTTCTCTTCCTCTTCCGGACCACGGTAAATATCTCCAAAGCGGAGAACATATTCAACACCGTCTTTCATTCCCACTAAAACTTCACCCTTGTTAGAAACGACTTTAGGAACTTGTTGTCCTTGTGGGTTTTGAACTGCAACCGTGTAAAATCCTTTTTGTTGAAGAGATTGAACAACTGCTTGATTCTTTTGGTCTTTGAGATTACTGAAAAACTCATTTCCTTGCTTTAAATTATCAACTAGGATTGCTGGTTTGCTCTCCACATCGATAATCTTAAGGTCGTCAAATGCATCTTTAAGTGCATCAAGTTTCTCTTTGTTGAGTTCTTCTTGTTCGGTAAGCGTTGAACCACTTAATTTCCATTCCGAATTATCATAATCAAGCACAAACGGGTTATCGATTCGATTTAACTGCCCTTTAGCAAGATTAACTTCATAGTTATCAAGGGTAATTTGTTTGATATTCCACTTATCTAAATCAAGAAAGTCTTTTTCAACCCAATCTACGAACTTGGTGGACACATCATTGGCATTTTGAACTTCAGCAGTGTAAACTGTATTTTCCTCCGGTTTGCGGACATATCGGGTACTGGACAACCCCTCCACTTCATTACCAATTATTAGTTTTGCCAAGTTCGAACCCGAACTATTTTTTAATGCGATACTTTTTCCCACGCCGGCATCGCCTGGATTAGCCTTACTTGGGTCAACCACGCCATAACTGGAATGCTCTCCTGCACCTTCTGATGCGACATCCAAAATCCTGAGGTCTAGGAGTATGGTTGACACATCTTTAACCTGATTATCTGCATTGGCAGGATAGTCAGGTTTTGATGGGCGGCGAATCCACCAACCTTTATCGGTTTGTGCGATTTCAAGCGATTTTGCCTCCAGGTTTTCCTCATCAATTTCAACAATTTCAATCCCTGTTGCAGAGCGGGTGTCAAAAGTTTCAAACAGGGCTTGGCCCATTTGATTACCCGTACTCGTAGGGTCAATTTTTTCTGGGGTTGAAAAAATGGCGAATGCAGCAAAAGCTACTGCGGTTCCAATAAAGGCAATGGATTTGATATTTTCGTTCATGAGTCTAAATTCTAATTTTATTAAATTTGGTTGAATGAACTATGTTCTAACTCTGGATGTAATTGCATCTTCGATCTCGGCTTTTTTCTTCTTTGAAAATATGATTAGAGCAATAATGAGTAGGGGAATAGGAGGAATAAAAACAGACATGAATTGAATTGATTCCTGTTTTTCTTTAATTTCGCGATCCCTTTGTCTTTCGGCGGATTTGACCTTGGTATTGGTATCTTGACGCAATTCTCGTTCTCGTTTCGCTAAATTCTTTTGTAGCTTAGCGGCTTCAGTTTGAAGTAATTGCATGAATTGACCTTGGGTCATATTACTTTGGCTATTTTGAACATCTGCAAGTGCTTCATTTAATTTACGATTTTCTTCTTGTAGAATTTTCTGAATCGAATTTTCTGCGTTTTGAATAGTCTGAGTCGCAACTTCACGGGCTTCTTCTATGCTTTTTTCGAATTCCTGTAGAGTACGATGTATTCTTCTTCTGTTCCGAATCTGGAGTAATTGATCTTCTTTAGCCAAACTATCGATCAAATTCAGGGAAAGGGTCACATTGTCAACATCAAGGGGAAAGTCCGATTCTGGACCTCGGCTTCGTATGTTAAAAAACGGGTCAGCAAGAACATCAATATCAGCAATAAGAATTACATTGATGTCATTAGTTTTATTACCATCCTGTACAGATCCTCCAATTGATGCTCCGATTGTTTCGGAGAGATTTGATCCTGAATAAAGTGTTCGCTGAGGATTGAATCGACGAGGTGTTCCAAATACTCCGCCAGTCCAAAAGTTATCTAAACTGGTTTGACCTGTAAGATCTCCACCTCGTGTTTTGAGTAATGGTTCAAAAGTGAGTGTACTTTTAGGGTTTTCATAAATAGCCCCCGGGCAGGTAAATAAACAATATTGAAGTTCTGAAGTAATTGAGCCCCCATGGAATGAATTTTCTTTTCCACCCACATAAATAAATTCATCTGGAAAATTTTCAGAACGGGGAATTTTAGGTGTCGGGTTGTAGGGATCTCGTAAAATTCTCTTTTCTAAACCTTTTAATTTGGTATCTACAGGATCGAGCAACTTTTGCTCGATAAAATTTCGGATCGGATGAGCTGAATCTAGTCCGTTTATCGAGTCTCTCAGAGTGGTAAGTTGAAGGCCTGTCCAATCGCTTGAAGAAAGGGGAGCATTTGCATTCAATCTAGCCTCATACTCAGAAACTTTTTTAATTAAATCACTCAGTTTCGTAAAAAAGTTACCGACTTCCGTGAACCGGCCCCTTGCTGGTGCAAGACTTCGATTTGCGTTCGCTTGCAATTCAAGAAGTTCATTTTTAATAGAGTTTAATCGCTCTTTGGGGTTCACATTAAAGTGGACACCAAGCAAATCCCATAATTTATTCAAATCTCCCTTCTCAGGAGCCGGTGGTGGAGGTTGACCTGGTCCGCCTCCCTGTTGGCTATTCCTTCTTGGTTCATAGGTTCCAGTTACACTACCTTGAATGAGAGGGAGTGGGTCTTCAAATATAGCGGTGGGGATACCAGCCTTAATGGCAGCTATAAGATCATCAAGCTTTGCGTTATCGAGTGTGGATGGCTGGACTACCATGATGGCATCATAGTCACCCTTTTTAATGCTCCCGCCAGTTACCTCCTGTACATCATATTGCTTTCGGAGTTCATTTACTACCTCCCAAGCCGGTGTGCCTCCTCCCATATTAAAGCCCATGATTCCCATCCCTGCAGATCCCATCATTGGTGCATCTGTAGTGAATACACCAAGTTTTTTCTTTGGTTTTGAACCACTTACAGCACTAAGAGTTCGCATTATTTCATATTCCACGGGCAAGCCTTTATAAATAAATGGAATAGTCTGTTGTCCTCCACTTCCTTTAAATACAAGGCCCAGGTAAAGATCTTTTTGCCATGGCATGAATCGTCCATCCTCTTGTACAAAAAGAGGAGGGGTCACTCCGTTTTGATTCACAATACCATATTTCTCTGCAGTTGTAGAAGCGTTATCTTCAGCGGTAATTTCGAGAATATCTACGATAACCTGATTTCCATTACGCTCAATTTCTCGTAAGGCAGTAAGAAGATTAATGCGCGTTTGGACATACTGTTCGGGCATCGACTCGGCGGGAGAAATAAATGCAACAATTTCCACCTGACCCTCGACTTCATTGAGAAGATCGATTGAGCCTTGAGATAAACTGCTTAATTGCTCCGCAGTTGTATCAATTCGAATAATATCGTTGTTACGAAAAATAAAGGTGATGGAGTAAGCGATAGCAACGGAGGCAAGGACCCTAATCGAATAATGTATTGTTTTCGTTAATCCTGTTGGGCTTCCCACCCAATGCCTTCGTCCGATTAAGATTGAACAAAGATAGAGCATGGCGATTGAAAGGCTTACGAAAAAAGCGATACCAGAAATACTGATAGTCCCGCGGCTAAAGTCTAAAAAGCTCGCTGATAGTCCCCAATTTGTGTCAGGGAGGAGAGCTAAAGGTGCATTGAAAGCAACCCCGAGTACAAAGGCAACGGTTAGATTCGGAGTCAGGAACGAGGCGACCATTCCGATTGCAAGCATGCTTAAGCCAACAAAAAAGTAACCAATATATGTTGATAAAAGTAGTCCGAAGTCAGGATTTCCGAGTTGAGATAAAACGAAATAGTTGGCGAAGAGAGAAAAGAAAAGAGAGGCAGTAAAAATTGCGACTGCTCCGAAATACTTTCCTAAGACCACATCAAAATCACTTCCTGGTAAGGTAAGAAGAAGTTCATCCGTTCCCTGCCTACGTTCATCTGCCCATATACTCATGGTAATGGCCGGTATGAAACCAAGAAGAATATGGGGAAGGAATTGATTTAACTGATCGAGGTTTGCTAAATTGGAATCAAAAAATTCTTGAGACCAAAAGGCAGCGATACCGCTCGCTAGTAAGAAGGCACAAATAAAAACATAACCACTCGGGCTTCCAAAATAGGAAGCGAGGTTTCGTTTAAATACGGCGGAAATAGCTTGAAAGTTCATATTGAAAAATAATTAAAATTTACGCAGTTTGACGGTTAAACCATGAGTCTAAGGAAGTTTCATCCTTTAAGTCTTCCGGTGTTCCTTCAAAAATTAGCCTGCCCTGATCGATCAAAATAATACGGTCTGCCATTTCTGGGACTTCTTGGAGGATGTGTGTGGAAAGTAATATTGTTTTACCCAAACCCTTTATAGTTTTTCTTACTTCCAAAACTTGGTTGGGATCGAGTCCCGCTGTTGGCTCGTCCATAATTAAAACATCTGGCTCATGTAGAAGCACATTAGCCATGCCCACTCTTTGACGAAATCCTCGTGAAAGTTTGCCAATTGGTTTATTTAAAACCGTACTAATTGCACATTGGCTAACCACTTGATCAATTCTTTGCCTCTTGGTATCGGGGTTCATACTACGTGCATCGGCAAAGAAATTGAGAAGTTTGATAGGAGTCATTTCTTCGTACAGAGGCCCATTTTCTGGTAGGTAACCAATACGGTTTGCTACTTTCTCTCTATTTTGAGCGACTTCCATTCCGCAAACTTTTGCGGTACCAGATGAAGGTGCTAGGTATCCAGTTAGCATTTTCATTGTGGTACTTTTGCCTGCTCCGTTCGGTCCTAGAAAAGCAACTACTTCGCCTGCGTGAATAGTAATATTTAAATCTTCTACAGCTATGAAATTTCCGTAGTATTTACTGAGACCTTGTGTCTCGATCATTATTTCTGAGGATGAATCGTCTGACATATGAGGAGGGGTTTAGTAGGTAAGTTGTAAAGGGTGTGGGTTATAAATTGTTTAGTTGAGAAAAAAAGTATTAGCGAAATCAAAAACATTTTTTGTCTAAAGTACGAAAAAATCGCAAATTACGAGATGGGCAAGAAGAAAAACTTTGCAAACCTCGAATTTAATATTCATTGTACGACTTTAATGTTGTTATGATCACTAATTACAACAAGATAATTTTAGTATATTTTGTTTCTTTGTTACCCCAAGGAAATGTTTGTGCAACAGATTTTATAGATGAGAAAACCCTAGAAGTAATGGATTCTGTACTATGGAACTCTCCCATTCGTGAAATTGCTTATGATGGATCAATAATTGTTCAGATTTCTAGAAAAACAACGCCTATTCCCCTTTTTTATCCAAAACTTGTCTCTTTTTTTGACTTTATAGACAGAGGCGATCCCAAATTTTATACCCTTGAGCAACTTTCGAAGAATCCGCAACTTGGTCCTAGGCCAGTTTTTCGACAAGGAGAGAAGAGTTATTCAAAAAGTGATTTCAAAAAAGTTGAAGACAAGAAAGTAGTAAATTTGGAAAATCGACTTAGACAATTGGAAGCGAAACTATTCGAAGCTCAGGCTAAACCTGTCCACCGGCCAAACGATGATGAGTTGCAGGCTTTCATATTGGAAGGGAATGAACATTTGAGTGCGGAGCAAAGGTTTGAATATCTTAGCAGAGTTATATCCGAGGTGAAGCAAAAGGCGGGTTCAGAAAATGACACTTTTATTGAAAATGCAGAAAAAAAGGTTCCTGAAATTGTTCCGTTTCAAAATCATTCTTCCAATAAAGATTTTTTATCGATTCCCTTACCTCCTACTTTAGAAGAATCTGAAAAGAATTTTCCTTTTCAATCGTATAAAACCACAACCGCGAAGTCTGTCTTGAGATTTAAGGCTTCTGTTCCCACACCTCAGGGCAAAGAACGACCTGCACAAGCCTCTGAATTTTACTTAACTACCCGTAATCTTCAAGATTTGCTTAGCGACTTGAATTTAGATAGCGCAATAGTCGGTGAGGTTAGAACGGTTGCAGAGATATGGGCCGATGCTGAAAAAGATTCGACATCAAACCCTGAAATTGCACTTGGTGTGAAATCAATTTTATTGCAGGCAAAAGTCGGAAAAGCTCGTACTGACCCTTTTGGTAAGGCTAAGTTGGACGATGTATCTCCAGATGATAAGTATTTCCTTATAGGCATCGATAAAGATGATCAAACTGGAGTGGTTACCATTTGGTCGAAGCATATTGAAGTAGCTCCTGGAGAAAACATGGTTGAATTGACTGCAAACGATGTTATTTACCATAAGTGATCATTTTTTAAAATATCTTTCAACTTCTCCCACTCTTTAATTAAAAGTAAAAATTCTTATGGCATTGCAAAATATAGAAATTCTTCAAAAGGCAGCTGATCAAGCACGAGGCTTATCGATTGACGCTGTTCACGCATGTAGTTCCGGTCATCTCGGACTTCCACTCGGAGCCGCAGAGGTAGGAGCCGTTCTTTATGGTCATGATTTAAAAGTCGATCCTTCCGATGCAGATTGGTTGAATCGCGACCGATTTGTTCTTTCGGCTGGGCATGGAAGTATGTTCCTTTATGGGTGGTTACACTTGTCAGGTTTTGATCTGTCCCTCGAGGAAGTAAAGAATTTTCGCAAACTTCATAGCAAAACTCCTGGGCATCCAGAGTTTGGCGAAACTGCCGGAGTTGAGTCTACCACTGGTCCACTTGGGCAGGGTGTGGGAAATGCGGTAGGGATTGCAATTGCGGGTAAAATGGCCGCGGCTCACTTCAATACACCAGAACATGAGATTATAAACCACCAGGTAGTCTGCCTAGTTGGAGACGGTTGTCTACAAGAAGGAGTCGCAGCTGAAGCAGCTTCTCTCGGAGCTCATGTCGGTCTTGATAATTTGACTATCGTTTATGATTCAAATGATGTTACCTTGGATGCAATGGCAGATGCGAGCCAAAGTGAAAGCGTGCTCGATCGATTTGCCGCTTATGGATTTAATGTAATCCGCTTGGAAGATGGCCACGATATGAACGCAATCGCCGATGCTTTATCTCAGGCTCGTTCTAATAATAATGGAAAACCCACTTTTATTGAATGTAAGACTCTTATAGGCAAGGGGATACCTGAGGTGGCAGGCACTGCTGCCGGGCATGGAGAAGGGGGAGCAAAATTTGCTGACTCGGCTCGTCAAGGTCTCGGTCTACCCGAAGAAAAATTCTATGTTTCTGAAGAGGTTCGTTCTTATTTTGCCTCACTCAAACAGCAACGAAAAGAAAATCGACAAGTTTGGGATCAAACCTTTAATGCTTGGCAATCCGCTAATCCGGAAAAAGCGGCTCTTTTACAAACTGGATTAACTCGTGAATTACCTGCTGATTTGATGGACCGAGTGCAAGTTTTTGCTGAAGATGCAAAAGTCGCCACTCGGGCAGCTGGTTCTCAAATCATCAATGATTTAGCCAAAGCCCTTCCATTACTAATAAGTGGTTCTGCTGATTTACATGGTTCTACTAAAAATTATCTCAAAGACTTGGGTGATTTTTCAAGTCAAAATCCAGCCGGAAGGAATCTCCTTTTTGGGATTCGCGAACATGCGATGGGAGCAATTGTAAATGGAATCGGATACTACGGAATTTTTCGCCCTTCTGGTGCGACGTTTGCCGTTTTTGCTGATTACATGCGTGGTTCAGTTCGAGTATCTGCCTTGGCTAATTTACCCATTTTTCATATTTGGACACATGATTCAGTTGGAGTGGGAGAAGATGGTCCTACTCACCAACCGGTGGAAACTACGAGTGCCCTTCGCTTGATTCCTAATTTGGATGTGATTCGTCCCGCCGATCCCGAAGAAACCGCTGGAGCATTTGTTGCTGCTATTGAGAGAAATGACGGTCCAACTGGACTTATTTTAACCCGTCAAAATGTGCCGAATTTATCTCAAATTCCTGTATCTGAGCGTCGCCAAGGTGTTCTTCGAGGTGGTTACATTGCCCGGAAAGAAGAAGGAGAATTAGAATTAATTATCTTAGCTTCAGGAAGTGAAGTTTCATTGGCCATTGAAGCAGCCGGAAAACTCGGCCCATCCGTGCGAGTGGTTTCCATGCCTTGTATGGAACGTTACGACCGTCAAGATGCTGACTATAAAGAATCTATTTTACCGAAGAAGTTTCGTAGCCGACTTGCTGTAGAAGCCGGTGTTGGAGATCTTTGGAGAAAGTACGTCGGTTTAGACGGCGTGGTCGTAAGTATTGATCGCTTTGGAATCTCCGCTCCAGGGGATGTTGTGATGAAAGAACTTGGTATCTCCGTCGACAACGTTGTTAAAAAAGCCGCATTGGCCGGTCTTCAACCTTAGGCTGTGTACACAGGGTCAATTCTTAGACTGACCTACTTTTACAAACAGAGTTATCGGACTTATTGAGGGGATTTTTTGATCCTTCACAACAGTGTAGTCGAGTCATCACTTTAGACCTCCAGGCTGCCTTCTAAAGGCATTTAAAGTACCTCCTCTTGCATACACTGTAAGTTGGATTGCAGCGTCGCATTCCCTTCCGATTAAAAAAAGTGGTAGAACATTCTTCGTTACCCTAATTCGTTATGTTGCTCCTAGGAGTAGATAAAATACTATATACGGACAAGGCTGTTAAAAGCATCATGTTTGATAATGGTCTAGTCTGTTCGACGACTCCGATTCATTATCATTAATAAATTAAGATTTCCTAGACATGTAATAAGGGTTGTCTTGCATCCTTCGTCAGTACTACACTTTTTATTATGAAAATAATATACACTAATAGGCTGTGTCTCTCATTCCTAGGGGTGCTTTTGTCTTGTTCATACAACTTTTCTTTCGGTGTTGATAAAGAAGAAGCCCTTTCCCCTGCCAAACCTACATTTGAAGAGGTTTTTAAAGTTTTGGAACCGCAAGTGCGAGCCGCTTTAAAAAAAGACCGAGTGGAGGGTATTAAGGAACTCGAACGGGTAGGGCGTTTACTTTCCAAAGATTATCCTAAGGAGTTCATGCCTTACTCTATGCTTTCTGCGGTAGCAAATATGACTCCCAATCAGGAGAAAAGTAAAAAAATTCTGAACGAGTTAATTGCATTGGATGACTCTGATCCCAAAATTGCCCGTCTTATTGGACAAGCCAAAACCCAAATCAAGAAAATGGAAGCACTGGGCAAACCCTTGGCTATGAAATTTACCGCAACGGATGGTCGCGAGGTTGACTTGTCCAAAATGACAGGAAAAGTAGTGTTGATCGATTTTTGGGCAACTTGGTGCGGACCTTGCGTTAAAGAAATCCCAAGTGTGAAAAAGACCTACGAGGAATTACAGTCAAAAGGCTTCGAAATTATTGGTATTTCCTTAGATAGTGATCGAAAGAAACTCGATCAATTTGTTGCCAAAAATGAAATGCCATGGCCTCAATTTTTCGACGGAAAGGGATGGAAGACCAGCTTGGCTCAGGAGTATGGTATAAGCAGTATACCAGCTATGTGGTTGATTGATAAAAAGGGAAACTTAGTCGATCAAAATGCCCGAAATGGTCTTGAAGATAAGGTCAAAAAATACCTTGCCCAATAAATCGAACTCAATTGGGATACCTTCTCTGGCGATGAAACTTCGTAGATTAGTTTCCTTGTGTTTTGTTTTATTCTTGGGTCTAACCACTTGGGGGGCCACTAAGATCGATCGAGACTTAGACTTAAAACAGGAAGAATGGTTACCCATTTTCGTACGGATGAACAATCAATTGATTAATTCTGCCGGAGATTACGAAAAACACTGCGATCAACGGTCGCATCTTTCCCGTACTCAAAACCAAGAGGAAATTCTTAAGATTCTGCAAAAGAAATCAAGGAAATCATGGAGGATTATCAGGCAGACAATTGAGGCACAAGAACAGAAAGGAGCTATTCGAAATCTCCGCCGGTTTTGGATTGTTAATGGATTTTCATGCCTAGCTCAGCGTTCCGTTATTCGAATGCTTTCCAATCATCCTGAAGTTTCATTCATATACTTAGACCGATTTACCAAGCCACTTCGGAAAGTCGTCCCCATGGACGAAGTTAGGAAGACACGCATGCAAAACGTCCTCAACATTTGGAATGAAAAAAAACAAAGAATCTGTACAAAAATCCCTTGGAATGTACATGAAATCGGTGCTGTTCGATCATGGAATGAGGAAAATGCCACAGGCCGAGGTGTCCTCGTTGCGGTTATCGATTCTGGTATTCTCCCAAGTCCGCCTCTAATTCATGCTTTGGCCAAGAATCCCAAGGAAGAACTTAATAACAGGGATGACGATGGAAACGGTCTGATCGATGATTTATTCGGGTATGATTTTTCTTTAAATACAGGCTACATACTTGATTCACTGAAAACCATCTCACATGGTAGTTCATGCTCGGGTATTATTGCGGGTAGGGCTTCTCAAGGGGGATGGCAGACAGGGATAGCTCCAGATTCAAAACTTATTCTTATCAAAGGATCGTTCAATCTAAGTGCAATGGAATATCTGCTTTTACAGGGTGCAGATATTGTATCGATGAGCTATATGATCGTGGGTCATGAACTGGGTGAGATGCGTGGACTTTTTCGCAATGCTTTTGAGCATCTTTCCCTGGCTGGCGTAGTTGCGGTGGGTGGAGCAGGTAATTACGGTCCGCACTCACGCCGGGCAATGGTAGTGGGTAAACAGATCGGACTACCTAAAGATATTCCCTGCGTACTCGCAGTGGGCGGGGTTGATAAGAAGCGCGTTCAAGTTTCCTTCAGTAGCGAAGGTCCATGTTTTTGGGAAGGTGTGCGGTTTTATTCTGATTACCCGCAAGGTAAGCCTTTGATGAAACCGGACCTGACTGCTTTTCCAACTGGTTATCCAGTCTGGAACCTACTTGGTTCAGATCAAATCCGGAGAGATTGGAAAGAGGTAAGCAAAGATGAGGGTGCTTCCTTAGTTATTGGTCCAGCGGGTAATTCCTTCTCTGGGCCTCATGCTGCAGGTGTGATTGCTCTAATTTTGTCAATCAACCCCGAACTTAATCCCTGGCAAGTAAGCAAAATCCTACACCAAACCGCAATTGATCTGGGTGAAGAGGGGCAAGATTATAAATTTGGATCGGGATTAATAGACGCTCTCAGTGCGGTAAGGGCGGCCAAAAAGGTAGAACTGAACTAATTTTCTAATCGCTTGAGTACATCTTGGGCAACAAGCTTAGCTAATGCTTGGGATCCATGTGCATGGTAATGGACATTGGCTGGTTTCATCCAATCTTTCATATTCTTTTTGCTTGGAGTAAACAGATCAAGGGTGGGAATGCCATGCTTTTTCATAACCCGAGTCGCCGCCTGGTTATATTTTATTGAATCTCCCACATATCGACCCGCTGATCCCAGGGGAATTGGAGTGGTGTTACGCCAGACCAACTTCGTTGCCGATTTTTTCATCCGATCGACCAATTTATCTAAATTCTTTTCATACTCTGCCAAGGTGACCTGTTCCTTACCTCCTTTTTCTTTGGGGTAAAGGTTTTGTCCTTTGGGTCCCATGTACTTCAGGTCGTGGAGTCCCCAATTGAAGTGGATCAGGTCCCACTTTCGTTCCCCGAGCCATTTTTCGATCTCGGTAATCCCTTTGGTGGTGGGTCCGCCATTGGTCGGAATACGGTGGAGATTCACTTTTCCTTTCAGCAGAGTACGGGTGGGGAGGGTGTATCCGATACTGATCGAATCCCCGATGATTAAAACATTGGGCAGATTCACAACTTCTTCAATCGTAGTCATCGGATTGATCTGATTTGCTTTCTTTTTAACCTCCGCATCGAGTATGGGAAATATTATTAAAGAAAGGAGGGATGAGAGAAGTAACTTTTTTAAGTCCATTTTATAATTAAAGATTATAGAATGCCTAAAGACAAGGGTCTTCACTTGGAATTCTAATTTGAAAATGATTAATATTAATATTGATATTATTTCAGATCAAAAAATTATTTTGCCCTATTCTGTTAGACGCATTGATAGGAAATTTTTTCATTTCCTTCGGTTTTCACTTTTAAAAATATGGGTTACCTGTTTGTTATTAAATAATGATTCGTAGCTGGTTTTTTGTCTTTGGTTTTTTTAAGTTTTCTTTCCTATTAATCGGCGGAGTGGACTTTCCAAAACCAACCAATACTGAGTCTACCGAGTCTGGTGATCCAACCCCAGCAGAAGAAGCGGCCGGTTCCTTTCGATTGCCAGATGGTTTCCAAGTCAATGCTTGGGCTAGCGAACCCGAGGTGCAAAATCCGATTGCGATGGCATGGGACGATGCGG
>CAYLIJ010000058.1:0-14986 GCA_964383925.1 uncultured Puniceicoccaceae bacterium
TAAAGGAGTTAAAATGAATTGGGAACCTAAGGGCCATCCTCGAATACTAGCCAGTTCTGGAATGGTTCAGCCTGGCAAAGAGACAACTTTTTATTTTAAAACCCCTAAAGCTGAAGGGAACTATCCATACATATGTACTTTCCCCGGGCATTATCAATTAATGAATGGAATGATGGGTGTGAGCAAGAAAGCCAACCCTATCACAAACCTAACTTATAAAATCTACCATGGAAAATGGGATAAGATGCCAGATTTTTCAAAATTAAAACCTAAAAAGAGTGGGGTATTGTCGAAAGGTTTATTTGATATTTCTTCGAGTGAGATTGATAATGGATTCGCGTTCTTATTCAGTGGTGAAATTGAATGTTTAAAGGACGGCAAATATAACTTTTCCATTTCTTCTGACGACGGATCCCAGCTTCTTATTAATAAGGAAATGGTGGTGAATAACGATGGCATTCATTCCAATAAAGCAAAGTCTGGTGCAGTCCTACTCAAAAAAGGAAAGCATTCCATAGAAGTTAAATACTTTGAAGCGGGTGGACAGGAGGCACTCAGTGTCTCATGGTCTGGTCCAGGCTTTAAGAACCAAGTGCTTTCTAAAAGTTTACCGAAAGCGGGTCAAGTGTACGAGGGAATGCTCATCGAACCACCGCAAGGTGAAGCGATAATCTATCGGAATTTTATTGATGGAGCAGGACCACGAGCAATTGGCGTAGGATACCACGAAGGGGTGAATCTTGCTTTTGATGCTAACAATATGAGACTGGCCATGATTTGGCGTGATGATTTTATAGACGGTGCACGGCACTGGATTTCCCGAGGTCAGGGCTTTCAACCACCGGCAGGAGATGCCGTGATTAGATTTCCTGAGGGAGTGGCTATCGCTGCATTGGAAACTGCCGAGTCAGCCTGGCCCCAGGCGGAATACCGTACCACCGATTTTCGTTTTCGTGGGTATACTTTGGATCAGATGCAAAAGCCCACCTTTAAATATGAGCGTGGCAATGTATCGATTGAGGACCGTATCATACCTTCTGCAGGAAAGATCAAGCGAGTGATCAATTTTAAGGCTAAGGATACTCCTTCAAACCTTTATTTCCGTATCGTTGAGGGAATCTTTAAAAAGAAGAATGAATCCTTCGAAGGGGAACAACTGGTACTTGCGATAAAGGGTGGAGAAGCACTTATCCAGGATAAGGAAATTCGTGTCCCAATAGTCTTTGATAAAGGAAAGGCTCAGATTGAGGTTACCTATACTTGGGTCAAATAATTGGTTTACTTAAGCATCCTACAAAATTAAATTTATGAAAAATTTCACGATTCCATTCCTTTCATTGATCCTGACATTGTCTTTTTCGCATGCCGATAATCATTCGGAGAAGTTGCCCGTCGAGTCTGACTACTATCCCATTACCACAATTCCCTTGCCTGAGGGTGAAGTGATTGAAGTAAGCGGTATTGATATACTGCCAGGGAACAAAGTCGCGATTGCTTCACGGCGTGGTGATATATTCGTGGGCGAAAATATCTTTGGAGAAGAACCCAAGCCAAAATGGACTTTGTTTGCACGCGGACTTCATGAAGTTCTTGGGATTGCCTGGAAGGACGGTTGGCTCTATGCGACCCAAAGGCCCGAGGTCTCTCGTATCAAGGATAGCAATGGTGATGGCCGAGCTGATGTATTTGAGACGGTTGGCGATGGATGGGGTATCAATGGGAATTACCATGAATACGCATTTGGTACCCGGCATGATAAAAACGGGGATATTTGGGTTGTGCTTTGTTTGACAGGATCGGGGGGGGCAGATGATCAGAGTCCTTTTCGAGGATGGTGCATGCGAGTAACTCCAGAAGGGGAGACTATTCCAACAGGTTATGGAATTCGTTCTCCAGGCGGGATTGGATTTAATCATTTGGGGGATGTTTTTTATTGTGATAATCAAGGATTATGGAATGGTTCAAGTTCCTTGAAACACCTTCGACCCGGTGGGTTTCAAGGAAATCCAGTGGGAAATAAATATTTTGCCCTGACTGACGCTCTTGGCTCCATGCCTCCGGAACCAGAGACTGGGAGTCGAATTGAAGTAGAACGTAAGAGGGTGCCCGATCTTGTTCCTCCGCCTGTAGTTCTTCCTCATGGCAAGGTTGGTAATTCACCGGCAGGCATTGAGTGTGATGAGACGGGAGGGAAATTTGGCCCTTTTAAAAACCAACTTTTTGTATCCGAGCAGACTCACTCGAAAGTGCACCGTGTTTTTCTTGAAAAGGTGAATGGTTTTTATCAGGGGGCAGTATTTCCTTTTCTCAAAGGTTTTGGTTCCGGTAATATTGTCGCCCGTTTTGCGAAGGATGGAAGTATGTTTACGGGTGGAACTAACCGTGGTTGGGGGTCTCATGGAAAGAGTCCGTTTTCTTTCCAAAGGGTTAACTGGACGGGTAAGGTTCCTTTTGAAGTCCATGAGATGAGAGTGAAGCCAGATGGTTTTGAACTTACTTTTACAAAGGAAGCGGATGTCAAAACTTTGGCGGATGTGGCCTCTTACACGATGGAAACATACACTTACATTTACCAGAAGGGTTACGGAAGTCCCGAGGTCGATGGAACTATGCCGGTGATCGCCAAGGCTACGCCTGGGAAGGATGCGAAGAGCGTTCGTTTAAAAGTTGATGGTATGGTGAAGGGGCACGTGCACGAATTAAAAATGCCTGGCATTCGCAGAAAAGGAGGAGAGCAACCACTTTTACATGATGCTGCCTATTATACTTTAAACGAAATTCCTAAAAACTGATTTTCGCGTAGGTCGATTGTACTTCGTTATTTATTGATTCCGACTGGTAAGGCTTTTTGCCAACCTTCCTTCAACAGGATAGCGAGTCTTTCGAGATTCTCTTTTTGTTTTGGGGAAGTGGCCAAGTTGGTGTTTTCATCTGGATCCACATTTAAGTCGAAAAGCATTTTTTCACCATTCTTGAATTCAGCATAATTGAAGCGGTTTGTGACCACACTAACCGCGGGTCCGTACTTTGAGAATGCGGCCTTTTTCCATGCCGTACGAGGTTTCTCAAGTAAGGGTTTGAAGCTTGTACCTTGGAGACCTTCATTAATCGTCTTTAACCCGACTAGCTCCATAAGGGTGGGGTAGAGGTCAACAAACTCGACAAGACGTTCACATTTTTGACCTGCCTTGGACTTGGGACCCGAAACGATAAGTGGAGAACGTGTGGATAGATGCATGACATTATGTTTGCCCCAAAAGTTATGTTCGCCCAAATGCCAACCATGATCTCCCCAAAGTACGACAATGGTATTTTTGCGAAGATTTAAGTCGTCCAATGTTTTTAAAAGTCTGCCCACCTGGGCATCAACATAACTGACACAGGCATAGTAGCCGTGGCGACAAGCCCGGTGCCATTCGTCACTATTATACTTCATCCCCCGATCATGATAACTATGAACCTCATCTGAACCCTTGAGCAATGATGGCGCGTTACGAGGGAGTTTGCGGTTTGGAGCAAGCTCGAGGGAGTCTGAATCATAAAGGTCCCAATACTTCTTGGGGGCATAAAATGGAAGGTGAGGTTTGATGAAACCACAGGCGAGAAAAAATGGTTTCCCTTCTTTTTTCATCCGCTTTAGATCGGCAATTGTTTTGTCTGCTATTTGGCCGTCGGGGTAGGCATTGTCATCCACTTCAGCTGCTTCAAGTACTGGCCCCCGGTTGCCTTTTCCACCTATCATGGACTTGGATTTAGGATCCAAGAATACACTTCCCCCTATTTTTGGCTTCCAGGATTCCTCACTCCAACTCCGCTTGGCGGTATCGGTTTTGTGGTGAAAGATTTTTCCATTGGAAATGCAGTGGTAGCCATTTTTTTTTAATTCCTGAGGTAAAGTCAGTACGCCAGGAGCATCCTTATCTGCTATGGTGTTATACCCGATGAATCGTTTCGGTGTGGGACGTAGTCCAGTCATCAGGCTGGCCCGCGAAGCTCCGCAGACAGCTACTTGGCAGTAGGCCCGAGTAAATACAGTACCCTGCTGGGCCAACTTGTCGATGTGTGGCGACTTGACTTCCTTTCCGCCATAACATCCGAGCTCGGGGCGTAAATCGTCTATGGCAATAAAGAGGATGTTAGTTTTCTTACTTACCTCTGCCTGGCACAATTGGATAACTCCAATCAAAGGCATCAATAAGATCGTTAAAACAGACGCGGTATTTTTCATTTAATAAAAGGTTTGATTGAATTTATTAGGGTAGATTGAAGATTGTAATGGTGAACAATTCTAAAAGTTTTTCTTGCTTTATTATTTTTCAATAAGATTTTGTCTTAGGAATTGAACAAATATCACAAGTGATAAAATTACATTATTATTGACCTCTTTTTTTCGAATTGAACCCAAGTAGGGAAGGGATTTATCATGAATCACCTTTGTTATTAGTTTAAAGAGGTAATTTTATTTAACGGGTAATAATGTAAGTACGGATTGATTTAGGAGGGAGCGGACTAGAGGTAGGTACAAGTTCACAATTCAATTTCCGGTCGGTTTGAAAGGCCCTTTGCTCAATCATCCCATCCGGAATTTTGAGTTCTAGAGTTTGTTTGGAATTGGATGGATTGATTGCGATCACCACAATTCTACTTTTATCATAAGTTTGAAAAGCGGTAGTCTCCAAGGGGGCGGGGGATTTAAGTTCAATCCTACGGGAACCTTTCCAGATGTAATTGGCATATTGTTTAAAGAAATAAAACTTTTTGGTCTTTTCGAGGAATTTTTGTTTTCCGTTCGCCCCTCCCTTTTCCTCAACCAAAACAAGTCCTTCATCACGGTGTTTTTGACGGGTATTCGCTTCGGTAACCTTATCGGGAGCGAGGGAGTAAACCAAGCCCCACCAAAGAAAAGCGTTTGCCTGGGCATCTGCAAAAGTCATGTGCATATACTGCGCGGCCAATAATGCTTTATCGAATTCTGAGGCTTCCGGAGTCCATCCATAGGTGTGCCATTCGTCATTATTCCAGTGAGCCCCTGTAGTTTCAGTCATCCAGAATTTTTTACGGGGGAAATTTTCTTTCCGAATCTGCCCGATTTGTTTGCTGTTTTCTCGTAGCACTTCAAGACTGCCATCAGTACCATCCTGAAAACTGTCATACATGTGGTAGGCAACCAAATCGACCGCTTTGCTTTGAATGGTGGGAAGAAAACGCCTGAGTTCACTTCCCTTATATCCCACATAGGCGAGGTCCGGAGCGGTGATCAAAACTTCAAGTCCAGCTTTTGTAAGTTTTGGTTTAAGTTTCTTTTCGATAAATGCCTTAAGTACTAATGGATCCCAAATACAGGTCTGGGTTCCGAGGTGAGAATAATTGGTTTCATTCTGAACCCCAAGATTGGTTACATTGATACCCCAATCCAAATATTGCTGAACCCGGTTCACAATTTCTGTTGCCCATGCATCCTCCATTTCTGACTTTAGGAAGTATTGCTTGTCTTTTACTGTGGCGATTTCATCGAGCCAATCATCAGTTTTGAGAAGTGTGGAGGAACGGGGTTGCCAGAAAGTGAGTAGGACTTCGAGTTCAGGATTTAATTTCATAGCCCGTTGCAAAATCTCACGGTTGTGATCAACGATTCCTTTTTTTGATACTTCACCTTGAGCTCGCAAAATAGTGGTTTTTAATTCCTTAAATGCAAACCCCAAGGCTTCGTCATCGGCTTGAATTGCCCAAAAAGC
This sequence comes from uncultured Puniceicoccaceae bacterium, assembly GCA_964383925.1. Lineage (GTDB taxonomy): Bacteria > Verrucomicrobiota > Verrucomicrobiia > Opitutales > Seribacteraceae > Seribacter. The sequence continues at coordinate 5,736 of CAYLIJ010000058.1, forward strand.
AAGAGAACCACCAAACCCATCAATCGACTGCCTAAGGTTTTCAGGAGAGGGATCGATATTTAATAATTGTTTCTGGGGTGGGGCTGATTCGCTCGGTGGGGTGGGTCGGATTGCCTGACTGGCGCGAAGATTGAGTCTTTCTTGAGCATAGGATAAATCATCGGCACAATTTGGATCGTCCATACAATTGGTGACTTCTCCTGGGTCTGCCTCGAGATCAGTCAGCACTTGTGCAACCGTATTTTTATCCTTGTCCCGCCATTCAGTGTAACGAAAGTTTTTAAAATGAATACTGTGGCCCATATTTTTCAAAGCCGGGTAGGAACTGTAGGCGTCCAAGCGATGACCCGCCTCAGGGTCGGAGAGTAGTTTGCGGAAACTTCGACCTTGGCAGTGATCGGGAATAGGTAAGCCAGTCAGATCACATAGAGTCGGGTACAGGTCGATTAATTCAACCAATCGATTTGTTTTTTGCCCACCCTCCAAACGAGGGTCACGTACAATCAAAGGAACCCGGGTATCGCATTCAAAGTTGGTATGTTTGCACCAGCTCGAATGATCTCCCAGTTTCCATCCATGATCACCCCATAGAGCGACCACGGTGTTTTCTGCAAGGCCGTTTTTATCTAAGGCATCAAGAATCCGACCCACACATGCATCTGCGTAACTGGTGGCGGCTGCATAGCCGTGGAGTAGGCGTCGGTTGGTTTCATCTGAGAAATCCTTTGGACCTCCTCCTTCATAATCCGAGTATCTTTGCATTTCCATAGCTAGTGGATTGGCTGCGTAAATCAGGTACCCCGGCGGAATGCCTTTATTCGAGGGCATACTAAAATCTTCCCTGTTATACAGATCCCAATATTTTTTGGGAGCGACAAAGGGAAGGTGGGGCTTGGTTAGTCCGACCGCGAGAAAGAAGGGTTTTTCTTTATTCTCTCCGAGGTTTTTAAGGATTTCGACAGTTTTTGCAGTTGTCTTTCCATCGGTATAAGTGTCGTCGTGCACATCCGCACTCTCCGTCATTGGGCCCTTGGGGGGATTATGTTCATCACCCGGTTTGATTTCGGCCAGAGCTTTATTTAAAATATCGATATTTTCTTTTTTGGCGTAGTGAGGAACCCCTTTCATTTTGACCCATTGCGTCCAGTTTTTCGGGTCAACACCGGGACCATTGTTCCCGTGGTAAATCTTGCCCAATCCTATGGTGTTGAATCCCTGCTCGGTAAAATGCTGGTTAAGGGTCTTGAGGTTTGGATGTCGAGTCCTCCAACCATCCACATGGAAGGTTTGTTCTCCTGTGAGAGTCGGATAAAGCCCGCCCATTATTGATAGGCGTGAGGCACCACAAACTGCTTGTTGGCAATAGGCTCGTTGGAACAATGTACCGCTCGAGGCGAGACGATCCATGTTGGGAGTCTTTACCTTGGAATCATACGAACTCAGCTCCGGTCTAAGGTCGTCGATTGCAATAAAAAGAACATTAGGAGAATTCTGGGGTTGTTTTGTTTTTTCCGCAAAGAGAGGCCCTTCGGTTTGGATAACCTGAACCGGTCCGGAGGAGACTCTCTCGGGTATGGTAGTCAGAGGAATACCTTGAGATTGTGAGCCTGAAGAACCTCCCACACTTATTAGATATTTACCCGATGGCAACACGCGTTGTAGTGAAGAATCATGAAAATGTAGATCGTCCGCATTCAAGTTGAGGCTGACCCGTTTTGTTTCACCTGGATTAAGGGAGACTCTAGAAAATGACTTAAGCTCCATGGATGGACGGGCAATCTCAAAAGACTCGCCCGCTGCATACAATTGTACAATCTCAGAACCTTCGCGTTTCCCAGAATTGGTCAGGTCGAATTCAACTTGCACAGACTGACCGGGTCGAATGCTCGAGCCGGAGAGAGAGACTTTTTCGTACTTAAATGAGGTGTAAGATAAGCCGTGACCAAATGGATATTCCGCTCCCTTTGGGGCATCGAGGTAATCAAACACCTTGGCACTTCGATGCTGGCTGTAATGGCAGGGGATTTGAGAGATAGAACGTGGCCAGCTAAGGGTTAGCTTTCCAGACGGGTTGGTCGTGCCAAAAAGAATTTCAGCGGCAGCAGTTCCGGTTTCCTGTCCGGCGTAATGGGCAGCAAGGATGGCTGAGAATTGGTCTCCCAAATTGCCCAGAGTGATCGGTTTGCTATGGTTCAGAAAGGCGATAACTGGCTTGCCAGTCTCGAGGACTGCCTTGGCTAAGGCTTTTTGGGACTCGGTCAGATCAAGCGTGGATCGATCACCGACATGGTTTCCTCCCCATGCTTCCCGGTTAAGCAGAACGCTTTCTCCGATTGCCAAAATGACTACATCCGCCTGAGCGGCCACTTTAACTGCTTCGGAGATAAGCTGCCGATTGTCCTCCACTGTTGCGTAGTCAACCTCGTTGACATAACGCCAGTTGGAATAGGAGTCACCAGTATCATTGTGAGCGACCTTGCATCCTTCGGCAAATAGAACTTTAGATTGGTCACCGACGAAGTTTTGGATTCCCTCAAGTATCGAAACTGTTTTTAACGGTCGACCGGAGTAATTCCCCAGTCTGCACACCTTGGCATTCGGGCCAATTACAGCGATCGTCTGCTGGGTACTTTTGTTTAATGGCAGTAAATTTCGGTCGTTCCTGAGTAGAACGATTGATTGACGAGCGGCCTCCCGGCATAGTTCAACCGCTTTTTCTGATTTGGAATAAGAAAGCGCTTTTTCCCTGTTCAGTTCGAAGGGGGCTTCGAATAATCCGAGGCGAAACTTTAATCTAATGACTGCCCGAACAGCTTCATCCACTTTTGAAAGAGCAACTTTTCCTTCATTCACAAGTTGGGAAAGGTGTTGGAATCCAAAGTTATTAGGAAGTTCAAGTTGGAGTCCTGCATTGAGGGCCATACGGGCGGCATCGGCGTTCGAGTTTCCAATTCTCTGGTACTGACGAACCAAATCAATTCCCTGGTAGTCCCCTATGATTAACCCTTTAAACCCGATTCGGTTTCGAAGGACATCAGTCAGGATCCATGGGTTGACATGACAGGGCAAACCGTCCACCTCATTGAATGCAGCCATTACTGACGCAGGCCTTGCTGAATGTATGACATGACGGAAGGGAGCGACTTCATTGTCGAGCAGGTAACGTTGGCCGTAGGGGTAGGGTGAGCGATTTCTTCCACCCTCTGTCCCGGCGTAGCCTACAAAATGCTTTAGGGTGGCGGCTACATGATCGGAATCGATTTCTCCGTTTGAGGAACCCTGCAGTCCACGAACCATCGCCGCACCTAGTCGTCCCACCAGAAAGGGGTCCTCTCCTAGAGTTTCGTCCACCCGTCCCCAGCGTAAGTCGCGGGCCACATCCACAATGGGGGATAGTATATGAGAAACTCCGCGCGATCTTGCTTCACGAGCGGCTTGGTCATAAATTTTTTCCATTAATTCAGGATTCCATGCACAGGAAAGTCCGATTGGGGAAGGGAATGAGTTTGCCTCGAATCTCATAAAACCGTGTGCCGCTTCATCGTGTTGAATTGCGGGGATGCCAAGGCGCGTCTTTTTTCGAAAGTATTCCTGTACCGCCCTATATTGTTTAATATCTTCTTCGACAGTCAAGTTATGCAGGGGGCCGAGTTGCCCGATACCATGCGGGGAATGCATTGCATAAAAGGATGAATCATAAATCTTGCCCTCTTTACGAAGTTTTTCTTCATTGGGGTCCCACCAACCAGTAAGCTGGGCCACTTTTTCCTCAATCGTCATCCGTTTTATCAGATCTTCGACCCGGTTTTCAACGGGAAGGGAAGGGTCTTTGTAGGAGCCGATGAGCAGGGTCTTCGGTTTTTTAGCGGGGAAACCAATCAGGTTGAAGGGCTTATCGGATGCATTGATAAATTGACTTTCGGCCATTTTTTCCAACCACTTTGACTTAAGTAGAGGAGCCGTTTCAAGGCGGGTCTGTCCCCATCCGTCCCCAGTCCACATATCCTGTGATTCCCAATCCGCATTGATATAGGAAATGGCACGGACTACATCTTTATTCTTCTCAATATGTTGAAAGAACTTGTTAAACCAGGAGTCCCAAATTCCTTGATGATCCTCCTTATCGAAGAAAATTCCGCGTGGGGTCGCTTCGGCAATGAAAACTGGTTTCTTTACTTTTCGGGCAAAATCAAGGGCCGCCTGTCCGTCCCCGTCTCCCCCCCACCATGAATAACCAACCCAGTCATAGAACTCAGACCCCGGGTCATAATCCATAAATTGTTTTGGTTTTGCTCCGCTTGATGAGGCGTATACGGTTGCAAAATTGGTAAGCTTCGCTTTTTGCAGGGCTTCTACAATTCTGCGAAAGGCGGCCTTGAAGTTTTCCGGATCGTATGCATTCCAACTCCCGTCAAATTCATAACCTATTCGAATGAGAAAGGGGTGGTTGGGGTGTTCCCGTACGAAGTCGACCAGTTCGTCAATGAGGTGATCGTAGGAACCGTCCGCAACCTTGTCTTCTGAATTTCCCTCCATTGAAATGGATAGGTGCATAATGCATCGGTCGAGCGCGGGTGAGTCTAGGTAGGCCTTTTGATTCATGGGACCAGCGGCCCACTCGGTTTCTTGGTTCAGTCCATCCACTCGTCCTTTGGCGTAGGTCCGATTAAATTTGTTAGTCCAGCCTTCGGCAAAATAGACATAATGAGTGATTCCCGCGGGAACCCCAATGTTGTCGACATAGCCGTCGCGATACTTGGCCGTTCCGCCGACGGATTTATTATCCTGACCGGCGAAGACAAGAATTTTCCCTGGAGGCGGAGCAAAGCGACCTGGGTAAGAGTCGGAAAATAGGTCAATCCAAAGTGCAACAAAGGCGAGGATGGCAAGTAGTTTTTTCATTTTGATTAAGCGTTAGCTTTTTGATCGAGTTCAGCTCGAATTTCATCGCAACGGGTCTTATTGAGTTTGTAAAAGGAGACTATTGGAATGAGAAGAAAATGTCCGATTGCAGGAAAAAGGGTAAGTGATAATACGATGCCTTGAATCGCTTCCGGACTCTGTACAACCGCTTTGCCATCGTAGCCGTAATAGGCGAGAATCATTCCAATCATCCAACCACCAATTGCCACTCCCAGCTTTAATGCAAAGAGGGCACCGGAGAAAACCAATCCAGTTACTCGCCGTCCCGTCTTGAGTTCACCGTACTCGACTGTATCAGCGGCCATCGTGAAAAGGATAGGTGCACCCATCTGAACGAAGAAATTAACCAGTCCGAAAAGAATGAAGATTGCATACAGATTGGTATTGGTGACGAAGTAAAGGGCGACCGAGCCTAGTACGATAATTATTTGAACAAGGATGTAGGCTTTTACCTTCCCTAATTTTTGAGTCAATCTTGATGCGAAGCTTGCTCCCACCATTTGGCAAAAAGTACCTGTGGTCAAGAAAGCGGCAATAAGACCAGTATCTCCGATAAACCATTTTACATAATAAACCTGCGATGCTCCTCGTAGAACTATTGGGATCAGTAGGACAAGGAAGAGGATTGCCACGACTACCCATTGGTCATTTTTGAGCAAAGTTTTAAAGTCCACGGATAGCGATCCTTTGGTAGTAACAACTTGTTCGACTCGCTCCTTGGTCAAAGCAAAACAGCCAAAGAATGCAAAAATTGCAAAAACTCCAAAAACCGCCATGGCAAAAGGATATCCTTCCTGTTCGTTACCATTTCCAAAAAATTCGATTAGGTCCGGAGCAAAATATGAAATTAAAACCCCGGCAAAAGTTGCAATAACGAAACGATAGGAATTGGCAGAAACACGTTCTTGGGAATCCGAAGTAATTACCCCTCCAAGAGCACAATAGGGAATATTCACAACTGTGTATAGAATCATCAGCAGGGAATAGGTGAGGTACGCATATATTATTTTCCCACTCTCGCTTAAGTCAGGAGTGATAAAAGTAAGGACGAAAACAACTGCAAAAGGAATTGCGAACCAAAGAAGATAGGGCCTGAATTTACCCCATTTTGTATTGGTGTTATCAGCAATGATCCCCATAATTGGATCGGTCACGGTGTCCAGTAATCGAACTGCTAAAAACATCGTACCCATTACTGCGGGGGCAAGTCCGAAAACATCAGTGTAAAATGCGGGAAGTAAAATAAGAATGGTTTGAAAAACAACATTGGACCCAAAGTCGCCCAATCCATATCCTATTTTTTCAATCGGTTTTAATTTTGTATCGGACATCTTTATACTGGGTTTCGGGTTAGGTTTTGATTTCAAGAAAATCGAAGCTAGCCGGTAGTCGGTTTCCTGTTAGGTCCTGGCAGGCAAGGGCCACGAAAGTTCCGGTAAAGCCCCAGTGTTTCCCATGATCATCCGAAAGAATTGACGCGTCAAGGTTTGGCCCTGCGTTCTTAAAGTGTTCACCATCTTCGGAAAATTGAAACTGCAGGTCGCAGTTATTAAAAGTTGCCCGTAAAAAAAGCTCACCCTTGGAGACCGGAATGATTTCTTCACCCAATGGGAAGGACGAAATGCCATCATCACAGCTATGGATTTGCATACAAAGACCTTCCTTCTCGTCTCTTGATAAATACAGATAATGAAAAAGATAAGTATTATAATAAGCTGCGAGACCAGCCATTTGCTGAAAGCACGACGGTTCGAAGTTCATTTTAGTTGTTATAATCGCTTGCTGGTTGACCAGGCGACGAGCAAGCATGGCTTGTTCAAAATTTGATTCCAGTGATTCGCAGCCTAAAAGAGTTAGTTTCTGAGGCTGATTAATAACTGAATTAGTGGGACCTCTTGGGATGGCATAATGGGGAGAGTCGAAAGGAATTCGCTCGGAAAGAGAAGGCCATGTATGGACTTCGAGATTAGGAGAAGGAACCTCTTCCAGTGGATTATTACCTTGCCCGGCAAGGTAAAGCCAATCATCAGCGCGCCATTCCACCCTCTGGATAGAAGTTTCTCGTCCAAGATTACAATTTTTCGATCCCGGTAGGGGACGGCCACAAAGATGGGGCATATACCACTCACCCTCTTTGGTTTCGACTAGGCTTGCATGACCGGCTTTTTGTAGAACAAGTTCAAGGTTTCCCGAAGAAGTCAGAATTGGGTTTTGGGGATGAACTTCATAAGGCCCCAGTAAATCACGGGACCGTGCGAGCGTGACTGCATGTTCGTACTCGGTCCCGCCTTCTGCGGTAAGTAAGTAATAGTAGCCATTCCGCTTGTAAATATGAGGTCCCTCAGTGAGCCCGAGGGGACTTCCTTTAAATATGATGTGAGAAGCACCGGTAAGGGATTGTGCGAGGGGATCATACTCTTGAAGGGCAATCCCATAAAAAGGATGTTTGTTCGGCCGATGATCCCAGACCATATTGAGCCAATATTTTTTACCATCGTCATCATGGAAGAGAGAAGGATCGAACCCAGAGGAATTGATCAGAACGGGGTCGGACCATGGACCATTAATCGAAGGGGCGGTGATGAGAAAGTTGGGAGTATCCTTCGTGGCCGCTTCATGTTGATGGACTACGGTGTAGCAAAGATAAAACAGTCCATCATAATAGTTGAGTGCAGGTGCCCAAACTCCACCAGAGCTAGGAACACCTCTAAGATCTAATACTCTTTTTTCATTAAGAGCATGGCCAATAAGATTCCAATTTTCTAAGTCTCTCGAGTGGTGGATTTGAACACCGGGAAACCATTCGAAAGTAGAAGTGGCGATGTAAAAATCATTTTCAACCCGACAGATTGAAGGGTCAGGATTAAAACCAGGTAGAATCGGATTCTTGATCATTAGTAAATTTATTTACTAGGGGGGAATGGTCGGAATATGAAAAGGGGGATAAAATTGAGGTAAAAGGAAATAAAGTATGTCATTCTACTCAATAAATCTCAAAATAGAAACCGCATATTGCGTATAATTTCTGTTTATTTGCGACAGTCTTACTGATTGGAGGAGGCTTTTTTTCTCTATTTGTCTTGATCCCGAATTTTGTATTGATTTTGCCTCCATTGACATTGTCTACTTTTGGCATCTAATTCAGTCTCCCGACCGGAATCGTTTTGTGAGATCATCCACTCTTCCAAGGAATTGGAAAGAATTTGCATATTCTTTTTATATTCCGGATTAGAGGCTAGATTGTTAAGGCAGTATGGATCTTTATGGATATTGTAAAGCTCCTCTTTGGTTCTCTTACTAAAGCGTCGAGCAAAATCCTTTTCGTTTGGACCGAGTTTGGAAACTTCAAGTTCTAGTCTTCGAGAAGATGGAATACTAAATTCGTTTTCTGGGAAAAGGTTGAGTACATAACGAAATTGTTCATTGACCACCGAACGAATTCCATAGGGTTGTTCAGCCCCGTTGACTCCAACAGTTGTCTGTAAACTGAAAGCGAATTTCTTGTGTTTTTTGGCTTTGCCTTTGAGCACTGGAAGAAAGGATCGACCATCCAAAGAATCAATCTTCTTTTGACCTGCTGCATCAATGAGGGTGGGGACCACATCAACATACTCAACCATCGCATTGGTTTTTGATCCTGGTTCAATTATACCTGGCCAGGAGGCGACGAGTCCACTCGCCACTCCAATCTCATAGCAGGTCCATTTACCAAATGGAAAGGAGCTCCCTTGTTCAGAAGCAACAATGACGAGAGTCTTTTTTCTTAAGTCGAGTTGATCAAGCATTTTCATAACCTCGCCAACCTGTCCATCAAAGTAGGTGATCTCGGCCAGATAGTCAGCATACGAATCCCGATGAATTTCGAGTTGCTGGGGAGAAAGTTTGACATTTTGATAGGGGGTGGAATCTCCCTTAGTGTAGGGTCCATGAGGTTCATTTGAACAAAGAAATAGGCAGAAAGGCGTTTGAGATGAACTTGAATCTTTAATCAAATTATAAACTTTAGGATATCTCCACCCGTTTACAGGTTGGACATCTTTTTCGATTGGATCAGCAAATTCCTCAAGATATTCGAACGGGAAGACAGATTCTGGTTCGATATGACTTTTACCTGCCAAAGCAACTCGGTAGCCACTTTTGGATAAAAAGTGCGGAATGCTTTTTACATTTTCGTAGGCTTGAGCATGGTTCGGGTGAGCTCCACTTTTTACTGGGTACAGTCCGGTGTAGAGAGAATGCCGGGTAGGAGAGCACATCGAGGCCGATTGGTAACACCTATTAAAAGTCATTCCCGATTGAGCCAGTTGATTGATAAAAGGGGTCTTAGC
>CAYLIJ010000059.1:0-2629 GCA_964383925.1 uncultured Puniceicoccaceae bacterium
TCAGCTATTTCGGAGTAATATTTAGCTGGTTTGCTACCATAGTATTTTCAATCTTGGGAATACTTAATGTATTGGATCAATTATTCGAATGGTCTCGATTATTAATTAACCGAGATGGATATTGTTACCGGGGGTGGTGGAGAAAACAGCATTATCGGCACGAAGAAATTGAAAGCTTCAGTTCGGAGATATACGCGGGACGACCACTTATTTTGGTAAACCTAAAAAAGAAGGCTCAATTAAATTGGGGTCTAAAAGACGAACCGATTGCATTCCCCTGTTCATTTGGAAGGCCCATTGATGATGTTTTGGGGCTTCTTAAGGGAAGTTTGGATAAGACTCCGAAGAAAAGTGATAAGAGAAGGGATGTAAGCAAGGACGATAAAAAGTAATTGCGATCCGAAAAACCACATCAATGGATTAAAAGCTTTATCCATAAAGCCATAGGAGTGCAATCCCACACCTAACATATTGGTGCCAAACCAAGACCACGCGGTAACAATATTTCCAAATATAGCAAGAGTTGCGATTCCACAGATTTTGGCAATTCCAGAAAGACGGGCGTGTAAAATAATTGCATTCCAAATAACGATGAGGAGTGCTCCATTTTCCTTTGCATCCCAACCCCAAAATCGACCCCACGATTGATCGGCCCAGATACCCCCTAAAATTGTTCCCACAAGACTGAAGAAAAGAGAGAAACAAGTAATACCAAATATCATTGAACCAAGCGTACGATTGGTTTCTTTCTGAATTTTTTTAAGCGTGTATCCAAGTATCGTTTTGGATGGAATTATATAACTAATTAATCTAAAAATTACATAAGCAATCCCAAGAAAGCCGCCAAGGAAAGTTGTTGAATAACCAATCGTTATAATGACCACATGAGTAGCGAGCCAGAAATTTGAATCAAGTACTGCCCGCATCATCTCCATAGTATCTCCGGACGGATTCAAAGATGAATCTAAGCTCAAACTATGGGCGATAACTAAACTACCAAACCCGATTAAGGATCCCATTGCTGAAGCAATTCCCAAGCGGACATATTTTTCTGTACCGAGGCAAAGCAGAACAGCCCCCCATCCAATAAAAAGTGCGGAAGAATATAGATTAGTTACAGGTGGACGACCTTCGATGTACATTCGAGCAACTAGTCCAAATGTATGGCTAAGAAGAACAATTATGGTGAGATAATAAGCAGAGTTGCGGAGCATTTGCACCGTTGGCTTAGTACCATCTCCACGGATTGCAAGAAGCCAACTAAAACAAGCAATCAGTAATATAATCACATATACAATGGCACTTCTGTAAAAGGGTTCGTAGCCGTTAAAAGTTTTCTCGAATGAGAGAGTATCCGCTTTTTCACCTGCTCTTGCGCGAGCAGAATTATATATTTCAGAGACTATTTTGTTGAAATCCTGATATCTTTCATTTCGGTAGGCAGATGCAAGTTTTTCGTATTTAAGAATGATTGGATCTACTCCTTTTTTTACTTTGATTGCTTCCGCATACTGAGTCGCAAAAAGTGCGGATGGATCGAGTTTTTGGTTCTCCCGTATATAGGCAATACGGTCCTTAAGGGTATTCCTGTCAAGAGCAAGGAGTTCGCGTAAGACTAAAGCAAAACGACTGGGGTCCATATTTTGTTTTTCTTTCGATTCCAAGGGTTCAGAGCCCACTAGAGATTCTGTAACTTTTAACCATTTTCCATCTCCATCAGAAATGGTTGGAGGAATGGGAAGAAATTCAGTCCATAAATTTGCCTGATTATAACGATCAACAAAAAATACAACTTTGGCAAATTCCTTACTGCCTAACTTGACTACGGATGGATCTTCGGACAGGGATGCCGTTAATTCTCGAAAACGAAAATATTCATCGCTGATTGCTTGGTCTTTTTTTGAATCGTACACTAAATCAGTGACTCCTAATTGTTCCAACATGTCGGGACGTTCAGCCGGCGTGGGGGGAGAAAGGGAGTGTTTGAGCTTTTTGTAGATCAGGAGTGCACGGTATAACTCAATTATATTTTGCTGGAATGGATCTCTGAGTTCGGTTTCCACCTCGCCCGCTTTTCGGGCTGCCGAATCAATATTGGAGAGGAACGGATCAAGGTCTTGATAAGAATAAAATTTTCCATCTTCTAAAAGTTTCCGGTTTAAAAGTCCGAGTACTTGGTCGTGATCGATTAGAAAAGTCTTTAGCTGATCAGCCTTTTCAGGATGAAATAAAACCTGAGCAAGCCAATCGATTGCCGGGACTTCAATCGAAGTGACTTCAACTCCATTTTGCGGAATTTTGACCTTTTTAGATTTTTTATAATTATCAAGTAAGATTGCTTCCTGTTCGGTTAGAGAATCTTGGTCTTTTTCAGAAATAAGATCGATATTATCTTGTTCATCTTTTTCTATGATTTGTAGGGCACTTCTTTTATTTCTAAGGACTAAAAGAATATTTCTTGCCACGCTATCCAAAGGTTTTACCCGACCACCTCTCAAAACTGGAACTAAAGAAAAAGTATCTATGTCAAATTCTTTGTTTTTAACATCATTACTTTTTTCTTCTTTAAAAAAATCCAAAAAGGAATCCCGTGTCGAAGAGTTGGGCAGAAATGAATAATATATTCCAA
>CAYLIJ010000059.1:2729-7147 GCA_964383925.1 uncultured Puniceicoccaceae bacterium
GGAGGGATATGTTAATTAGCTTTAGTAAGGACATAATTATGCACTTTTCGGAGTTGCAGAGTTTTTCTTTAAAAATCGGAATAGATGAAAGCTGAACTGCCAAAGCATACCGAGTGAAACTAAAATACAGGCGATGTAGGGGACTAACCAGCTTGGATTACGGATTACTTGGAACACGGTATAACTTGCAGAATCATTCATTTGATACTGATAGAAGGTCTTACCTGCATGCCGTAGTGGTGTATTCATGTACACTAAAGCACGACGGGTTTGATTATCATCAAAGTGAAGATTGATGTCGCTCTCAAAATTGAAGGGAGTTTCAGTACCTTGATAATACTCATTTTTGATATCTAATAATTCAATAGAAAAGGGTAAGTATTCCCTTTTCTGTCTTAATGCGATACCCCATAATTTTCCTTCATGACGGATAGATTGGAAGGCAAGATCAGCCAATTTTGGGTACATCATCTCCCAATATTTATTTCCTCCTGGATTTGCGATCGTTAACCAAGTTCCCAAGCTTTCAGTTCCATCTAGGATTTCAACTACGAGATACCCAAAATTAAGTGCATCATTACTATAATCTTCATCCTTGGCTACGACATTTAAATTCATCGATTGGCCAACCCCCCGATCTACTAATCTTGAAAGTGTAGTATTTGCTTTGCCCTCAGTGCCAAATTCAAAATCACAATTCACTCCAAAATGATGAATTTTTAATTTGAACGGAAGTTCCTCGTTAGAGAGAGTTTCTTCATTTTCGTTAAAGAGCAATTCTCCATTTTCAAGTAATTCCTGTGGAATAGTGATTACCTTTTCATTCAATGGATTGGTTACATCACGAATGGCAAATTCAACCCCGTGGAATCGTTCGATATAATTTGTCTTCTCACCCTTGTTAATTTGCATCTTCGATTCTTCTTGAATGGCTTGTGTCGCTAATTGGCCGATCAAGAGAAGAATAATCCCCGAGTGGATGAGCTGTATACCAATTTTTTTCCCAGTCCATTGAAAACGAACAAGAAAAGCCGAAGTTAAGTTCAGAATTAGCAACCCACCAAGAAGATATCCGCCAGGGATGGGGAGTGGAATAGAGTGCAAATATTCGCTTCCCCAAAACTGTTCTGGGTAATACCAAATTCCGAAGAAAGATTCAAAGTACTCCTTTAATGCACCTCGAATCCCAATTCGTGTCTGTTCTAATGTGGCAACAAAGATCAGAATCATCGAGAGGCTGAGGAGCGTAAGGGTAAGGCGCAGAGATGCGAACGGAAGAAGGAAATTGAAATCTTTTCTTCTCTGGGCTAGAGAATTAGGCTTTTTCGATTTTTTCATCCTTAATTCAAGGTTGTTTTTGCTTTAGGGTAATAGATTGGAGGAATGATGTGAAATTACTTTTTTCACTCTCAGCTAATTCTCGGTCACCTTGGAGTTTGAAAAACCAGGCTTCTTTTTCGAGGAAAAGTGCACCTGCAAGAAGTCCCTGATCAGGACCAAACGCTTCGATTAAATGGCCTGGTTGACCATTCAGAGTAATTGAAGAACAATATTGCCCCAAGGAAGACTGGTCGACTGGAGAAAGACCAATTTGCCCCACCCATCGATTAACATTGGCCAAGAGTCCACCCACATCTCCAGGGAATGAAGTAACGGAAATATCGAGTTTTTTTCCATCCTCACCATTCACGACAAAACTGGCCAAGCGAATGGAGGACCCTTTTCCTTTCGCCCAATTGGCAGGGATATCCCATGACCAAGGGTTTTTGCGAGTTGGCGTGGGAGTACTAATTACTTTTCTGGCTGGACGGTTAGACTTGGCAACAATTGGTTGTTCTTTCGCCGAACGAAGAACACAACTCTCCAAGAAAGCGGTAAAATTTTCAGATTCTTTACGAATTAATTTTTGATCAGCAATGAATGGAAATAACCAAGTTTCTCCTTCTTGGCGAAGGAGGGCTAATAGGGCGATCTTGGGAGAAGAAATAGCAGGTGCATTTTTTTCTACTAGAGTTACCCACTCAAAATCACGAAGACCAATCTTTTTTTTCTCTAAATAGGGGGAAAGGTTTTTTTCCGAAAAGGTAGGGTAGCCCAATTCCTTTCCAAACATATTTGCCACATCTAAAGTCGAAACTTTTTGGCGGAAAGGCATCACACCAATCCTTCCTTTTGGCCCGGAGTCAGTTTTAACATGAAAGGAACCTGCCATTGGCCCCGATAAATCTGGATTCTCCCCCCAATTACTAGGTAATTTCCAAGTTACAACTGGGCCCTTGTATTCTGAAGCAATTGTGTAGGACTGAATAGTGGGTTCTTCGGAGCAGGAGAACTGAACAATTGTAAGCAAAGCAAGCGGGCAAAACGCTAATAATTGCTTACACAACTGGTGCAGATTCGAGAACATGGCTAAGTGAATTTTCTTAATTTAGAATGGATTTTAAACTGAGTAACTCCAAAAAGGTGGCAGGAATTACAATAGTAAGAATTATTCTATGAAAATAAACTTTTTAGGCAACCGTTAGGAGTCAAAATTATGGATTACATTTAAAGAGGGTAACATCTCCATCGGCAAAAATGTATTCTTTTCCCTCCAGTCTTAGATTACCTGCATCTCTTGCTGCTTGCATTGAGCCCGCTTCAAGCAATTTCTCATAAGAAACAATTTCTGCTTTAATAAAAGATTTTTCAAAATCGGTGTGAATTACACCGGCACATTGGGGTGCCGTCATTCCTTTTTTAAATGTCCATGCTCGTGCTTCTTTTTCTCCTGCAGTTAAAAAAGAGGCGAGACCGAGAAGATCGTAGGAAGATTGAATTAAGGTGGAGACTCCCGAATCAGAAACTCCGATTGCTTCTAAATATTCAGCTACATCAGCGGAAACAAGTTCAGATAATTCTTCCTCCATTTTTGCCGAGATTACACAAGAATCAGCATCCTGTTGTTCAGCTGCCCAATTTCGGAGATTAATCACATGTTGATTCTCAGAAAAGTCGGCCAATTCGTCCTCTTTGACATTGCAGGCATAGAGCATTGGTTTGGCAGTGAGTAAACAAAAACTGTGAAGACGTTTAATTTCGTCTTCATCCATTTCGAGTAAATTCGCAGGTATCCCCTCGTCTAAATGAGGGACCAGTTTTTCAAGCAGGGCCACATTTGCCTCAGCATCTTTGTCATTCCCCCGTGCTTTCTTGGCATTCTTTTGCAATTGGCCTGAGATGGATTCTGCATCGGCCAAAACTAGTTCTGTAAGAATAACCTCTGCATCATTCACCGGGTCAACCCGGCCCATATTGTGAATAATATCTTCGTCTTCAAAGCACCGAACTACATGAACGATAGCATCAACCTCCCGTACATTGGCGAGAAACTTATTACCGAGACCCTCGCCTTTACTTGCACCTGCCACAAGACCAGCAATATCCACCATTTCAATAGCGGCAGGAATAATAGTTTGGGTACCCGCAATTTCTGCCAATCGAGTTAGACGTTCATCTGGTACTTGGACCACACCAACATTCGGATCAATAGTGCAAAAGGGATAATTGGCCGCTTCTGCTTTACGACTTTTGGTCAGTGCATTAAATAAAGTACTCTTGCCTACATTGGGTAAGCCAACAATTCCTGCTTGTAACATAATAATAAAAACTACCCACCATGCCTGTACTTCAAGGATTGGTCAAGAAAGCTCGGTTGAATATTGTGTGCTTTCTCATTGACGAATTGGAGTACTTCTTTAGAAATACAACCTTAATATGGCGATAGTAGCTCAGTTGGTTAGAGCATCGGCTTGTGGTGCCGAGGGTCGCCGGTTCGAATCCGGTCTGTCGCCCCATTTCTTTCTGCTTAAAGATGTTACTTAAGGTTAATGTGCTTTCAATCAACTTAGTGTGAATGTGTACCTGTATTTCTGTTCCGCCATCATTTTATTATGAGTGGAACTGAAGATGTACTTTTCCATTAATCATGAGCCAACATATTGGAGTTACTGGAAAGCCTCTTAATTTATTGAGTAAGAATTTAAATTGTAGAATTAAGTGAGAAAAAATCATTTAATTTTGCTACGGTATTTTGGGTAGGTGAGCCTTGGTCTTTTCTCCATTTTATACCTGCTTTACTCATTTGAAGTCTTTGTTCTTCATTTTGCATCAATGAGACAAGAATTTTTTTAACTTCTTCGACCGAATTGCCTTGTTCAGCTGCACCTTGGGCTAACAGAACATCGCAAGTCTCAGAGAAATTTGTACAATCAGGCCCGATAACAAGGGGGAGACCCATAGAAACTGCTTCAATTGGATTTTGACCTTCATCTCGCGGAGGAAGAGTCTTCCCTAGAAAGCCGACATCTGCACACTCGATTAAATCAATAAGTTCCCCTGTTGTATCAGCAAAATAGACAAGGTTTTCTCCTTTATCT
>CAYLIJ010000059.1:7157-14398 GCA_964383925.1 uncultured Puniceicoccaceae bacterium
AAAATGATGAGAGTGCATTTATAATTTCATTTCTTCTCTCTGCATGTCTGGGAATAAGAAGAAGCCTTGCATCGATCTTTAAAGCCCGGATTTCATTAAGTGTCTCTAAAAGGAGTTTCTCTTCCCCCGACCAAGTTGAAATACCAACTAAAACGAGGGAGGAAGTGGGGAAACCAAGCTCGTTTTTTCTGACATTTTTTTGAATGAGAGAAGGGGGCTTGAGTGGAGAAATATCAATTTTCAGATTCCCCGTAGCTGTAGTATTTTTTAAAGCGACACCTATGTTTCTCCATCGCTGTTTCTGTTTTTCTGAGGAGGCGAGTATGTGCAAATTCTCAGGGATTAAAAGGTTTCGAAAAATTCCTGCTGAGCGAAGGCGATTATAGGATCGATTTGATAATCGAGCGTTAATGATGCAAAAAGGAACTCCTTTCTTTTTTGCTTGATTCATATGTTCAGGCCAGAGTTCACTATCCACGCAAATGGCGAGGTCGGGTTTGATTCGAGACCAGGTAAGGGCAGAAAAAGGAAACCAATCAAGAGGGAAGGGACCGTAGGCAAGGACTTTTTTCGAATATTTATGCTCGGCAATTCTTTGACCGGTACTGGTTGTACCACTTAAAACAATTTCAATATTTGGATTGGAAAAAAATGATTGAAGGAGTGAATGAATCGAAGAAAGTTCCCCCACGCTAACCGCCTGGATCCATATTCTGGTTCGTTTTAAACCTTTTGAGGGTAATCGAGGCCAAAATCCTAACCGATACATGAGCTTTTTGGCATAGCCTCCTCGCTTGATCATCCTCTTTAAATAATAAGGTGAGAGGATGAGAAAAAAAACAGGATAAAGAATACGATAAAGAAAAATCACTTAAATAAAAAGCAGTTTGGAAAGCTTTTCCATTGCCAAAGGGGCAGATGATAAGAATAGATGCATTGCAATTACTTATGGAGACTATTGATCGAATCGCGAAACTTTTTTCAAGCTGCCAAGAAAAAAAGCGTGCCGCTTTTGTTGGATATGTGTGTGCATGTGACCCAGACTTCGATACTTCCTTACTGATTTGTCGATCGTTGATTGAAAGCGGAGTGGATATTCTTGAATTGGGAGTTCCCTTCTCAGATCCCCTTGCCGATGGGTTAACTAACCAGTTAGCTGCTCAACGAGCATTGGAAGCGGGGTGTCGCAGAGATGATGTATTTCGCTTAGTGGAGGAGATTAGGAAATTTTCAGAAGTACCAATCGTATTTTATACCTATTATAACCTAATTTATTCTCAAGGAATTGAAGAATATGTCGCACGATCTCGCGAGGTCGGTGTGGATGGATTATTAACCTTGGATTTACCTCCAGAAGAATCAACCGAATTAGTTTCCTCGTGCCGAGAGAATGGATTGAAAAATATTTTTATTATTGCACCCACTACACCTGAGAGTCGAATTCCTAAAATTATTGAGAGTTCTTCAGGTTTTATTTACTATGTGTCTAGATCGGGAGTGACAGGCGAGAGAAAGGATTTAGCGGATGATTTAGATCTTCGAGTGACTACCATTAAAAAATACACTGAACTTCCAGTGGTGGTAGGATTTGGCATTTCCACTCCCGAACAAGTTCAATCTGTGAGTGCAGTAGCTGATGGCGTCGTAATTGGGAGTGCACTAGTCAATTGTATTTCCGAAAATTTGGGGAATCCCGAGTTAATTATCGAAAAAATTTCTTCCCGAGCAGAGAATTTGGCTACTGGCTTGGTCAAAATGTAATTTATTACTTTTATCTTTTGCGGTGAAACAAGGTATCCCAACTTTATATTTTTTAGCTGGGGTAACTGCCTCGGGAAAATCCACACTTGCCTTGGAATGGGCTCTGAAGAATGGTGCGGAAATTTTATCTTGTGATTCGATTGCTCTTTATCGAGGAATGAACATCGGTTCGGCTAAGCCTTCTGTTGAAGACCAGTCGAAGGTTAAACATTATGGCTTGGACTTGGCAAATATTGACCAACGGTATGATGTATCGAAATATATCAACTATGCCAAAGGGGTAATAAGTGAAGTATACGAGCGGAAGGGCAAAATTTTGGTGGTTGGAGGGAGTGGTTTTTATTTACGTTCTTTTTTTTCAGCGGTGGTGGATGAAGTAATTATTAGTAATGAAATCAAGAATTCGGTTGAGGAATTATATAGTTTAGAGGGACTAAAAGGATTACTTTTTAAATTGAAGCAAATGAACCCCCAAGGGCTTGGAGAATTGGATCAGTTCAACCCAGTTAGGGTAACAAAATCACTTGAGAGGTGCATGGCAACGGGATCAACTATTCAAGATTTAAAAAAAGAATTTGATAAAAAACCTACTCCGTATGAGGAATTTAAAAAAAAGACCTGCTTACTTGATCGAAGCGATGTAGAAATCGAAATCTTGATTGAGGCTAGAACAAAATCAATGATAGCGAATGGATTAATTGAGGAAGTGAAGGGTCTTATCGAACTTGGTTTGCTGGAAAACTATCCGGCATCCTATTCCGTTGGTTATCGTGAAACCTTGTCTTACCTTCGTGGTGAAATTAGTAGGGATTCTCTTTCCAAAGCAATCCAAGTGTCGACGAGGCAATTGGTTGCAAAGCAAAGAAAGTGGTTTCGCAAATATTATCAGGCAGATCAAATTTTTAATTCAAATAGGGGAAACCCGCTAAGTGCCGATGATATTAAATGGAACTCAGATACTTGACCGATTAGCCATCTTTTGGCTAGATTACATTTAAGAATTATTAATCCCTAAAAATACCCCTTATTGAAAGCCCTAAAAAAAATAGCAATAGTTAGCAACGATTCCAAACCAGGTGCCGAAGAATTGGCTTTGGAACTAGAGCGAATTGCTAAGAAGAGCGGAGTCTCTGAATTTCCTTGCCAACCAGGATTTATTGAAGGTGCCGATGCCTGTTTTGTAGTAGGAGGGGATGGCACATTGCTCGGGATGATGAACGAAGCGGTTCTTCATAATGTTCCGGTTGCTGGAATTCGTAATGGCCAATTAGGATTCTTAGCCACATTTTCACCAGAAGAAATGAATGACTTTCTTCCTGATCTTTTTACTGGGCAATATCAGGTAAGACAACGAAGTATGATTGCATATCAAGGGGGAGGTGAAGAATCGAAATTTGCTTTGAACGATTTGGTTATAAAGAGCGGGAGTAATGGACGACTAGCTCGATTTTCTGTCCATGTTGAAAACGAGAGAGTGGCTGATTATGCCTGTGATGGAATTGTTTTTTCAACACCAACTGGTTCAACGGCTTATAACTTAGCCGCAGGTGGTCCGATCGCTCACCCGGATGCACAAGTCGTCCTTATGACCCCGATCTCGGCCCATTCCTTGACTAGTAGAAGCGTAGTTTTCCCCGCCGGAGTCACCCTGAAAGTTTCGGCGTTAGATAATGCAGATGAACCATTTGTATCCGCAGATGGACAACCCGCTTTCAAAAAAATACCGGATCTTCCTATTCAGATATCATTAGCCAGGGAAACTTTCCCACTTCTTGAAGTAATTAATCATTCTCATTTTCGAGTTTTACGAAATAAATTGAAATGGGGATAATCCAACAGGAATGAACTTTTAAACTCGAACCATGCTTTCTTCAGGAACTCGCATCGAATCGACCCGTATTTTAAATTGGCTGGGTGAGGGTTCCTGTGGCCAAAGCTATCATTGTGAAGGTTCAGAGGGAGAGATTAAAGGTAAGGAGTTTTATGTAAAATTAATCCCTCGAGAGGTATCAGAGAGAAAGGGTTTTCAGGATTACTTTATACAGGAAGGACAAGCTTTAGAGCAATTGGATGGACCTGGTATTTGGCCGGTATTGAGTACTGGTGTTTCCAAATGGAAGCATTGGATCCGATATTCATGGCTTGAGGGAAAGGAAACTAAGATTGAAATTCCAGCGAAAGAAGAAAATGATAATGCATTAGTTGAGGAGATTCGTTTTATTCGTTCCTTGGAAGACCTTTTTACTTTGGAACCATCGGTAATTTCTCCTGATCAATTATTATTGGTGATGATATCTTTACACCTGGGGCTTTACAAAGCTCACCTATCTGGGGTTAGTCATGGGAATTTAAAACCTTCAAATATTGTGGTCAAACAAAATAGTGAAGGGGAATGGGAAAGCTTTATTTCTGAGTTTGGTCTATTTCGATTGAATTTGTTTACGCCTCATGGGTTGTCTGAAGAGGAGAGGAAAGAAGTCTCCGTTATGAATGTTGATGGCCAAGCTTCCTTCCTTACAGGGCAAAAATTTCGCCCTGAGGGAGTAGATCACCAACAAATGCCAGAGGAAAATTGGGATTTATATGCAGCTGGTAAGATTGTTTTGTGGGCATTAGAAAAAGTAAATGAAGATTCTGCCCCTATTTGGAAAGATTGGGAGGATTGGGCTCTCCAAGCAATTGGGGAAGATGGTAGAGAACCATTCGCGTCTTGTGCTCTTTCAATGAATGCCTTACCGAATGTGGGAGATATTTCACGTTTTGGAATAAAGGTGGAATCATCGTCAGAAGAATCTGATTTTGACCTGGAAGAACTTCGATTGAAAAGAGAGTTGAAGTTCAAGCTGAACGAGCAAGTTAATACATTGAAGGCCAAGCGAGGAATTACCGCTTTGGTGGGTGGTATTTCATTAGTTTTTTATCTGCTTTATTCAATTTATCTTTTTTTAGCTCCAGCACCGTGGACGGAATACTCATTGGAAGAATATCCAGATAGCTACCAAATGGGGGCGGGGGTTTTTAGTGGACAAGCATGGGGAATCGTACCCGGTAACTACGACGAAGACGGGGGGGGAGGTCAGGATGTTGTTGGAGAATGGAGCAAGGAGGAAGGATTGTTTAGACTTAAGTTTAAACGTTTCAAAAAAAGTCGAGAAGAAGCTAGTGGAAAAAAACTTTGGCAATTTATTGGTGATGGGAAAACTTCTGAGGAAGATTATTTTATCTGGGAGGATTATTTAAAATTTGATCGGGAGAGGGACGCATTGGTACTTATTAAACGCAAAGATTCAAAGCATACTTATTTCCCAGGCATCGCTAGTAATGGTTTACCGAGATTATTTCCGGAGGAGCGAATTAAATCGAGTTCAGGTACGATCCAAAAATCTGAGCTTCTTTTTATAAAAGAGGGAAAAAATAGTACACGTTGGTCATTATTTTTTGCCTTAGGCTTTGTTCTCGCAGGTTGTCTATACCACAGAGAATTAAAAAAACTAGTTATTTCCAATGGGGAAATGGTTGAATAAAATATATTTTCTCTCTTTACTTGGAGTTTAATGTATAAGCCCAATAAAATGGTTCGTAGTATAGGGGTACGGTTTCTTCTTTTTGTGACCTTTTTTCTGGTCTCTTGTTGGCAGCAAGACCCAAGTGGTACTTATCAAGGTGAAATTAAGGATTGGGTATACGAGGTCTTTGAAGCTCCGCTCATTACTCAGGGAAATGAGTGTCAAATTGAAGTGGTACTCGAACAGAAACCAGAAGGCTTTATTTCCAAACTTATTTTTCAGCATCCTAAAATGAAAGAAGTAATAAGGCGGGGGAAATGGAAAGTCGAAGATGGATATCGAAGTATATTTTTTGAAGATGGCAAATCCCCATCCGAATATTTTCTTGTAAAAAGTGGTGCCCGATATGCTTTTCAAACTAAAGAGGGACTAAGCAATGATGATGGAAGTCCTATCCTTTTAATGCGAAATGAAGGGAAATCCCGTAAGGATTCTTATCCGTTTAAGATTTCATTCTTAGAAGATGATCAAGTTAGAATTGAAACAGTAGAAAAAGATCGGGCATACATTGGAAATTGGAAATGGGGAGGAAACCAAATATCGGTTAGCGTTAATTTAGAGGGAGAGAAAAAAGAGATGAAATCGACGCCGGCAGAAACCTATAAATACTTTCTTACTTGGGATGAAAAAGGGGGAGAGAATCTCTATTTGGAAAAAATGCTTATCACTCGGCCATTTTTGAACGACGATGGAACTAGGAGGCAAAGTTGGATGAGTTCATTGATTTTTTCAGATCGCCCAGTTCTCAAACCAAGATAACTAAGTTTTTTTGGATATTCAAAGGTTTGACGTATTGATTATCATGTTCATGATCTACCCTTTTTATCTATACAAATCCTCATGATAACAGCTTTACAAAATTTTATTTCGAAGAAGGGAAAGTTCGTCTTTGTTCTTTTACTCATCGTTGTGGTTATTTCTTTTGTGCTTTATCTGGCGCAAGGCACTTCTATCTTTGATCTTTTGCCTGATCCTAATCGGGAAAAGAAGGAATTCTACGGTTATGATCTTAATGACCCTGACGAGATGCGTTTTTTGTCGATTGAGAATCGGGTAGCTTCTGATTTTGGTGCGGTGATTCCACCTTTAGTTGAAAGTATGGAAGCGGCTGACAAAAAGTTTTCCGAATCCTTGCGCGCTCAACTTCAATCTACTTTGCAGGCTAATCCTGACAGCTTTGATCGGGATGCATTGCAAAGACTTTTTGGTTTTATGCAATCTTGGCCTAATTACCCCAAAAATTTTAAAGCCCGCGAGATTGCACGTTCAGGCGGTTATGATCCCGTTTTTTCACAAGCAACAATCCGGGCGAAATTAGTGATGGAAGCCCAAGCAAAGTCATGGGGATATTTAGCTGATTCGGAAAGCCATATTGGCATAGACGATCGTTTTAACAATTATGTGCGTGAGCTTGATCCTTCTCTAATTACAGATGAAAACCGTACCAGGGCTTTACAATTTGTGGGAAATCGCCAGGGAGTTAAAACAAGATTTGTTGAATCTACCTTATTTTCCCATTTCCGAGCCAATCAAGTCGATCGAATCTATTCTGAAGGCGGTTTCACTTTGGAAAAAGAGGGCGAATTGGATTTATATGCTAATCAGTTTGCGTGGAAAGCTGAATTATTATCGTTGAAATCCTCTGATTTAGAAAGTGATACCCCAAAGCTTTTCAAAATTTCATTCACAAAACAGCCAACGGTTTCCGATTTTATTGAAATTTCTTACGGTTCGATCTCCAAAAAAGTATTGTTTGTTAATGAAACTACTGATCTAAATTCATCTGAATTGCAGGTCAAGATTGGTGGAAATATTTCTGCCACTATTCAAAGTCTGATTCAAACATTGGAGAATTCAAAATTTGAATTTAACACTGAAAAAATCTCTCCAAACGCTGTTGCGCTTGTTCCTCGA
>CAYLIJ010000060.1:0-13997 GCA_964383925.1 uncultured Puniceicoccaceae bacterium
CCTTCACAATGTGGACAACCCCGGCAACCCCAAAGCCACCATGCTGGGCAAGCAACAACTCAACTGGCTCAAAAACGAGATCAAAAAGAGCAAGGCGGACTTTCTGTTCATTGTCTCCTCGGTGAACTTCATGGTTCCCCATGTGGGCAGCGGGGGTGGAAGTGACAAACAGGCCACTATCAAAAAAGACGACGCCTGGACGGTATTTTTAAAAGAACGGGAAGAACTAATCGAATTCTGGGACGGGTTGGACAAGGGAGTATTTGTGCTAACGGGAGACCTGCACAACAGCTTTGCCATCAAGATTACCGATAATGTTTATGAATTTGCCAGCGGTCCCCACAATTCCATTAATCATGCCCCCATGAAAGATGAAGGGGGCAGACCGTCTAATGGAAAATTTAAATACGGCCCCCGTGCCTGCGATATCCGCTGGAGCAGTTATGCGATGGAAGATATTCCGCGGGCCCACCGCACTTTTCCACATTACTGTGTGGTGCAGATTAACAATGTCTTTAATAACCCGGTAAAACGAGGCGGTGAGCGCTGGTTCGCCTTTCCCCATCCACAGGTAATCTTTCAATTTCACGATGCCTATACTGGAAAACTACGCTATTCCGAAACTTACGTACTAGGCTTGAAATAGCCGATTCTAACTTCCGCTTTTTCGACTCTTCTATATACTAGCCGTTCAAATTACAGATCCCGTCAATGGGGATATATGACTTAATGGATCACTTAATTTTAGAAATAATTAATTTCAAAATAAGTCTTATACATCACAAATCTCAGCGGCATGTCTCAAGGCAAGAGCCTTGTCTTTCCAAGTCGGAATGAACTCCTGTGCGACATAACCGTTGAACCCTGTATTTAAGATCGCACGCATTACTGCAGGATAGTTGATCTCTTGATTTTCATCTAGTTCGGCTCGTCCCGGATTACCCGCAGTATGGTAGTGTCCGATTACTTCTTTATACTGGTTGATGCGGCGTATCACATCACCATTCATGACTTGAACATGGTAAACATCGAAGAGCAACTTGAAGCTTTTTGAACCAATCTTGTTGATCATCTTTACACAATGATCGACATCGTCGCCGAAGTATCCGGGATGCCCCTTCATGGGATGACTGTCGTCTCGAGAATTTAAATGCTCAAGGCAAATTGTGATTTTCTTCTTTTCTGCCAAGGGGATGACTTTCTTCCAGCAGGAAATACAATTTTCTTCGGCTTGTTCATCATCGATCCCGTCGGCTTTCAAACCCGTGAAAGTAATAACGCGCTTATAGCCAGATACTGAGCAAAGTTCTATTGCTTGAATTAGTTTTTCTACGCATTCATCATGATTGGAGGGATCAACCGGGCCTTTCTTAAATCCATGACTTCCCACCAATGACACATCCAAGCCCAATTCCTTTACCATCGGATAATGCTTGGGAGAAATACCTTCGATTGCGACTAGGCCGACCTCCTTACACAACTTTGCCAGTTCCGGTGTGGGCATAGGGTTGAATGTCCAACCCATGATGGATTGCTTGATCCGTCCATTCTTGATTCGGAATTTAGGATTGGCCTTCTCCATAGGCACCTGAGCATGGGAAGATTCTGGAGCGGTAAGCCCCGTTGTCAAAAAAGCAGTAGATGCAGCTGATTTGAGAATTGTTCGTCTAGTTGCTTTCATCAATCTTATCTATTCACCATCCACTGTTTATTCTTATTGGGATCTTTTTAAACCAATACGAAAACCACGGTCGCTGTCACGATGGCTAGTTACATTGCCGAAACGTGCGGCGGATCGCAAATAAGATGCGATATTATACCAGGAACCACCCCGAATGATTCGATTCGTACCCGATGAAGGACCGGTGGGGTTAATCGCCGAACCACTTGGGTAGGAGTCCTCGAGCCAATCAGCAGTCCACTCCCATACATTTCCGTGCATGTCAAAAAAGCCCCAAGAATTGGCAGAGTATTGCCCTACATCGCTGGTTTGACTCAACCCACTAACTTCATAGTTTGCGTGCGAAGCGTTAATATTAATACCCCACGAATATACTGTCGTCGTGCCTGCTCGGCAGGCGTACTCCCACTCCGACTCAGTCGGCAAGACATAAGCCCAACCCGCTGGGATATTCTTCGACTGCAGAGTGTTCAGGCGGGACAAAAAGATTTGGATATCGGCCCAACTCACTTTTTCCACCGGCCGATTAGGATTATTCGGCCATTGGCTCGGGGTGGAACTCAGGTTATTGGAATTCCCCGTCATCACCGCCTCGTATTGAGCCTGTGTCACCTCGTACTTACCAAGATAGAAACCTTTGGTTAGAGTGACATTGTGCTCAGTCTCATTTGTGCCCCGCCCTGTTTCCGTGGTTGGGCTTCCCATCTTAAAAGTGCCCGGGTCGACCCAGAGCATATCGAGGCTTACGGTCGAGTTCAAATCGACAGATAATGATGGTTGATTAACAGTGATTTGGAAAGTTTGCGTGCTTATATTCCCAAAATCATTCGTAACTACTGCGGTGTAGTTTCCATCATGCAGGCTTGCATTGGTGTCGGTGATGATAAGTGTGGAATTGGTTTCGCCTGCCAAATTCATGCCGTTCTTTTTCCATTGATAGGTAAGGTATTTGCCTTCGGCGGCTACGGAAAAAGATACATTACTATCTGAAAATACGGTGATTGCATTCGGTTGTCTGGTAATCTCAGGCTTGAGGTATTTCAAAATTTGCTCGTTCAATTGAGCGGTGGTAATAGTGTTATTTTTGATTTGTGAGGCAGTAACTCCCCCGATCTTAACTGAGTCGGCTAATTTAGCTGTATCCGCAACCTGCGCAGTTTTTGCAATATCGGCGACAAGGGCACGTGGAGTGGTTGTGATCTGTTGGTCTGGTTCGAGATGGCGTAACCCCTTACCATCTCCATTGTCAAAACGGACTTTTAAATAAAGTTTATCATGATTAAGAAAAAGCTCAGCGGGTAAGATGTTCATTCCCTGACCGCCCAGCAGCACAGAATAGCGACCATTATTCACTGGAACTTTAAGAGTGGATTGGTTATTTTCCCCATTTCGCCAATGGGTATTTCCCTTTTCATCAAACAGGGAGAAAGCGAATTCTGCATTACCGGAAAAATTCACCCCAAGCACTGCCACCTTACCCGAATAAGGAACGGGCGAGGATGACCATAAAGAAACAGAGAAAAGTAGAGAAAAAAGAAAAATGGAGGGGTTTTTCATAAATAAAATTTAGAATTCAAATGTTATGACTAACATTGCCCACGATTTGTCAAATAACTTATAATCCACTAAACAAAACTGAGGACTCCATACCACTCGCTTTTGGGGATGTACTCGAACGCCAAGTGCTTCATCTTCACGAGAAGAGAAATTCATTCATTTTGCGGACTATTTGCTTTGGTCCCTCTAAGAAAAAAGACTACTCTTTAAATAATCTTCGAAGGGCATTAATGGGAATACAGTTCTTTACCACCATTTGGAGATTTTCTTCCCTTCCTTTGACCTTGTTGTAATAGATTGAATTAGTTGAGGAAACCACGCCGATTACTTCTCCATTATTATTGAGAACTGGAGCTCCGCTTGATCCTTTGGCATAGTCTGCAGTGATCGACATTCTACGCACATTCCTATTATTTTCCCTAAAGGCATTGTATCGTGACACCATTCCTTTAGTCAGGGTGTAAAGTCTTCTGTCAGGATGACTGAGCACCCAGGCATCGGATCCTACCGTTGCTGAGGATCCAATCGGTAAAGGGGTGAGTTCGGCCTCACGGAGTTTAAGCACGACAAGATCGTCCACCTTGCTAGCGGATAGCACTTTTTGAACTGCATAAATTCGACCCTTATAATCCATCGCCCCCAATGTTTCTCCATCTCCGTTTTCGAGAACATGATAATTAGTGACCATGATTCCATTCCTACCCACCGCAAATCCAGATGCGGTCGAGGTGTGCCACTTGGAACATTTCCCACAATTATAAAGCCTACCCACTACCAGTACAGATTTTCGACATTGCTCGTATAGGGTGTCTGGTGAAACCAAAGCTTTCGTAGCCCCAAGGAGTTTAACCTTAGGGTGATCCATGGAAAGTTGAGTCCCTAAGTTAGCCAATGATACAGTTTCATTTGCCTCAACCATAGCTTCCAATCCCTTTTCAAATTTGTTTCGAAGCAGAAGATCGTCGACAAAATCATCTTGGGCCAATGATTTCCCAAAGGAAAGTACCACTAGTGCAGAAATGCAAAAATGACTAATTTTAAAAAACGGGATCATTAAATTGTATAAGGAACCCCGAAATTGCGCGAGTCAACCTATTCCTTAATGGCTTGGTACTTGCCTTCAATATTGAGGGTATTACCTACAAGTTTATGAATAAGGTTACCTTCCAGAACAAATTCATTCTCCGACTTGGATATACAACGGCGTTTCCACAAAACTTTTTCGCCATTGCGTAGGGTAACCAAGCCATCGGCTGAGACTTCCCTAGTATACGAGTTCAAATATTTCCATATACCTAAAGCGGGATGTCCTTTAAGGTTTATTACAAGAGCAGACTCGAAATTGGGCAGATTCATCTCGCTGGGCGTGGAAAGTGTGCGTAGACGAATATTGCGGAATTCAATCGGAGAGCCCTCCGATTCGAGACAGAGGTAACCCGAGGACGGGTCGATCCCATCTCCTCCCGAAACTTCTTCCCCATTGACCCAGAGTCGAACTTCGCCATCGACCGCCCGGACATAATAATGATTCCATTGATTGATCCCCTTGGTCGTTTCCTTGGTCGGAAAGCTGCGCCTTCCGTTGGGGGCAACGGGAGGGAAAGGATTCATTTTAATCGGGCCGACGGGAAAGACATCCCCGTGACTGGTGAACCAGTCGGCGGGTTTATTATGACGCTTGGTGTATGCCTCCGCATACCCAAGGTCAAGGACCTGAACCTCGATCCCGTGTGGTAACCTGCCCTGCCCGGCAGCTAATTTCGAGATGCTTTGCGGAGTCGCCCAAACGAATACTCCCGAATTTCCGGCGTTCTTTTTGTGCATCCATTCGAGTGAAAGTTCAAAATTTTCAAGGGGTTCACGGTAACGGATAACCCCGGTGGGTTTACCGGTACAGTAACCATGTCCATTTTCCCAGCGCCAGGTATCTTCGTGGCAATTTACATTAACGAAGTCTTGGCCGGTGACCACTTGCCAGCCGGGTTCATTCCCAGTGGGAGGTACGGGTTCCTTGGAATTTACGGAAGAAGATTCTTCATTTACTTGGCCTGTGCTTTGCATATAAATCGCAAGATCAGCAAGGTCTTGATCGGAAAGTCCCATCTCGGAAGCCGAGGGCATCCACGACTCTTTTAAATATTCAATTTTTGCACCCGCTCGACGAAAGAGAATTTTCCGTGTCTGTCCACCGAGCACCTTCAATTTGAGGGAACCGGCATGGTAGCTGTAGTTGGAGAGCAACCCTTCGGCCGTCACCCCGGTCTTTTTAGAGACTAGGCGGACCGGCTTGTCGTACCCGTGGGCGAGTTTTTCATCCGGATAAACAATCTCCTTCACAATCTCCTCCACGGTGCGTTCCTTACCCCAGTGGGTCAGGTTGGGACCGAACCCGACCCCAATACCCTCAATCTTATGGCAGAGGTAACATTTCGCCGCCACCGCTTTACCGCGGGTGACATCTCCTTTCAACTGGGCGATTTCACCCGGCTTGGAAACCTCGGTGAGTTGACCGAGTTGCTGGGGAATGAGGTAACTCGTCTCCATCATTTCTCCCTGCAAGTCGTTAAGGTCTTTGGCGATAATCTCCTCCACTGTGATCTGGTAATAATCGGCAGAAAACTCGGGTAATTGAGCGAGGGCTTGCAAACGGTCAATCCGCTCTTGTCTTTCCTCATCGCTATGAAAACTAGCGAAAGCCATGGCAAGAATTCGGAATTCATCAACCGGTGGTTTTTGTGCACGAATGCACAGATCCAAGTCACGGATTGCCTTGGGTGTATGCAGTCTCCAGGCGAGATTCTTTCCCTTGGACCCCCAGTTATTCGGATTGGTAAAAAGGGGTGCAATTAATTCATCATATACCTGTTTTTCCTTACCGTGGAAAGCAACCCCCAACGCTTCCAGGTAGAATCGATTGCGGCCATCAAATCCTGCAATCAAGTGAGCGAGAATATCGCGAGTGTCTGGATAGGGAAAGCCCTTTAAACTAACTGCCACCTCGCGCCGGACCGAAGCGAAGGAGGATTGGGCCAACAACTTCGCATGTTCAAGCATCCGATCGGGTTGGCTGTGCCTAAGTGCACGATAGGTAACCACCACTTCCATTTCATCTTTGCTTTGTAAGTAAGGTTTAACCCGGGCTATTCCCTGCTTTCCCAGTTGGGCCAACACCCAGATCGCCCGGGAACGAAATACTGGGTTCTTTCCATGCTTGGCCAGAAATCGATCAACCCCCAGATACGCCTTCTCTCCATGAGTTACCAATTGAGCAGCTGCGTGTGAACGAATATTGACCGCGGGGTTCTTTAAAGCATCAAGCAAACCATCTACTTGAGAAAAATCAATCTTAGGCAAGGCGGGCATTTGTCCGTCCTTTCGGGTAATTCGGTAAATGCTTCCGCTTACCTGATTAGTCCCCCTGCTGGTATCATTATAAAAGTCAGAAAAGAAGATTGAACCATCGGGCGCCAATGCGAGATCAGTGGGCAGAAAAAACTCGCCCTTTCGGTCTTTCTTCAAACGGATAAAAGGACGATGTTTCCCCATTTCAATCTGGGCGTCCACCCACTTGGGGGTACAGGCCATCACTTCTTTTCGTACCATGCAACCCACGAGGTAGGTCCCGGCAAGGCCAAGGGTATCATCCTCAATCAACACATTCCCAGTCGGTGAACCAGCACCGTATATAGTACCCGGGGGAAAAGCACCGGGATAATTCTCGCGCCAATGCGAACGCGAAAAACGCAGGCTCTTACTCCATTCGGACGGCTCCTCCCACGTCTTGGCCACTTCTTCCCATGACCGACTCCCATCGGTTAAATCCGCGTAACCCATATTGGCGTGTTCCATGACCCAACTGATTCGGGAATGGGCTGGATCATCATTATCACTTTGGTAAATATCGCCGTGTGATGTGATAAACATGTCGTGTGAATTACGCATATTTTCTCCGGTCGAAGTGAGCCCTGTACCGTCGGGATTGACCCGCATCGTCATACCACCTACATAGACTTCGCCGTCCGAACTCTTTTTCCCGATCGCATCGCTATATCCGTAGTAACAACCTGAAATATGATGCCTTCCATCCTTAGTCCTAATATCCGCCCCACGATTCCCATAGGAAAAATGCCATTGCCCACTGGGAGCTCCTACCACCGCATGTAGAGTATGATCATGACTGGCATCGCGAAAACCAGTTAAGAAAACTTCTCTTTTGTCAATTCCTTCATCAAAAACCGCATTTCGATTAACATCGGTGTAGACGATAATCGATGGCGTGGAAGACAGAACAATTCGATTATCAAACACCGCAATCCCAAGGGCCGCATGCCTGATGTCCTTCTCAGTAACAAACACATGTGAGGAATCTGCCTTTCCGTCCCAGTTCTTGTCTTCCAATACAATAATCGAACGACCTTCTTGAACTCGAAGTCCCCGCTGGTAGTCAAGTCCTTCAGTTAACCAAAGGCGTCCCTTGGCATCAAAATCCATTGCCACAGGCGAATAGATCATCGGTGAACGGGCCCATAGTTCGATAGTCAGGTTGTCGTCAGCTAATTCAAAGGCATCAACCGGAACCCCGCTGATCGGTCTTTCCTCGAGGGCAAACGCCTCTCGGGTGGGTGCGGCACTTATCCGATAGGAGAATAGAAGAAGAAAAAACAGGAGGATAACTTTCATAATGAAAAATGCTACGCCGCTTGGACAGGAAGGCAAGCCAGACTACTTGGGGTTACTGCTAGTAAATGGCAAAGCTGGCAGGCCATCTTTGTTGTAAAGATTGGCGTAGGAGGGATCCTTATTTAAAGCATATTGAACAAACTTAGGCTTGGACACGGTGGGGTGAGAAACCAGTATAGTATTCCCATCAATTTCTGCATTTGCCCATTCCCATTGCCCATCTGCCCCCGAAATTTCAAACCCTTCCAATGTATTGGCATGTCGAAATGCTAATCCTTTCCCGATGTGGTTAAAATGGATTCTGATTTTTTGCCCCTCGACTTGATGGGATTTATAAACCGGTCCACAAACTGCCACTTTTTTTCCATAGACCACACCTAATGCAACTTGGGAGGCACGTCTTCCGTAACCCGATTTATTTGCGGGATGAACGCCCGTTCCAAGGTCTAGGGCAGTAACTAATGGGGCATTGGGAAGAGTTCCCATTTTAATGTGCTCTAATGGATAGCTCATGTTGGAACTGTTGGTGTAATGAGTTTTGGGTTTAAGCGGATTAAATTTCTTCGCTCCCCGATTAACCGGGTTTTTAGGATTCCATGGACTTACCCCACCGCTTGGCTTTTGTATGTGCAAAAAGGCGAAATCACCCTGGCCCCAAGCCTTGCGCCATCCCTTGATTAAGGCATTCATGACCACATATTGATCGGAAACTCCGGGAATCTGGGTTTTACTCTCCCCCTGATCCCAAAGCACACCCCGCATCCCATAGGGGACATAATGCTCGATCTTGCTTTGATAAAGATCCCCCAGCTTGACCGGACCGCGCGGTCCCCGTTTACCCTCGGCCTTTGCCTTTTTGACCTCCTCCTGCCATTTTTTCACCAAGACTTCCCTTTGCTCCTCATAGTTGACCAAAGAATACCCGTTCGCCTTTTTGAACTGCCGATCCAACTCCATGTCGCTAGCCGCCATCTCCGCAGTAAGCCATCGGCCGGAAGGAGTACCCCCGACTGCCCCGTAGAACAAACCCACTGGAATATTGAGTTCTTGTTGAAGGGCGTACCCAAAGGACAAATGAATTGCCGAAAAACGGGGCATGGTTTTTGAATCTGCAATCTCCCATTTACCTGAGACATAAATTCGTAAGTTCGAATAGGGACCTTTCTCAATAATCGATTGGAGAGAGGGATCTTTTTTTGCATACCCACCCGCACTCCCCGCCATATTTGATTGCCCGGAACCTAACCATACTTCCCCGACAAGGACATTCTTAAATGTAATCGTATTCTCCCCCTTCACCACTAATTCACTGGGTGCCCCCAGTTCCAACTGATCAAGCTTAACCTGCCAGCGACCATTCTTTCCCGCCTTCACCTCTTTCGATTGATTCCTAAAAGTGACCACCACATTTTCACTCGGCTCAGCCGTACCCCAAACCGGGACTTTTAAATTTCGTTGGAGAATCATGTTATCGGAAAACAGAGGATCCGGAACCACCTTGCCCGTCAAAAATTGAATTGAAATAATAAAAATAAGGATCAGGGAATTGGATATATTCATCAATCACTTCAAAGATTACAGAGCGAAAAGTACAACTGTGTTTGTTGATTATTTCAAAAGTTTTTTCCACACTTCAAAGAAATTGATTTCGATTAATTCTAGTAAAACAAGAGAAAATTCGATTGACTAAAAGTGTACGAAAGTAAATTTCAACTGATGGAAATTACCAATCTCTCACTCATGACCAGAATTATGAAAACTGGTTTTATCTTAACGACTTCGACTCTTCTCATGAGCTTTGCTTGCGCAAAGGAGGGAGAAAAAACCGATAATCCTGAGATCTATGAGGCGATTGGAATGATGTTTGCCGAAGGTTCTGGACTGGGTAAAATGGAATTCACTGATGAACAGATTGACCTCATCCTAGCGGGGATGAAAAAAGGGATCGGCCTTAAGGAAATGCCACCTGAGATTGAAGCCCTCATGCCCAAAGTTCAGGCATTAATGACCCAGAAAATGAAGATTGCCCGACAAGTAGACCAGGTGGGAAATAAAGGAATTGCCGCGGAGAATAAGGCCAAGGCCAAGGAATACCTTGCCCTACTCACCACCGATGAAAATATTAAAAAAGATCCATCCGGTTTTTACTATGAAATTTTAAAAAAAGGAACAGGCCCTAGTCCGACAATGAAAAATACCGTACGACTCCACTACCACGGTACTCTGATCAATGGCACTGTGTTTGATAGTTCAGTCGATCGGGGACAACCTGCCAGTTTTCCAATGGGGGGTGTAATTAAGGGATTCTCCGGTGGACTGACCAAGACGCAAGTCGGGGGTAAAATTAAAATCTACATTCCCAGCGAACTTGGCTATGGCGACAATCCTCGTCCGGGAGGAAAGATCAAACCTGGTGACACCTTGATCTTTGAATGCGAATTGTTGGAAATTAATTAATACTTTATAATCAATAATTGGAGAATACTCTCCCTTAATTCAAATTAATTTCTTTCCTATCTCGCCCTCTCCCGATTGACCTCAATTGGTGTTTTGGTAGGTATAAGATACTATTTTTTTAACCGTGGATGATTTGATCAAGTATTTGTTTATTTGTGGGTTGATTTTCACCCAAGTTTCCCTTCTTCACGGGAGGGAATTCAATGGTGGTGAGAATCATTGGTCTTTGCAACCGATGGAGACCCACACTCAAGAGCCTGGTAAAAATAATTTAAAACCGATCGACTATTTCATTTTAAAAAGGTTGGGAGAAGAAGGTCTTGAACCAACAGCCCCTGCTAATCGGGAGACATTAATCAAAAGATTGTATCATGACTTACTTGGCTTGAAACCAACCTTCGACCAAGTACAGGCTTTCATTTTGGACAAGCGTCCTAATGCATATACCATCCTCGTTAAAGAACTTCTCGCCTCCCCTAGGTTTGGTGAACGCTGGGGGCGCCACTGGCTTGACATTGCCCGTTATGCGGACACCAAGGGATATCTCGCTGGAGGGAAAAGTCGAACCTACCCTTTTGCTTACACATATCGAGACTGGGTCATTCGTTCACTGAACCAGGATTTACCTTATAATGAGTTCATTCGTAAACAACTTGCAGCGGATTTCCTCGTCGACTCAGAAAACCATCCCGACTTAGCGGCGTTGGGTTTTCTAACTGTAGGACCGCGCTTTCTTGATCGGAGACAATTGATTATTGACGATCGGATTGATGTTGTAACCCGTGGTCTTATGGGCTTCACGGTTGCCTGTGCCCGTTGTCACGATCATTTTCACGACCCCATACCTCAGGAGGACTACTATTCGCTCTATGGAATATTTAATCTTTCCAATCAACCCAATGTACTCCCCCTGATTGGCCAGCCAGACCGAAATTCAAGTGAATATGTAGAATTCTCCAAAAAATTAAATGAACTCGATGCCGAGGTTGACCAATACATTCGCACCAATCTCGACTATATCCGATCGATCAAGGGAATCATAACCTACCTTCAACTATGTTTCGAAGGCTGGAACCTCAATCAAAACGAGTTTGAATCCCTCTTTGCCAAACAAAAATTATACCCGAAGTTAGGCAATAAATGGCGGGCTTATCTGAACGACAGCAAGGGGGAGGAAAGTTTTATTGCCCCCCTTATTACCGTGAGTACGATCGATAACCCCAAGTCCCTATTGGAAGAATGGAGTATGGGTAACAATCGCAAACTTCCCGTTTTCCTCCGAAATAAACTTACAAATAAAGACATTAAAAAGCCCAAAGAAATACTTCAATTCTACGCTGAAGCTCTCTTTCGAGCAATGGATGAGGCGAGTCGTGGAAAAGAAAAAATAGGTCTTACTTTTGCTGTGTCTCAGAGAAGGTTTCCGATAAACCTTACTTTAAAAGAGGTCGAAAAAATTTTTGACACCAAGGCGAGGAATAAAACCAATAAACTCAGAGCAGATGTGGCCAAGCACGAGGCCGAGCATCCGGGCTCACCCCCGCGGGCAATGGCTTTACAAGACACCACGAATATCCAAGATCCTCAAATCTTTCTTCGCGGTAATATAAGTGCTCGTGGCGAACGGGTACCCCGCCGGTTCTTAGCCGCATTGAGTCCCAATGATCGGGCAAGAAACAATTACACTAAAGGGAGCGGCCGTTTGGAACTTGCAGATTCAATTGTATCACCGAGCAATCCACTGACTGCCCGTGTAATGGTGAACCGTATCTGGTCCTACCTGGTCGGAAATGGATTAGTCCGCACACCAAGCGATTTTGGACTGATGGGAGAGTTACCTACTCATCCACTACTCTTGGACTACCTCGCCACTCGTTTCCAATCGTTAAATTGGAGCGTGAAGTCAATCATCACAGAAATCGTTTCCTCGCAAAGTTACCGACGATCAAGCAATAAACTAAATTCAAAAGATCCTGAGAACCGACTTCTATCCTCGATGAATCCCAAACGACTTAATTTTGAATCAATTCGCGACGGGATGCTGCAAGTGAGTGGAGAACTTGACTTAAAAATGGGAGGCCAATCCCAACAACTCACAAAGAAACCGGCCACCAAAAGACGTGCGGTTTATGGATATATTGACCGACAGAACATTTCACCCATTTTAAACACATTCGACTTTGCAAATCCTAACATTCACTCTCCTCAACGAGTAGAAACCACCGTCCCCCAACAGGCACTCTTTGCCTTAAATGATCCATTCGTACTAGAACGTGCCAAGCACCTCGCACAGACTGCAAATCAAAAAGCTTTGAGGAATAAACCCGACAATAAATCAAACTTCATCGTGCATTATCTATATCGCAAAATTTTATCGCGAAATCCCAAAGAAAACGAACTTGCCTCGGTCATTTTTTTCCTTAGCCCACAAGCTCCCCTTTCAAAAATTGAAGACCTCGCCCAAACTTTACTCGTTTCCAACGAATTCTTTTTTATCGACTGATGCACTCACCACTGAATAAATTTGCTTTACCTCGTCGTTCCTTTCTTGCCAATTGCGGAATGGGGCTAGGTATGTCTGCCCTGGCTCCTCTTTTAGGCACTCCCTCTCTTTTGGGGAAACAAACAAATCCGATGATTGCGAAAGGACCTCATTTTGCCCCCAAAGCCAAACGGGTCATTCACCTCTTCATGAATGGGGGTCCCTCTCATTTAGACACTTTTGATCCCAAGCCCGCTTTGAGTAAATGGCATGGAAAAATTCTTCCCGATGAAAATCGTCTTAAGACTGAGCGTAAGACTGGGGCTGCATTTGGCTCCCCCTTTAAATTCAAACAATACGGCCAATCGGGTTTGCCCGTGAGCGAACTTTTTCCACACGTCGCCAAGCATGCCGATGAACTCTGCGTAATTCGCTCGATGCAGGCTAATGTGCCTAATCATGAACCATCCCTTATGCTAATGAATTGTGGAGAAAGCCAATTGGTGCGGCCCAGCATGGGATCCTGGGTTACTTACGGACTGGGAACGGAAAACCAGAATCTTCCCGGCTTCGTCGTACTATGCCCTGGAGGATATCCAGTTACAGAAACTCAAAATTGGCGTTCTGCATTTCTTCCCGGAATATACCAAGGTACTTATGTGAACCCTGCTCGTAAGGCGGGAGAGGAAATTATTCCCAACCTTAATCCCGCACGTTCGAACAAACGACAGACGGGACAACTCGGTCTGCTTGCCAAGCTTAATCAAGCCCATCAAGCCGACCGATCAAGCGATGATCGTCTTGATGCACGGATCCGCTCTTTCGAACTTGCCTACCGTATGCAAATGGAAGCAAGCGATGCATTCGATATCACTAAGGAATCAATCAAAACACGGGAAAGCTACGGCACTGGCGTTCATGCAAAACAATGTATCATGGCCCGTCGACTGGTGGAGCGGGGCGTTCGTTTCGTCCAACTTTGGCACGGTGCTGGCCAACCATGGGATAGTCACGACGAGATTGAAAAGAACCACCGTAAACTTGCCCTGCAATGCGATCAGGCGATTGGTGCCCTGCTCAGCGACTTGAAAGACCGTGGATTACTGGAAGAAACTCTGGTTTTATGGGGCGGGGAATTTG
>CAYLIJ010000061.1:0-13897 GCA_964383925.1 uncultured Puniceicoccaceae bacterium
AATTTTTGACCGATCGACGGGATGATATCGCTTCAATTACATTCATTTATAAAGTATTTAGGAAGTTGGTAATTTTGGAATTAGTAATTACTCAAAAAAAGAGAGGGTTTGATTTTCCCGAACTTTTTTAGAGTGGGTCTTTCCATCAAGCTTGTAGGTAAGCTCCAAGGTTTTTGCCACACCATTCGCTGGGTCCTTTCCTGCAATTTGGTTATTCATGACAAACTCATATTCTCTTTGATTAATTTTATTTTGGATAATGGACTGTACGCCCATTTGTTTTTTGGGATTACCTGCCTGCCCATATACGGCACGGATAAGTTCAATCGCTAATTTTTTAGTTGAACGAAAAACCTTATGTTTGGGATCTCCTGCAGATACAAAATAAGCGATTAAATCTTTTAACTCATTAGGGTTCATTGCGTTAATTAATCCCCCTGGCATCATAGAAAATTTAGAGCCTTTATTGGATGCAACTTTAGACTTTTCAACTTTGGTTAAGTTCATTGGCTGGAGCCCAGATTGTATCAATGAGTAGTAGTCGTTTTCTTCGGAAACAATTTTCCCGATTACGAGCGAACCATCCTTCATGGTGAGTTCGTGCTGCTCGAATTGATTGGAAACCACCATATTCGGATGGATTGTTGATTCTATCATGGATTTGTAGTCACTCCTTTTAGCCAAATTGGTCAGGTCTGGACCAACCCCACCTCCTTCGTCACCAAACCTGTGGCAGGCGACACAAAGTCCAGCGGAAAACATTTTTTTCCCATTAGCATGACTGCGACCTGCTAAGGTTTCTTCGTTTAACACCTTCAAGGCAGAATCAACAGTCCAAGCGACTCCTGGACCTTTGGCTCTCGGAAGTTTTGCTAAGTCAATACCCTTGATCTCCCCGGTTAGATATTTAAGAGCAAACCTGTCCTTTTCTGGAACATTTGCGATGGCGGATTCACGGATTTTTTGTAGATATCCCGAGAAGTAATGGCCTCCTTTCTTAGAGAGTAAATTTTTGAGTTCGCCAAGGTAAGATTTGCGTTCATCCATGGACCAGCCTGAGGTCACATCTTTTAGGCAGAAAAGAAGGTGAATATTAAGAATGTTGGGGGCCAATTCTTTGTTCATGGTACTAAGAAGTCTTTTCCCGTAATTATTTCCTCGCTTTATTAACTCTGGATCAAAGTCTGGAATCTTGGCTTTGGTTGTCTTCAATAATGCGATTGTCTTGCTAACAACGGATGGATTTTGGAGGTAACACAATACGCGACAGAGTTCCTCGTTTAAATTATCGTCCTCGGCTGGGTAGTGTGGATCCAACTGGTATCCCATGGCATCAATTTGAAATTGGTTTGGTTTTCCCG
This sequence comes from uncultured Puniceicoccaceae bacterium, assembly GCA_964383925.1. Classification (GTDB taxonomy): domain Bacteria; phylum Verrucomicrobiota; class Verrucomicrobiia; order Opitutales; family Seribacteraceae; genus Seribacter. Next base: position 1,362 of record CAYLIJ010000061.1, read on the forward strand.
CTCGGCTCATGATGACAGAATATGTGCGGAGCAGAGCAAGCTTTGCTGATTTATCTAATGTTGAGAAGTTTACCTTGAGCAAACGGTTAATACTAGGTTGCATGCTACCGGTATGATCACTGCGAGCTAGGCCGAGGAGTGCATGAATTGCGGCAAGATCGTTGAGTTCTCCATAAGCCTTTTCTGCCCAACTTATGGGATTCTGCCATTCGATCGCGATGCGAGCAGCATACCGAAGGTGGTAATCTTCGCTTTGAAGATATGGCCATACTTTTTCAATAGCTTGGGGATTGGGTGCGCCATGGAAGGACTCAAGTAGATGCCGGGTTTTTCTTGCTCTAGCATGTTCACTTGTGGTGTCTAGTTTGGAGAGGGTAGTGGATTCTCCTCCGACATATCGAACACGGTAAAGGTAGGATTGCCCCTTTCGACCACCTACACAGAAGTACATGTGTCCATCTGGGCTGATATCAACATCGGTAAGAGGTAGTGAACCATCAACATTTGTTACAAAAGTATGAGTCTCTCCTATATACGAAGACCCTTTAGGAGTAAGGTGGAGAGAATAGATGGTAGCGAATGTCCAATCGCACAGAAAGATCGCATCTCTGTAGCGAGTGGGGAATTTGGCGGTGGTGCCAGCAATCACTCCAGTTGGGCTACCAGGACCGATGTCGACAACTGAACCTATCGTATCAGGAAAGTATTTCCTCCATTTTTTAGAAGTAGCACGCCAACCACTTTCTCCTCCCGAAACTCCATGGTTGATACGAGTTGGTCGGTACCAAGGGGTTCCCATGTCCCACTCCATATCCGCATCATAAATAAACATTTCACCATCCCGGTTGAGAGCAAAGTCGCAGGGGTTACGGTATCCCATATTGATTATTTCACGATCTGAACCATCAGGGTTAAACTTCAAAACCCAACCCCCCGGAGCTTTTCCGTTCCCATTATGACCATATGCATAGTTCTCTAATAAAATATCATCTTTCCAATTAGTACGAATCCTAGATTTGTCAAAGCTCGGAGTGCGGGCGAAATTTCCCGCAACTAAGTAGAGTCCTTTTCCATCCTCGGTAACAATTAAAGAATGTGGACCGTGTTCGCTCCCCCCATAAAGTTGGAAGAGCTTTTCTTCTTTTCCAAAATCTCCATTCTGTAAAATTGGTACGCGTACGACTTTACTTTGTGATACCATGTACAAATAATCAAAGGCAAAGAGCATGCCCCATTGTCCACTGTCTAGTGGAAGTTTCGTAATGGCGGATTCTTTAAGGGTTTGCCCAACTTCGGGCAGATTGATCAGGAAAGTACCTGCTTTTTCTTGGTCCGAAACAACTAAACGACCTTTTTTGTCAAAAGACATTGAAATCCAAGAACCATATTTTTGTTTATCAACTTTATAAACAAGATCTGCTACAAAGCCAGGTGGAACACTTAGCCCAGTGGAAGGATTCTTGACGAGTTTTCCTCGAGCAGGTATTTTGGATAAAACACTGGAGTAATATACGAGGGGAAGTAAAAATAAGGAGATTTTTATAAGGGAGTGCATATAATTAGAAGTTAGCTTTACTAGTCAAGGTGGCTTAGAAGGAAGTACTATTACGAATTATCGATAAGCGATCATTTTACAATATATTTCTATAGTTTTGTTGAACTTCGGATTTAGAAGTATTGAACTGTGCGTTGATTATGTAAAAGTGTTACGAATACTATTAATGTGGGAATGAATGAACATTGCTTTCGTTTTGATCTAGCTTAGATAATAATATAAAGTTATTTATCATTACTAAAAGAGCTTTGCTTAAGCGTAAAATTTAGAAATAAATGAATTAAAAGATCAAAAGCATCAAATTATATATGAAAATAAATCAGGTTAGCGGACTTTTATGTTCATTTTTATTGGTTGCCTGCTCTGGCGATACGGATAGGGAATCTGTTGAAATAAAAGACATATCATCCCTTAATGAAATGGTATTTATTGAAGGGCAAAGCTATTCTAGAGGTAATGAAAAGCCCGCTGGGAATGGAGAAAAATATCCCGAGGAAGGGCCAGTTCATGCCGTCGAGGTATCGAGTTTTTGGATGGACAAATACGAAGTTACCAATGCACAGTTTAAAGAGTTTGTCGACGCAACAGGTTATATTACATTTGCTGAAAAACCTCTCGATAAAAAGGTGTTTCCAGTCGCTCCTGAAAGTCAGTTAGTTCCGGGTGCAACCGTTTTTGCTCCTCCACTCAAGAATATAAACCCCCGAGCTCAAAACGATCCATGGAATTGGTGGTCTTATCGAAAAGGGGCAAGTTGGAGACGACCAGAGGGTAGAAATTCTTCGATCAAGAAACGTATGGATCATCCTGTGGTTTGTGTTAATGTGGATGATGCCAAGACTTATGCTAAGTGGGCAGGAAAGCGTTTACCGACTGAAGCAGAATGGGAACTTGCTGCTCGTGGTGGATTAAAAGGTTCAATGTTTGTTTGGGGGAATGAAGCGAGACCGAAAGGAAAATGGTTAGCGAATTGTTTCCAAGGGGTTTTTCCGGCTAAAAATTCTGCTCAAGACGGTTTTCATTCCACTTCTCCTGTGGGTTCTTATCCCCCGAATGGTTACGGTTTGTTCGATATTGCGGGAAATGTTTGGGAGATTTGTAGTGATTTTTATCATCCCTCTTATTACAGCGAATTTATTGAGAATCCCCATCCGAACCCTACTGGTCCTCAATCCCCTATTACACAGATCGAACTTGACCATTTTCGTCATACAGGAACCTGCCCGCTCCCTCGGAAGGGTATTAACGAACTCATGTATTTACATGTTGCAAGAGGGGGGTCTTTTCTTTGCCATTGGGATTATTGCCTACGCTATCGGCCCGCTGCCCGAAATCATTCTGAGTCGCTTTCTCCAACAAACCATACGGGTTTCCGTTGTGCTAGAGATGCTGACTAGATTTAGTTTTACGAAACTTAGAGATTCCAGCTAACCGAGTGAATTCATCTTAAATCTGGTAATTCTTTTATCCGGCCAAATTTTGAAGGCTTCGGTGTTGCGAGCCATAATTACATAAGGTATTTTTTAGCAATGAAGGTTTTGAAGAGTTCAAAAAGGGTGAAAAGTATTTAACGAAAGATTATCCTAATGAATGACGTGAAGGAGGAAATTTTAAAGGGGATTGAATCTACGAGTATATATGAATTAGCAATTACTACACCGCTCGAGCCTGCACCCACACTTTCTCGTCGTTTAAACAATGAAATCTTTTTTAAAAGGGAGGACTTGCAGCCTGTTTTTTCATTCAAAATAAGGGGAGCTTTTCACAAGATGACCCTGTTGTCTACTGAGCAAAGAAAAAGAGGAGTGATAACAGCCTCGGCAGGTAATCATGCACAAGGGGTTGCCCTAGGAGCGCAAAAACTTGGAATCATCGCGGTAATAGTGATGCCTGTCACTACACCTGAAATTAAAGTAAATGCAGTCAAAGCCTTAGGGGCCAAAGTAGTCCTTCATGGTGATAGTTATGACGATGCACTAGAACGGGCCTTACAATTGAGAGACCAAAAGAGCTATGAGTTTATTCATCCGTTTGACGACCCGGAGGTCATTGCCGGTCAAGGTACGATTGCAAAAGAAATTATTGCCCAAATTGGTGGTGACCCAATTGATGCTTTATTTGTAGCAGTGGGAGGCGGAGGACTATTGGCAGGTATTTTAACTTATATTAAAGAATTACATCCCCATATTAAAGTAGTGGGAGTTGAATCAGAAGAATCTGCTTGTCTATATGCGGCTTTGAAAGCTGGAAAGAGAGTTTGCTTAGACAGTGTAGGTATTTTTGCAGATGGAGTAGCAGTTAAACAAATTGGCAAGCTTCCCTTCGAGTTAATCAAAGACGAGGTAGACGAGGTAATAACGGCTTCAATTGATGAGATCTGTTCCGCAATTAAGGATATCTATGAGGAAAATCGAACTATACAGGAACCAGCTGGTGCTTTAGGTGTTGCTGGAATGAAAAAATATATTGAATCGCATGGGATAAAAAATCAACGATTGGTAGTCGTTAACTGCGGGGCAAATATGAATTTTGATCGTCTTCAACATATTGCCGAGAGAACAGAGATCGGAGCCAATCGAGAAATGCTTCTTTCCGCTCAAATACCTGAAGTCCCTGGAGCATTTCGGAAATTTTGTGAATCTTTAGGCGATCTTATGATTACCGAGTTTAACTACCGTTATGCGGACATTACAAATGCTCAGGTCTTTGTTGGAATCGGTTTACAGAATGAAGGCCTTAATCGTGTAGAGTTAATTCAACATTTAACCCGAAGCGGATACCTGGTTGATGACATGAGTGACAATGATGCCGCTAAATTACATGTACGTCACATGGTTGGGGGACGAGTTTCGACGAAGATCAAAAATGAAAGATTATATCGCTTTCAATTTCCGGAAAGGCCTGGAGCTTTACTCGAGTTTTTAAAGCACATGAATCCTGCTTGGAATATTTCTTTATTTCATTATCGGAATCACGGCTCCGCTTATGGTCGAGTATTGGTGGGCATACAAGTAGCGGAAGAGGACATGATTTCATTCCAAGAATTTTTGGAAAAAACTGGTTATCGTTATTTCGATGAAACCGATAATGTTGCGTATAAGAGTTTTCTTAAACCTATCTCATTGAAGGAATAAAATTGGGATTTACCTAAACCGGTGTTAGAAAATTCCATTTTATTACCTAAAAATATGGGTAATAAATTCGGTACTAGTTAATTGAGGCTTCTCGTAATCTTTTACTTGCAGATGGCATGGAATTTTTACTTGTTCACATTTTTCCTTAAGTAAACGACCGAATCCGGCATGGTGAATGCCATCTCCTTTAATTACGGGTATGGGAGCAGGTGTTCCATAATTGAGAAAGACAGGAGGGTCGTCCTTGGTCACATGCGTGAGGGGGGAGCATTCGAGGGAGAGGGCCTTATACTTGTCCCAGTTCATCATCAGGTGCTCGTGACTACTTGCACCGACTGTCTTCCAAATCATTGGATGCCGAATACAGGCCAGTCCGATTTTTTTTTCGAGAAGGAAGGGGTCGAGAGTGGTTTGCCCGCCCATGGCCAATGCTCCACAGACGCGTGAGGATTGGCGAAGAACTGGGTCTTTACTTTTTGGATTGGCGAGGTCGTCGTGGTAGGCAAGCCATAAACTTGAAGCAGCTCCAGCAGAACCGCCGGTTACTGCAATCCGATTGGGGTCAATATTCCACACCTTTGCTTTTGTGCGCAAAAATTGGATTGCTCGTGCCGCATCATGAACGGCGGCGGGCAAGAGTTCCGTTCCAGCAAGCCGGTAGTCGATCGAGCAAAAGCTATAACCCTTACTTTTCGTGGAGATATTAGTTTCGTTCTTCTTGCCACCAAGCCAGCCCCCTCCATGAATGTGGACAAGGAGAGGAGTTGGTTTCTTCGACTCAATTTTCCAAAAGTTGAGCGTCATGTCCTTGTGTGGTCCGTAGGCAATATTCTTGTGGGAAGGTTCAATCTTCTTTCCGATTAGCGGTGTGATAAGAAAGAAGAGAAGAGCGGGTAATGTAATTTTGAACATGGTAATTTATTGAGATTATTTATATATTTTGGCAACTCATTTGATCTTTTAATTGGTACCCAAAAATGGAGTCATTAAACAGAAATTTTTATTTCAATAGGGATTTGACCCTTACTTACTTGTAAGTAAGTTAAGAAATTATTAAATCAAAAATATTAGATGTAGCTATCGACCAAATGAGAAATGGAGGCTATGGAAATCTGAATTTTCGTAAGATTGCAGAGCAGCTTAATATTTCAAAAGCAAATATTCATCACCATTTTGGTAACAAGAAGGGTTTGGCAAATGAAGTGATTCGTGAGTACTCTTCGAAGATGCTGATACAGTTTAAACGATTAGCGGTGGAATGTGACTATGGTTTATCAAAATTCATGACTGGTACTGAAGAAATTTTTTGGTCTTCTTGTTTAAAAGCGGACCATTGTTTTTTTTGTGTGTGTGACCCAGTTGCACGGATTTCAAATGCCCCTGATAAGACGAAGATAATTACACAGGAATTTTATAAGAATCTCTTTAAAATAATAAACGGAGTAGTCAAAAATTCGCTCAAAAAAGGACAACTTAGATCTGCGTTGCTGGGGAAGCAGGTGACTCATCAACTCTTAATGTTAATTTTTGGCCTAGCGAGTATAGTTCAAATGAAAGCCACAGTCGTCGAAGCAGAAAAAATACTTAGAAGCACTATACAATCTTGGGTTAAAACACTTATTGCTTAATCTTTTAACCAGTACGCAAAACGAGTTCTTATTCGCATCAAATTAATAAAAATCGACCCTATAACGATTAGGTTGTAAAAAGTATGAAAAAACAAACATTCGCACGAAGTTGGGCAGAACTAGTGACCAAGCGTCCAATTTTATTTATCGGTCTTAGTCTGTGCATGGCTATGGGCTTAGGTTATGGTGGGAAGTTTATTACTGTAAGTAGTGACTATCGGTATTTTTTTGGTAAAGAAAATCCTCAGCGACTGGCATTTGAAAAATTACAAAATGTGTACAGCAAGAATGATTCGACCCTCTTTGTAATTACTCCTAATGACGGGCAGGTGTTCAAAAAAGACACTTTGTCGGGAATTCAATTTCTAACCGAACGATCTTGGCAATTACCTTATTCCACACGAGTGGATTCAATTACCAACTTTCAATATACTTTCGCAGAAGAGGATGACCTGATCGTTAAAGACTTGGTGACTGAAGAAGAGTTGTTGGATGAGGAAAATCCAGTACCATTTAAAAAGATAAAGGCGATTGCTCTAAAGGAGCCGCTGTTGAATGGATTATCAATCAATCAAGATGCCAGCGTTACCTCAGTCAATGTTCTGATGACTTTTCCAGGAGAGCACCCAGGTGAGATACCGGAGGCAGTGGCCGAAGCCCGCAGGCTTGTAAATGATTTTAAGAAAAAATTCCCTGATCACAAAGTCCATCTTTCCGGAGATACAATGTTGAATAATGCATTTAATGAAGCGGGCGTTAAAGACATGACCACACTTACCCCAGCAATGTACGCAGTTATTATTTTGATCATGTTTATTCTACTTCGCTCATTATCTGCAGTTTTTGCCACTTTTCTGGTGATGCTTTTTTCAATTATTAGCGGAATGGGGTTTTCTGGTTGGATGGGCATACCCATTACACCACCATCCGCAATTGCCCCAGTTGTCATTATGACTTTGGCAATTGCAGATTCTATTCACATATTAAAATCAGTATTTAATGCATTACGGGAAAGCATGACCAAGCGTGACGCTATTATTGAGGGATTAAGAGTAAATCTGAAACCGGTCTTCCTTACCAGTGCCACAACTATTGTCGGATTTCTTTCATTAAATTTTTCTGATACTCCACCCTTTCATGACCTCGGTAATGTGACCTCGGTCGGAGTTGCGATGGCCTTTGTTCTTTCGGTAACCATGTTGCCGGCGATTCTGATGCTCTTACCCCTGAAGGTTCGCACATCCCAAAATACTCAGAATCAATGGGGCCTACGCTTTGGTTCCTGGGTGACTGAAAGAAGAATGATAATTGCGATCTCAAGCTCGATCGTAACGATTTTGATTGGTTTACAGATTCCCAAAATGGAACTAAATGATAATTTTATTGGATATTTTTCGGAAAATAATTCATTTCGAGTTGATTCGACCTATACCATGAATAATCTAACCGGGATTTATCAAATTAATTTTGATCTCAATTCGGGCGAATCACAAGGGGTTGCCGACCCTGCATTTCTTAGTAAGGTCGATGAATTTGCCAATGTGTTGAGAAAGGAACCTATGGTGACCCATGTGAATAGTATTACCGATGTATTTAAACGACTTAACAAAAATATGCATGCGGATGATGACGATTATTACAAACTCCCAGAGGCTCGAGATCTCGCAGCTCAATATCTCCTACTTTATGAAATGAGTCTCCCTTATGGACTTGATTTGAATAATCAAATCGATGTCGATAAATCATCTACCCGATTAACAGTAAACTTAGGTAATGTAAGTACATCTGAGATTATAGAAATCGTGACGCGCAGCGAAAAATGGTTGAAAGATAATTGTCCTACTAGCATGCATACTTTGGGTAGTTCACCAGTAATCATGTTTAGCCATATTTCACATCGCAATGTAATGGCTATGTTCAAAGGAACTTTATTGGCATTCGGTTTAATTACCATAGTTATGATCGTGGCTTTGCGTAGTATTAAATACGGTCTGCTCTCGCTCATACCTAATCTGGTACCGATTGTATTGGGGTATGGATTATGGGCTATTTTTGTTGGCGAAGCTGGATTTACAATTGCGATCGTAGGTTCGGTGACTTTGGGTATTGTAGTAGATGACTCGGTTCACTTTCTAACTAAATACAGCCTTGCTAAACGAGAGAAGGGATTCGCGGTAAAGGCTGCGATTCAATACGCCTTCGAAAATGTTGGGAGCGCCTTGGTCGTTACCAGTGTCATTTTAGTAATTGGCTTTTCTGTGCTGATGTTTTCGGAATTCAAAATGAATTATATTTTAGGAGCCCTTTCCGCACTTACGATTGCCTTGGCACTCTTGATTGACTTCACTTTGCTTCCAGCAGTTCTAAGTTACAGTGATACGAAAAAATCTAATTTAACCAACCAATAATAAAATACGATTAAGGCATGAAATTATTCCACACAAACATCATCTTAATCCTTGGGGTATTAATACTGCAAACCTCCCTTGTTTTGGGTGCGGAGTCAGGCACTGCAAAAGAAAAGGGCCTTTGGGTCGCCGAGCAAATCGATCGAGAAGATGCGGGATTTGTTAACCAAGTTTCTAAAGCCACTATGACTCTGAAGAATAAACAGGGACAAGAATCTACTCGTAGTATGACAATTAAATCTTTTGAGGTTGAAGAAGATGGAGATAAATCGCTAACTATTTTCAGCTCGCCTCGGGATGTGAAAGGAACGGCTTTTCTCAGTTTTACTCACGCGCTTGAACCAGACGATCAATGGCTCTTTTTGCCAGCTTTAAAACGAGTTAAGCGCATTTCATCGAACAATAAATCAGGCCCTTTTATGGGAAGTGAATTTGCTTATGAAGATATTTCTAGTCAGGAAGTAGAAAAGTATACCTATAAATATCTTCGTGAGGAAACAGTTCTTGCAACTAGAGGACATGTGGTTGAACGAGTGCCAGTGGATCCGAAATCCGGTTACACGAAGCAAATTATTTGGGTTGATGGAGAGGCTTGGCGTTTCGATAAAATTGAATTTTATGATCGTAAGGGTAAGAAACTAAAGAGCCTTACTTATAAAGATTATAAGAAGTATTCTAATGGAAAATGGCGGGCTAGTCGAATGGAGATGATCAATCATCAGACCGGAAAAAGTACACAATTAATTTGGAGTGAGATTAAGTTTGGACAGGATCTCACCGAGCGTGATTTCGATCAAAATGCCCTGAAGCGGGCACGATGAACCAATTTTTAAAGTACTACTGGGGAATTTTTGGATTATTTTTAGATTCATTGGTTTTGGCTGGTGATTTACCCGGGGAATTTTTCGGGGAGGTTTCATTTGAAACTCGTGGTTACTTGGAGCGTGGTGCTTACGGAAATACGGGTCAGGGAGATTTTTCAATAGTCTTGCAACCGGAATATGTTTTGGCTTGGGAGGAGGATCGAAAGGTAGTTAGCTTCGAACCATTTATTCGCCTAAGTAGCCTAGATGAAGAACGGACGCATGCTGATATTCGAGAGTTGAGTTTTGTTGGTAGTTGGGACCTGTTCGAGTTGAGGCTTGGAATAAGTAAGGTTTTCTGGGGTGTAACGGAGAGCCAGCATCTTGTTGATGTGATTAATCAAACTGATTTAGTAGAGAGCCCAGATGGTGAAGATAAGTTGGGGCAACCCATGATTAATTTTGTCTTTGTGAATGAGTATGGGAATTTTGAAGTGTTTTTCCTCCCTTATTTCCGGGAGCGTACCTTTTCTAGTTATGATGGGCGTTTTCGTACAAACTTATCGGTGGATACAGATTCTCCTATTTACCTAGATCGAGATGAAGAGTCCCATCTGGATGGAGCTATTCGATGGTCACATTATTGGGGTGGGTTTGATTGGGCTATTTCTTACTTCGAGGGAACTGATCGTGAACCCGCATTCAAGGCGAATGTTTCCGGAACCAAGCTTATTCCCATTTATGGTCAGAGTAAGCAAGTTAGCGTTGAATTACAATATGTTGTAGGCGATTGGTTACTCAAATCAGAGGTGCTTTCTAAGGACAGCGATCAGATTAGAAACTACTGGGCTATGGTCGCTGGATTCGAATATACTTTTGCTAATTATTATCAAGGCATGGATATTGGGATGCTTTATGAATACCTTTATGATGATCGCGGAGATAGTGCTGGAAGTGGCTTAGATGAGGCATCTTTTGTTGGTTCTCGTATTGCACTCAATGATGAAAAATCACTTGAGTTTTTAGTCGGAGGAATTTTTGAACATGAAACTGGAAAATTGAGTAACGCTTTCCTTGAGTCTTCCCGTCGAATAGATGAAAACTGGAAATGGACTGTCGAAGGAAGTTTTTTTGTTAAGCCAAAATCAGGTAGCTTTCTTGAAAAAATTAAGCGGGACGATTACCTACAGACTAGTTTATCCTATTTTTGGTAACACCAATACAATTGAAATAACAAGTTTTTCTTTCTTCAAAACGGAAAATACTTAGACCCAAAAATGGAACTTCCTCGCCAATCGGTTTAGGTCCGAAGGCTATCTAACGCTTTCAGCACTTCATCGAGTGGGGAATTTTCAAGTAACTCGAAACAAAATAATGTAGGGAGGAATGTGAGATTCCTCAGCCTAGGTAAACCGAATCAGCCTTAAGGTCGTACTTTTCGAAGTCGCAACCAAGAAGGGTTTTTTCGTTGGGAAAAGCCCGGGGGCATATTTCTATAGTGGATGATTCTTTTGTTTTATGTCCTGCAAGGAAAAGCCATTTTTTTGCACGTTTTACTTGGTCTGCCTGTGAGCTTTCCAATGAGTCGACTCCAGTCATATTTTTCACTGGTGAAAATTCTTCCAAACGGTCTGCTTCCAAGATTAAAGGGTTTTTGGCAAAAGGTAGGGCATCAAAGACGAAAGTTTCGAACTTTACGGCGTTCGGTTGATCGGGGGAGATTAGCTCACCTTCATCATCGATATAAGCGACTTTTTTTTCGGCACGATGGTAAGGGAGTTTTATTTCTCCACTGGCAAATTGATCGATGAAGTCGCGTCGTAAAATATGAATAGCAGGGCTTCCGGCTCGATATTTGATCCTACCTGAATCATCTTTTTCCACTGCTTTTTCTTCGGGTAGATCAGAATATTCAATAATCGTAACCCGGTCCCCAATCGATACAAAATTCCCAAGTTTCTCGAAAGGCCCGGTTTTAGTGAGAGAACGACTAGACATGTCAGATTTTTGTAGATCATGCAGTCCAATAAAAAGCGGGTTGATCGCACTGACCAAAGGATTATCGACTTGAAAATAGGATAAATGCTCCACTCCTCTGTTGGCCATGTCTTTCACAGCTCCAGAGTCAATCAAAGCTTTAAGGGAACCGCCATGGCCATTAGGCGAGAGGGCGAGGCTGTTCTGAGAGGCAAGAAGCAAGTTTCCGTCGAAGTCAGTAGCTGGCATTACACCTTGGGCAAAGAACCTGATGTTTTTTTGCTCGAGACCGTAGAAATTGTTTTCTTCAAAATGGGTGGTCGTAGCTTCTAAATTCAATGGGCTACACATAATGTACCATGGAATGGTAACTTCATACTTTTCAGATATCCCACGAATTTGTTCAGCAAATAGTTGAAAGAGCGGCTTATTTTTGATGGGACTAACGGGGAGTGTTCCCTTGGGCCCATCGTAACCAAGGCGAGTGCCTTGACCTCCCGCTACTGTAAATGCTGCTGTTTTTCCTGTTTGAATAAGATCTTCCCCATGCTTGTAAGCTCGCAAGTAAAGAGCTTCTTGCTCACTGTGTTCAGGTACGAGAGGAAAATAGGAAGCAGGTCCATAATTCTCGGGCAATCCAAGTTTATCTTTGTGTAAGATGCATTCATTTAGGGCTGATATGAGTTCATCCCAGTCAAGGTCCTGCACTTGCTTCGAAAGCTCGACATTACCTGCTGATAGACGAGCCATTCGAGTTTTATTTGTATCAATTATATCCATAGAAAGTACTTTTCAATAGCGATTCTTTGATTCGCTGGCAACTGCAACAAGAATAGGCATAATGAAGCCCATGATTTAGAATCAATGAGTTGTGGAATGATCTTTATTGAGTTAGGATAGGAGGCCGAGTTGGGGCTTGCCTTTGTGTGCAACCGTAAAAGGACGAACGGTCGGGCTATAGAGGACATGATCAACCGGAATGCCCAGCGCGTAGGCAATGGTTGCGTTAAAATCTGGTATGGTCATTGAAC
>CAYLIJ010000062.1:0-1418 GCA_964383925.1 uncultured Puniceicoccaceae bacterium
TGGCGGAGAGGGAGGGATTCGAACCCCCGGTACCTTGCGGCACACCCGATTTCGAGTCGGGCACATTCGACCACTCTGCCACCTCTCCGATTAATTTAAATGTTAACCAATAATGAATTAATCTATGTTCTTGTGGCAACTTAATTTGCTTCTAACATAAACTATGCTGTTCAATTTACACGCTTGCCCGAAATGCTCACCTTCTCTTGGATATAATCATGATCAAAAAATTTGCCCTAGTTCTACCAATCCCATTCCTTTTTTTGTTAGTATCCTGCAATTCAACAAAAACCACATCGATTGATTTTTCCGACGGTTCATATCAGGGCGAGATCGACAAGAAAGGTAAAAAACATGGAAAAGGAATTTATGTTTGGCACGATGGTTCGACTTATGAAGGAGACTTCCGAAACGATTCAAGACATGGAAACGGATACTTTAAATGGAGTAATGGTGAATCTTATAAAGGGGATTATTTTGAAGACAGCAGAACTGGAGAAGGTTTGTACCGATGGCCAGATGAATCTTATTACGAGGGGTCTTTCCTCAGAGGTAAGAGACATGGGGTCGGAATTTTTCATTCAACAGATGGTGCTGTTTATGAAGGCGATTGGTTCGATGATATGCAACATGGTGAAGGCACACTCACTAATGCCAATAAAAAAATAGTTCGTGCAGTTTGGAGAAATGGAAAAATAATTACTCAACCTTCAATCCTTCCAGAATCTGCGGCCAAACCGGTGCTAGAGAATATTGAAATTCCACTACCAGTAGAGCCTGTACAGCAAATCCCTCAAGAAACTAATTTAACTCCACCAGTTTCAGTTTCTGAAACTGGTCATGTTGTTAATTCTTCAACTGAATCATATGCGATAAACCCAAACACACCGACTTCTCTCAATGAGTCGTTTGAAAATCCTTCTTTGCCAAAAAATCCAGCCAATCAGCAAATAGTTTCTAAGTCCAAATTAAGTTCAACGGTTCCAATAGGAAATAATTTCACATCTCCTCCAGTACAACCGTCTCCAATTAGTCGCCCGCCCCAAGCCTTAAAAGCTCAACGAAGTACCAATAGATCAAATATTTGGACTGGAACTGTTGAAGAGGCTGAAGATCAGTTTCATAATGAGCTAGTTAATGGCATAGACACCGTTAGTTATACCGGTTCTAAAGAACCTTTCACTGGAAAAATGCAAATTCTCGATATTATCGGATCTTTAGTCGGAGAAGTAAACCTGGTCGAAGGCCAACTCCATGGTGAAGAAATAATTATAGATGGAGCCGGCGGGATAACAGAAAGAATCCTTTGGGAAAAAGGTATTAAAGTTGAATAAATTTTTAATTTCTATCTCAATCCAATTTAGACCAACTTATTTTCATAAGCACCAGTAATGCCATAAAGGATAAAAAATGGTTAG
>CAYLIJ010000062.1:1518-13730 GCA_964383925.1 uncultured Puniceicoccaceae bacterium
ATTTTCTTTTTACAGAGCGTTCTGTAATTAATTTGAATTGTATTAAATTTTGATAAAGGCTTTTTTTCACTATTATTGGCAAACTCCAATAATAGTTTTGGCAATCCTTGGAATAAACAAATTTTCAAATAGTATTTATTCACGTTAAAACTTTAAAATTCCAACTCTTGGAGTGAATCATTAATTGTTATAAATGGAAGCTATCAATTCTAAAATGGAGGATGTTAAAAAAACTCCAACACTCACCCTAAATTATGATCCTTCGGAGTTCCCTAGAGAACTCGCGAGGCATTATATTTCTGCTGATGAAAATGATATAGCAGAAATGCTTAATTTCACTGGAATTGAAAGTATTGAAGAGCTTTACAATCATATTCCAGATTTTCTTCACTTCAAAGGGGGAATCAACTTACCTGACGAGAAAGAGTATAATGAATCAGCTAGCAAACTTGCTAGCATTGCTGATCGCACAAACTTAAAAGATTCTTTTATTGGTGATAGTCTGCCCCATTGGACTAGTCACCCAATAGTAGATTTCGTCTCTAAATTAAGACCCCTCAGCACCTCCTACACGCCCTACCAGCCAGAAAGAAGTCAAGGCACTCTTGTAACACATTGGATTTATCAATGTGTTTTATCAACCTTAACTGGCTTTGAAGCGATAAATACATCGCTTTACGATAGGTCTTCAGCAATTTACGAAGCAATAACCTGTGCTTATCGTACCAATCCTCGAGGAGGTAAGATTCTTTTAGCTGAGTCTCTATTTGAATCTGAACTTGAAGTAATTAAAACTTTATCTGAAGAAACGGAATTAAAATTTATCTTCATACCTTATAATTCTAAAACCGGTCTGCTTCAGTATGATTGGTTGGAGAAACTCAGTGAAAAAGATCTGAAAGAAATTTCTGCTTTTGCATTCCCTCAAGTAAATTCACTCGGTTTGCTAGAAGATGTGGATTTACTAAGTAACTTTGCCCGGTCTCATGGTATCAGATCCATTGCCTGTATTGACCCAATGCTTTTAGGTACTGGAGGATTAAAGCCACCCACCGATTTTGGAGTTGAAGGTACTGATTTTATGGTTGGAGAAGCCCAACATCTTGCTATCCCCCCAAATTTTGGTGGACCCGGACTTGGTATATTTGGATGCAGGCATAATGAAAAAAACAAAAAAGACCTTCGTTCCACACCAGGTAGATATATTGGAAAAGCTAAGGATATAAATGGTAGAGATTGTTTTGTAATGGTTCTGTCCACTAGGGAGCAGCATATTAGAAAAGAAAAAGCGACATCTAATGTATGCTCCAATCAAGCATTTCTTGCTACACTAGCTGGGGCATCTCTTTTAGCAAAAGGGGAAAATGGATTAGCCGAGTCTATTAAAAAAGCACAACATACCAGGGAAAAAGTTCTTAATTCGATCCAGAATCTTCATGGCGTCACCCTTGCGTACCCCGAATCCGTCGGGATCAATGAACTTTTATTAAAAGTTAATTCTTCAATACCCGAACTGCTTGAAAAAGCCTCAAATAGGAATCTTCAAATTGGAATTGATGCTTCCAATCGTATTTCCACCGACGAGAAGCATAACCTTCTTAAGCTTTCATTTTCTGATATTCATGATGACGCTTCGGTTAATAGATTAATTTCTTTTTTCCATGACGAATTCCCCAAAAATAAAGGACCTGTTCAAGTAAATACAACAAAGAATATTAAATCAGAATACCTGAGAGAAAAAACTGCAGAAATGCCAAGTTTTTCCTTTGATGAACTCGCTTTGTACTATGAAAAATTAGCTGATTTAAATGTAAGTCCAGACGATGGTTGCTATCCACTTGGATCATGCACCATGAAATATAACCCGATGCTTAACGATTGGGCTGCCTCGCTTCCTGGGTTTGCCCAAGCGCATCCTCAAGCACTTGAAAGAGATATCCAAGGTCCTCTTGAAATTTTATTTGAAATTCAAGAATGGTTTAAAAATATAACTGGTCTTCCTGGAGTTACTACTCAACCAGTTGCGGGTGCTCAGGGAGAACTTGTTGGATTAAAACTTTTCCAAGCTTACCATCGCTCGCGCAATGATTTAAATAGAAATGTTATTTTCATCCCAAGATCAGCTCACGGTACTAATTTTGCAACCGCAGCAATGGCTGGATTCACAAATTCTGATGGAATCGTTTATCTACAGGCAGGTCAAAATGGTACAATTGACATGAAAGATTTTGGTCAAAAAATTATTGAATATGGCGATCGACTCTGCGGGGTTATGATTACTAATCCAAACACATCAGGTATTTTTGAGGAAGAATTTCATTGCATTGCTGAGGCGGTTCACAAAGCAGGTGGACTTGTATACATGGATGGAGCTAATATGAATGCAATTGCCGGTTTGATTGATTTAGGAAAATTGGGAGTGGATGCTGTACATAATAACTTACACAAAACATGGACAATTCCACATGGCGGAGGTGGACCTGGAGATGCCATAGTCGCGGTGTCAGAAAAACTAAAAGATTTCCTACCAGGTCGTCAGATTTATAAAAATCGTGACGGATCATTTTATTCTCAATGCTCATCCAAGACCATCGGTTCGTTTCACAGAAATTGGGGTAATTTTGGGCATAAAGTAAGGGCATATTCCTACCTTTTAAGACTCGGAAATAAAGGTGTTCCAAGAATGTCTGCGGTGGCTGTTCTTTCTTCGCGTTACCTTTATTGTAAACTAAAAAATTATTTTCCTACTCTACCAAGCGAGGCTGAAAGTGCCCCTCGTATGCATGAATTTATTTTAACTTTAAGCGAGGAAGACTTTTTAAATCTTGAAAATGTTGGTATTCCCAAAAGTAAGGCAATCCCTCAGGTCGGCAAGCTTTTCCTTGATTTCGGATTCCACGCTCCTACGGTAGCTTTTCCGGAAGTATTTGGATTAATGATTGAACCGACAGAAAGTTACACAAAAGCTGAATTAGACCGATTTGTGGATGCCGTTATTGCAATCAAAGAATTAATTTCAGAATGCCCCGAGGCGATCAAGAGTGCACCTCATTTTACACCAATTGATCGTGTTGATGAAGTGGGTGCGAATAGAAATTTAATACTTCAAGAAAAACTTGATCACCTACCCTCACTTCATTTGAACAGAATTAAGCCAAGTGTGTTAAATGACTTAGAAATTTCGGAAATTAAAAAGCGCGTGATTGATTGTAGCTCGTGATACGGATTGGTTTGACCAATCATCAATAATTTTCAATAAATGTAGAATGTTAGATGAAAAAGAAGATGTACCCCTTGTTTCCAAAAGAGGAAAAATTGTAGTTGTTTTTTTGTCGATTATTTTCTTTGTATTTATGGGGTGGTTTGTTCTAAGGCATCATGTTCCATCTGAAAATGAAACAGTCGTCAACATTGTTGCGTTCATGACATCATTTTGCATCACAGGAGTTTTTTGGATAGCTGCTAATATGTTTCTTGTGACTTTAGTAGACTTCCAACGAAGTAAAAAGAATTAATTTATTCTTTTAAATTAAAGAATAAATTCAATTAATAAACTTGCCAGTTTACCCCTTGGAGTCGCTTCAATTTGAAATCCGACTTCTCCTATTTCTTCAGTACAAATACATCCTTGGTCACGTAGTTTAGCAATAAGGTCGTACCGGTGATGGGGAATTAAATATTGAGTGGTTTCTACAGAACGGTTTAATTTCTCTTCAATAATCTTAAGTAGTTCTTTGATTCCCTCTCCAGTTTTACAACTTACGAAGACACAGTCAGGAGTTAACAAGCGAGCTTTAACCATTGTCATCACATGGTCACCTTGATCGATCTTATTGTACACGGTAAGAATTTCCTTATCTTCTGCACCAAGTTCTTTAAGTACATCTTCAGTAGTATTCAAATGGTCTTCAAATTCAGAACACGAAAAATCAACAACATGTAAAAGTAAATTAGCGACCAGTGCTTCTTCTAATGTTGCTTTAAATGCATCAATCAATCGATGGGGAAGTTTACGAATAAAGCCGACCGTATCAGTTAATATGATAGTTCTACCTCCGGGCAATTTAACCTTGCGACTAGTCGGATCTAATGTAGCAAATAATTTATCGACTGATAAAACGCTAGAACCCGTGATTCGATTTAACAGGGTTGATTTACCCGCATTTGTATATCCGACTATTGCAAGGGTGGCTAATGGTATCCGTTGTCTTCTCTTACGGCTAGTAGAACGACGACTAGATACCTGTAAAATCTCTTTCTTAGTCGACGAGATTTTATCTCTAAGCATTCGTTGGTCCAACTCTATCTGTGCCTCACCATCGCCTCTTTGTGTTACCCCTCCACCTCTCTGCCTATCGAGGTGAGTCCACGCTCTGCGTAAACGAGGGAGCGAGTATTCAAGTCGTGCAAGGCTCACTTGTAATACCGCTTCTTTAGTTTGAGCTCGGCTTGCAAATACATCTAAAATTACCTCATGACGGTCGATTACAAGAACCTTGGTTAATTCTTCCCAATTTCTTTGCTGACCAGGAGTGATTTCATTATCGAAAATAATTACATCACATCTTAAGTCTTTTACTTGTTGGTGAATTTCTTCGCATTTACCTTTACCAAGAATGTGGCCGGGTAAAGTCTTACGAATACGCACGATGGACTTAGCGACAACTTTAATGGAAAGATTTTCAACTAGTTCTGATAATTCACCAATTAGGGAAGAAGCACTACCCTCTTCATCTTTTCGGGTAATAACAGAAACCAAAAAGGCTCTCTCTACCTTCCTTGGCTTCTCCTTAACTTCAAACATGCAAATTCTAAATGCAGTAATTCAAAGAGAAAGGGATCGAGCAAATGCCCGATCCCTTTAAAGAATTTTTATTCAAAAGCAAAGAATTAAGATACTGCCGCTTGTGCCGCCGCAAGTCTGGCTGTTGGTACTCGAAATGGCGAACAACTCACATAGTTCAATCCTATCTTGTGGCAGAATTCCACACTTTTAGGATCTCCTCCATGTTCGCCACAAATACCAAGTTTGATACCGCGCCGTGAAGACTTTCCTTTTTTGACTGCGATTTCCATCAATTGGCCAACACCACTTTGATCAACGCTTGCAAATGGATTAGCATCTAGGATGTCTAATTCAGTATAATTTGGTAGGAAGCTGCCAGAATCATCACGACTCATACCCATTGTGGTTTGAGTTAAATCATTAGTTCCAAAACTGAAAAATTGAGCGGTCTTAGCAATTTCATCAGCAACCAAAGCAGCCCTTGGTATTTCAATCATCGTTCCAACAAGATATTTAACTTTTTCACCCTTGGCTTCAAAAACTTTTTTCGCTGTTGCATGAATTACTTCAACTTGAAGTTCAAGTTCCCGAGGAAATGCAACGAGTGGAACCATAAGTTCAGGGTTCACCTCAATACCGCTCTTCTTAGCAAGAATAGCTGCCTCGAAAATTGCCTGTGCCTGCATCTCAGTCACTTCAGAGTAGGAAATACCAAGACGACAACCACGATGTCCAAGCATTGGATTAAATTCATGCAAATCTTCAACACGTTTTTTAATTGAAGCTAAAGAGACTCCTAGCTTTTTGGCTAAATCTCTTTGTGCCGACTGATCGTGAGGCAGAAATTCATGTAAAGGTGGATCAAGTAATCTGATAGTCGCTGGTTTTCCTTCAAGTGCTTTGAAGATACCGTGAAAATCACGCCTTTGGTACGGCAGTAATTTCTTGAGTGCTTTTCTACGGGTCAGCTCATCCTCGGCTAAAATCATTTCACGCATCGCATCAATGCGATTTCCTTCAAAGAACATGTGCTCAGTTCGACAAAGCCCAATTCCGGTAGCGCCGAAAGCAACTGCATTTGCAACCTGAGCTGGAGAATCTGCATTAGTCCGGACAGTCATTCGGGTTGCCTCTCCGCACCACTTCATCAATTGGGAAAAGTTTTGAAATGCTCGACTTTTCTTAGGATCTAATTTCTTTTCAATCAGAACTTGAATGATTTCAGAAGGGGCGGTCTTCAGTTCGCCAGCAAAAACTTCACCAGTTGTACCGTTGATCGACATGTAATCTCCCTCTTTAAAAGTTTTGCCACCCACTTTAACTGAACGGTTTTGATAATCTACATCAAGATCTGCGGCTCCACATACGCAAACTTTACCCATTTGACGGGCCACTAAAGCGGCGTGAGAAGAAACTCCTCCACGTGCAGTTAAAATTCCTTCAGCTGCAATCATTCCTCGAAGATCTTCAGGTGATGTTTCTTGACGAACGAGCAAAACATTTCCTTTTTTAGCCGCCTCCACTGCTCTTTCTGCATTTAAGCAAATTTTACCAGATGCAGCTCCGGGTCCAGCAGGTAAACCTTTACATAAACGATTCGCTGCTTTTTGAGCAGCTTCGTCGAATACTGGTGCTAGAACTTGATCAAGTTGATCGGCGGGAACTCGCTTAATCGCAGTTTTCCAATCAATTAATCGCTCTTTCACCATCTCTATAGCTATACGAACTGCGGCCAGGCCTGTACGTTTGCCATTGCGAGTTTGAAGCATATACAACTTCTCATTTTCAATAGTGAACTCGAAGTCCTGCATATCCTTAAAATGCTTTTCTAATTTTTTCTGAACTAAAACAAGTTCTTTGAATGGCTTAGGAAGCACTTTTTTAAGCTTAGCCACAGGCTGAGGGGTTCGTACTCCAGCAACAACATCTTCTCCCTGTGCATCAGTAAGAAATTCTCCGTAAAGTACCTTCTCTCCAGAAGCAGGATCACGAGTAAAACCAACTCCTGAACCTGACTTCTTTCCAGTGTTACCAAAGACCATTGCCTGAACATTAACAGCAGTTCCCCATTCCGCTGGAATTCCATACTTGCGACGATAAACTGACGCACGATCATTCATCCAAGAACTAAAAACAGCACCCATCGAACCCTCTAATTGCTCCCATGGGCAAGTGGGGAAGTCAGAACCCGATCTTTTCTTGACCAAATTTTTAAATCGAGCAACCAACTCCTTCATTTGATTAGCGGTTATACGAGAGTCATCTACTTCACCTTTTGCATTCGGGAAAATTTCTTTTTTAAAATCTTCAATCAACGCTTCGAAAGGATCGTGATCTTCGCTTGGAAGTTTTTGTACTCCCATAACCACATCTCCGTACATTTGAATAAAACGACGATAACAATCCCAAGCAAAACGCGGATTACCTGAAGCCTCAGCAAGCGCCTCCACAGTGTTGTCGTTCAATCCAAGATTCAAAATAGTATCCATCATGCCTGGCATAGAGTCTCTGGCACCAGACCTAACTGATAAAAGCATTGGCTTTTTTAAATCGCCTAACTTTTGCCCAAGTTGTTTCTCCATTAAAGCAACTGACGATCTCATTTGCTCGTCTAAAACTTTTGGGTAAGATTTTTTATTTTTGTAAAAATAAGTACACACCTCGGTTGTAACTGTGAAGCCTGGTGGGACTGGTAATCCAATTTTTGCCATCTCCGCAAGGTTGGCCCCCTTTCCTCCCAATAATTCACGTTGTTTGGCATCTCCATCAGTCTTATTACCAAAGTCATAAACATATTTATGACTTTTTGCTTTTAATGCTTTCGACTTCGCAGAGGAAGACGATTGGGTGGATGATTTGGATTTAGCTGGTTTTGACTTCTTTTTTTGTGCCATTTGAATAAATGTTTGGTTAGCATCTGAGATAAATTATCGACGAAAAGTTGTAACAATATTATAACCCTAGTGATAAAATTTTTGAACGAGTTTTATCCTATTTTTTACAGTCTTTGTCAATGTATGTCTTTTCTTTCTATTTCAAACTAAGAAAAGAGTAAGCTTTACCGTGGACTAGAAAAAAAATGATGCCATTATTAAATCCTTTCTATTTAATTTTTAATTAATTCCATTTTTAGTTTTCACGATGAGTAATAATTCCAACAAACCCAAAACCTTTGGCGAACGATTTAAAGACGAAGGCATAACTGGTATTTTGAAAGGAAAAAAGAAAGAGTCTCAAGGCAACACCGATGAAATGCACTTCCTCGAACATCTCGAAGAACTAAGGTGGGTTATCCTAAAGGCTGTCCTTGCCTTTCTTTTCGGTTGTGCGGGCGTTGCAATTTTCATGCAGGACTCAGTTAAATTACTACAAATGCCCCTGATTAGTGCGGTTGAAGATTTTGGCGTGATTGATATTGATCTTCAGACCATAGGACTGGAGGAGTACATTGAACCGCTACACAGGAAGGAGGTTGACCTCGGAATGCTAAGGAATGCAAGAGAAGATGGACTAATTGAATGGGGCATTAGCGACCCTCATCATCGCACAAGAATTCTAACTCATTTTTCAAATGGGCAAAACAGAAACCTCCTTCAAGTTATTCGCTCCTACTCTCCAATTTTTATTGCTATGAAAATCTGCTTCCTAGGTGGTATTGGTATCTCGCTTCCACTGATTCTTTACTTCGTTGGTTCCTTTGTTGTACCTGGTCTAACTAGAGATGAGAAAAAAGTATTTTTTCCCGGATGCATCGCAGCCACTTTTTTGTTTATTGCCGGGGCGTCTATGACTTATTTCTTTATTTTGCCCTATTCCTTAGCATTTACCATAGAATTTTCGTTTAATGTTCTGGGCTTGGATGTATACAGGCCCGAAGCAGGAAATTATTACAGCACCATTATTTGGATGACTTTTGCGGTTGGTATCGCGTTCCAATTTCCACTTGTCCTTATTTTGTTAATAAAGATTGGGATTTTAAATGTAACAAAATTACGAGCGAATCGACGATTAGTGCTAGTTATATTAATGGTTTCAGCTGCTTTGATTACTCCTGGTGGCGACCCAGTTAGCCTATGTATTTTGACTATCCCCCTCTATATTTTATACGAATTAGCTATTATAACAGGCTCAATGATAGAAGTGAGGAAAAAAAGAAAAGAATGGAGCGAGTGGGATGAAAGTATACAAGGACCAAGACCAGAAAAGCCTCCAGCTCGAGAAAAAGGTATGTGGATACTTTATGCATCTATAATTATAATAATTGGGGCTCTAAGTATTTTTGCTTATCAGAATAAAAAACTCATTGAACCCTGGGTCGAATCATTCCGAAAATTTGGCCAATTTAGCGATGAAGAAAAAGGAAAAAAGATCAACACTATACCCCCGACCTCAACTAAAGAAGATACATTTGATAGTGTTTTGCCGTCTGTAGAACAAAAAGAATTCTTACTTCAGCTTAATCCCGTCGACACCAATATTTCTTTTGAAAATAATCAATCACTTCTTTTTCGTGCCAAAGTTATTGAAAGGGATTGATTTTAAATGAAAAGAATATGCTCAGTTGACAAACCCTGATTATCCTCGAATAAATACTGCCATCTAAAATGGTTGATGAAAAAAGTAAAATTCTAAAACTTGGTAAAATGCTAAAGGCTTTTCGTAAGAAGGTAAATCTTACCCAACCCGAACTTGCCTCAATCAGTGGTGTCTCCACATCGATTGTGAACGACTTAGAAAATGGAATCCGTACAGCCGGTTGTAATACATTAAATAAAATTGCTCACGGTCTTGAATTAGGCAACCAAGATAGATTTCGCCTTATTCTTAAGGGGCTCGAGCTTTCAAAAAGAGATTTTGTTATACCTGACTTCACCCAGTTCTCACCTGAAATTATAAACTTCCTTCCTTATGTTTTAGCCAAGAACGGCATTACCCCTGAGAAAGTGAAAAATGTCGAGCTAGACACCGGCAATAAAGGAGGAATCCAAATTACAACTAGTGAAAACTTAAATATCTCTATCGAAATTAGACTGTCGAAGAAAAACTAATTTAAAGACTGCGTATGGATAAAGTTCGTTTAGATCGATTTTTATGGGCTACTCGCCAATATAAAACTCGATCGCTCTCCACTGATGCATGTAAGCGAAATTGGATTATGGTAAATAACACTACGGCAAAAGCATCAAGGGAAGTTCGAGTGGATGATTTGATTAAAATCAAAAAACCTTCACATTTTAAATCCATCAAAGTTGTTCATCTCCTTAATCGAAGAGTAGGGGCAAGTAAGTTAGAGGATTATATTGAGGATTGCACTCCCAATGAAGAGCATGAAAAAGAAAAAGAGTATAACCAAAATAGAAAAAATATTAACTTTTCATCGTCAATTAAAGGAAGACCAACCAAAAAACAAAGAAGGGACTTGGAAGATTTTTTTAATCATTCTGAAGAAGATTGACATCCAATAATCTGTAGAAAATCTTTAAGGGATACATTAATTATAAACATCTGTGGTAAAAATACTTGCAAGAAAGTTTAAGCATCGGCATTAAAAAGAATGATGAACAAGATTATATTCTCTTTTTTCGCTAGTTTACTTGTATGCCTTTTTTCATCTTGTATTCAATCAAATCCAACTTCGAAGACGAGTCCAAGTAGAGACAAGACAGTAATGTTGCACTGGTTAGACCTAGATGACAAAGGAATTGTAAGACTGACTGGGAACGACGGAAATCTCTCAAAATCTAGTAAGCCTTTTTCAGGTGAAGCAATTGAAACTTTTGAACAAAGTCCAACTAAATCAGTTTCGCAATGGAAAGAAGGTAAAAAAGACGGCATTACTACTGAGTATTTTTATAATGGGCGGAAAAGAAGAATTATTGAATACAAAAATGGAATCAAAAATGGCAATGCTGAAGAATACAGAATAACGGGTGATCTTCTCCGCCAAGAAACTTACCAAAACGGAGAGCTTAACGGTCCCAAAAGTGAATGGCACCCCAATGGGGCAAAAATTCTTGAAGTTCAAATGAAAAATGACAAGCCTCATGGAGAGGTTCTTGAATGGTATACGGATGGTATTGAAAAATCTTCTACAATATACCGTCACGGACTTAGAGAAGGACCATCGTCTGAATGGTATCCTAATGGTCAAAGAAAGCTTGGTCTTTTTTACCAAAAGGATAAACAACACGGGAAAAGAACGATTTGGTATGAAGATGGGCAAAAAAGATTAACTGCTCTTTTTGAAGAGGATATGATGGAAGGAAATTCTCAAGGTTGGTTTACTAATGGACAGCAACAATTCGATTATAATTTCAAAAAAAATCTAGAACACGGAATTTGTACTGAATGGGACTCTAGTGGAAACAAAATTTCAGAAATTAGATTTGTAGATGGCACTCCAACACAAAATTTATTAACCGGAGAAAAAATCTCTGCTCCTGATGTGAAAGTAGAAGATCCCGCTCCTTCTCCTACAATTCCAGCCCTAAATCCTTCGAATCAGGGTGTGTTTGCTCCACCTGCTAATGTTAGTGTTGATAAAAAAGAACCACAAAGCAAACCAAGCCCAATTCCAGTGAACGAACCTGTATTAGAAAATCCTGAGCAATTTGCAGCTCCTCTTCCTCCTCCGAGCATTCCGCCTAAGGAAAGTTCGAATTCAATCAAGTTTCCTGAATTTGAGGTTCCTCATGCTCCTCCGACTCCTTCACTCCCAAAAGGGATAACAAAAGAATTAAAAACTTCTCCACCTAATTCCCCGTCCTTCAATCCTTTCGAAGACGAACCTTTAAAGCCAAAGGTTAACTCAATTCAGCCACCTGCTTTGGAAGTTCCCATATCTCCGCCCCCACCACCGTCTTTTAACCCATTTGAGGGCAAGCCTGCACAAACCATTCAGCCTGAAGTTTCGTTTCCAAGTGATTCACCTCCACCTCCACCTCCCTCCTTTAATCCTTTTGAAGACAAGCCTTTACCTCAAACACCTGATTTTTTCGAAGAAGAAAAAGCGGTTCCGCCCCCTCCTCCACCACCTGTAAATGTGAATCCTTTTGACCTCCCTGGAACGGAGTCGATTCCTCAGGTAGAAAATGCTCCCTTCGATCCATTTGCATCTGAAGACAGCGAATCAAAAAATAATAATTCAACAGATATTCCCCTTGGCGATGTATTTAATACTCCTTCAAATCTAGATTCTCCGGCGGATAGTAATTTTGACAACATACCACCCCCACCTCCGCCACCGCCTACATTTAATCCTTTTGACCTCCCTCCGTTACCTGGGGAATAAGAGCGATAATTCTATAATTAGGACAATCAGTACACTAATAATTTAAAAGGAAAGAATGGCAGCCCGGCAGGGATTCGAACCCCGACTGAGAGTACCAAAAACTCCTGTGCTACCATTACACCACCGGGCTACTTC
>CAYLIJ010000063.1:0-13204 GCA_964383925.1 uncultured Puniceicoccaceae bacterium
GATTTGTAATCAGACGATTCACGAGAAAGGTTTTCATATTCTGTTTCAATTAGCAGTTTACTTTGAGTATTTTCCGAAATTTCAGCTCCTAATGCACCAATTTTAGTAGTCAATTTTTCTCTCTGAGCTTTAAGTCTATTTAATCCTTCACGAAGTTTTTCAATTTCGTCACTGTTCTCCACAGCCATTTCGAAAGGTAATTTACTCTGCTTGCCTCCGAGTAAGTTGTAAGCATGTGCTTTACCTCCACCAGGAAACCATAGAGGCACCCATCTTGGAACATTGTCAGTTGCACGAAAAGGAGGGACTGTAAAAGAGCCTATCCTTCCAAGATAATGACCGTTAAGAAAATTTTGCAAAGGATAGGTCGGAGATTCCGGGTAATTATATTTCCCGTCCTTTTGCGCAGATTCGAAAGAATATCCATCTTTAAAAAGAGGAGGGAAGGCACTTGCCCCTGTTGTTTTAACAAATGGAGTAGGTACTCCAGAATATAAACACCCAAGTACCACTTGATTAGGGTATGCTTTAATTAATTCTCCCATCGCAGCATCGCTTCGGAAAGAATTTGCAAGTGGAACCATTTTGGAAACACTTTTTGGTGTAAAACCAAAGTCAAAAGCTAACACACGGGCTTTCCCTTTAGTCATTAAAGCCATTGACATATCCCTAAAGAAGGCACGATCCCATGGCCTCTCCCCTACATCATCCATGGCTAAGGTATTAGCATCGAAGTTGACATAGACAACTTTAGGAATCTTGGGGATACTTTTATTATCCTCGACCATAATTTCCTCCTTTGAACCAGCCTGGTGGGAAATTTCACCTCGAGCACCCGGCAGATAAGTTGAACTTAATCTCAAATCGAGAGATTTAGTTTTCCAACTATCAATCAAGCCAAAATGATTAACAATGATCCAAATAAGGGGAATTATAAGTAAGGCGGTGAAAGTTATTTTCGATTCTTTACTTAGTTTAAACATAGGAAGTGATATTAGTTGATAAGTTTGACAAGTCAGTTAGAGTAAATTTTTTTTCCAATCTTAAGAAGGAAATCAAATAAGTTTGTAGTTTAGGGCTAATTAGTTTGGACAAAATAATCAAGTTCTGACGCTTTATTAAGAATATTCTCCAATTATGACTATCAATCAACCTGAAAATATCGTACGACCTCCCGCCCCTGAAGATCAAGAACGCATAAGAAGTGAAGGATCATGGGTAGAGCTACTCAAGCAAGAAATGGGAAAAGTCATTGTCGGTCAGAAGTACCTTGTAGATCGATTGATCATTGGCCTTCTTGCAAACGGTCATGTTCTCCTTGAAGGCGTACCTGGATTAGCCAAAACTTTAGCGGTCAAAACATTAGCTCAGTGCATGAAAGCTGAATTCAAAAGAATCCAATTCACCCCTGACCTTTTACCAGCCGATGTAGTGGGCACTCTTATTTATAGTCCAAACAAAGGGGAATTTACTACCAAAAAAGGGCCTATTTTTACAAATCTACTTTTGGCAGATGAAATTAATCGAGCACCGGCAAAAGTCCAAAGTGCACTACTCGAAGGAATGCAGGAAAGACAGGTAACCATAGGAGATGAGACTTTTATGCTTCCCAAGCCTTTTCTTGTTCTTGCTACGGAAAATCCAATAGATCAAGAAGGAACTTACCCTTTACCCGAAGCTCAAATGGATCGTTTCATGCTTAAATTACTTGTTGATTACCCTGACAGAGAGGAAGAGCTAAAGATCCTCGACTCAAATGCTAATGTGAGCGTGGAACATCAAGTCAATCCAGTTGTTGATGCTGAAACGATTTTTAGATCTAGGGCGCTAATTGATAGCATATATTTAGACGAGAAATTAAAAGGATATTTGGTTGATGTCGTCCTCTCTACGCGTAATCCAGAAAAGTATGGTGCGTCAGAATTAAGTGCATTCATTCGATTTGGTGCGTCTCCCCGCGCGACCATCAGTCTTGCCCTAGCCTCGAAAGCGACCGCTTTTATGCAAGGTCGCAGTTTTGTAACTCCCCAAGATATTAAGGATATCGGCTTAGATGTGCTTAGGCACAGGGTAATAGTCAGTTATGAGGCGGAAGCAGAAAATGTGTCAAGTGACGATATTATAAAAAAGATTTTTGAAACAGTGCCTGTTCCTTGATCTTTTTCTATCTTATTTAACCTAATTTTGGACATCATGGATGAACCCGATCAGGAGTTTACCCGAGAAATTCTTCGTAAGGTCAGGCAAATAGAAATTAGATCTAACCGTCTAGTTTCTGAGGCATTAGCAGGTTCCTACCACAGTGCATTTAAGGGACAGGGCATCGACTTTGAAGAGGTTAGAGAATATCAACCAGGTGACGAAGTTCGTTCTATTGATTGGAATGTAACCGCTAAAATGGGCTTTCCTTTTGTCAAACAATATCGTGAAGAACGAGAATTAACTATTCTTCTGGCAATTGATATCAGTAAAAGTACGCAGTGGGGTTCCAATAACAGGAGCAAGCGGGATAAACTTGCAGAGCTCGGTGCTCTTTTAGCATTTTCTGCCAACCGAAATGGAGACAAGGTTGGATTACTCCTTTTCTCTGATCAAGTTGAAAAGTACTTACCACCTGCAAAAGGTCAAAAACATGTCCTTCGGATTCTCCGTGAAATTCTCTTTCATCAAAATTTGGGAAATGGAACCGACATAAATGAAGGTTTGCGCTTTCTAAATCGAGTCATGCGAAGGAGAGCAGTGGTTTTTCTGATGTCAGATTTTATAATTCCAGAATATGACTCGGAAGAAGAATCCATCGAAGACCTCTTCCTTAAAGAGCTTTCAACAACTCGTAAAAAGCACGACCTAGTTTGCTGCCAAGTGCACGATTTAAAGGAAAGGGAGCTACCCGCTGTAGGTAGAGTTCTTTTTGAAGACGCCGAATCAGGTGAGACAATTACAATTAATACATCTGAAGAAAAATTCCGTAAGCAATATCAATCTTACACGCAAGAGACACAAGAGTCGTTTATTCGCCAGTTAAGAAGAAGAGGGATCGACAATTTTGAATTTTCCACAACATCTGATTATGCAAAAGCACTCCAGGAATTTTTCCATACTCGGGTTAATAGAAGAGGAAGATGATTATGAATTTTTTTAATCTTCTTTTAAGCAAAGGTTATTTACTAGACCAAAACCGTGAAAAGGACGTCCCTATTCCAATCTTTAAATCAGTCAGTCAATTAATCGAAGAGAATTTATTATTAATTTCGATCGCCTCTTTGTTTTTCCTAGTTTTGGCACTTATTTTTATTGGATTGAAAAAAAGAAAACAAGTTGAACTCAATCATAAAGAACCAGAGCCTTCAGACCCTTATGAAGACGCCTTACAGGGAATTGAAAGTCTTCAATCCCAAAACCCGCCACTTAGCCCAAAACCATTTGTATTTCGCCTTTCTGAAATTTTAAGAATTTATGTGCAACGAGTTTTTAAAGTTCCTGCTATGGAATTAACTGGCGAGGAATTTATGAAAGAAATTGCATCACATACTTTTTTTAGGAATCGATATGATAAAATACTTCAAGAATTCATCGACCAAGGAGACCAGATCAAATATTCAAACGAAAAAACTGATGATGGTCAAATGAAACTTCTACTTAATACAGCTCTTCATTTTGTTAAGGATACTCACGTAAAACTAGTGGAAAAAGAAAACATTCCCGTCTCTTAAAATCATAGATTAATGGAATATTTAGAGGAGTGGGAAAAAATCAGACTAGCAGAACCTTTTTGGCTTTTATTGCTACTATTAATTCCACTAGTTTTTTGGGCACAAATTCAAACAAAGCGAAAAAGTTCATCACTATTGTTTGCTACACTTTCAAGAATTAAAGCAAGTGGACCTAAAACTTCTGATTATTCCCAAGTACTTTCTAAGTTGCTTAGAATCGGATGCCTGTCTTGCCTGACACTTACTCTCTCTAGACCACAGTTCGACAAAAGTACTAGCTCGCTTGTCTCAAGTGGAGTTGATATTGTTTTAGCGATAGATCTTTCCGCATCTATGCTTGCACTAGACATGAGTGCAAATCAAGAAAATGAAGTGACTCGATTAGATGTCGTAAAAGAAGTTATCAAAGATTTTGTATCCAAAAGAAAACATGATCGAATAGGACTCGTCGCCTTTTCGGTTGATCCGTACCTAGTTAGTGCTCTCACATTAGACAGTGAACATCTAGAAAAAAATATCGATCGATTAAGAGTTGGTTTAACTCATCAAACTGGTACTAATATTGGATCGGCTTTGGCTGAAGGCATCAATCGACTTAGGACTCTCGAATCAAAATCAAAAGTTTTGATTTTATTAACCGATGGAAAAGATGAACCTCCTCCTCCCCACAGTCCTTTAATTTATGCTGAGGGTGCAAAAGATGATAATATCAGTATTTACACAATTGCTATTGGCAGTGCGAGTAGAACGAGAACATACTTGTTTGACCAACGTACTCGGGACTTAATGAGGTATCAAAATGGTAAACCTGTTGTTCAAGTTGCCGATTATCCTGTAGATAAAGAAATTCTTAGAAAAATATCCACAAAGACAAATGCCCGTTTTTACGAAGCAACTAACAAGAGTGAACTTGCTTCAATTTATGACGAAATTGATCGACTCGAAAAAACTGAAGTTGAATTAAATATTAATGCTCTATTTGATGAGCTCTTTCAATGGACACTTGGATTAAGTATCTTGTTTCTCCTTTTAGAAATTTTGTTATCTAGAACTGTTTTTCTTCGTATACCATGAGTCTCTTTGCGGATCAAAAAATTATATATTTAGGATTGTTCTTCCTACTGCTCATTTGCTTTCTTTATCGGTGGAGCCAGCAGATTAAAATTAAAAGGATAAAACTTCTTACCTCCACTGAGTTGCTACCTAAATTAATACCTGGTTGGTCACCTAAGCAGCAAATTATTAAATTCGGGCTTATCTTACTTGCATGCTTTTTTCTATTCCTTGGTCTTGCTAGGCCACAATGGGGAGTAGAGAAAAGAAAATCACATCCCACTGGAATCGACATCCTAATTGCATTGGATGTCTCAAAAAGTATGCTCGCAAGGGATGTTAAGCCGAATCGCCTGGGAAGAGTAAAACTCAGTATATCCAATCTTTTAGATCGAGTATCAGGAGACAGACTAGGTTTAATTGCTTTTTCTGGATCTGCTTTCCTTCAATGCCCTCTTACACTTGATCATCAAGCTTTTATAAAAACATTAAATGATTTAGAGGTAGGAATTATAAAAAAGCACGGGACTGATTTATCTCGGCCAATTGAAGAAGCGATTCATTCATTTTCTAAAGATGATACCGATCGTTTTCTTATTTTACTCTCAGATGGTGAAGATTTAGAAGGCAAAGGACTTAAACAGGCAAAAGAAGCTGCCAAGAATGGCGTAAAGATCTACACAATCGGGATTGGAGCCAAAGAAGGGGCTCGGATCCCAATGGATCCAATCGGGCAAACTCCTAGAAACTTTCTTCGCGACCCTCAGGGAAATACTGTTATCAGCAAAATGGATACTGCATCGCTGAAAGCTATTGCAGAAGCAACTAACGGTAGTTATTTTTCATTAGGACCAACTGGGGAAGGTTTAGCTAAAGTATTAGGTCTATTACAAAATATAGGTCAGCAAAAAAAGCGTGAACAGTTATCCACCGAGTTGCCTATTGATCGTTACCAATCGCTCATTATTATAGGTTTTTTTCTTCTATGCTTAGAGATGCTTACTTCCAATGACTCGAAAAAACTCTTAATTTCAGCAAATTCTTGTATTGCAATCTTGCTTTGCTTTTTTTCTGGATGTTTTCAGCAAGATAACATAATGCGTGCAGAAGAAGCATTGGAGGCAGGTAAACCCGAGCAAGCTGCCCATTTTTTTGACGCTGAAATCAATGCAAATACTATGCACAAACAAAGAGTTGATCCGCGATTATTTCTGAATGCTGGATTAGCTTATTTAGAAGCAGGCTTATTAATAAAATCTGAAGATTCTTTGCAAAAGGCATTAGATGCCAACCTTGATACTCCTTCTCTTCAAGCCAAAGCACTTAATGCTTTGGGGAATATATTTTATAAAAAAGCTAATCAATTCCTTGATCAACGTAATGTGATGCAAGCGAGAAGAGCATGGGAGCAATCAAAGCAGCATTATATCTCGTCATCGCAGATTGATGGGAATAAAAAAGCCGCTCAAAATCTTGCCTCACTTAATCAACAAATCAAAGGCCGGATTAACACTTTAATTTGTGAAATATCAGGAAAAATTTGGCGCGATTTGAATGGAGACGGTAAACCACAAAAGAACGAACCCGATCTGAAGGGCTATATATTTTGGGATAAAGATGGAAATGGTGAACATAATAAAACTAATGAGCCTGCTGTAGAAAGTAATGAAGAAGGAATTTTCTCATTTGAATGGATCTCAGATCAATATCCCACATCTCTGCGTATAGGTTCAAAACTCATAGACTCCAATCAATCAAAAAGCACCTTTTTAATCCCTATGCTACCTCCTCCTCCTCCGCCTAAAAATCAAGACTTAGTCAAAAATTATTTCCTCAACTTAAACAAACCGGGTGAAAAATTAATAGCACTGCCCTATCGGGCTGCCCCGACACTTAGAGGAAATCTGTGGAAAGACGAAAATGGAAATGGGCAGAAAGATTCTGAAGATAAAGGTTTTTCATCGGCCAAATTATTTTTAGATCAAAATGGAAATTTTAAACCCGATCAAAATGAAACCTCTTTCGAACCAAAGAAAGATGGATCCTTTGCTCACCCTGTCCCTCCAGGTCAATATTCCGTTTGTGTACAACCTCAAAACCCAGACGCCAATATTACTTTTCCTATTGATGAAAAAAAAGCTTACCTTGCATGGGTTGACTTTGAATCCACTTCTGAAAATTTAGACTTTGGGATTCAGGATAATAGTCAAGAAGATCAAAATTCATCGGATCCACAAAATCAACCGCCCCCGTCAGAACCACAAGAGAATGAAGAAAAAGAAGGTGATTCCAATGATGACATACCTGAAGAAATCAATGCACTTTATGAGAGGTTACTTCAAGAGATGGAATCAAAAAGTGAACCATTGGAACAAGATGTTGAAGCAGTTCAAGCAATAACAACAGGAAGGGACTATTAGGTCAATGGGGGCACACTTCAAAAAAGCTTATTTATATTTCCCATGTAAGACTTGGACAGTTTTTTTTATTTCGACCTGTCTTCTTTTAATTTTAAAGGATATTAATGGTCAAAAATTACGGGTAGAGTCAAGTTTTCAACCACCATCTATAACAATTGCAAATAATTCTGTTTACAAAATTGTGATTTATGGAAGTCAGGAAAACCCACAAGGTTCTCTTCCTCAAATCCCTGGGCTTTCTATTTCAAATTCACCACAAACTTTTCGATCCGCAAGTTTCATCAATGGAGTCCCCTCCGTAAGGTTGGAAATGAGTTTTCAGGTAAAACCCAAAAAGCTTGGAACCCTAACAATACCACAATGGGCAATCAAAGTAGGTTCAAATAATTTGCAAGTTCCTGCCTGCTCTATCCAAGTAGTTGCTGCCAATCAACAAGATAAAATAAGAGAAGAAATAGAGGGCAAACAAACACAGGACCTACGCCAAGCGAGCTTCATTGAATATGTTAAGCCAAGAGAGTTTCTTTTTGAAGGTGAGACTGTTTCAGGGCTTTTGAACCTTTTTATATGGGATCGATTACCGGTTAGCCGAATTGAAAGACCTCCTCAGAAAGACGGCGATGCTTTCTCCCTCACCGAGCTTCGCCAACCACAAGAAAAAAGGAATCAAACAAAATTTGATAAAACCTACACCGTGTTCTCATGGCCAACTGGTTTAACTGCTGCAATTGCAGGGCAGCATACAATTCAATTTAACACCTCGATCCGAGTACGAGTAAAATCCCGGGGTAATTCTCCATTTGCGAGTCCGTTTTTCAATGATCCATTTTTTGGATTTGGACGAGAGGAATCTCTAACAGTCAAATCTGACTTGATTAACATTGAAGTAAAAGCATTGCCGATGCTTGACCGCCCCGGCTCCTTCCAGGGTGCTATCGGAACATTTTCCTGTCGGTCTATTTCAAACTCTGATCGAGTCTCTTTAGGAGACCCAGTTCGATTAATATTCGAAATCGAAGGTACGGGTAATTTCTCAGCAATGCCCGCACCTATTCTTAACTCTGATAGTAATTTCAAGATTGGACCACCCGCTTTTTCTTTCGAAGGCAATGAAATCACAATGTACGAAGGCAAACAGCATTTTGAATATATTCTCACGCCTCTGAAAGCGGGTTTGATTAATATTCCAGCTATTTTATTTTCTTACTTCGATCCGATCCAGGAAAAATATTTCACTTCAAAAACTCAGGATCACGCCCTCCGTGTAGACCCAGGAGAAAGTTGGGTGGATACCACACCAATCAAACAACAGTTTGAGATAGCTAATTCTTTAATTCCCACAACCGATCTATTTCAAACTGAAAACGAGCCAGGCGAATGGGTGCCACACATTCAAAGTCATACCCTTTTAGATTCAAACATTTTTTGGTCATTCCAAATTTTCCCTTTTCTTTGTGCGTGCGGACTGGGATTTTATGGTTGGAAACGAAAACAATCAGGACGTGATCTCTTTAGGCAAAAACAAAACAATTTAAAGAAACAAATGAAGGAAAGTATTAACTTTAAAGATACATCGCTTTTCTTCCGTGCAAGCAGAGAAAGATTACGGCTTGAAATTGGTACTTTTTATAATCATCCAAATCCATCATCCTTATCCAGTAATGAGCTTTCCCAATTACTTAAAAATGGGACGAATGAAGAGGGTACTATTTCCGAAATTCAAAAAATCCTTTCAGCTAGTGACGATCATGAATTTGCGGGTACACTCAAAGACGCCCAGTCACTGGAAGATCTTTATAAACATATCAATAAGCTATTGAAAAAAATTCAATGAAGTTCCAATTAATTCAATTTAGCTTTTTGCTGATTTTTTCTCTTCATTATTCTATTCTTTTAGGAAATGGAGACAGACTATTTTACGATGCAGTTCGTGCCGAAGCCTCTGGTGATTTAGACCAAGCGATTAATTTTTACCTAGAAGCATCAAAGCTCTCTCACTCATCTAACTTACATGGAAATCTAGCAAATCTTTATTTTAAAAAGGAACAATTTGGACATGCAATTTTACATTTTCGTAAAGCACTCCTATTGCATCCTGGTAACAAAGAACTTTCAGCTAACCTAGCTTTTGCCCATGAGTTGGCAAAAACTCCCCGTGTAAATCAACATTTCTCGAATACTTATTTTTCTGGTAGTACCCTTTCATTTTGGTGCATTCTAAGTGCATTCATATTCTGGTCTGGCTTTTTACTATTTATTTATTTGATTTACTTTAAAGCGAAAAAAACTCCATTGCTCTACTTTACGCTAGTTTGGATTATAGTTGGGGGATTAACAGGCTATGCAACGAGGATATCTTTCTTTGCTAATTCAGAACTTTCTCGTGAAGTAATTACATTTCTGCCTGCTATAGAAAATAACCAATCCACAAAGATTTCACTTCGGCGCTTTGCAGGTGAAACTAGCTCTGCAAACACAACACTCTTACCCGGTCAAAGTCTTATTATTGACCTAGAAAAAGATGGAACAAACAAAACTCACATTAGCCCTGACGGGAAAAACTGGTATCTAGCAAGAAGTAAAGATGGTAAAAAAAAGGGATGGATTCAACAAGATGAATTTGGTTGGCTTATTAATCCTACTACTAAAATTTGATTTAGTTAATTAAGAATTATTAAATAAGTTTTATTTCATCTATTTTTTCTATGGACACGAAATCTGCCTGAAATTTTTCTTTTAAAATAATACGAATACCATCGGGTAATTCAGTAATTTTCTTCTCAATCTTTTCACGATCAATAATTTGACTTGGTGGTTCTTTGCTTTCTTCTACGATTTCAGTTGTGGTAGTAGAAGTATTGCAGACCTGAACATCCTTCGTTTCTAAATCTGCTGAATATGACCGTAAACTAGACTCTTCTTTTTCATCAACTTGTAAATCATTGCTTGCATGGACGAGAGTCTTGTTTTCTAACACTGCACCTTTTTTTTCAACAATTTTACTAGTCTCTACAGGTTCAGTATTTCCCCCAGAAGAAGTCTTTATCTGATCTAATTTAGGTTTTTTTTTTACTTCTTCTGGAATCATACCAGAGATTTTTCGGATTACTTGATCAATCGCACGAGATCGTCCAGATTGTACCGCACGAAAAAGAGTGACTTCAAAATTTGTCTTCTCCGATAATCCCATTCTTACTAAATCTTCTCCGTCGCGAAGAGAATCAAGGATGCGCACGCACTGCTCGG
Organism: uncultured Puniceicoccaceae bacterium; assembly: GCA_964383925.1. Lineage (GTDB taxonomy): Bacteria > Verrucomicrobiota > Verrucomicrobiia > Opitutales > Seribacteraceae > Seribacter. Next base: position 10,433 of record CAYLIJ010000063.1, read on the forward strand.
CAGAACAATTTACCGACTCGACCTTTTGACGAAGCGTATCAAGTAATAATTCTCTAAATGTGTCAGATAAATCCAACAACGCTCGATAAAAATCTAAGCCTTCAACCGAAAAAGAATCGGTACATTCAATAATCGAATTATAATCTCCGTCGATTACGAACTGTGCGAGTCCAGATATTCTATCTTTAGAAGCGAGCCCATATACTTCTAAAACGTCAGATTGAGAAATAGTTTTTCCACAAAAGGAGATCATCTGGTCTAGAATACTCTGCCCATCTCTCATTCCGCCCATTGCCATCCTAGCAATTGCTTCAATTGCCTCTTGCTCAGCCTCAATTGATTCAGCAACACATATTTCCTCCAGTTTAGAAACTATTAAAGGAGCAGGAATCGACCTAAATTCAAAGCGCTGACAGCGCGAAACAATGGTTGGAAGCACTTTGTGAGACTCGGTAGTCGCAAAAATAAATTTAACATGCGATGGGGGTTCCTCCAGGGTTTTAAGCAACGCATTAAATGCTTGTTGGCTAAGCATGTGGACCTCATCAATAACATAAATTTTAAATCGGCATTGAGTCGGTGCATACTGACATTCGTCCCGCAAATCTCGTACTTGATCGACGGAGTTATTAGAAGCACCATCAATTTCGATCACATCCAAACAACGTCCATCCATAATTGAATTTCCAATATCAGAGTCTTTTGGTACTTCTAAAGTCGGACCGTCCTCCCAATTAAGAGATTTTGCAAAAAGGCGTGCCGATGTTGTCTTTCCTGTACCACGAGGCCCAACAAATAAATAAGCATGACCTATGCGACCCATTTTGATCGCATTTCCCAATGTTTGTACAACATGATCCTGCCCAACCAATTCTGAAAACTGTTTTGGACGCCATCTCCTGGCAATTACCTGATACGCATTCTTTGACATTTAACTTATCCTTTCTTGCCATGATCTACAAATCACGCAAGCGAAACTTATTACAAATTACTATCTTTTGATATTGCTGAGAAAGCACAAAAAAGGCCAGGCACCCCACAGCACACAGATATTGCGATTACCGCTGCTTCCTTCCGGACCTGACGGAGTTCATCCAATCGCCGTCGCATGGGACCCGACCTAGTCTTTAGCAAACTAATTTGATTATTAAAAGGCAACTTAAAACAACAATAAATTCAATACTTTTAGCTTTGCGTTTTTCCCCCGATAAATTTGATATATGAAGATGGGAAATTCTTTTGGTTCACTCTTTCGCATCTCTTCCTGGGGAGAAAGTCATGGAGGTGGTATTGGCGTGGTAGTCGATGGTTGCCCACCACAACTGCCATTATCTTTAGACGATATTCAACCGGCTCTCGATCGAAGAAGACCAGGTCAAAGTAAGCTAACTACTCCTCGAGATGAGGCGGATAAGATTGAGATCTTATCGGGAGTATTTGAAGGAAAAACTCTCGGCACTCCCATTGCCATGTTGGTTCGAAACAAAGATGCAAGACCGCAGGCATATGATGAAATGAAAGAGAAGTTTCGTCCATCCCATGCCGATTTTACCTACCAAACAAAATACGGGCTCCGAAATCATGAAGGGGGTGGGCGATCATCTGCTCGTGAAACAATTGCCCGCGTTGCGGCTGGGGCAATCGCTCAAAAAATTCTTGATTTTGATCAAGTTCAAATTTCTACTTATGTGGAACGCATATATGACATTCAAGCTCCCATTTTGAAAGAAATTCCCACTCGAGATCAAATTGAATCTTCCCCGACACGTTGCCCGCATCGAGAAACCGCGGAAAAAATGGAAGCCTGCGTACTCCAGGCAAAAAAAGAAGGTGATTCCGTAGGAGGTTCTATTTTATGCCGAATCAATGGACTACCAGTCGGTTGGGGATCCCCTGTATTTGACCGCTTGGAAGCCGACCTTGGAAAAGCAATGCTTTCTCTCCCTGCAACCAAAGGATTTGAGGTGGGAAGTGGTTTTGCAGGAACCTTTTTAAAAGGTTCTGAGCACAACGATGCATTCGAAAGTGGCGATGAGGGAATAAGAACCAAGTCCAACCGTTCAGGTGGAGTGCAAGGAGGGATAAGCAATGGAGAAGAAATATACTTTCGAATTGCATTCAAACCTACCGCCACCGTTCTTCAAGTTCAAGATACTGTAGATGGTAAAGGAAATGAAACTCAACTGATGGGTAGAGGAAGACACGATCCCTGTGTCTTACCTCGGGCCGTCCCCATCGTGGAAGCAATGAGTGCTTTAGTATTAATAGATCATCGCATGAGACATCATGCACAGTGCCGTTCCTTTTCATTTCAAAGTTAATGAAAGTTGTACTCCATGTTATTGTTGGTACTCCCGACTCTAATCGTAGATCGACACTCGCACACGCAGTCAACCCAACTGAGAAAAAACCCAGTTCTCATTTCCTTTTCCCACATGAATTAGAAAGCACAGAACTTCCTGTTAGTCATTGGGAATGGATAGACCATGGATTTGAAATTAAAAACCTGGAAGAAGAGAATATTAATGAATGGTTTTTATTTTTATCGAATCAAATTGATCTAGCCGACCAATTTGAATCCTTACAAGAATTTCTTGATCAAAAAGAAGAATTAGAAATTGGAAGAATTATAACTTTCATCAATTCAGAATATTTAAATGACGCAAAGGATCAGCTTTTGGACTGGATTGATGGTTGTGCTCATTTCTCAGATGTTTTTTGCTTTTCAAATAGAACCAATCAAAACTCCCAATCTTTAAGTTCAATTCTTGA
>CAYLIJ010000064.1:0-13081 GCA_964383925.1 uncultured Puniceicoccaceae bacterium
GGAGAAAATGAAGACAAGTAGTTGCAAGGGAGAATTTACTTTAGTCCTAGCCCCACAAGGGTATTCTTTTTAGACCTAAATTACACTAGATGAATGTGGCAGTGTTAGACATTGGTTCGAATACAACCAAAATTTTAATAATATCTAAAGATCAACGCGGTAAACTTAAGCCGTTGGCAGAAAAAAGTTATCCTTGTCGATTAGGAATGGGATTATCTCGAGATCAACCAGTTCTTTCTTCTGTGATGATTGATTTGACGCTAAAGGTTATCGACCAACTCCTCTCTTTTGCAAAACCATTCTCCCCGATTAAGATCCGAATTGTTGCGACTGAAGCAATCCGAAGATTGAAAAATTCGAGATCTCTAATTGTAAAAGTGCAAAATCGTTTTTCTTTAAATATCGAGATACTGAGCGGTGAACAAGAAGCTTCTTATATTGCCGATGGATTATTGACCGATCCATGCCTTGGTTCGGTCCAAGAATTTTGCGCAATTGATCTAGGTGGTGGAAGTATGGAAATTATGAAAATTACTGCCGGTCGCTGCCAGCAGGTTCTTAGTCTCCCATTGGGTGCGGTGGTACTTTCGGAGGATTTCTTTGGAGACTTGAGCAAGAAACCCGCCAAAATCGATATTATTAGATTACAAAAATATGTTTTATCCACCCTTAAACATAATTGTTCAGAATTACTCCAAAATTGTAATTATATAGTGGGTGCAGGTGGATCTATCGCTTTTCTTAGACATATAATTTCTGACCTAAATCATAATGAACAGTCTGTTGAATCTATTTTACCCGAACCGGCAATCAAGCAAATCACTGAGAAAATTATTTCACTAGATTTAGGTTCACGTATTAAGGAATTCCCTCACTTACCAGCTGATCGAGCCGATGTTTTCCCTGCGGCTCTTTTGGTTATTTTAGAACTTTTGAAATTTTGTAAAAGAAAAGAATTAACCCATTCTTTTCACAATCTTCGTTATGGTGTAGCAGAGGAAATACTTAAATCAAACCCTTCTTCAAAATAAAGAGTAAAATTTAAATTATATCTAAAACCTTGCCAAATCAGTACATTAGGTAAGTTTCCAGACTTGCAAGCCAACTGAGGGTATTATGCCCAATCTGGAATCTTTTTCACCAATGAGGATATTAACTTTTTTTCCGTTACAAATTTCAGGTAATGAAATAGTAATTTCATCATCACTAGGATTCGCTAAAATGAGCAAAATATAGGAAGAAGAAGATTTATTAACCCTAGGTAGAATAATATGAGCAATTGAATTACCAGGTCCAATAATACTAACATACTGATCTTCATGCATGAAGTTGGAAAGTCGAAAAAGTTCTCCATCTTCTGACAGGCGCAACGAAATTAGAGCCTTGGTCCAATTGTGAAAGTCTTGAGTCAGCTCAAATTGATCGTAGTTTAGAGCATTTAGATCTCCCCTTTGGTAAGTGTTTTGTACGCCTTGTTTACTTCGCAAGTAATCCTGACCAGAGGCAATCATTGGGATTCCCGGTGAAAGCAGAAGTAAACCAATAGCCAATTTAGCTTGGTTGACTACTTTTGTAGGCGGCCTACCCTCTTTCCAATCTTGATAAGAGCAAATACGATCGATAAAAGCTAGGTCATCGTGTGATTCCAAATAATTAATGGACTGCCAGGGCTGTCTGTTTTGCTTGTCTAAACTCCCCGTGAGTAGATCAATAACTTCACTTGCTTGCCCGTTTCCCTTTACAAAATTAAGAAGTTTTTCACGACAATTATCGCTCCATAAACTATACTGAGTTTGATTAATTTTTTCAGGTAAACGACCTCTAAAACTCCATGGCTCAGCAATTAAAATTAAATCGGGTTTTATACTGAGTAGTTCGGCTTCGATTTCAGATAAAAGATTTATTCCAAGAAGTTCACCAAGATCAAATCGAAAGCCGTCGATTTCAAAATCATTCACCATCGCGGCTAAGCTATCAATCACTAGTTTTCGAACTGCACCCGATTCAGCATTAATATCATTTCCGCAACCGCTATGGTTCGATAAATTACCATTTTCATCAGTTGAAAAATAGAGCTCACGATCAAGGAAGGACAGGTGTGCAGGAATACCAACATGATTATAAACGACATCTATAATAACTGCGAGGCCAGCATCGTGAAACTGGCCAACTAGATCTTTAAACTCATTAATTACAGAACCATCGCTTGGATTACTTGCATAGGAGGAGGCGGGGGCAAAAAAATTAACCGACATGTAACCCCAGTGGTACTCTTGCTTATCACGGGCATCAAATTCATGAATGGGTTGGAGCTCGATTGCATTCACTCCGAGTTTTCGAAGGTAACAATCGTCCGACTTTAACCATTTTGAGAGTCCGCAAAATTGCATTCTTTCACTAGCGGTTAAAGGAATGGATGCATGGACTAATAGATCTCGCACATGAGTTTCTAGAATCACGAGATCTTGTTTTTCCGGTGGAGTGAATTTGGCTTTTTCATGTGGCGGCTTTACTGTTACAGCAATACCAGGACCTTCCCTGCCATTCATCGCCCGGGCATAGGGATCAACTACTTCTTTTTCGAAAACCTTAGATTCTCCACTCCTAGAGATTTGTTGAATTGAGTACTTATATGGTAAACCTTCACAATTCATTGAAAGATTGATCTCCCAGCTGCCGTCCTGATTACGATTCATTGGATAACGCTCAATTTTATTACCTGAATCTGAAGATAAGGGATATAACAATAATTCGACATTGATAACTCTGGGAGCAAAAACCCGAAAACTGGAACCATTAGAAGTTTTAGTATATCCGAAGTTCCCTCTAGGAATTTGATTTAACCAGTTGCCCAGATTTTCATTCTTGGGACCTTCCATTAATTCGAAGCAAAGAATATCTTTTCCAGTTCTTTTTACATCAAAAACGAAGTTTTTTGTACCGAGTTCATTTTTCTCGCTCCTTGAAATTGGTTCAGGTGGTTCTATCCATATTCCTTGATCGGTAATAAATTTAAAAGAGAAAGAGTCGTGGATTGAAACAATCTTCCAATCGATTACCAATTTAAAAAGGTTTTCGTCGGAGTCACTCTTGGTTAACTCCCACTTTGAATCTCCAACGGAATTACCCCAACCGTTGAAATTAGTAGCCAAGAATACTTTTGTTTCCTTATCCTTAAGTATTGGATAATCATTCGCATTGATCAAAAAGTGTACCTGCTCTTCGACTTTAACATATCCACCCAATTGAGCAGATTTCACCTGATCAACGATTGAAAAAGACGAGCCAATTAGGCCCGCTTCTTCGACTAGATCTTCGGGTAAGCGCCCCCCGTCCCAATCTTTTTTTAAAAAGATTAAACCAAAGTTCTTCGTTTCCTTGCAAACATACCCACCTCGAGAATACATACCCTATCTACTTATCTACTCTTTAAGTCTAGCCAATCGAAAAATTTTGCCCAATTCCAAAGTTTTACTTATTACATTAGTTTGAAATGACCGATAATATACATGGACCCATTCTTGTAGCCCTTTCTGGCGGAGTTGATAGTGCGGTTTCTGCGATACTACTTAAAGAGCAGGGTTTTAATATTTCTGGCGTATATGTTCGAACCTGGGAGCATGAGAATGACCTACTTGGAGAGTGCCCAGGTGCACAAGACTTAAGAGACGCGCGTTCCGTTGCCGAAGCAATCGATATCCCTTTTTCTGTGGTTAATTTTATTGATTTTTATCAAAATGAAGTGGTCTTACCGATGGTTCGTGGTTACGGACAGGGCATCACCCCTAATCCGGATATTTTATGTAATCGAGCAATGAAATTTGGAGCCTTGCTGGATTATGCGGAAGAAAATGGTTTTTCTGCTTTGGCTACTGGACATTATTGCCGACGAAAAGAAAATACTGGTTTTCCACCCGAATTATGGGAAGGAGTCGACAAAAATAAGGATCAGTCTTACTTCCTCGCTCGGATTACTAGGGAACAACTTGAAAAAGCACGTTTCCCGCTAGGCGATATTAGAAAGCCTCAGGTCCGCGAAATAGCCAAGAAATTTAAACTTCCTGTTGCAGAAAAAAAAGATAGCCAAGGGATTTGCTTCTTAGGCAAGGTTAAGATCGGCGAATTTTTATCTAATTTCATTAAAGATCATCCCGGAGAGATTGTGACTACAGAGGGGCGGGTTGTGGGTGAGCATAAAGGTCTACATCGCTACACTTTAGGGCAGAGAAGAGGTATCGGTGTTCCCTCCAATACAGACAATGAGAATTTTGTGGTAACAGGAAAAAATGAAAATGCGAACCAACTGATTGTTGCTTTCGAGAATAAGGACGAACCGACCCTTTGGGGATACCGGTATGAAATTGAATCTCTTTCCTTTCTTACTGAAAATAACCCTTGTACTCCTACGAAACTACTGGGGAAGGCACGTTATCGTGATGGGTCTGTTCCTTTACTTTATCGTCCCCTCGATTCAGGTAAGGCAGAAATTATTTTTGAACAACCACAGAGAGCTTTAACGCCCGGTCAAGTCTTGGCTTTATATGAGGGAGAAAGGCTTATAGGTGGGGGGACTTATTGTGTAAGTTCGCTTGGAAGAGCTGACCAAAGTTTTGCAATTGAGGTTTCCGCTTGATTCATTGTTCTAATTGTATAACTACTAGATAAGTCAAAGCTTTATAATTATGCGACTGCGTCTTTCTAAAAAAACTAGGAAAAAATTACCGATTAAAGATGACCAAATTCCTTTAAAAACAAAGGAAAATCTTGAGGAGTATCTTCAATCTGCGATCTCTTTTTTGCAAACCCAGCAAAATGTATTGGGACGAACTGTTGAAATTTTGGAAGAAATTACCTCACTTGCACCTACGATGAAAGCTGATGTTATTCGATCAATTTCAGCCGAGGATGAACAAAAATCTCGGGCAAAATTTAAAGTTTTGCGTCAGGAATTAAATTGGCTTTCCAGTTTAGAATTCAATCAACGTAATCTTTTCAGTCAGAATGGCCAGGATGCCGCATTCAAACTTTTTAAAGATGCTGGGCCCAGTGCCCCACTTATTAAGCAACATGCTGCACCCCACTATCTTGAACCTCTTCAACATGATAAGGACGAGGTAAATGAAAAAACAGTCCAGGAATGTTTGCAGGCTCTACAGGAAATGCTGGGTCAGGCAGATGCCGCTGAAACAGACTTACAAACCAGTTTTAAAGCTTTAGCATCAGATCCAGGTGCCCATAAAAAATTGAAATTTCTTGAGGAACGTGTGAAAACATGGGTATCCGAGGTAATTGATGGTCAGGATGGATTGTCCGTTCAGGCAAACTTGATTACCAAACGAGTTGATGGATTGGTTCAAGGTTTGCAGGGGTTGATACAAGAATGAACGAAGACCAGACTTTTTCTTCTCCTTCGCCCGGTGGAAAATTAAAAGAGTTCCTAGGTATACATTTTGTTAGATGTGGGACTTACGCTCGCATCTACAAAAACCAACAAGGAACCTCCTATTCTGGCCATTGCCCTCGCTGCATGCATCCCATTCGTGTTCGGATTGCACCTGGTGGTACCGGAAACCGTTTTTTTAAGTGCTTTTGTCCCTGAAATTTATAATTGATTTTAGTTTATAATATATGATCACCACGGCGGTCGGTTTTATTCAGCCTGGGCATGGTGTTGCATCCGGAAAAAATCGAGATTTACGTTTTCCGAATGGTACCTTGGCTATGCAATTACCTTTTTTTAAGCAACTGGGTCTTGATTTAAGTTTATTTTTTCAAGGCACATTAAATATTTCAATCCAAGATCATATCTTTCAACTTGGACGACCCAGTTATTCTTTTCCATCAATTAAGTGGTCGCCTGATTTACCCGAAGAAAACTTTTCATTCTATTCATGCACTATTCAACTCATGAAAGGGCAAAATTCCTATGATTCACTTGTGTACTGGCCGCATCCATCGACTAAGCCTGAATTCCAGCAGGATCCCTCAGTCTTGGAAGTGATGGCATCTGAAGTGGTGGGAGCAAAATATGGAGATAAAATTATCATATCCGCCGATTCATCTATCATCAATTTTACTCCTCGAATGTAACCGTTTTATAAAATAATATTTTAATATTCATTTTTTTTCGGGTTTTACTTGTTTTTAATTCATTTAATGAATACGAACTATTGAGTTCAATATGATTAAAAATCCTACTTTTGCCTCCCGTTGGAATGTCGACGAAATTGATCGTCAATACGCTATTTGGCTTGATTCTCCTTCTATGGTGTCAACTGAGTGGCAATATTTTTTCGAAGGCTTTCATTTGGGGAGTGAACACAGTGGATTAACTCATGGTGACGACTCGCCCAAGGAAATTGCTTCACCTAATAAAGATGTGGGTGAAAAACACGCCCGTCTTTACGGTGCGATTTATGCCTTTCGTGATATTGGTCATACTCAGGGTACTTTTGATCCATTGAGTGATGAAGTGAAGGAAAACCCCCGATTATCTCTAGAGAGATTAGGTTTTGAACCGAATGACCTTAATGAAGTTCACTTTACAGGTAATTACCTGGGTGGTGTTCGTATGTCGATTGGTGAAATTCTCGATCGTTTAAAAAAGACTTACTGTGGAAATATTGGAATTGAATATCTTCACCTTCAAACCACAGAAAAACGACGTTGGATTCAGTCCAAGATTGAACCGAGAATGAGTGTTCCTTCGTTTAATCACGACGAAAAACTGAGGATACTTCGAAAAATAGTCCAAGCTGAAGAATTTGAAAACTTCTTACACACCCGTTATGTGGGGCAAAAACGCTTTTCCTTGGAGGGTGGTGAAACCTTGATTACCGCCTTAGATTCTATTTTTCAAAAATGTCCCGACGAAGGAGTGGAGGAAATTGTCATGGGAATGGCACATCGTGGACGATTAAACGTGCTCGCGAATGTAATGGGCAAATCCCATGAGTTTATCTTTCGAGAATTTTCTGAGAATTTCGTTCCTGATGGTGCCCATGGAAGTGGAGATGTTAAGTATCATTTAGGATACGAGTCGGTTCGTACCACATCAAGTGGTCAACAGGTAGTGATTCATTTATCTCCAAACCCCAGCCATTTAGAAGCAGTAAATGGAGTGGTTGAAGGAAAAGTGAGGGCTCGTCAAAGGCTTCGCGGAGACAAGGAGCGTAGGCGTGTTTTACCCATCCTGGTGCACGGTGACGCGGCAATGGCAGGACAGGGAGTAGTTTCAGAAGTCTTTAATTTTTCAAAGCTTCCTGGCTACCGAACGGGGGGCACCATTCATGTTGTGGTGAATAATCAAATCGGTTTTACCACTGACCCAACGGAAGCCCGCTCCAGTTTATATTGTACCGATGTCGCAAAAGTAATTGAGGCACCCATTTTTCATGTAAATGGAAATGATCCTTTGGCCGTTGCGATGGTGGCCGAACTTGCTTTGGAATATCGACAGAAATTTCGCGAGGATGTTGTCATTGATGTTAATTGCTATCGTAAGCATGGACATAACGAAGCTGATGACCCTGCATTTACTCAGCCTTTACTTTATAAGAAAATAAAGGCAATGACTGGAATTTCGGATGTTTTTTCCAAAGAATTAGTAAAAGAAGGCGATTTTAATCAAGAGGAGTGTGATAATATTCACAAGCGCTTACGTATGCAATTGGATGCTTCTTTGGAAAAGGTTAAAACTGTAAAAAAATCCAGTACTTTTGACGGATCAGTAGCGGTGAAGCAAATTCCCTATGATTTCTCTCCAGTTGTGACTGCGGTTGCTAAAAAGGACCTAGAAAAAGTGGTCCGTGCTCTTTCGACATGCCCTGAAGGTTTCAACTTGAACCATAAAATTAAAAGACAGGTCGATGCAAAAGCCAAAAACTTCAAATCCGGTCTTGGTATTGACTGGGGCTTCGCAGAGCAATTGGCATTCGGTTCATTGATGCTCGACGGCACTCCGATACGGCTCTCTGGTCAGGACAGTGAGCGCGGGACTTTTAGCCATCGGCACGCCGTTTGGTATGACAGTAAGGATCGGACTCGATATGTTCCCTTGCTCAATATGGAAGACAGACAGGGTCAATTTTGTGTGTATAATTCACTTTTATCCGAGGCAGCGGTGTTAGCATTCGATTATGGTTACTCGCTTGACTATCCGAGTATGTTATCGATTTGGGAAGCTCAATTTGGAGATTTCGCAAATGGAGCTCAGGTCATTATTGATCAATTTATAATGAGTGCGGAAGATAAATGGGGAGCGGTTTCGGATATCGTTCTCTTGTTACCACACGGTTTTGAAGGTCAAGGTCCCGAGCATAGCTCTGCTCGACTGGAGCGATTTCTTCAGGGGTGTGCCGAAGATAATATTGTGGTGGCAAATTTAAGCACGCCTGCCCAATACTTCCATGCACTTCGACGCCAGAAGAAAAAAGAATATGCAAAACCATTGGTTATCATGGCCCCAAAGAGTCTTCTTCGGAATAAGTTGTGTGTTTCTGAAGTGAAAGACTTGGTGAAGGGGAGCTTTGAGGAATTTATTCCCGACCCCACACCTGCCAAGAATACTGAAAACCTAGTGTTCTGTTCAGGAAAGGTGTATTATGACCTCCTTGAAGCTCGTGAAGGCCTTCGCAATCCAAAATCAACGATTATACGAGTGGAGCAGTTTTACCCATTTAATAAATCAAAATTTGAGGAAGTAATCGCTCCATATGCCAAAGCAAAACGTGTGGTTTGGTGCCAGGAAGAACCTTATAACATGGGAGCTTGGAATTTTCTTTCACCTATTTTCGAAGAAATGCTTGGACGCCGGCCACACTTTGCCGGAAGGACAGCCACCGCAAGTCCGGCAACTGGTTCTTTGACCTTGCACAAGATTGAACAGGCCGCACTTGTAGCCGATGCCTTGAATCAGACTCAAACCTCTCGCTCTTAATTTTTTATTATGCCTATTGATGTAAAAATCCCCGCTCTTGGAGAATCAATTTCTTCTGGTGTCCTTTCTTCGTGGAAAGTCACTGAAGGAACTTATGTTGAAATTGATCAGCCAATATACGAATTAGAAACCGATAAGGTTACTCAGGAAGGACTTGCAGAAGTTGCCGGAGTGATCTCTTTTTTAGCTAAAGAAGGAGATGAAGTTGATATTGGAGCAACAATTGCCAAGATTGACGAAACTGCAGAGAAACCAAGTTCTTCTTCTGACGGCAATGAACCAGCCTCTGTTGAAGCACCAAGTGAAGAGGCTGTTTCTTCTAGGGCAACTCCTGAGAATGAACCAACCCCCTCCCCTGTCCCAAAAGCGGAAAATGTTCAGAATTCAGAGGCGGTTGAACCGTCCACCTTGATTCCTTTATCACCCGCCGTTCGGAAAATTTTGACTGAGACTAAATTAGACCCGGCTACTATTTCGGGAACTGGTAAAGATGGCAGAATCACCAAAGGGGATGTGCTTGCGGCACAATCGACTCAATCCGCCCCGAAGGCAGTTGCCCAGGAGAAAGTTACAAAAGCTCCTTTAACAGCACCAGTTGCTTCAGGAAGTGCTGATGGTCGAAGCACTCGCCGTGCTCTGTCCCCTATCCGCAGGAAGATCGCATCCCGGTTAGTCGAGGCCCAGCAAACTGCGGCGATTTTATCTACTTTCAATGAAGTCGACCTTTCTGCAATAATGGCATTGCGCAAAAGGCATCAGGATTCTTTTGTAAAACAAAATGGAGTGAAACTTGGTTTTATGTCCTTTTTTGTTAAGGGTGTGGTCCATGCCCTCCAAGCAGTTCCCGAGATCAATGTTCGTATGGAAGGGAATGAATTGGTTGAAAATCATTACTTTGATATTGGGGTCGCAGTCGGCACTGAAAAAGGGCTTGTTGTTCCCGTATTGCGTGATTGTGATCAACTTGGTTTTGCAGAGATTGAGCAGTCTATTGTTCAATACGCTGAAAAAGCGAGAAGTGGAGGAATCACACTTCAGGATATGCAGGGGGGCTGTTTTACAATAACCAATGGTGGAATTTATGGTTCCCTGCTTTCCACTCCTATTATTAATCCACCACAAAGTGCTATTTTAGGCATGCATTCGATCCAGCAGCGACCAGTTGCAGTCAATGGGGAAGTGGTGATTCGTCCGATGATGTACACCGCACTTTCTTATGATCACCGAGTGGTGGATGGAAAGCAGGCGGTCACCTTTTTGGTTAAACTGAAGGAGGCGATGGAAGATCCCGCTCGTCTTGCTCTGGGGATTTAATCTGATGAGTAGCGAAACAAATTTTGATGTCTTGGTTGTGGGGGCGGGTCCAGGTGGATATGTCTGTGCCATTCGATGTGCTCAACTTGGATTTAAAACAGGACTGATCGAGAAAAATCCTCGACTCGGCGGAACTTGCCTTAATGTAGGATGTATTCCTAGCAAAGCCCTTCTTCATTCCACTGAGATTTACCACGAACTTACCCATTCTGCAGATTCACATGGAATTGTAGTCAAAAGCATTAGCCATGACTTAGGTAAGTTGATGAAGAAAAAGGATGCAGTCGTTGATCAACTTGGCAAAGGTGTACAAGCCTTAGTCAAAAAGAAAGGAGTCACCCTGATACCCGGGACTGCGAAACTTTTACCCAAGGGTAAAGTCGAAGTGACTCATAAAGATGCATCCCAAATTCTCGAAGCGAAAGAAATTATTTTAGCTACTGGTTCCAAACCGGTTGAACTTCCATTTCTACCTTTTGATGGGAAAAAGATTGTTCATAGCGATCATGGCATCGCATTTGAAAAAGTTCCTAAAAAGATGGTCGTGGTGGGTGGCGGTGCGATTGGACTTGAACTTGGATGTGTTTGGTCGCGTTTAGGGGCCGAGGTCACGATTATAGAATTTCTTCCTGAAATTTGCCCGCAACTCGATCCAGAAGTTGCAAAAGTGGCAAGAAAGATATTGGAAAAACAGGGTCTTCATTTTTCACTTTCTACAAAAGTGACTGCGGCGAAGAATAATAAATTGGGTACCACTTTATCGCTCGAGACGGGAGGTCAAAAATCCGAAGTCTCGGCTGATCGAGTCCTTGTTGCCGTAGGGCGTGGCCCCTGTGCGGATGGATTAGGTTTACAGGAATTGGGAGTTCAAACTGATGATAGGGGGCGAGTCTTAGTGGATTCAACTTTTTCAACCAACCTTCCCGGTATTCGGGCCATTGGGGATTTAATCCCTGGTCCTATGCTTGCGCACAAAGCAGAAGAAGACGGGGTTGCCTGTGCCGAAATTATAGCTGGCCAGGCAGGCCATGTTAATTATGACCTTGTGCCCGGTGTTATTTATGTAGACCCAGAGATTGCAAATGTTGGATTAAGTGAAACTCAGGCAAAAGAAAAAAATATCCCCGTCCGTACCGGATCCTTCCCCTTAGCTGCCAATGGTCGAGCACTCGCAACTGGTGCAACTGATGGAATAGTTAAAGTGGTAGCAAATGCAGAAACGGATCGCCTGCTTGGGGTGCAAATCGTTTCTCGTAGTGGGTCCGAATTAATCGCTTCTGCTGTGGCTCATATGGAATACGGTGGTTCAGCGGAAGATTTGGCCCGCACTATACATGCCCACCCTACTCTTTCAGAATCTTTAAAAGAAGCCGCTCTTTCTGTAGACGGGCGTGGATTACACAGCTTTTAATAAGGTCTAATAACGGATTTTTTTCCGCAATTCGAGATCGAGTGGTAGGCGATTTTCTTTTTTGTCCAGGGTCCAAGCTTCCTCGATTTGGATGAGATAGGTGTTCACACTCTTTTTGTCCCCCGATTGGCTTTTTGCTTTCAGCGATTTTTCTTCGCTCGTGGTTTCTGCTCGTTCTAAATTGCCCACCAAAATAACTATGGAAGAATTCGCGTCGGTGTACCGTAATTGATAGCCACTACCGCTTGTCAGATTAGATTTTGACAGCCTTGCTTCATAAAGCCTTAAGAATTCGATCGATCGTGGGGATTCTTTAATTATTCGTACTTTCCCCAATGCTTTTCCTTTCGCTGTGAACAAATAGACTGGATGATATTGACTGATTGATTTGGATTCATTTGAGCGCGCAGCAGAGGCATTGGATTGATACATCAATTTGTACGGGGCTGTAAGACCAGGAGCGGGAGGATCTTGGATTGTAGCCTCGGCTAAATAACCACCTGTTAGCAATGGAGCATTTCCGATTGCTAGTTCTTTTTCTGGGAGTGGTTGTTCTGGTGCAATTTTCTTTTGTTTGGCAAGGACTTGTAAGATTATTTTTCGAGCGTCTTCAGTTTTATCAATCTGATTTGTTGAATTTTCCTCAGACTTTTTTTCCGAGCTCAGTTCATTACTAGGAACTCGACTGGATTGATAATCTATGGGAGAAGATTGATCGAGTTGCTCATCGGCGGTTCCCATTTCGGTGGAGGCAAAAGCATCGGCCAAAGAAATAGAATTATTCAAACCCTCGTTCATGGCATCAACTTCGATTTTGGTTCGCAGTGCAAGATTTTCAATCGCACCTTCCTGAGCCTCGTTTTCAAGCATTAAATCTAATTGCGGATCTTGGGGAAATTGGGTTTTATTTTCTAGTTTTTCATCCCGAGTCGATTGATTGACTTCATCTGTCTTTTTGGCTTCTTGTGCAAGTTCAACGCTTGGTGAATGATTAGACTCATTCACTAGAGTAATTAAAAAAGCACAAGCAGCGATGCCCAGTGGAATCCAGAAAAGTAAGTTGATTGGTTTTTTTTCTTTTTTGGTTGAAGATTCCGGACTTTCTTCTTCGTTACCTTCTTCTTTCTGGATTTCTGCAAAGAGTTTATCTTTTCGATCCTGGCTTAATTTAAGATCTTCAACTGGTGTGATTGGAAAGATATCTTTACCCGATTTTTCAACCAATCGTAAAGTATCTGCCAATACTCTTTCCATCTCCTGCAAGCTAGAATCTTGTGAAATCGCATTCTCAACCAAAGATTTCTCCTCCTCTGTTAACTCACCTAGCAGTAGAGCAACGATCTTTTCCTCGTCCACTTTATAATCTTCGCTCACTGGAAAAATCCTTCCCTTTTTAATGCCTGACTTAAATCTTTGAT
>CAYLIJ010000065.1:0-12506 GCA_964383925.1 uncultured Puniceicoccaceae bacterium
AATTGAGCTTTGAAAGTTAAATTGAGCAGGAGGAAAATAATAATGTAAATGGGAGGATTTCTCATTATTTTGACTCTGAACTAGCATATTATTTTCGCAAGTTGAATGATGGTGATTTCCATTTTTTATACTGATTGACTAGGGTATTCATATGTTTGAATATTTAAAAATGAAATTCCTTTCCCTCCTTTCCATTCTTACTCCTTTAATGGTTCATTCTGCTACTTGGCACAAAGGCAATACCCATGTACACACCACGCTTTGCGGTCACGCGGATTCCACACCTAATGTGGTCGCCCAATGGTATCATGACCGGGGATATAATTTTCTAATTCTTAGCGAGCACAATAAATTTATTGATCCATCTACGGTTCAATTAAAAGGAGAAGTAAGGGATGATTTCCTCCTCGTGCCCGGAGAGGAAGTAACCGGCCCAGTTCACAGCACCGCGATGAATGTGTCCCGACTGGTCCCTTGGGGATTTAAAGATAAGAACCGTTCGAAAGTAATTCAGAATCATGTGGATGAAATTGGAAATGCTGGTGGAACTATGATCCTTAATCACCCAAACTTTAGCAGACGAATTCATACTCATGAAATCTTACCGGTTAAAAACCTCTATATGTTTGAGCTATATAATGCTCATCCGGGAGTCCATAGTTTTGGAAATGCTCATCGTCCAAATTTAGAAAATTTTTGGGACGCTCTGCTCGAAAAGGGTATGACCATTTATGGCGTATCTTCCGATGATGCTCACAAATTGGCAAAATGGGGAGAAAAAGAAAATAATCCGGGACGCGGTTGGGTTATGGTGCAATCCAAAGAGCTAACATCTAAGGCTCTCACTGAAGCCATGCTTAAGGGAGACTTTTATTCCTCTTCGGGAGTTATGTTAGACAATGTGGTGCGTGGAACCAATCATATCGAACTTTCGGTTAACGAAAAAGAAACGGAGTGCGAACTCGCTTCCGAATTCCTCTTTGGTCGACCGGTCAGTAAGGGTGAACCGGGTACTTTTATTGAATTTATTGGCCCAGGGGGTGAGGTGCTCAAGAGGGTAGCTGGTTTATCCGCTTCGCACAAAGCGGAGGAGGCTTATCTTCGGGGCAAAGTGACTCACCGTGTTAAAAAAATCGATGGTTCTCTTCGTGAATACTACGCCTGGACCCAGCCCGTTTTTACCGACGGTCGATAGTTTTTCAGGTTCCTCGAAATTCATTCCCTGATTTTTTATCAGGAGTCTTAAATCTATTGATTGCAACTAATCCTCGGCAAAAGTAGGGTCAGCCGAATGAGATTATTTTTAAATTTCCATTTTTTTGTTTTATTGTCCATCTGTTCCTTTGGGAAAACTTGGTATAAAGGAAATACTCATGTGCACACCAAACTTTGTGGGCATGCTGATTCCACCCCTGAAGTGGTCGCCCAGTGGTACCATGATCACGGGTACAATTTTCTTATTCTTAGCGAGCATAATAAATATATCGATCCCTCCACCGTAAAACTTCTGGGAGAGATAAGGGACGACTTTTTACTTATTCCCGGTGAGGAAATAACCGGACCAGTGCATAGCACTGCGATGAATGTGACCCGGCTTGTCCCCTGGGAATTTAAGGACAAGAACCGATCCAAAGTCGTACAGTGGCAGATAGATGAAACGAAAAAGGCGGGCGGTATTACGATTCTTAATCATCCCAACGCCCCACTCATTCGGGCCGCCGAACTTTTTCCTGTTCGAGATCTTTATTTATTCGAACTCTATAACGCTCACCCCATGACTAAGAACTTTGGGGACGCCCATCGTCCCTCCACTGCATCCCTCTGGAATGCACTGCTTGACAAAGGAATGACGATTTATGGAGTCGCTTCCGATGATAGTCACAAGTTTGCCAAGTGGGATGAAAAATATGACAACCCCGGTCGGGGTTGGGTTATGGTCCGCTCCGAGTATCTCAATTCAGATGCCATTACCCTGGCGATGAACAAGGGCGACTTCTACTCCTCCTCCGGAGTGATTCTGAAGAGGGTAATTGTGGGCAAGAGTCGGATCGAAGTGGAAGTGGATGAAGAGGAAACCGCCCGTGAGCTTAATTCTAAATTTCTGTTTGGCCGTCCAGTCAAGAAAGGAAAGCCCGGCACTTTTATCGAATTTATTGGGCCGGGTGGGGAAGTGGAAGAAACCATCTCCGGAATAAAAGCGAGCCGCGAAGCCAAAGAGGACTATCTCCGTTGCATGATCACTCATCGGGTGAAAAAAGCCGACGGTTCCCTACGCGAGTATTATGCATGGACCCAACCTGTTTTTACCGACGGACGTTAAATTATTTTACAAACTGTCGTTTAGTTGGCATATCAAAATAAGTGTGTTGAAATTAATAAAACATCGTGCTCTTCCAGGCTACAAGGGAGATGAGGATGATCTTCGGTTCTTGATCAGAAAAATGGAGATTCGAACATTTAAAGAAATTCAGGACTGGATTCATAAGTATTATCTGGATGATGTGCCATCCTCATCCGATCGTTCCTTTTTAGAGCAATTAATCGGAGAGGTGAATGCGTGAAAGACAATACTCCACGGCCTAAAACCCTCAATGATGTGGCGACGCAATCCTCTACCTTGGGGGAATTCGGCCTTCTTCTTCGTGAATGGATTCATGAAGTTACCCGCGGTGATATCAGTAATCGCCCGGCTTTAAAAAGAGCAATCGTAGAAGCACCGAGGAAATTGAAGAACCAGTTCAATGAGGGTGAAGTTGCTGATGCATACCTTTCCTCTTACGCGGAATGGATTGCGGATCAGGCCGGGATTGACCGCCCGGTATGGGTTAAGAGAAAAAGTGCGTGCTTGGAATTCCCGTGATTTTCAGATAATGCCCGGTCTTCACTTTTAATCGATACTCCCGCTTCTTTTCGGCAGAGGGGGGTTTTTAATATCCCTGAAAATGTGGTTCAATTACGCCGTGGGCGCCCACGGGTCAGTTCCCAGTAAAAGCGAGAAAAAGCACGGATTCGCGACCAGAGTTATCGGACAAAAATTCGTGAAAAATTTAAAAAGCTCAGGGAACTGGAGCAAGCCGGATTGCTCTGATTTTTGCCGCCCTCTACTCAGTACTCGGTTGACATATTTTTGAAATATGGGACATATTTGATATTTCAAATTAATCCTCATTCCCTTATTTCTATGTATACTCGAATTGTTGGTCTTTTTGCCTTTCTTTTATCCACTCCTTTTTTACAGGCCGATCGTCTGGTTTTGGTTAGTGCCTCATATGGTAAGAATCTACTTGCGATTACCGAAGCCAATGGCGATGTGGTCTGGTCACACAAAACCGCCGGTAAGGAAAAAGGCCATGCGGGGCATCACGATGTGCATATGTTACCCACTGGAAATATTCTTTTTCATGAGACTTGGCAGGATGTAAAGGAGATCACACTCGGTAAGAAAATTGTCATGGATTATGATTGTGCCACTGCAAATGGTAATCAAGGAAAAGGCGTTTCAATCCATGCGTTTTCCCGCCTGGCTAATGGCAATACACAGATTGTGGAAAGCGGTGTGGGGCGTGTCATCGATGTGGATTCATCAGGCAAACTAAAGCAATCTTTCAATCTCAAACCAGGTGGCACCATGAATTCCCGTTGGGCCCGTGCTACTCCCCAAGGTACTCTGCTCGTCTGTTCCGAACAACCGGGTGTTGTTACTGAGTACAATAAGAAGGGTAAGGTCGTATGGGATTATTTAATCAAGACTCGAGTGTACGGGGCGATGCGCTTGAAAAATGGGAATACCCTTATTGCATCTGGAGGTGGCAAAAGTGTGGTCGAAGTGTCGCCCGAAAAGAAAGTGGTCTGGGAAATCAAGGACAAGATTCCCGGCACCGATATCAATCTTCATTGGATGACCTGCCTTCAGGAAAGAGACAATGGAAATTTTATTGTTGGGAACTGCCATGCCGGCCCCGATAATCCCCAAATTTTTGAAATCACTCGCGATAAAAAAGTGGTTTGGGAATTCAATGAATTCGAACTTGTTGGCAATGGCTTGGCCTGTTGGCAAGTATTGGATGGCAAAGCTGCCACTCGTTTACGCAAACAAATCGCTTCTCTTAAATAACTCTACTGAAATTTCCCTAAGATATCTTTCTTGGGAAATGGAAAACCTAATTATACATCGCCTTAAGCGGTGGTGAAAACTTAGTCAGGTTGATTCCTTTCACGGCCGCTTCATATTCTTCCATGGTGGGGATTCGTCCAAGAATTGCGGAAAGTACCACCACTGGAGTGGAAGCGAGTAAAGATTCCCCCTTCTTACGTTCGGAATCTTCCACCACACGACCCTGAAAAAGTCGGGTCGAAGTCGCCATCACGGTGTCTCCACGGGCCGCTTTTTCCTGGTTCCCCATGCAAAGGTTACAACCCGGTCTTTCCAGGTACATCATATTTTCATATTCATCCCGTGCCGTATTCTTGGGGGCATCATCATTAAAAACGAAGCCGGAATATTTCTCTAGCATATTCCAGTCACCCTCGGCTTTAAGTTCATCAATAATATTATAAGTAGGCGCCGCGACCACAAGAGGAGCCTGAAATTCAACCTTCCCTTTTTCCTCCTCAAGATTTTTGAGCATTTGGGAAACAATTTTAAGATCTCCCTTGTGCACCATGCATGAGCCTACAAACCCAAGGTCTACCTTCTTCTCGCCCTTGTAGTATGAAACAGTTCGAATAGTGTCGTGGGTATATCGCTTGGATACATCGTCATTATTCACATCCGGATCCGCGATCATGGGCTCGTTGATTTGATCAAGATCCACCACAAATTCCTCAAAGTACTTAGCATTTCGATCAGGAGTGAGAGCGGGTTTCTCACTGGATCCAATCTCGGTAATTCTCTTATTTGCAATATCGATCAAGCCCTGAAGCACCTGTCCTTCATTATCCATTCCCTTATCAATCATCACTTGGATTCGACTCTTTGCAACCTCTAGGGATTCAATCAGAGTCTCATCCTCGGAAATACAGATAGATGCTTTCGCTTTCATTTCCGCCGTCCAATCCGTAAAAGTAAACGCCTGGTCTGCAGGTAAAGTCCCGAGATGTACCTCAATAATTCTTCCCTGAAATACATTATCGCCAAATTCCTTCAGCATCTGTGCCTGAGTCGCATGGACTACATCACGAAAATCCATATGATTCTTCAAATCGCCCTTAAAGGTAACCTTTACTGATTCTGGTATTGGCATGGTTGCTTCCCCGGTAGCGAGGGCCAAAGCAACTGTGCCTGAATCTGCCCCAAAGGCTACACCCTTGGACATCCTGGTATGTGAATCTCCACCAATAATGATAGACCAGTCATCAACTGTCAGGTCATTTAATACCTTATGAATCACATCGGTCATCGCATGGTATTTCCCTTTGGGATCACGGGCGGTGATCAGGCCAAACTTATACATGAAATTCATCAACTTGGGAATATTAGTTTGTGCCTTTTTATCCCAAACCGAAGCCGTATGACAACCCGACTGGTAAGCCCCGTCGACGGTGGGGGAAATAATTGTGGCTGCCATTGCCTCCAGTTCCTGGGAAGTCATCAATCCTGTTGTATCCTGAGAACCTACAATATTTACATTTACCCGGACATCCGAACCAGCGTGTAAAACAGTTCCCTCCTTTACACCCACCATGTTTTTATTAAAGATTTTTTCAACCGCGGTTAGTCCCTGCCCCTCATGAGAAACTTCTCTAGCGGGCGCAAAAGCCGATTGTAATTCAATGTTTAGTATGGAAGCGGCTAATGTCTGTAGTTTCTTACCAAATACAATCGCATAGGATCCACCAGCCTTTATGAATTCGACTTTCTGTGGAGTTAAGGCAGCTGATATATCAGTGAGCTCCTTATCACCTTCATACAATTTTTTTGTCTTTGTATTTATGGTGAGGACTTTTCCTGTTTCCACCGAGTAGGTTTGTTCAAGAACGGGGTCGCCATTTCCATCGAGCACGGTCTTTCCATCCGAATCCAATTTTTTAATCCAATTATTTAAATCAATTCCAATCCCACCAGTCACACTGACTGTGGTTAAAAAGATTGGGGAGATTCCATTCGTACCGGCAACAATTGGAGCAAAGTTAACAAAAGGAACATAAGGACTTGCTAGCGTGCCGGTCCACAATGCCACATTGTTAACCCCAGACATACGGGAAGAACCCACCCCCATAGTACCCTTCTCTGCGATTAACATTACCCGTTTATCAGGGTGCTTTTCTTTAAGTGCGGTGATCTCCGCCTGGGCCGCTTCTGAAATTAGGCATTTCCCATGGAGTTCTCGGTCCGAGCGTGAATGGGCTTGATTCCCAGGAGAGAGCAAATCGGTGGAAATATCTCCTTCCCCTGCAATGTAAGTCACTACTTCAATTTCTTCATCAACCTCGGGTAGATTGGTAAAAAAGTCTGCTTTTGCATAACTGGTCAAAATATCCTTAGCGATTTCATGTCCAGCCTTGTACGCCTCCTCTAAACGATCGGTATCGGCCTCATAAAGAAAAACTTGAGTTTTTAAAACCTCCGCGGCCTGCCCAGCAGTGGATGCATCTTCCCCCAAAGCCAAATCAAGAAGTACTTTAACGGATGGCCCCCCTTTCATGTGGGATAATAATTCAAATGCAAAAGTAGGAGTGATTTCCTCCACAATGGAACTACCCAGAATGATCTCCTTTAAAAAGTCAGCCTTTTCCCCAGCCGCACTGGTTGTTCCTGGCAAAATATTGTAGATGAAAAAGTCTAACGAGTCTTTCCTATGCTCATTATCCGTATCCTTAATCTGACTTATTATTTCGGCGAGTAATTCACTACCATCTATTGGTTTCGGGCTAAGACCCTGTGTTTTTCTTTCTTCGATCTCTTGGATGTATTCTTGGTAGATATTCATAGGTATACCGAATCTAAATTGAAGCGTGATTCTTTCAAGCAGATTATAGGCAAGTGATTGAAAGAAAGGGCCGGGTTTCCTCGATTACTCAGATTAAATCTATCCAAAGTTCCTCTCTAGTCTAAGAAAGTGAGCGAATATTAGCTTGGAAGTGAGTAATTGAATCCCGATTTTTTTAATTCTTAATATAGTCTCACGAGATTTCTTATTTAGTTTAAATTTCCCTTTTCTCCAATTCTCAATCCTTTTGCCATTTTCGAAAATCCCAATTGAATAAAAATTACTTTAAATGTAATTCATCCATGACAACCTCCCTAGAAATTCTATCCATCATTGTATTTGGATCCATAATTTTTGTATGGGGTGTTCGTTACAACAATATTAAAGATGAATTTAAACACTTCCAACTGCCCAATTGGTTGAGAGATCTAGTCGGTATTTTAAAAGTCTCTTTTGCGATCATGCTCTTTAGTGAAAAACTTAAAATCGTTCAAGTTGGAGCATCTGGTATCGCACTGCTTATGTTAGCGGCCCTGGCCACTCACCTCCGCTTGAAGAGCGCTCCACCCAAAATGCTTCCATCTTTCGTGTTGCTTTGTTCCTGCGTGGCTATCGTGTATTTGAGTAATCAATTGCTCATTCCTAACCCCTGATTTTGTGATCTACCTTGGGATAGTATTTCAGATCTTACTTTTTCTTGTATTCGCAGTTGGTGGAAGTATCCGATTCTTTCAACCCATCGTTGTACTTGCAAAGCGTATGCGTTGGGTATCTTATTTCAGCCCAAGAACGGTTCGCTTGATCGCTCTAGTTGAAGTGTTCTGTGGAATCGGGATCATTCTACCCTTAATTCTGACCGATTCCTCATTTTCCTTTCTGCTCTATTCTGGATGCCTGCTTATGGCGACAATGGTTGGAGCGGTGATCACCCATGTGGTAATCGGGGACTACAAGCAAATCATTGGCAACCTTAGTCTATTTGGAATGATCTATTTCGTTACCTTTCCAGTAGCTTAAAAGTTTGTTTGTAAGCTCTTTGCTTAACTGATTATTTTCTTAGCCACTTTGCCATGCACATCAGTCAGGCGAAATTCCCGGCCCGCATAGGTGTAAGTTAATTTCTCATGGTCCAGTCCGAGCAGATGCAGGATCGTGGCATGTAGATCGTGGAAGTGCATTCTATCAGCCACTGCCTTTACCCCATGCTCATCTGTTTTACCATAGCGCATTCCGCCCCTTACTCCACCACCTGCCATCCAGAAGGAGAATCCAGTTGAATTATGATCCCGTCCATCCTGCTTTTTCACATGGGGGGTTCGGCCAAATTCGCCCCCCCAGATAACCAGGGTGTCCTCGAGTAAATTTCTTTGTTCCAAGTCGGCGAGTAGGGCAGCGAGTGGTTGATCAGTAGCCCCGCAATTATCACTTAATTTCTTTTTCAATGCACCATGCTGGTCCCAGTTTTCATGGGTTATTTCTACAAACCGAACTCCCTTTTCAACCAGTCTTCTCGCCATCAGGCACTGCCGGCCAAATCCATCCGTCTTACCATTTCCAATACCGTAAGAATCAAGGGTTGCCTGCTTTTCTCCCTTGAGCCCCATAACTTCGGGCAGAGCGGATTGCATTCGAAATGCAAGTTCGTAGCTTTCGATCACTCCCTCGATTTGGGAGTTTTCCTGTTTTCCATTCTTGAAGTCGGCATTCATCGACTGGATAAAATCGAGCTGCTTACGCTGTTGTTCTTCAGAAAGTCGTTTGTTTTCCAAATTGCCCACTTTTACATCCTTGAGCGATTGTCCAATCGAACCAATTCTTGAACCCTGATAAATCGCCGGAAGAAATGCATTTCCATAGTTTTGAGCACCCCCCACTCGCGAAGGTGGATTAATGGTCACAAATCCAGGCAGGTTATGATTTTCTGAACCCAGTCCATATAGTGTCCATGCACCCATGCTTGGGCGTACAAATTGAAAACTCCCGGTGTGTAGCTGCAGGAAGGACTGTGGATGATTGGGTATATCTGCATACATTCCATTAATCAGGCAAAGCTTATCCGCATGTTTGGCCAGGTTTGGATAAAGTTCCGAAATGGGAAGCCCGCTCTGTCCATGCTTCTTAAATTCCCAGGGTGATTGTAAAAGTTTTCGTTTCCCAAATTCTTTCAAATTTTTACCATCGTCCTTCGCCAAGGCTGGCTTGTAGTCAAAAGTATCAACATGGGAAGGACCACCCCGCATACACGCAAAAATCACCCGTTTTGCCCGTGGTTTAAAATGTGGTTGTTTAGTATCAAGTGGATTCTTGTACGATGGGGAAGCCATTGAAGACAGACCACTAAAGGCCAGGTACCCAAATCCAGTTCCCATAGTCTGTAAGGCGAGTCGCCTCGGGAAATTTATGTCTTCTATGTTCATCTCTTATTCTCCACTCAATAATTAATTAAGATACCTAAATTCCGCACTCGCGAGCATGGCCTGGCAAATCGTTGTCCATGCCTCCAATTCAGATTGTTCTTCTTCTATAAAATCCTCAACGAATGAACGGGAGCGTTTGATCTCCTCACTTGTCGCCGGTCTGGAAAAAAGGATTTGGAATGCCTTATCGATTCGTTTCTCCTCGGGAATCATGGCCAATCTTTCCGCAAGTGCTTTGGATTGTTCGATCACAAATTTTCCGTTTAAAAGAAAGAGGGCCTGCGTGGGGACTGTGGTCACATCACGCTTACCCACAATGATGCTTGGTTCAGCAAAATCAAAAGTCCTCAGGGATTCTGGAATGGCCTGTCTGGCAATCGGTAAATAAACACTCCTCCCCTCATTTTCGGAATTACGAAGGGATTCAAGTTGTTTTATATTTCGCCCCAAGTCTCCCTTCATCTCCTGAAGCATAGAGCCTTTCCCTGGATTCAGATCCAATTTTCCAGAAACCGCCAATATTGCATCCCGCATACTCTCGGCGTCCAATCTACGCTGGTTCATCTTCCAAAAAAGCGAATTATCCGGATCAATCTTCGC
Source organism: uncultured Puniceicoccaceae bacterium (assembly GCA_964383925.1). GTDB lineage: Bacteria > Verrucomicrobiota > Verrucomicrobiia > Opitutales > Seribacteraceae > Seribacter. Next base: position 9,947 of record CAYLIJ010000065.1, read on the forward strand.
ATTCTCGGGATTATGAAAGGAACTCATTTGATAAGTCCTGGAAAGCATCACCTCCCGAATCAGTTTTTTAATCGACCATCCATTCTCGATCAACCTACCGGCTAAATGATCCAGCAACGGTTGATTACTGGGTCGATCCCCGGTCTCGCCAAAATTATCCACCGTCCTGACAATTCCCCGGCCAAATAAATGATGCCATACCCGATTCGCAGTCACCCGGGCAGTAAGCGGATTTTCCGGCGATGCAATCCACTCGGCCAATTCTAAGCGACCACTCTGTTCAGGATTTACCTTGAGGTTTGAAAACTGAAATAATTCGGGGAATCCACGCGGGGCAATCTCGCCCAAAGTCTCTACATTTCCACGCAGGTGTACTTTTACATCTGCCGGATTTCCCTCGGTTAATCCCATCGCCAGTGGACCCTTTTGTAACTTGGACTTGGCCAGATTTGCCCGGTTCTTCTTTACTTCAGCCTGTAGCTTCTTAATTGAAGATGCAGTCTCCTTGAATTCCGGTGCCTCTTTATATTTCCCCTTAAATTCTTTCTTCAATTCGGTCATTGCCTTGTTTAATTTCTTCACTTCTTTCTGCCCCTCCGCGACTAATTTGGCATAGTTGTCTTTTAGTTTCTCGGGGGGCACTCGTCCTTCCTGCAGTTCAATTAATTTTGTCACCTGTTTTATTCCGTTTCCACCCCCGCCAAATAACGCCCGTGTACTTTTAAAAATTCCGGCCATCGAATAATAATCCACCGTGCTAACTGGATCAAATTTATGATCATGACAACGGGCACAGGCCACGGTGAATCCCATAAAAGCCCGGGTGGTCGCATCAATCTGCTCATCGACTAAGTCCATCGTGAACTCTGCCTTGTTTCGATTATTAAGGGGCTTTGGTCCAATTGCAAGAAAGCCGGTGGCAATCAGATTTTCATCATCTGGATTTTCCGAAAGTAAATCACCCGCCACCTGTTCCTTAATAAATTGATCGAAAGGCTTGTCCTTATTAAACGCATTAATCACATAATCCCGATACCTCCACGCATGGGGAAAAGCCGCATTTCTTTCCATCCCATTACTCTCAGCAAACCGGGCAACATCGAGCCAATGCCGCCCCCACCTTTCTCCAAATCGATCACTCGCAAGCAACTGATCCACCACCTTCTCAAATGCATCATTGGAATTATCTCCGATAAAGTTCTTCACCTCGCCCGGACTGGGAGGCAATCCGGTCAGATCAAAAAATGCTCTTCTGATCAAGGTTGCCCTTTCTGCATCCTCTACCGGTCTAATCTTTTTCTTTTCTAATCCACTCAGTACAAACTGATCAACTTTGGACCGCGGCCATTTTTTATTTTTTATGATCGGCTTAACTTGGGATATTGATTGGAAAGCCCAAAATTTTCGACCCGCCTCAAGATTGACAGTCTCCTTAATTATATTTTGTCCATCCCTCGGATCGGGTGCCCCCATCTTGATCCATTGTTCAAATACTTTGACTGCCGATTCAGGAAGCTTCTTCTTCGGTGGCATTTGCATATCCTCATTTTTCCAATGCACCGCCTCCATTAATAAACTCTTACCCAAATCTCCTGGAACTACAGCAGGTCCTAAATCTCCACCCTCACGAATCCCCGCTTTTGTATCCAAGAGCAAACCACCCTTTATCTTATCCGCTCTGCTTGAATGACACTCGTAACAATGCTTGGAAAGTAGAGGCCTTACCTTATTTTCAAAGAAATCAATTCCCTTATCCTGACCAAACCCGGTCACGCTCATGCCTGTGAAAAACACTACGGGCAACAGGCGAAAAGAAAGAAACATTATGCAACAGGATTGATTGTTCAAAATTTAAGTATCCAGACCTCCTTCCGTCAACCCGTGAGGCATCTAATTAAGAAATTAAATTTGTTAAGAACTCTATCCTGATTCGAACTTGAATCATCTTATCCGCATTTACTAAACATTGAAGGAGTTTAAGTAAAGTTGTGCTTGTGACAGGAAGGCTTGAAGGATTTTATAGGTGAATGTTGCAAGTGTCTTCCAGAGTATCCATTCCTTTGCGGGAGATCCAGTTGCAGGCGATTCGTTCGCAGGGTGCCGGGGGGCAGAATGTAAACAAGGTTTCCACGGCCGTACATTTATTCTTCGACATTCGGGCGTCTTCGTTACCCGAAGTGTATAAAGAACGTTTGTTGAAGATGAAAGACCGTCGGATCAGTCCAGCAGGCACCGTGATTATTAAGTCACAGGAAGCACGCAGCCAGGAGACCAATCGGGAAAAAGCTTTGCAGAGATTAAAGGAGTTGATCAAAGAAGCGATGGAGGTGCGTAGGTCGAGGAGGGCAACTGCTCCCACACGGGGTTCGAAAGAACGGCGCTTGCAGGCCAAGGAAACCCGGTCGAAGACCAAGAACTTTAGACGGCCTCCCGGTATGGATGATTAGAGAGTAAGTCTTCCTCTAGAGAACTACGCCTTATGTCGACGCCATCGACAGGTGAGCTCGTATATGTCGATAAAATCTAATTTTATCGACATATTGAAGTTGGGGCATCCTTT
>CAYLIJ010000066.1:0-12104 GCA_964383925.1 uncultured Puniceicoccaceae bacterium
CTGATTTCTCAGATCCTAATGCTGGACTACTCGTTGGCTTAAAAGCTGAGTATCCCGAATTCTCCCAATTTATTGAAGCGAATAAAGAAGATCCAGAGGGCATTTCAAATTTACTTATTGAATTGAAAGCATTGCAACTCGCACCTGCTGAATTAACAACTGTATTGGATGATTTGCAAAAGGGACCACAGGCAACTGCACCCACAAGTCTTCCGCCTGGTTTATCTCAACTTACATTGCAGGGAGAAGTTTCTATGCTTTCGCTTTTAGAAGATGTTAATATAGATGGTAAAATTGACTCAACTCTTTTCATGGCAAGCGAAGAAGCACTAGCCAGTGCCTTTTTTCAAGATTTGTCCAGTGCGTACACAGGGCTTACTGCATTAGAAAAATCGGATACAACTTCTGATTCTGTTGCAGGTGCACAAGACTCATCAACAATCGATAACAAAGAGATTGTTCTTGGAGGAAAAAAGATTTCTATAAGCAATGGAACATATACTTTAGGGGTACCTGCAATATCTAATGATTATCTAATTGCTTCAACCGATACATTAACTCTTTTGGGGAATGTTGTTTTTAATACTTCATCCACTGATTCAATGTTACTTTTATTATCGGCTACCAATATCGACTTGTCAGGTACAAGCAGCATAACCTTTGGAGGGAATGAACTTGGCCTCGGATCTTTTGATAGTTTGAATGTGGAAAATGTGAGTTTGAAAGCGGAGGGTACTTTATCACTTCGTTCATTGGATAACATTGTTATTAAGAATTCTGAAATGGTAACATCTGGTAAAGGTGCTGACTTTATTCACTTACTTGCTGCGAATCAAATTACCGCTGATTCAGTTCAGTTTTCTGCGATGGTTAAAAGAATCACTATGGAGGCTATGACTATTAATCTAGCCAATTTAAATTTCCCTTCTGGTTCGACGGTAAATTTAAATTCATTATACGGTGGGGTTGATGGTAAGTATCCAAATTTTGGTGCAGCTACTCAGTATGGTAGGGTAAACTTCATTAAGAATATGATGTACGGTTCAAATTCGATAATGGATAAAACATATTTCGACCTTAATGGTGGAAATATTACAATTGGAACAATTGGAAAATAACTGGTTCAACAATCAGTTTTTCTACTACTTTTTATGAAGCATTATTTAATATTATTCATACCTTTAGTTATGGGAGCATTTCTGTACGCACAGGAATCAAATTCCACTAATCCAAAGGTTTTAGATAGCGAGCCCGAGCCAGCAAATGTATTACCTTCGGATTTTTTTGCTGGTGCTTTAGCTAGTGCACAAGCAAGTGAAGACGAGTTAGGCACACAACGATTGATAGAAGTTAAAAGTGCAAAACTTACTCCATCTCTTTCACTTAGTTCATCTTTTAAGTATGTAAATAATCCTGAGAAAAATAAAGTTTCTACCCGAAAAAAAGATGGTAGTATTTTAGATTTAAGTATCATGTTTATGCTTGGCCTTGGAGAATACGGTATTGGAGATGATATTATAAGTACTCCATCACTCATGTTGATGCACATGAGATCCTATAATGACCCCGTTAGGGATTACGGAAGCGAATTGCGACTCTACGATATAGATGTTCAAATTGCTGGACTCAGTATTCCTTTTGTTCTTCCAGACGATTACACCGTCACCATAGGAAACACATATGTAAGGCCACTCACATTTCGAGATGATTACAAACAATTATCTTTTTCAAATAGCCCGAGTATTGCAGTTTCCAAAATTTTACCTCTCGAAAATGGTGATGTAGTATCGGTATCCACTGGCTTGAGCTATACAATATCTGAAGGCGATACCTTACTAGAAAGCCTTTCATCTAGTGGATTACCACAAAGCTTAATTTCAAGTATCGTAACTGCATCTGCAACAAGTGCTTCTCCATTTGACCTTCAAAATGGCATAGCTCACAGCGCTAGTATTAGTTACATAAAGACCTTGTCAGATAAAATTACTCTTACTCCGGCATTTAATTACAGTAAAATGTACTATGATAAAGGATCAAATGATGGAAGAGAAGATACAACTTACATTGCTGGTTTAACTGCATCTTACACTGTTAATGAATGGTTGAATATAACAGGTCTTGCAAACTTCACCTCAAAACAAACTAATGGTAATTTGTCGCCTGAATTTAATGATTTTACAGGTGGTTTTACATTTGGTGTAAATCATTCTTTTTAGATTTCTTGGCGTTTTTCGCCTAACATTATGAAATATTTAAACCTGATGAATTGGGTTTTAGTTTCATCCATTATATTTACCCAATCGGTATTTAGCTCCGAGCAAGAAGTTAAGGTTTTACTGGACCGGGGAAAGTTAGAGGCAGAAAATGGTAATTTTGCCAATGCGTTGATTTCGCTTAACAAAGCAATGGGGTATTTGAGACAGGCCTCAAGTAACCATCCGTTATTAACAGAAGTGCAAAAGCAAATTCGAATCACTAAGGGTAGATCTTTAGTTGCTAGATTTAAAAAAAGATCTGGTCTTAATGCAATTGAGAGAAATGCACTCCTTTCCCTTAATGAGGAACCGGAAGATGTTCTAGTTGATCAATGTTTTGGTACGGTATTAGCAAGAGAAGTCTGGCAACCAAGAGGAATTGAAAGGAAAGGTGAATTATTTGGACTGGGTCGTAGAATTACTGTTCTTCCTAGTGCAGGCGTAGAAGTATCAATCAGAAATGGTCTCAAATATTCTCTCAGATCAGTTGAAGCGGCTAGCTTTGCACTTTTAGATAATCAAGTAATTGATTTCCATTCTGGTTCTTTTTCACTTTCTTCGCTTGAAAAAAATAGTCGGTTTATAATGAAGAGTCCATTATCAGAGTTTGTTTTGGAATGTGATGATCCTTTTGCCATTATGATAGCGGTTACAACTAATGGTGGACTTAAAGTGATTAGTCTATTGGGAGAAATTGAACTTAAGCAGAAACAAAAGCCTTCAACTTCTCTACGGCCTGGGCAACTGATCTTTTCACTCCCTGACGGTTTCAGTAGAAAAATGAATGTCGAACTTAGTACATTAATGGTAACTTCCAAATTAATGACAGGTTTTGATGTGCCTCCCGTTTTCTTTAAGAAACTTAAGCAACAGGCACTTATTCAAGCCTTGAGAACAAAAAAAAGGTTCAGAACTTTAGTCGGAGATGCTAAGACAAATTCCGATTTTCAAATTCAAGTTCTTGAAGAAGAATAGAAGTAGTTTCATGGTCTTAGCAACTAATTCTATTTCTAAAAATGCTGTTAGTTGTTACTGTTTTTAAATCATAGTCTGTAATTGAAAAATCATTTTTATAATGATTTCATAATGTGTAGTTAATCTATAAAGTTTTGAATTTATATGCTTCTAGAAGTGATATGTAGTCCTTGTAATAATTATTCCCAATATAGCTAGAAAACTAAAACAAAACTATTTTGATTTTATTCATTGTTTTCCCACCGTGGGGCAAATAGCCATGAAATATCTTTAAACTTGGAAATTCTGATTCTTTTTGGATCTTTTCCTTTCTCTCCATTTTTAATTTTCAAAATATCTCCTCTTTCCAATTTACTTAGAATCTTAGTTTCGTCTGCAAGGAGAGATCGTCTTTGTAATTCGTACATATATTCAAGACCATCGGCGGCAATACCAATGAATGAAATAGTGCCTTTTTTCTTTCGTATCGGTGAAACTAACCGGCATAGTTCAGTATTTTCTAAGAATGAACTCGTCGGATTTTTGCTCATCATAGCTAAACCAAACTTTACCTCATGCGTTTCTAGCCTTAGTGGATTATTAATTTTTTCAATCCGTGATGAAGATGATATCTTTCTCACTTCATGACTATAATAATTAGTTCGTTCTGAAAAAAATGGGCATGTTGCACCGTTTAAATAGGGCGAGTGTATGTAAACATCCCTTTCTTTCGATGAGAGGTAGGCAGATGTTTCATGCAATTGGTCACAGATTTCTTTTTGTGCTGGATCAACTACCACTATAAGACCACTTGTGGATAACATTCCTAGTATTTGTTTCAGCCATTGTGCTTTTTCACTCAAATCAGAATTTTGGAGAATCTCGTTCATTGAGTAACCAAGAAGAATAAGATCAAACCGTTGTTTCTTTTGCTGAGGAATATCATTTCGTAAATCAATTCTCTGTGTTTTGATTTTCGAATCATTCCATAAATCATAACATGAACGATGAATATTCTTTTGAATAGATAGGCTTTTTCCTGAATAATCCCAGGAATCGAGAGAGATTGAATTTTCGATCTTTAACTTACGAAGAAGGTACAGTGCACTTAACCCACTAGCCCCTGATCCGGAACCAATATCCAAAATACGAACGGGGCCTTTATTTGGCTTTTTCCATTCCCTGAACCCATGGGCTTCGCTTAATGCGATCGTCATTGCTTTCCAAGTCCTTGGAAAAAAGAAATTTCCGTAGGTTAAAAGAGATAAGTCTCTTGATCCATAGGCTTGTGGGTCAAATGAACGACTTTTGTTAAATCGATCACTTTGAACCACAATTTCCTTTCGAATTAAGTTTAGAATTTTCTCTTCGCTAAGGTCTGGCCATTTTTGAACTGTTTGAGTCCACCACCAATCAGCAATTTCTGTTGGGTAATTAGGTAATATAAAGGTGGGTTTCATTTTTTCTTATCCACTTTTTTATAACCAATTTTTGGAAAAACTAATGTACGATCTTCCAAAACTTGAAAGATCGCGAAGAATTCTTTTCCTTGAAATATGAAATTTACAACTTACCGCCGTAAATTGCCTGGTCACCTAATTGTTCTTCAATACGTAGTAATTGATTATATTTACAAATACGATCGGTTCTTGAAAGTGAGCCTGTTTTAATTTGACCCGCATTGGTCGCTACTGAAATATCAGCAATGGTTACATCTTCAGTTTCACCGGAACGGTGTGAGATAACTGATGTATAACTTGCTTCTTTAGCCATTTCGACTGCATCAAAAGTTTCAGTAAGAGTCCCTATTTGATTTACTTTCACTAGAATAGAATTAGCAACTCCCTGATCGATACCTTTTTTGAGGAAATCAACATTGGTTACAAATAGATCGTCTCCGACTAATTGAACTTTATCACCAATTGCATCTGTCAGCTTCTTCCAGCCTGACCAATCATTCTCATCGCAACCATCTTCAATCGAGCGAATTGGGAATTTATTCACGAGTTCTTCGTAATAGGCGACCATTTCATCAGAGTCTCTTTCAGAACCATCACTTTTTCCAAAAACATACTTACCTTTTTCACGATCATAAAATTCCGAAGAGGCCACATCGAGAGCAAACTCTATTTCTTCACCCAATTTATAACCTGCTTTTTCGACTGCAATTGCAAGTGATTCTAACGCAGCAGTGTTGCTTGCCAAGTTTGGTGCAAATCCTCCTTCATCTCCGACTGCCGTTGAAAGTCCTTGGTCTTTAAGAACTGCTTTGAGCGAGTGAAAAATTTCACAACCCATCCGTAAAGCTTCTCGAAATGTGGGGGCGCCAACCGGCATGATCATAAACTCCTGCACATCAATTGGGGCATCCGAGTGAGACCCACCATTAAGGACATTCATCATGGGAACAGGTAAAACTTTCGAATTTGGTCCGCCTAAGTATTTATACAAGGGCAGTCCACATGCAGTAGCGGCGGCATGTGCGGTTGCCATCGAAGCACCTAAAATTGCGTTTGCTCCAAGAACAGATTTATTTGGAGTACCATCTAAGGCCAGCATTGCATTATCGATTGCTGTTTGATCAGTTGCATCTAAACCGACGATCGCCTCTGCAATCTTTGCATTTACATTGTCTACTGCTTTAGAAACTCCTTTTCCAAGATAACGATCTTTGTCACCATCGCGCATTTCAATCGCTTCATGTTCTCCAGTGCTTGCACCTGAGGGGACTGCGGCACGACCAAATGCTCCGCCGCTTAGCTCAACTTCTACTTCTACCGTTGGATTGCCACGTGAATCAATAATTTCACGACCGTGTACTTCAATAATGTGCGTCATAGTATAAGGGGATGTATTTAAAAGATAAAGGGATCACAATGACTTATGATCGGCAGAAGTCAAAATCCTTTGCGTAAAAGAATCAATATCCGTGCATAGTGACTCGCTTTTCTACAACTTTTTTTTTATAACCTCTTTTTTAAATCATGGCAAAACCTCGCAATGCAATCTCACCTACCCGGGAAGAAGATTATCCTGAATGGTACCAACAAGTAGTTAAAGCAGCTGACTTAGCTGAGAATACACCCGTGCGTGGGTGTATGGTGATTAAGCCATGGGGGTATGGAATTTGGGAAAACATTAGAGATATTTTAGACGGGATGTTTAAAGAAACGGGGCATAAGAATGCTTATTTTCCTCTATTTATTCCCAAAAGTTTTTTACAAAGAGAAGCCGAACATATTGATGGATTTGCTAAAGAATGTGCAGTGGTTACCCATTCCCGTCTTGAAGCAGATGAAAATGGCATATTGCAACCTGCAGGTGAATTAGAAGAGCCATTGATAGTTCGACCTACATCTGAAACTATTATCGGTGAACTCTTTGCCCGTTGGGTCCAGTCTTACCGAGATCTTCCTTTACTTATCAATCAATGGGCAAATGTGGTGAGGTGGGAGATGCGCCCTCGTCTATTCCTCAGAACAGCAGAATTTCTCTGGCAGGAGGGGCATACCGTTCATGCAAGTTCAGAAGAAGCGATTGAGGAGACAAATTTAATGCTTAAAACTTATGCCACATTTTCAGAAGAGTGGTTGGCAATGCCTGTCCTTCAGGGAGAGAAGACCGAGGCAGAACGTTTCCCAGGAGCTGAATCGACGCTTTGTATTGAAGCAATGATGCAAGATCGAAAAGCATTACAAGCGGGAACCTCGCATTTTCTCGGACAAAATTTCTCTAAGACATGCGGTATCAAATTTCAGAGTGTAGAAGGGAAAGAGGAATTTGGTTGGACTACATCCTGGGGTGTATCTACGCGTTTAATTGGTGGAATGATAATGACTCATTCAGACGACGACGGCTTAATTGTGCCTCCTAAAGTAGCTCCTACTCAAATTGTAATATTACCAGTCACTCCAAAAGAGGAGACTCGAGGACAAGTTTTAGATGCTTGTGAATCTTTAAAAGAAAACCTTAAGAATTTACAATTTGCGGGTTCTTCGATTCGAGTGGAGCAGGATGATCGAGATTTGAGAGGGGGAGAGAAATATTGGCAATGGGTCAAAAAGGGGGTTCCACTCACTGTGGAAATGGGGCCTCGGGATTTAGAAAATAAGTCGTTATTTGTAGGAAGAAGAGATCGCGGATCCAAAAGAGAAGGAATGAGCCTAGATGAATTTATTGCCCAAGTACCCGAGATTCTTGAGGATATTCAGAAGACTCTTTTTCAACGGGCTTTGGAATTTCGTGAAGAGCATTCTCGTATCATCGATGATAAAAAAGAATTTTATGATTTTTTTACACCCTCTCAGAGCAAGAATCCTGAAATACACGGAGGTTTTGCCTATGTTCATTGGGACCGTGATCCCAAGTGGGAAGAACAAATTAAAAATGATCTGAAGGTTACCATTCGTTGTATACCCACAAATTCAGACGAGTCAGGCACTTGTATTTTCAGTGGAAAGCCAAGTCCGGGACGGGTGGTGATGGCCAAGTCTTATTAGTCAATAAATTGATTATGCAAATCATTCATTCAGTTGAAGAAATGCAGAACCTAAGTGAAAGCCTGAGGAAAGAAGGAAGGAGTATTGGATTTGTTCCTACCATGGGTTACCTGCATGAGGGACATCTGTCCTTAGTTGATCTAATTAACGATCGAGCAGATACAGTAATCCTTTCAATCTTTGTAAATCCTACTCAATTTAGTGAGGCGGAGGATTTAGAAAAATATCCAAATGATCTAGATCGTGATTTGAAACTCTGCCAAGAGCGTAGAGTAGATATTGTTTTTATTCCTAAAAGTAAGGAGATATATCCAATAAACTATTCAACTTTGATACAGGAAGAAAGGATATCTATGGGACTATGTGGATCATCTCGGCCCTCGCACTTCCAGGGAGTGACTACAGTTTGTGCAAAGTTGTTCAATATTTGCCAACCCCATATTGTGGCACTAGGACAGAAAGATGCCCAGCAAGTAGTAGTTTTAAAGAGAATGATCACGGACTTAAATTTTTCAATTAAAGTAATTATTGGGGATATAATTCGTGAAAAAGACGGGTTAGCAATGAGTTCAAGAAACTCTTATTTGTCTTCAATCCAACGCAAAGATGCATTATTGATCAACCGCTCGCTTCAAGCTGGGAAAGATTTATTAAGCAGGGGAATTTTTAATATTGAACAAATTAAAGCAGAGGTCATTTCTACGCTCAAGGATGGAAAGTTTCTCCGATTGGATTATGTAGAAGTGGTAAATCGAGAAACGATGGAGACTGAAGAAAAGGTTCAATCTGATCGATCCATGATTGTTTTGGCGGTATGGATTGATAATATTCGTCTAATTGATAACTTAAAACTGTAATATTTTTTACATTTTATGAAACCAAAAAGTGATTATGATTTAGTAATTGTCGGAAGCGGGATCGCCGGACTGAGCTTTGCTTTAAATGTAGCGAAGGCTGGGTATCGAGTGGCCATATTTACCAAGAAAGATAAGGCAGAATCAAATACCAATTATGCACAGGGGGGAATCGCGGCAGTAACCTCTGCAGGGGATGATCTAGACAAGCATGTGGAAGATACATTAGAAGCGGGTGATGGACTATGTGACCCCGAAATTGTTCGTGAAATTTTAAAGGAAGGCCCGGCTCGAATTCAGGATTTAGTCGATTTAGGGGTTTCCTTTTCAAGTTTAGATGATGGGCGGATCTCTTTGGGGAAAGAAGGTGGGCATAGTAAAAGACGAGTACTCCATGTAAAAGATGTCACCGGAAAGGCGATTGAAGATGCGTTACTTGCTGCAATTGCAAAGGAAGGGGTACATTTGTTCGAGCATTACTTTGCGATTGATTTAATCACTGCAAAAAAAGTCCGTAAACTTGGGGTCGAGGTCGAGGGAAAAGATGACCGTGTGTTAGGTCTTTATTTTTATGATGGAGTGGACCAGCAGGTACAGACAATTGCAGCTCCTGCAGTTTTGCTTGCGACTGGTGGGGCAGGGCAGACTTACCTTTATACAACTAATCCATCGATCGCGACTGGTGATGGTATTGCCATGGCCTCGCGTGCAGGTTTACCGTCGATGAATCTTGAATTTATTCAGTTTCATCCCACCACATTTCATTCCTTAGATGCTGATCGTTTTTTAATTACTGAAGCGGTCCGAGGAGAAGGCGCTAAGTTAATTGATGGGAAAGGAAGTGCCTTTCTTAAAAAATACCATCCATTGGCAGATTTGGCTCCCCGCGATGTCGTTGCCCGTGCAATTGATCGTGAAATGAAGCGTTCGGGTGCACCCTTTGTTCGCCTGGATACACCATCGATGGATGTGAATTTTTCTGATCGCTTTCCCAATGTTTTTAAAAATTGTTTAACCCGCGGAGTTGATCCTACCCAAAAACCAATACCGGTTGTTCCCGCTGCTCATTATTCCTGTGGTGGAATTCCCACCGATCTTGACTGTTCCACTCAATTACAGGGTTTATATGCCTGTGGTGAAGTCGCATGTACTGGATTACATGGAGCCAATCGATTAGCGAGCAATTCGCTTTTGGAAGCAGTCGTATTGGCCCATCGGGGATCGGAAGCAGTATGTAAATTTCTTGAAGGACAGAGTGGAAATTATAAGGAACTTCCCGAATGGGTAGATGGTGATGTACCTGCCTCGGATGAACGAGTAGTACTCTCTCATAATTTGGATGAGTTAAAACGTACAATGTGGGATTATGTGGGAATTGTCCGTTCAACCAAGAGACTCGAGCGTGCCCAGTCGAGAATCCGAAATTTAGGAAGAGAAATTAATGAGTATTACTGGAATGCAAAGGTTGATCTTCCCTTATTGGAAGTTCGTAACTTAGTTTGTGTGGCAGAATTAATAGTCCGTTCGGCGTTACAGAGAAAGGAAAGTCGCGGATTACATTATACTCTTGATTATCCTGATCTTGCGCAGAGGGCGGAAGATGTTCTAGTTCAGCCTTTGAATCGGTAATAAAATGGCTCAAACAATCGGTAAGATTGGTCTAGTTGGAGCTGGAGCAGTTGGTGGATTTTACGGACTTATGCTAAGACAAGCGGGAGAAGATGTTCATTTTCTGTTGAGGAGTAACTTTGAAAAAGTAAAAAAGGATGGATTTTCCCTAATTCACCACTTACCCGAACGTAAGGTGGAAGAGATAAAGAATATACCAATTTATGAAGATACACCCTCTATCGGGGTTTGTGATTGGGTTATCATCGCCACAAAAGCCAATGCGAATGATCAAGTTATCAAATTGGTGAGACCTCTAGTGGATGAAAATACTTCCATTCTTACCTTACAAAATGGAATGGGAAATGTTGAAAATATTGCAAGAGCGTTTGGAGAAGAAAGAGTTATACTAGGAGGTTTGTGTTTTACCTGTATTAATCGAACCACGCCAAACACAATTGAAAGCATACTTCCAGGGTATGTACAATTCGGACAATATGGAAGTATACTTTCCAATAAGGCGGTAAGTTTAGTGGATATATTTGAACAATCAGGAGTCAAGGTAAGTCGTGCAGAATCCTTACCTGAAGTACTTTGGCGAAAGCTTTGTTGGAATGTACCTTTTAATGGATTGAGTATCGTTGGCGGCGGAATAACAACCGATCAAATTCTAACCGATCAACACCTTCGAAAAAGGGCATGTCAATTAATGAACGAGATTCAAGCCGGAGCCAAATCTCAGGGTATTATAATTGAAGATCGATTTCTTGATAAACAATTTTATCTAACCGAACCGATGGGTGCCTATAAACCATCGAGTTTGATTGATTATTTAGCGGGGAAACCAGTTGAAGTGGAGGCAATCTTCGGGGAGGCTTTACGCAGAGGTCAAGAAAAGGGAGTGGAGATGCCAGAGTTGTGTAATCTATATAACGAATTAATCGAATTAACCTCAATTCGTTAGTTGGAGTGCTTTTTAATCACGAGTTCAAATATACTTTATAGAACTCGTTAAATTTATAAATTAAATGTAGGTAGTCAGAATGTCTGTCTACTAAGTCTTTTGAGATTACTTAACTTAATTGATCTGGAGGTAGTGGTGGGGTATCCTCTGGGGGAGGAGGAGGAAGCCCATCAGGTGGTTTCCCTGGGTCAAAAGGCACATCGTTTCTTAAATATCGATTACTTCCTTCATCAACCCCAAAGAAAAATAGATTTAGTAACGGATGGACCACAGGGCTTTTGATTTGATCAGCTTTTAGATTAGATTCTGCCACATAGGTAACATGTTTGGCTCCATCGACCAGTAGATGGTACCAAGCCTGATTTCGCTCTGGTTGGGTTTGATTTGATTCATACCAATCATCCGCAGCCTGGCATGTTTCGTCCAATGCAACAATTAACCCACGATAGTTATATCTCAGGTGTGCAACTACTTCCCCAGGTTCAAATTTCGGAAGTTCTGCAAGTACAGAATACCCATCATTCAGATTGATCATATTTTTATTATTTTTATATAAACCATTTTCGAAACTTTGAATTTTAATCAATTATTTTTTAAACATATCAATTATATCGATACATAAAAAAGGGTCGTCCAAATGGACGACCCTTAGAAACTTTAAATAAGTACTGGACTTAGAAAGTGTAAGTAAGTTCAAGAGCAATTTCATCAGAGTCACCATTTGCAGCGTCATGGCTGATGTCGCTGTACTCAAGGATAGCACCTAGAGATTCTGTAATTGCGTAGTTAGGAGCAATTGTAATTTTGTCAACATCAACACTAGCTGATTCTTCATATGTGCTGTAACGAATTGCAAAACCCAACTTTTCATTAATGTCATAATCGACGAGTAATAAGTAGGCATCCATATCAACTCCTGTTGCAGGACTAATTTCGGAGTACTCAGCACCGATTAATGCTTTTCCAACTT
>CAYLIJ010000067.1:0-11562 GCA_964383925.1 uncultured Puniceicoccaceae bacterium
AAGATGTCGTATCCAAAAAAGATTTTCCAGACGGATTCGTGCCCAGTACTTGGAGTATTGATCTGCACTACCCTAAAAAACAATACGCCCAAAAGTTCCCCGACAACCCGTTCATTTCTTATGCTGTCCATGGGAAAGGAGTGGACCGTTCCTATGGCTACCCTGTCCCCTACCGTTGCTTTTATTCCCGCAATATCGAAAACCTTTTCATGGCCGGACGTTGCATCAGTGTAACCCACGAAGCCTTAGGTACGGTACGGGTCATGAAAACATGCGGGATGATGGGGGAAGTAGTCGGACGAGCTGCTTCCATTTGCATAAAAGAGGACTGCTTACCTCGCGATGTTTACGAGTCTCATCTCGATGATCTTATTGAACTAATCAAACTACCCGGAAAGGCGTTTCGGGCGAGCGTGAATGATAAGATTACCATTCCTTCCGATGCGATGGAGTTGGGTGGTAATTATGGAGCACCGAATGGATTGAATCCCAAAAAGTTCCCCGGAGTAGTCGATGACAGCCAAGCTGTTTTTGAAGGAAAATGGATGAAAGGACAGGGGCTGGAACCTTATTTTTCATTCGGGTATCAATACTCCAGTGATCCGGCAAGTACCGCCACTTTCACTTTGGAAGCGCCCAAGGCCGGACAATTCGATACTCGCATTGCTTATCAACCCCATCCCAACCGAGGGAAATCCGTTCCTGTCGAAGTAACCACTGGTGACAAAACCATCAAAATGAACTCAATTGTCAACATGACCCAAAAACCAAATTTTGAAAACGGCTTTCATTCGGTGGGGAAAATCACTTTAAGAAAAGGTCAAAAGGTATTAGTCAGTCTCTTCGCGAAAGGGGCTCAGGGTAATACTCATGTGGACGCCGCTCAACTTGTTCCGGTTGATTAAAGATTTAACATATACGGCTTAGGTGAGACGCTTCCGTCACTTTTGCCGCTTCATCTCCCTCGTCCTGATCGTGGGGTTGATCCATCAATCCCATCAGGAATTCATCCGTGACCTGCAGGAAAAAGGTCAGTCGATCGAGCTAATGGAAGTGCAGGAAATTCTGCCCTCCACATTCTCTCTCTATTCCGATTCGGATAATCATTCCAAACTGCAAGCACTTGACCAAAATGAAAAGCTGCTGGGAATGGTTACCCAAACTTCTCCTGATGGGGATGCAGCAATCGGATTCTCAGGCCCCACTAATCTTTTAGTCATTTGGGATCAGGAACAAAGAGTATCTTCTGTATCGATCCGTTCAAGCGGCGACACCCGGGATCATGTTGATGCTATTTTAGAAGAGCCTGCTTTTTTTGATCAATTCGTAGGAATGTCTCAACAAGACCTTGCCCAGCTTAAAAACATGGAAGCGGTTTCGGGTGCTACGCTGACAAGCTTAGCCATTGTTGATGCAATCTCTCTTCGCTTTGGCGGAGAAAAGCAGACAAGCCGTTTCCCAAATCCGATCCAACTAGAAGAAGTCCAAAAACAAATTCCCTCTGCATCTCAATTGATTCCCTCCGCCACGCACCCTTCCCTCTTTGAAATTTTGGATATAAATGGCACCAAGCTTGGACAAGCCGGGAGGAGTTCCCCCTATACCGATCAGATCATTGGGTATCAGGGACCGGTGGATTCGCTCCTGGTCTTTGATATTAATGGTTCACTCACCGGGATGAAAATACGATCGAGTTTTGAAAACCAGCCCTATGCGGACTACCCGAATGACGATGCTTACTTTGCCTCCCTGTTTACAGGCCGATCAATTACTCAACTCGCAGATATGAACCTGACCGAGGAAGAAGTCGAAGGGGTATCCGGAGCCACGATGACCAGTATGGCAATGGCGGAAGGAATTGTGAAAACCGCCACAAGCTGGGAACAGGAAAGAATGCAAGCCCTGGAACCAAAAAAGCCATTGATTAATTGGAAGGTCAGGGATTATGGGTCATTCGCTGTGATTCTGTTTGCGGGATTCGTTGGGTTCAACAAACGGGGGAAAACTAAATTCTTTCGCATATCTCTTCAAGTCTTATTGGTTTGCTACCTCGGCTTAGTCAACGGAGACATACTCTCTCAGGCTTTATTTGCGGGCTGGGCACAAAACGGCGTACCCTGGCAACGGGCACCTATTCTTGCCTTATTATCCCTGGCCGCGTTGCTCGTACCAATGACAACCGGCAAAGCTTTCTATTGTCATCAACTTTGCCCCCATGGTGCCGCCCAGCAATGGATGAGAAAATTTCGTAAAAAACCCATACATTTACCCAAAGGAATCGACCGAGTGCTCAAATTTATGCCTTCAGGGTTATTGATCTTAGTTGTATGTCTTTGTTTCACCACCTCGACTCACCTTGTGGCCATTCTTGAGCCCTTTGATGGCTATGTGTGGGAAGTCGCGGGAATAGTAACCATTGCCATTGCCCTTATCAGCTTACTCACCTCCGCTTTTGTTCCCATGGCTTATTGCCGTTATGGTTGTCCCACTGGCGCCATGCTCAAATTATTTGAATTTGGAAAAAACGATCAGGGCTGGACCCGGAGGGATTACCTGAGTTTTGGACTCCTCTTTCTTTCCCTACTCCTTTATTTATTCGCTTGAAAATAGTCGTCCCCATATTCTTGGCCTTTATTATCTGGCTCTTTGGATGTACGGAAAAAACCGTCTTTAATGAACCTTTCCTTATTAACCTGAAAGGGAAATCCCTGGGTACCACTTGGACAGTCAAGATTCTCACTGATAGAGACTTAGATCAAAAGGACTTAAGAACAGACATCGTCGAGAAACTAGAACAGACCGACAAAATATTTTCCCATTGGCGACCGGATGCGGAACTTTATCAATTCAATGCGGCCCTTACCACCGCACCCATTTCCATCCACCCACAACTGCTTACTCTCCTAAAACATTCCAAATGGATGCACCAAAAAAGCGAAGGAGTATTTGATCCGACCATCGCCCCATTGGTTAACCTGTGGGGTTTTGGACCAGTCAGCAAAACCCGATCAACCATCCCGAACGATAAGCAAATTGAAGAGGCTCTATCCTTAACCGGGATAAAAAATGTTGAACTTCTGCCCAAAGCGTTGGTCCGAAAAAACTTTCCAACTCTACAACTTGATTTCTCGGGATCGGCTAAAGGAGAAATTATTGACCAGATCTGCACACTGCTTGATCGTTGGAACTTTACAAATTATCTTGTCGAAATTGGAGGAGAAGTCCGAGCCCAGGGTAAAGGTAGAAAAGGAAAGGGCTGGGTGATCGGTTTGGAAAACGGTGGGGAAGAATCGGATCAACTCGTATCCGTACCCCTTCGAAATTATGCGGTGGCAACATCCGGAACTTACCAAATCACTAAGCCCAACCCCGATTCCAACCGCAGTGCCTCTCACTTGATTGATCCGCGAACAGGACGGCCGGTTGAGAATAAACTGATTGCGGTCAATGCTTTCGCGCCCATGGCTCGGGATGCAGATGCGTGGGCCACAGCCCTGATGATATTGGGCGTAGAAGAAGGAACTAAAAAAGCCGAGGAGTTCGATATGGTAGTCCGGTTTTGTACAATCCAAAATGGGAAAGTTTCAATTACCCACAGCTCCGCATACAAGCGTCTTTATATAACTGGTAATCCATAAATGCATTTTGACATGTACTTCTGCTGATTAGAAATATTAGTTTGGTGCTAGTTATTTCAGGTGCAATAAACTAATCTTCCTATTTTTAATTCCACCCTTAGAAAAATGATTACTAAAATGCAATTTATCCTGTTCCTTGTTATCACCGTCCTTACTTTCGGGTTTCAAACCTCTGCTTATACAGAGCCACCTCAAAAGCAGGTTACAATTCGATCCAAATTCATTGAAACCCATTCTAAAGGAGATCCAAACATTCTTTCTGCACCCACGATCACAACCCTTTTAGGGCAGGAAGCGGTCATCTGTATTACTCAGGAAAAAAGATCAGAAGGAGTGGATAAAAAGCTCGAGGATGGGGTTCGTACAAAATTCAAAGTTTTGGAGACTCCCAATGGACTTTTGATTCAAGGTTACGCTTTTGTGGGAATCCATGATCCGGAGAAACTTGATCAAGAAGTTGAGATTTTAGGATTATTTGAAGACAAACCTTTTGAAGCGGATCAAAACATTGCGGATGACTGGATTAACAAAATCCAATTGAGTGGTACTTTTAGAATCCGCGGAAAAGCCTATGCCTCCCTATCCACTCCCGAAGGAAACTTTTGGGTGGAAGAAGGAAAGTTCGCTTCCGGATACAAACTTATCGAAATGGACTTATCCAAATCACCACCGTCTGCACTCATCCAAAAAGAAGAAAAGAAAGCTTGGGTCGGTCTTCGATTGGGAGATTCATCAAATCAAATGAATAGGACCAAGTCATTCAAAGATGGTGGGGTGATATTTATAAAAGCAGTACAGCCTGGTGAAAAGTTTTCTTTACCGATGGAAAAACCAAACGGAGAAAAGCTCACTTTGGAAATGGTTGCCTCCTTGAATTAGAAAGATTTCCGACCAATCTTTATCCCTTGCCAAAGGGGAAATCCTCATTCTATCGTAATTGAATGAAATCCTTTACGCCTTCCACCCTCCTCATCCTTTTTACCTATTTTGCACTTACTTCGTGCACGGTGAAGTTATTCGGAACTTTTTTGTTCACTTCCTCTCGCTGAAACAGTCGATTTAATTGAAAACAAAGTGCATGGCGGTTTTCCCTTCATCGAAATCGAAGGCAACTTGATTACTCTCAGTCTGGTTATGACTCCCCCCGACCAGGAAAGAATTTCCAAATCCACGCTCAAGGATCTTCCACAAGGCACACAAATCGAATTTCAGGATGAAGCCTTATTAATCAAGATCGGCAGTATGCTGGAAAGATCCGCTAAACTCACGAAGAAATGCTTCGAAGGGTATTTGCCAAATGCCCTTAACCAAATTCAGGAAAAACATAAAAAACTCCTCATTAAGCCCAAGCGGATCGGCTTAACACTTCAAGCGTTTCTCTCAGGAAAGAACTAGAAAGAAAAAGAGTTTTATTTTCGTTAAACTTCTTTTATTTGAGGAGAGTACCTATGACTATATTTTTTTGAGAACGACCCTAACAGATGATGAAAAACACAACCGGTTTCTTGGGCTATACACGGCTCATGAGTCTTCGATACATTCCTATGTAAGAAGATTGGTATATCGTAAGGAAGACGCATCAGATGTGATGCAAAAAACTGCCATTGTTCTGTGGAAAAAGTTCGATCAATTAAAATCAGATGACGATTTTCGTAAGTGGTCCTTTGGGGTGGCCCGATTTGAAGTACTAGCTTGGCGTAGAGATTTGGCACGAGAAAGAGAGCGACTCATCCTTTCAACCGAGACTATTGAGCTAATGGCGGAGGAGCTAGATCGTAAAGCCGAGCAACTTGACTTGGAAAGAGAAGCAATTCTCCAACACTGCCTAGGAAAACTAAAAGATGATCAACGGTCCGCTTTACAGTCAATGTACGATGACGAATCAAATACTCCTGCCCTGGCTCAAAAATTCGGTAAAAGCGTGACCGGCTTTTATCAATGGATCTACCGTATCCGGCAAAAACTTGCTGAATGCGCCAAGCATGTTGCTAATGTCCCCTAATCTGTCAAAAAAGAGATGAATAAAGAAGAAGAACTGATTACGCGTTACTTAAACCAAGACCTCAGTAAAGATGAGATTCAAGAGTTTGATAATTTACTCAAGGGCGACTCGGATTTAAGAGAAAGATTTTATGACCAGGTTAATGTAAACACTACACTTGAGTCTGAATTTTATCCGAAATTACCAGTGGAGAAAGTGATATCATTTGAACATCGCCCTTCGAGGGTAAGTGTGATTGCTTTCGCAGCCAGTTTCCTGCTGGCTATTGGAATATTTGGATATTCTTTTTTGAACAGGGAAGAATCAATTGCAACTCTGGTATCGAATGAAAATGCAGCATGGGAAAGTTCTTTGCCTACCACTGCTGGTAGCCAGCTAACTTCAGGAGTGATGACTTTAAAGTCTGGCGTGGCAACCATTCGATTTTTCTCAGGGGCTGAAGTCATGCTAGAAGCTCCTTCCAAGATTGAGCTCCAAAATCCAATGCAGGGCAAACTTCATCATGGAAATGCAATCGTCCATGTACCCGAATCCGCACACGGATTCACTCTGGTCACCCCATTTGGCTATGCAGTTGATCATGGAACAGCTTTTGGGGTATCGGTAATGGAAGACGGAAAAGTATCTGACTTCAAAGTTTTGGAAGGAGAAATTTCTTTGCATTCTCCAAATGGAGAATCTCTCTTTCTCCTTCAGAACGAAACAGCCCGCTTGAATGATTATGGCATTAGTGAAAAGAGTATTCTAGCAAACGAAAAACAGCTCCCATTTATTGATAAGGGGTACCAAACCATACGAATTCAAACCCAAGGAAAATGCCGATCAATCATACGAAACGATGAGGTTAAATATCTCAACCAAGATTATCTCATGGTCAAGCTGGATACGGGCACCAATCAGTATGAAAGAAGATCTCTGTTCAATTTCAAAAAAGATGATCTAGATTGGACTAAAGTAAAAAAGGCTACTCTTAGGCTGAACCTAGTTCCGTGTGGCCTAGGCAATCGGGTATACCTCCCGAAAATCAATCGTTTTAAAGTATATGCCATTGCTGGATTTACGGGCATAGAGTCGTGGGATGATGCTATGTGGGAAGATGCTCCGTCAATCGAATCGAGTACCTTAGTGGGCATGTTTGAAATACCCCGCAGTCAGGAGCGGGGTTCAATCATAGTAGAAAGCACCGAGCTTTTGGATTTTTTAAAAACAAACAACACGAGCGAATATACTTTCATCCTGACGAGAGAAACCATAGAAACACTGTCGAGCGGAATGGTACATGCGTTTGCCAGTGACTTTCATCCAGAAGCATCTGGCCCAACCCTTGAATTGACTTACTAGAAATTACCCCACTCTTTCAATAAGAGGAATAGGCAAGCAATCGACTTGCAAGAAAAGTGATGACCTGAGTAGGATTATGGAATGAATAATTTTTTGTTTCTTAGCCTTCTCCCGATATTTGCTTTTGCCCAGATTTCCAATCGGCCCAATGTTATTCTCTTCATGGCTGATGATATGGGTTTGGGTGATACATCCGCATATCAATTCTACACCAAGAATACGGACGATCAACAAATTCACACCCCAGCAATGGAAAAACTGGCAAATAGAGGCATGCTCTTTACCGATGCCCATACTCCGTCGTCCAGATGCACACCCACTCGTTATGGATTGCTCACCGGAAGATACCCATGGCGAGCAAGGATGAAACACTGGGTACTTTTTGGGGTGCAGGGTGATCCTTTAATCGAACAAAGCCGACCCACTCTTGCCACTCTCTTTCGCTCTCAGGGTTATGCAACCGCCATGGTGGGAAAGTGGCATCTAGGTATAAGATATACTCAATCAAATGGTAAACCGGCTGCAGGTTGGGAGGATGCAGACCTGACCAAGCCCGTCTTTGATGGCCCATGTAATCACGGCTTTGACTATGCTCGATTCACATCGCGCTCACACGGAACCTCCGGCCCCGATGCAGGAACCACCGGGCCAAAAACAGGAAAGAAAAAAAACCTAACCGCCAATACGCCAAGCCAAAGTATTGGGCCAGGTCATATTCATAATCGTATTTCCGTAAGCGCTAATCAAAAAGGAAAGCAATTACTTGAAAAGGGAAAGGACACGTATGATCTCCACTCCCTAGGTAGCCGACATTCAAACCATGCCATATCTTTTCTTACTGACCACCTCAATGGCTCAGAATCAGCAAGTAAACCGTTCTTCCTCTATTATCCAAGTAATTCTAACCATGGACCCTATACCCCTGATAAGCAGATTGGAGGAAAAGCGGTGAAAGGGGCGGGCCGATCAGTCTCTGGGAAACCGACCTCTGTGCGATTAGACTATATTTATGAAAACGATGTCGCCCTTGGCCGCCTGATTGAATATCTCGAAAATAACGATGATCCGAGACATGAAGGGAGCAAATTAATCGAGAATACGATCGTGATTTTCACCTCGGATAATGGTGCCGAAGTAAAAACTAAATCCGCCACAGGTCCAGTAAGGAGTAATAAAGGGAGTTGCTATGAAGGAGGGCACCGTGTGCCCTTCATTATTTCTTGGCCCAATGGAAAGGTGGGGGATGGAAATTCAAGTACGGAGAGCCAAAAAAATAACCAACTTATTGGTCTACAGGATTTATATGCAACCTTTTCAAAAATTATGGGAGTATCTTTACCCGATCTGAGAAAAGGTGAAAAAGGAGGGGAAGATAGTTATAATATCCTCTCCGCGTTGCGAAATAAAAAACTACCAAGTCGGCCGATGTTTTACAATGACCATAAGGAGAGTAAAGATGGGGCTGCCTCCGCTATGCGACTGGACGACCCCAAGGTCGGAGGTAAAGCCTTCCCGGGAAAATGGAAGATTTTTTTTAATGCATCCCTCCTTCGCAAAGGGAGGCCAGAACCGGTTGAATTATACGATCTTGCTCGTGATCCGATGGAGAAAACCAATCTTTTGAGGGATGAGAAACTGAAACCCCTAATCAAAAAATTACTTTCTATCGCCTTACTTCATCGAACTGTGGGTGGTCATCGATTTGTTCGCTTTGCTCCTAAAAAACGAATCACTTTTGATTGGACGAAACCGATGCCAATCCCGGCTCCACTCACCCTGAGCATTTCTGGAAAAGGAGGATTACCCATACAGGAAAAAGATGGCCTTGGCATTGCCGGCAAAGAATCCTCACGGATTGATTCAGGTGAAGGGATCGCACTTCGTTTCGAACAGGATGTATTGATTGAATCGATTACTTTGATAGCGGGAAATGGTACCTGTGGCGGTTCCTTAATTAAAGGAAAGAACTCTCCCCTCGCTATATATTGCATTGATGCAGATAATGATTCGAATAATCAACAGGGGATTATGAGTGATCTTGGAATTATCAAAAAAGGGGAAAGGCTTATACTAGATGCTTCCCCACACTTGGGAGTGGAAACTCCCGGCAGCTGGAAACTTCAATCTCTTATTGTCCGCCCATTTGCTCCAGATAAATTTTGACTTTTAATTCACATAATTATGAAAAAATATATGTTCCCAATTTTATCCATTTTAATTTACTCTTTTCTTGGCGCTGAAGAGCAAAAGCCAAATGTGGTGATCATTTTTATTGATGATATGGGCTATGGTGATGTGGGCTTTAACGGAGCTACAGGCCCGAAAACTCCTAACCTGGACCGCATGGCAAATGAAGGAATGATTTTTTCCGACTTTTATGTGGGGTGTGCCGTATGCTCTGGATCGCGAACTTCTCTCCTGACTGGTGCCCATTACCAAAGACTGAGTATGAATGCAGTGCTATTCCCTCAAAGCACGAAAGGCTTGCACCCAGAGGAACAAACCATTGCCGATATGCTTAAGGATAATGGGTACAAAACGGCCTGCGTAGGAAAATGGCACCTAGGTCACTTGCCCCCGTGTCTACCCACCTATCAGGGTTTTGACAGTTATTATGGTGTTCCCTACAGCAACGACATGTGGATCGATCCGGCCAACAAATTGGCAAAGGATTTAATTATTCGTGAAGGATTGACCCGTAAAGAAGTCGAGTCGGGACACAAAAAAAGGAACTGGGTTCCTCTGATGAGGGGGGAGGAAGTGATTGAATATCCAGCCGACCAAAAAACCCTGACCAAGCGATACACCGAAGAATCAATTAAATTCATTAATAAAAACAAAAATAGACCCTTCTTTCTCTATCTACCCCATACCATGGTTCACCTTCCCCTTGCAGTCTCGAAAAAATTTGAAAATCGAACCGATCATTTGATCTGGGATGCGATAGAAGAAGTGGATTGGTCTGTGGGCGAAGTTCTTAAAACAATCAAATCACTCAAGCTTGATAAAAAAACTTTAGTCATCTTCACCAGTGATAACGGGGCGGCGGTGGGAACATCCCTGCCATTGCGGGCCAAAAAAGGCAGTGTCTATGACGGGGGCATTCGTGAACCTACTGTCATGTGGTGGCCGGGGAAAATACCTGCAGGTATAAAATGTAAGGAAGTGGCCGCCACCATCGACCTATTGCCCACTCTTGCCAAGTTGAGCGGAGGTAAACTCTCAGGGCACAAAATCGATGGCAAGAATATTTGGCCACTAATGTCAGGCAAAACTGATGCCACAAGTCCGCACAAAAACTATGTTCTAATGCATGGTCCCGGAACAGTAAGAAGTGGAAAGTGGAAATTTTATCCATGGCAGGAGGGAAAGGGGGGGAAACGCCACGACAAGACAAGAAAACCGTCTCCCGAACCCGTTCAATTATATGATACTCTTACCGATATTGGAGAAACAAAAAATGTAGCTTCCCAATACCCAGAAATAGTGAAAAAGATGCAAATCGCCTACGGTTCTCACCTTAGTGAAATCAAGGCAAACAAGCGACCTGCTCAGGAGATGAAGCGACCGGCAAACAAAGCATCCGCTCTACGACCCGTAATTCAAAAGAAAAAGAAGAAATGAATCGAGCCTTTCTTTTCCTCGGCATTTTCTTTTTTAATTTCTCTGGGTTCGCAGAAAAGCTAAACATTCTTTTCATAGCGGCGGACGATCTTTCCTGTGCACTTGGTTGCTACGGAGATCCAATTGCTAAGACTCCGAACTTGGACCGACTAGCCGCTTCCGGAGTATGCTTCCAAAAAGCCTATAATCAGTTGCCACTCTGCAACCCAACTCGTGCATCGGTCATGACTGGTCTCCGCCCCGACACCATAAAAGTATATGATCTGGACAGACATTTCCGAGATGAAGTACCCAATGCCGTCACGCTTTCTCAACAATTAATGAAGCACGGATGGTGGGCCGGCCGAGTCGGTAAGATCTTCCACTACAATGTACCCGCTTCGATTGGAACGGATGGTTTCGATGATCCGCCATCTTGGCAAAAAACCATCAATCCAAAGGGACGGGACAAAACAGATGAACATCTGATCTTTAATGCTGAACCCCACCGCAAAATTAGTGGGGCCCTGAGCTGGTTGGCCGCGGAGGGAAAGGACGAGGAACAGACCGATGGGATGATTGCTACTGAAGCAATTAAATTGATGGAGCAGAAGAAAGATGTGCCATTCTTTATTGCGGCCGGTTTTTTTCGACCACATACTCCTTATGTCGCACCCCAAAAATACTTTGATATGTATCCGCTGGAAGAGTTCAGACTTCCTTACGCCCCCAAAGATGACAGGAAAGATATCCCCAAAGCTTCATTTGCTCATAACTGTCCTATCCCTCACTATAGCTTGGATGAGTTGACCTGCCTGAAGGCGATGCAGGCATATTATGCATGCGTATCGTTCATTGACGCTCAAGTCGGAAGGATGCTTGATGGTCTCGAGCGGCTTGATTTAGCTGATAACACCATCGTAGTTTTTTGGAGTGACCACGGTTACCACCTTGGAGAGCACAACGGTATTTGGCAAA
>CAYLIJ010000068.1:0-10430 GCA_964383925.1 uncultured Puniceicoccaceae bacterium
AAAGCCCAGGATGGTGAATACTATCGTGCGATTCGAGATCGAACTAGTGCAACAGCAGTGGCATGGAATACCCCCGCAACTGATCACAGTTCTGGATTTGCCGCTGTTGCCGCTGGTGCAGATAGTGCAAAGTGGGATAATAATTTACCCATTTCTATTTATAATGCAGGTAGGATGTACATCCGGAAGGCTGGCTTTACTGCATCTGAACATGCTGGTGCTGCGTCTACTACAATTTATAATGCTGGAAATAGTTTGGTTGGAGCTAATAAACTTGTAGTCGGAAATCGGAACGTAGCCACCGCAAAAGTCAATTATTACGTGCCCAAAACATCGGGTTGGAACAATGTGGGTACGCATACAGGAATCGCAAATGTCACAGGTTACGGAAATGGTAAAGTCGTTAAATCAGGAACAGATTTTTTTGAAGCTCAAATGGATTTTAGTGCCATACAAGCGATTGCCAATAATGTTAAGTACACTCAGGGTATAGAAGTAAAAAATGCGGGAGCAACTGCTTACTACGAAGCGGGTTCCAATTGGGCTAATGTTTTGGATAAAACAACGGGTGCTGATCCATTTGGTCGATCAACCACAGAATATGTGCAAATAGGTGGAGCAAGTGGAGATTTCTTTAAGGCAAAACAAAATTTTAACGGAACAAATTTCCCTACTTATGATAATACTACTTATTATGCTGGTACTGGAACTCGGGAAGTTAAGTCGGGGAGCAACTATTGGATAAGACCATCAGGCTCTACGATTGCAAACTTCGATCGTGGTGCAAATGCTAATTTTACTGGTACTAATTTTATTACTGCTTTAAACTCTGGTACTCAGACAGTGTTTAGTAGTAATGGAGGCTCAGGAAAGATTTACACACCAGCCAATGCAATTGGTGCGCATGTCGCTAATACTGGTTACTCTGCCTCAACCAAGGTTACAAGTGGCACAAGTGTTTATGAGTCAACAAATTTACTCAAAGGTGCTTTTGTTCTTGGTGGGAGCGGACTATCAGATAACGATGTTGTTATAGATGGTACGACTTGGTACAAAGTTAATGCGGTAGGTTCCTCAACTGCATGGAATAATGGCTTAACCCCAAGCACTGGGGATATCGTTTCACATAGTGGGTTGTTCTACACCAATCAAACAGGCAGTAATACAGGAACAGACCCATCCTCTGACGCAACGAACTGGCAACGATCGACAAGAGCGGAGTTAGCATCTGTAGATGTAGACTCGTCCGTCAAAGATGTTACAACGACCACTTATTGGACTGATAGAACTAGCGTTGCCGAAAACTTGGCAGGAGCCTATTGGAATAATGTCACTGCCGCAGCTAGTGCGGCCCAGGGTTGGACTGACATCAACTCTAAAGTGAAAGATCCGGCCAATGGAGGATTGGACTACTGGACAAATGAAACCGCAACACTTGGAAATCCGGCTACCGCGGGAAATTGGTGGACAGATCGTACGACGGTAATCGGCACGCCTTCAAATGATGGTACTTTTTGGTCAAATAAAACATCTGATATAAATAATCTGGCAGTAGTGGATGGTACAGGAGGAGATTTTGCGGAAGATTACTGGGAGAAAAAAGACCTCTCTGCTCCTGGTGCAGGTGGTGGTGATAATACCTACTGGCAAGAAAAAGGTTTTATTAAGGCGGCAGCCTCCGCGACTACTGGCAATCATGATGTAAATTATTGGCAGAGAGTAAAGCCCGAGATGAAGAGGTATGATGGTACATCTGCTCAGCTAACTTCTACCGATTATACCGTTTGGGCAAAAGCCGGGAATATTAATGCGGTGAGTGGCGATACTATTAAATTTGGAAACCATGATGCGTCAGAGCATCCTACGGGAAGCACCTTTAATTTTACAGCTTACAATGGGGGTACAACCTACGCAGGAGGAGAGTATGTGGAGCAGGGTGGAAAAGTTTACCTGGCACTGGGGACTGCGGGAGCCGGCAATGATCCAGCCGCCGGTTCCGGTCTGACCAATGCTGATAAATGGACTTTAGTTGCAGATTCAGTCGCTGAGGCAAGGAAGCATGTTTATGTTGATACTGATTATTGGGATCAATTTGATATAGGCTCCAATTTGAGTACTTCAAATTATTGGGAAAAGATGCAGGAAACTGTAATTCAAAGCAGTCAGGCATTAGGTACGATCGATATGAGAGTCTCGTTGGCCAGTTCCAATTTTGGAACAGCACTTACCACTCCATCATCGGGATTGGGTAACTTTTTTATAGGAGAAGCGGAGGGCGCAGTACGTATTGATTATGATATCAATAAGGATAATGTTACTAATTTAGTGGATCGAGTAAATGCATCAGAAGCTAATGTTCACATGTACTACGATCCGGTAAGTGACCGTTTTGTAATCAGGAATAAAGAGTCGGGTTCTGTCGGTATTACTCTACATGAATCAACAAACTGGGACAACCTAACTGCGAATCAGGGCAGCGGTAATTTGCTTAATGCAATGGGGATCGCCGCGCCTGCACTGAATTTAACCAGTCCTGCAGCAGCAATTTATAATGATTACAATGCCGGTAATCATGCTACATATGCAAATGGAACCTATGTGAGTTTAGGCGGGGGAGGGGGAGATCCTACTACTTACTGGCAGGCACTGCAGAATAATATATCCCAAGGCCCATCTACCTCAAGTATCCAATGGCGACAGGTCATTCCAAGCGTGGGTCGATCCATGGTCAGCGAACTTGGTCAAAATTCTTCGGTTCAAGTAAATGGAGGAGACTTAATTTACAGTAATAAAACGACATTCACAGATGTTGAACACGGCTATAAGGGGATAACTTTTGATATTTCCCAGGCGGCAGTTAATGATTCTGCTTCTTTTGTAGTTGCAAGAGATTCTTCTCAGGCAAAAGCGGCGATTGAAAAACTTGTCGAGGAATTTAATGATGCACAGGACTATATTAAAAGTTTAACATCAGTAACTAATGACGGAGAGAATGTAACCTCAGGTAAATTTTCCAGTAATATTGAAATTAGCCGTTTAGGTAGCCAATTAAGAAAGGTTATCTTTGGCAGTTCAACCCCTCACTCGGAAAGCGGAACGACTTCAGATGGATCAAACTTGATCATTAATTCAAGGGACGTTAATAGTACTGAGCTTATATCGATTTCGGATAATTTAAATTTTGATTCCAATAATGATGGATATGTTGTAAAAGTCTTAAATGATAACGGTTCAGGTACACCCAAGTATTGGATGTACACAGATAATGGCAATCGTGATGGCGATGGCAGCCGTGATGCGGCTGCTTGGTCTGAGACTGATCCGTTATATTCGAGTTTCCGTCTTTCCTCTATTGGCCTTGATTTCGGAGTGGGTTCTGACCGAGTAATGGTTAAGAACTCTGCATTATTAATACAGGAACTTGAGAAGAACCCAGAAAAAGTTAAAGCACTTTTTAGCGACACCAGAGTGGAGTCTACAATTACGGCGGTCGCAGGCGAATTTGTAGCGGGGACAAAAACACTTAATAATAGCGATCCGAATAATCCCACTGGTACAAACGCAGTTGTTGGTGATACTATTGCAAACTCCGCAGCCTTTGATGCTAATACATCTACCTATCGTCCTTATCAAGGCATCTCCAATGCCCTGGACGAGTTTATCAGCGCATTCCTCTCTGGCGACCCAGATAGCGGTTACAAAGGTGCATACAACACTCACATCGAAAGTATTCGAAGTCAGAATAAACGTATTGATGAAAGAATTGAGGACATGGAGCGTTATCTTGAACAACGTGAAAAAACATTAAGTGAAGGTTTTATGCGCATGGAGGAAATGCAATCACAACTAAATACCCAACTTCAAACCCTTCAAAATTCCTTTAAGAAATGATAACTGCATTACGATACTCCTTACTAATCTGTTTATTCATTTCAGGCCTTTCAAGTTGTAGGAAGTTTGAGCAGGAAAAAGTGGTTGCACGAGCTGAACCTTTTGTTCCTAAAAATTTATACCCAATTGAAAGACTTCCGAGTTATTTTAACCGAGTGATAACTTTGCCTTGTTATCTTGCTGACGAAGATAACAAAATGTTGGCCTATATTGATGATATTTTTAATCAAGAGTTGAGCCAAGAAAGAATATTTGAAACGATTCGGATCACTCCAAGTCAAATGAAAGCATCTTTTGGGGTCGAGAGAGTTTCTTCTCTTTCGGAATTGCCGGAAAACTTCCTTCGTAAACTTGAAGATAGAACCAAAGCCAATGGGGTTCTCTTTATCGATCTTCATTCGTATCGTCCCTACAGACCAATGTCACTTGGGGTGCGTGCAAAACTTGTTGATATTAAGACAGGTGAGTTTATGTGGGCTATTGATGAAACTTATGACCTTGGACATGCCAGTGTCATAGTTGGGGCAAGCATATTTCAAGAAAAAGCACAGGTGCGTGCACTTTCGGCAAAGACCTCAGGCAGTGTACTTCAATCCCCCAGGATTTTCGCAAAATATGTAGCATCGACTACATTTTCCACTTTACCATTAAGATAATTTAAAAACAGGGTTGCAATTTTGCATATTTTGGCACACATTAAGCTTAGTTTTAGTTATGGATGCAATATCAGGAAGTGAAAACAATGCATTTGTTCGTGCTTATTCTAAGCAAGGGCAAACTTCTCGTGTGTCCTCAAGTTCTACCGGAGATGTTTCTTCTAATGTTCAATTGACTGATCTCTCTGATTTAACCAAACGTGTAGCCAATTCCTCAGAAGAATTGAGACCTGAGGCAATAGAGCGAGCTCAAGCCTTACTTTCCGATCCAAACTGGCCAAATGATTCAGACATTCAAGGGCTTGCAGAAAAACTTATTTCTACTGAGGACTTCTCAGGTTAGGTTTTTACGCCCACATTATGCAATACGACAAGATCGCTAAATCCTATAAGGCACAGTCAGTCCAGACTGCTAGCCCTGGTAAGTTAGTACTCATGCTGTTTGATGGCTGCCTTCGTTTTACTACAGCAGCCAAACGTGCATTTGCTGAGGAAGAATTTACTAAGAGAAATGAGGATGTTAATAACAATCTTATACGAGCCCAAAATATCGTCACAGAATTACAGTCATCTTTAGATATGTCGGTTCCAGGTGAATTGCCAGGTACGCTTTATCGTCTTTATGATTATGTAATGCATCAACTCCAACAAGCGAATCTAAAAAAAGAACCGGATTCAATTGATGAAGCAGAAAAAGTAATCACCGAATTAAGGGATGCTTGGTCGGAAATGTTGGCACAAAATCCAGAAAATCAAATCTCTGGTGATCAACAACCAGGTTCACTTTCACTCAAAGCATAGTTTCCAATAGGAATGTCGACTCCGAGCGATAGTTCTGATTCCTTTGAGTTTTTCTTGAGCACGCTTGAAACTCACCAAAACCTTCTACATGCAGAGACGCAAGCGATTGCAGCAAAGCATCTAGATACGATTGAATCGATCCTAGTAAAGAAGGAAGAAAGTTTGGTTTCAGTATTACAGGCAAAAGACAATATTGGCTTTGATCCCAGGACCAACGAGCAAGCGGATCAATTAATTGATCGCGTGATTGAACTGCAGAAAAGAAATGGTGACTCGCTAAAAAAATTAGTTGATCATCAATCTGCTAAGCAAAAATCTAGCAATCTGGATTCTTTTAAGCCTATTGATTCAAGACTTAAAAAAGCATACTTCAAAAGCCTTTTTGTACCTAAGTCTCGCTTGAATTAGGCGGTTCAAGTGTTGTGATTTCGTGATTGAAGTTCCATTGACCTTGCTCGTTTTGGTATTTCCGTTATGATTCTATTTTTTGTATGATTAAGCGAAATTTATTTGAAAAAGTCTGGGATGCTCATACCGTTGGACAGTTAAACAATGGACAAACCCAACTATTCGTTGGCAGGCACCTTATTCATGAAGTTACTAGTCCACAGGCATTTGGTATGTTGAGAGAAAAATCTCTACCAGTAAGATTCCCTGAACGAACTTTCGCAACAGTAGACCATATTGTTCCCACTAATGAAACGCAGGAACCTTACTCTGACCCTCTAGCAGACGCAATGATTAAGGAATTGCGTAATAACTGCAAAGATTTCGGGGTAACTTTTTTTGATGTCGATACAGGTAAACAGGGAATCGTACATGTGGTTGGACCTGAACAGGGCTTGACCCAACCGGGCATGACCATTGCCTGCGGTGATTCTCACACATCAACCCACGGAGCATTCGGGGCTATCGCTTTTGGTATAGGTACGAGTCAAGTGCGTGACCTTTTAGCCACTCAAACGATGGCTCTAGGGAAGCTTAAAGTTCGTAGAATTGAAGTAAACGGCACATTAAATCAAGGGATTTATGCCAAAGATGTAATTTTGCATATTATTAAACTACTTGGAGTAAATGGAGGCACAGGCTACGCTTACGAGTATGCAGGCGACATTTTTGAGTCTTTTAGCATGGAAGAGCGAATGACTGCCTGTAATATGTCTATAGAGGGCGGGGCACGGGCAGGTTATGTGAATCCAGACTCAAAAACTTTTGAATACTTGAAAGGCCGTCCCTATTCACCTAAAGAAGATGATTGGGATGCAGCTATTTCTAACTGGGCATCTTTTGCATCAGACGAAGACTGCCATTACGATGACATTGTCAAGATCGATGCCTCTGAAATTGGACCCACTGTGACATGGGGTATTAACCCAAGTCAGGCAATTGGGATTAATGAGAAAATCCCAGATCCCAAGTTCACTGAAGGAAAAGAAAAAGTTAGTATAGAAGAAGCTTTAGAATATATGAAAATCACCCCTGGTGCTCCTATTAAGGGAACGCCTATTGATGTTGCCTTTATAGGATCGTGTACCAATGGACGAATTTCTGACCTTGAAGAAGTAGCCAGCCAACTCAACGGTCATAAAGTAAAGGAGGGGGTTAAAGCCATTGTAGTGCCTGGGTCTCAAGTGGTGAGTAAATTGGCGGAAAAGAAAGGTCTGGACAAAATTTTTCGAGATGCAGGTTTTGAATGGAGGCTTGCAGGTTGCTCAATGTGTCTAGCAATGAATCCGGACAAGTTAATTGGCGATCAGTTGTGTGCAAGTTCGAGTAATCGTAATTTTAAAGGCAGGCAGGGGAGTCCGACAGGAAGAACCATGTTAATGAGTCCAATAATGGTTGCAGCCGCTGCAATTACTGGAGTCATCTCTGATAGTCGTGACGTATTTTCATCTTAATTCCCACTTTTTATGCCTTTAGAAAAAATAGCTCAAGTAGCAGGAACAGCCATTTTTGTTCCAGGTGATGACATTGATACCGATCGAATTATCCCTGCCCGTTTTATGAAGTGTGTGACCTTTGATGGTTTGGGTGAGTATTTATTTCATGACATGAAATTCGGAGAAGAAGGTGTCAAGAAAGAGCATCCACTTAATGATCCGCGCTTCACAAATGCTTCCATTATGCTTACCGGATCTAATTTCGGATGTGGTAGTTCAAGGGAGCATGCTCCTCAATCTTTATACAGGGCAGGCTTTCGAGCTGTAATTGCAGGAAATTTTGCTGAAATCTTTTTTGGAAATTCAATTAATCTAGGAATGCCATGCGTATCGCTTCCCGATGATGATCGAGATAGACTTGGATCTATGATTAATGAAAATCCAAACATGGAGGTAATTATTGATGTCCTCAATTTGCAAGTTCGAGCAGGAGATTTTTCAATTTCATGCGAACTTAGACAGGGAGCAAGAGAATCTTTACTTAATGGTAGTTGGGACCCTCTTGATGAATTACTAGAAGCAAATCAAAGCATTCAAGATGTGCACAATCGCTTAGCATATTCCTGATTGGTTTAATGTTAATGAAGGGACCCACCAGTTACTTTGTCCTGCTCGGAGTAACATTACTTTTTTCAAGTTGTTTTTTTGAAACGGACAGGATATTCGAACAGAAAAATTTTCTTGAGTCATTAGCAGAGGAGGAGATTCAATTTAGCTCAATCCCGGTAGAAAATCATCCTACACTTTCTGAATATACTGGAATGGTTTCGGAATCCAATGCGTTTCTTATTTCGAATGTACCTACTCTTTTACTCTTATGCGAATCTACTTTGGAAGCGAGTAGGATTACCTTAGAAGAAAGTTCAACTTCCCAGATTTTTCATAATGAAAATTTACTTCTAATTACTAAAGGTGACCAGGATCATCCTTTTATAAAAAGTTTCCGCTCGCTCAGGACTCCCTTAACCTACAAGCAAGCAGGGGTATTTATCTATCCACTCGGTGTCTGCCTGCTCATCACAGTATTTATAATCACGGAAAGAACTTATTCGTTAAGGCTCGGTCTTACTTTCCCAAGAAAAGTGGCCAAAGCACTTAGGCGTGGAGAATTCCCCGACAAGACATGGGGAAAGAAGTCCTCAGCAGAAAGGATTTCTTATGTCGCAATCCATGAAAAGCCGTCGCAGGAAGCGTTAATTTCGTATTCAAGGTTGGAAGTTGCCGCACTTGAAAAAGGATTATTCCTACTCGAAGTGGTAGTCTCAGGTGCCCCACTAATTGGGTTGCTTGGCACCGCAACCGGCTTAGTTCAAGTGTTCTCAAGTATGCCTGGATCGGGAATATCTGGAGGAAACGAAGTTTTCTCAGAAGGTATCGCTCTCGCACTTCTTACTACAATAATAGGACTTGGTATTGCTATACCCGCATTAATTGGACACGCATACCTAATTCGTATTGTTGAGAAGAGGGCAGCGTCGCTTGACTGGTTGACGGCACGATTAATCGATGCAACCTGTACTAATAAAATATCCCAAGTTTAATACGGGATGTCCTTAATCACTAGAAAGAGAAAGCAGCCACGAATTGATGTGGTTCCTTTGATCGATGTTCTCATGGTTTTAATTATTTTCTTTCTTGTAACCATGCAATTCCGTGACTTACGAGCACTTAATGTAAAACTTCCCAAAATTGATACTGCAGGGTCAAATTTGATTAGTAATGAATTAATTTTATCCATTTCAAAAAATGGTGAGTTTTATGTAAACGCCAAAGAGATGAATTTGGAAAAACTCGCTCAGTTGTTAAAGGCAACTTCCAACCTGCCCAAGAAGCCGATTATATTAGTACTTGCTGACGAAGAAGCCCCCCTTAAATATGTGACTCGTGTGGTTGATCTATGCCGAAAAAACGGACTGGAGGACTTCCGACTCCAGTCACGATAGCAACTCAGAACTCTGGAAAGAAAGGGTTATTTTCCTTTTCCTCTCCCACTGTAGTAGTTGGTCCATGACCTGGACATATAATAGTATTTTCAGGTAAGGTCATAATTTTTTCTCTATTAGTACGCAGAGCATCCTCGTAGGACACCATCCCCCCCCCCATGGAACCGGCAAATAATGCATCTCCGACAATCGCAACAGGGGAAGGCAGTCCATTGATGATATAAGTCATACCACCTGTCGAATGTCCGTGTGTATGAAGCGACTTCAATGTTAGAGAACCCATTGAAAGCTGGAAGTTTTCTTCCACAGAAATAGTCCCAGCGAGTCGCTCGCTAATATGGACAAACACCTCAGTTTCTAGAAAATTTCTTTTCAATTCTTCAAGGCTATGAATATGGTCTCTGTGGGTATGTGTTAATAAAATAGAATCGACCTTTAAGCCTTCTTCTTCAATGAATGTTATTAGTGAGTCACATTCTGTTCCAGTATCAAAAACCCAAGCCCTTTTTGAATTCTGTTCAAAAACAACATATGCATTTACGGTCATCGATCCAAAATCCGAGACGAACTGCTTCACACCCACTAATTCCCTTGATTTTGGAATCCATTCTTTCCTTGCTGAAAACAAAAGCTTCTCGGTATCAAGCTTTAAAACCGGGGCAATTACACTAATGACCGATTCAATAACTTCACCCGCAAGTAGTCTTTCAATTTCGCCCTTATTAACCTTTGTCAAGTCAGCAAGCATTGCCTTACCAATTTTTTGCCCCCGCATTGCCTTGGCGATGATGTCTTCGTGATTATCTTCTAGCATTTATTATAAGTTCCTATGGGTAAAAAAGTTAAACTATCTGTATATGTTTTAGCATATAATGAAGAGGATAAAATTGCAGACACCTTAAAAAGTGTCACCTGGGCAGATGAAATTGTCGTGATTGATTCCTTTAGTACTGATCGAACTGTTGAAATCTCAAAAGAACTCGGAGCCAAAGTGGTACAAGTAAAGTTTGAAGGATTCGGCAAATTACGACTAGCAGGAATTAAGCATACTTCCCATGATTGGATATTCTCCATCGATTCTGACGAAAGGTGTACTCCAGAAGCTAAGGAAGAAATCATCGACACGATCAATCAAGAATCATCAAAGGATGCATACTTTATGCCCCGAAGGAACATCTTCATGGGGAAGAAGATAA
>CAYLIJ010000069.1:0-10280 GCA_964383925.1 uncultured Puniceicoccaceae bacterium
ATATTTATGAACGGTAATCGCGTTTTAAGCATGATTCACCCAAATCTAGGCTAATAAGATAAAGCAACCGACAGACCACTTCGTCGTAGTTTCGATAATCTCTAGAATACGAGAAGCGGGAATGAGCGGCGACCATCGTCCTCATGTGGACTGCAACTGTTCCTTAATGTTTTCTCTTTGATTCCATCTATAATATGGTAAATTTCGGTCAAAACAGCAAAAAGACTGTTTTATATACTTAGCTTTTGTGTTCTTAAAACGAGATTTGAATATCGATTGCTAGAACATCATTCATAAGTTCATTAGGCTAATTTAAATTCTTCCGTTCAAATAACTGAAGATAGCTTTGTTTTTGATTAAGCTAAATTAGATTCACCAATCTTCCGGTATTAGTCTTAACTTTGAAATTACTTGGATTTGTAAACATCTAACTATTGTAGATCCAAGTAAATATCGATGCACAAAGGTATGTCATTAAGAGCATCACTCCATGAATTTTTTTCAATTGTACACCCCTAAGCCAAAAGGCAAAAATTCCAGTAAGTACAAGTAAGGAAAGATAATCTATCCACGGATACGATGTGCTTACGGTGATCGGTCCAAGTATTCCAGCGACCCCTCCTACAAGAGCAATATTAAAAATATTCGAACCTACAATATTTCCCAACAACATTCCATATTCGCCCTTTTTAGTAAGGGAGAGAGAGGCTGCTAATTCAGGTAGACTTGTTCCAATCGCGACCAAAGTAAAACCGACTAATTCTTCTGGAACCCCAGCTAAGGTGGCTAAATTTTTTGCACCAAACACAAGAGAGTCAGAACCTGCCCAAAGTGCGGTTGTGGCGATCAATATCATAATGCAGGACAAATAAATAGAGTTCGGCCTTTCATCCTCTTCATTCAAGGAATCTAGATTTTTAACATTTCTATTTTGTAATGCAGTTTTAGTTAGAAAGAATAAATAACTTGCAATAAAAATGAGCAATACAAGTCCTGGTATGGTACTCAAAGAGTGAGACGGGTGTAAAAAAAGGTATCCAGTAAAAGAAAAACTGAGAATGAGAAGAATTACACTTTGGGTTGGGGCAACCGCATTTCTTGTATCAATGGGAGAAATAAGGAGAGAAATACCTAATATTAGTCCAATGTTTGCAATATTTGATCCGATTATATTTCCCAAAATTAAACCTTGGGCCCCACTTGTGACAGCTGCGATAGAGGTGAAAAGCTCTGGTGCAGAAGTTGCAATTGACACAACTGTTAATCCAACAACAACGCTGGGAATGCCAAAAGATTTTGCAAGATTGGAGCAATGATCGCTAAGTAAGTCCCCTCCTTTGGTCAGTAAATAAAAACCAATAACCATAGAAAGTATAAGTACCCCAATATAAAGCGAGGGAGACTCCGTTTGAAAAGAGGAGCACAGAATAGTCAAAAATTGGTACATAAATTAAAAATTATTTAGGGTGAGTTTTACTCTTTATAATGCAAGGAGAATCGATAGCTCACTTTTCCATACTTGACATATAGAAATATTCCCACATTTTGCGTGCCATCCCTTTTATTTTCCAAAGCCTACAATGAACCAAGCAGAAAAACTCAAGGATACCTTGAATTTACCAAAGACCGATTTCCCAATGCGGGCCAATGCAGTGGAGAGAGAACCCCTGCGGTTATCTCATTGGGAGTCCGAAAATGTTTACCAAAGAATGCAGGATAAGAATGCCGATAATGAAGCTTTTATTCTCCACGATGGTCCTCCATTTACAAATGGTGACGTTCATGTTGGAACTGCCTTAAATAAAACTCTTAAGGATGTAATAATTCGGTATAAAAACGCCAAGGGCTATCGTACTCCGTATGTGCCTGGATGGGATTGCCATGGATTGCCTATTGAACACAAAGTTAGTAAAGGCTTGAGAAAGGAAAAAAAAGATTTTGATACGCTTTTCCTTCGAGAGGCTTGCCAGGAGTTTTCTAAAGGATTTATCGAAACACAAAGAGCACAATTTAAAAGATTGGGAGTTCTAGCTGATTGGGATAGCGAATACAGGACAATGGATAGTAATTATGAAGCGGAGATCTTAAGAACTTTTGCTGATTTTGTAAAAAAAGATTTAGTTTATCGAAGCAAAAAACCTGTTTATTGGTCTATACCATGTAGGACTGCTCTTGCAGAAGCGGAGATTGAATATCAAGATCATATCAGTCCGTCCATATTTGTTCCTTTTCTTTTAATCGGAGAAAAGTTTAATAATAAGGAATCCAGTATTGTGATTTGGACTACTACACCTTGGACATTGCCCGCAAATCTTGCAATAGCGGTGCATCCTCGGGTTTCTTATGTAGAGGTGATTACTTCAAACAAGTCTTATTGGGTGGCAGAGGAGCTTTCTGAAGCTTTTATTTCATCTTGTGGATTGGATGGGTGTGAGTTCGGAGGAAAGGCACTAGGTAGCGAGATGATCTCTTGGGAGGCACAACACCCATTTATTGATCGAAGTAGCCCTGTGGTTCAAGCTGAGTATGTTACTACTGAATCTGGCACAGGTTGTGTACATATTGCCCCAGGTCATGGATTAGACGATTACATTACCGGACTTGAAAACAACTTGGAAGTTTATTGCCCATTGGATGACAATGGATGCTATATTGATGATGGACAAATTCCTTCAAACTTGGTCGGAGTCTCTGTTCTTGAAAAAGCTTCTGGATGTCCAGCGAACAAAGAGATTCTTAATATTCTTCGTGACTCAGGTAAACTTCTTGCGTTGGCTGATCACTCTCACCAGTACCCTCATTGTTGGAGAAGTAAAACTCCAGTCGTATTTAGAGCAATGGACCAGTGGTTTGTTTCTTTGGATAAGAACGACTTGAGAAAGCAGTGTTTAGACGAAGTAAAATCAGTTAATTTTACTCCTGAATGGGGGAGAAATAGAATACATGGCTTTCTTCAATCTCGTCCAGACTGGTGCATTTCTCGTCAACGATCTTGGGGGGTTCCAATTCCTGTTTTTTATGATGAGGAAGGTGAAGCTCTTCTAGATGAAAAGATTATTTTGGGCTTAGCCGACAAAATTGAAAAATTGGGGACAGACGCATGGTTTTCTTTATCCGAAGATGAGTTACTTGAGGGATTACAAATACCTGAGGACTGGCAGAACAGGTCATTGAAAAAAGGAAGTGATACCTTAGATGTTTGGATTGATTCCGGCTCTAGTCACAGGGCAGTGCTTAGAAGCAACAAAGATCTAAAGTGGCCCGCGGACCTTTACCTCGAGGGAAGCGATCAGCATAGAGGGTGGTTTCAGAGTTCATTGTGGACCAGTATGATCGCATTCGAAAAGGCTCCTTATAAGAGGGTTTTGACACATGGATTTGTGGTGGACGGAAATGGTCGCAAGATTTCGAAAAGTGATGGAAAGCCACAAACGGCAGATTCTTACATTAAGAAATACGGTGCTGATGTGCTTCGAATTTGGGTTTGTTCTGAAGATTTTAGACGTGATATTCCTTTATCTGATGAAATTCTTGGACAAGTCGTAAGATCTTATCGAACTTTACGTAATTCAATAAAATTCCAACTCGGTAATATACATGATTTTTCATTTAGTAAAAATTCAATTCCGATTGAAAAATTGTCGATAATAGATCGTTGGGCACTAGGGCAGACAAATAATTTGATCAAGGAAGTGACGGACGCGTTTGAAAAATATGAGTTTCATAGTGGAGTACAAGCGATTAACAAGTTTTGCTCTAATGTGCTTTCTTCGACTTATCATGATATCATTAAAGACCGCTTGTATACCCTTCATCCAGATGATGAAAAAAGAAGGTCTACCCAAACTACATTACATTTAATTTTTGAATCATTGATTCGAATACTTGGACCGATAGCACCTTTCACTGCAGATGAAGCTTGGTCTTTCCATCAATCTGATAAAGATCTCACTTCTGAAGTCTTGGCATTGCAAGCTTGGCCTAAAGTGGAGGAGAGTTGGTATCAAGGAGATGAATTATCTGATACACAAGCAATTCTCGATTTTAAGGACTCGATGGTAAATGATTCGTTAGAATCACTTCGTACTCGTAAGGAGATTGGACAATCATTGGAGGCAGAACTTGAAATTAAGATTCCGCTAGGTGATCCGCTTCTGACTATATTTCAGTCAAGAAAAGAAGATTTAGCTGAGATATTAATTGTTTCTAATGTTTCACTAATCGAACTATCTGATGGCGAGAATATACAAGTTATCTCTCGCCATGCGAGCGGTCGAAAATGCCCTAGGAGTTGGAGATGGGTGCCTGAACTCGTTTCAGTTGAACCATGGGGGGAAGTGTCTCCAAGATGTGCCGAAGTACTATCCAAACTCATATAAGAAATAAATATAAACCAAAAACTTTTCTATGACTAAAAAAATAAAATCTCCAAAAAATCAAAAGGTTAAAGTTACCGACACCGACCCTGTTCAAAAAATCAAAAAGCCTCGTGGACGACCACGTAAGGATGTTTCTCTGAATGAAAAGGAAAAACAAGTTAAAGGAATTATTAAGAAAAATGCGGACGCAGACTCAAATGGTGGCAAGACGACACGAAGAGGTAGAAAACCTAAAGAAAAGCCCGATTCAGAAGTTGAGATAAAAGTTCGGGAAATTGTCAAAAAAACAAAATCGAAGACTTTAAATTCAGAGGAAAAGAAAGAGAGTTCAAATTTCACCCTAGATGATGTTAGGGCGATTATTGAAAGCAGAAAAGTTGAGAAAGCTCCTAGAAAAGTAAAAAACAAGGAGAACTTACCAGCGACACCTGTCATCAAGGTTGAACCTCAGAAAATAGCTAAAGCGGCAAAAGTTAAAAAGCTTCAGACAGCTTCCATTGATGATATTTTGGGTTTTGGTGTATCGTTAGGACCCACTCGACCAATTCGTGATAAGTCAAAAGTTCCTAAAGAATGGGAACCTTACTACAATGATTTGATGTCATTGAGACATTCTTTGAAAGGGGCACTTGGCCAGCGCTCAAGCGAGACACTGGGTGCATCCGCCAGAGAGTCATCTGGTGAGTTGTCAATTAATTCTGCCGATTCTGGTTCTGAATCTTTTAATCGGGATGTTGCACTATCTATGGTCGCTACTGAGCAGGAAGCACTTGAAGAAATTGAAGATGCCATCGATCGAATATTTGATGGGAGTTTTGGCGTTTGCCAAGAGACGCAAAAACCAATCAAAAAAGCCCGCTTAAAGGTGGTCCCATTCACCCGTTTTTCTCTTGAAGGTCAAACTCTTTTTGAGACAAGAAACCGTAGGGAACGAGATACTGGCGGGGGTATATTTGCCACCATATCAGACTCAACATTAGGCGAAGATGATTAATACTTCTTCTTTACAATTGAATAGTTAAAGTGACTTATCTTAGATTT
The DNA here is from genome assembly GCA_964383925.1 of uncultured Puniceicoccaceae bacterium. Classification (GTDB taxonomy): domain Bacteria; phylum Verrucomicrobiota; class Verrucomicrobiia; order Opitutales; family Seribacteraceae; genus Seribacter. Next base: position 5,421 of record CAYLIJ010000069.1, read on the forward strand.
TGGCTATTCTATCTTTCAGTATGGGGCTTTGACCTTGCGACTAAAAATTGGGCAGTTGAGAACTCTGCCAATTTAAGGAATGCACCTATCGTTGTATTCGATTGGATAAGTGGGCATGAAGCATTCTTGGAATTTACCTATGTGACTAACCCAGGAGCGGCATGGAGTATGTTTTCAGATTATCCCGAGGTGTTAACCAGTTTAGCCGCGATCGCCTTACTTTTAATTTTTGTGTTCCGAAAGAATCTAGAACTTTACAAACCAAACCATCAAATCATTTTTGGCTTAATATGTGGAGGAATTGCAGGGAATTTATGCGATCGAATATTTAGAGAACCGGCTGAAGTAGTTGACTTTATTGATGTCTTTATTCCTTGGGTCAATTATGATTACCCCATTTTTAATATTGCAGACTCAGGGATTTTTATTGGTGCCTTTAGTTATATGATCGTAGGTTTTGTAGAAAGTAGAGAAATCAGAAATTTAGAACGCTCTAAGGTAACTACTGAATCCTAAGCTTTCCAACTATTCAATATTCAAGGATTGTTCTCTCATTTTCTCAACTTCAGCCCGAGCGTTGAGGGCAGTATTCGTGCATTGGATTCTCGTTGATTTTGAACAAAATGTATTGAGTTCTCGAGAGATTTCTTGAAGTAAAAATTCGATCTTTCTTCCAATACACCCCATCGCTTCAATCGTTTCCATCATTTGGCTAAGATGACTTTTTAATCGAGTAATCTCCTCTGATGTGTCTGATTTTTCAGCAAAAAGAGCAACCTCCTTAAGGATACGATCATCATCTTTATCAATGTCTAAATCAGATTTTTTAAGTCGTTCCAAAAGTTTATCTTTGTGCTCTTGAACCATCCCTTCTGAAAGTTCCTCCATTTGGGAGATATAATCTCTCATTGAATTGATTCTTGCTTGCAGGTCATCCTTAATCATCGATCCCTCTTTTTGTCTCATTTGAAGCATGTTATTACACGCTTCGTTGAGGGCCTTTTCGAGATCATGACGAACTTTTTCTAATGCAGGGAGTTGAGTCTGGTTTTTTCTCAAGTCGGCAAGTTTTAGAATTAACTCTGGGGTTACTTCAAAAACTTGATTTTTTTTTCTAAGAAAAACCTCCAAGCTTTTTAGGTCTTTTTCAATAATAGATTCTTCGAAAAACTCTGCCCCCTCCTCGTCGGAATTTTTAATCAGATTAATTGCAACACGAATTCTTCCCCTTTCAAATAAAGATTTAATCTGCTTTGCCGCATTATACTCAAATCTCTGCCATTCTTTTGGGGCAGAGATAAGGCTTTCAAGATGCCTTTTATTGACCGAGGTGACCTCTATTTCAATTGATATTTCTCCAGTGCAAATTGAAGCCATACCGTACCCAGTCATGCTATTCATTACAACTTTGCGAAAGAATCATCTACACCAAGTACCCTGGCAACTTCCACCGCATCTTTATCGCCCCGACCACTTAAGTTTACACAAATAATTTTATCTTTCGAAAGCTCGCCTGCTCTTTTGAATGCGAAGGCCAACCCATGGGCAGTTTCAAGTGCCGGAAGAATACCTTCTTTGGAAGAGAGGGTTTGAAAGGCCTCTAGGGCATCCGTATCATTCGCGTGTGCATAATCGATACGATTTCTATCCCTGTAAAACGCATGCTCCGGTCCGATTGCCGCATAATCAAGCCCAGCAGAAACCGAATGGGTTTGGTTTATCTGTCCGTCTTCATTTTGTAATATCCATGTCTTACATCCTTGTAAAACTCCAAGTTTTCCACCCTTAAATCTTGCCGCATGTTGACCTTCTTCAAGAGATCTGCCACCGGCTTCAACTCCAATTAATCGAACATTTTCCTCTTCAAGGAAGTCAAAGAAAAACCCAATTGCATTACTTCCTCCACCCACGCACGCAATCATCTCATCTGGTAATTTTCCCTCAAGTTGTAAAAATTGCTTTTTCGTTTCCTCGCCTATGATGCGGTGGAAATCTCGAACCATGCCAGGGTAGGGGTGTGCTCCTAATGCGGAACCCAAAATATAGTGAGTGTCTTGTACATTGGTTACCCAATCACGCATCGCCTCGTTGATTGCCTCCTTGAGAGTCTTACTTCCAGATTCAACGCCACGAACTTCTGCACCACTCAATCTCATTCGAAAAACATTGAGAGCTTGCCTCCTCATATCTTCCGCACCCATGTAAATTACGCAGCTAAATCCAAAATGGGCACACACTGATGCGGTAGCAATTCCATGCTGTCCTGCTCCGGTTTCAGCAATAATTCTTGTCTTACCCATTCTTTTTGCAAGAAGGGCTTGTCCGAGCGCATTATTTATTTTATGAGCACCGGTGTGCAATAAATCCTCCCTCTTTAAATAAATTTTTGCACCGCCAATTTCTTTGGTGAGTCGTTCGGCGAAGTAAAGTTCAGTCGGTCTTCCTGCAAATGTACGAAGTAAGAAAGAAAGCTCTTCTTGGAAAGCGGGGTCTTTTTTCGCATCGAGGTATGCCTCAGTGAGTTCGCTTAAAGGATGTGAAAGAGTTTCGGGTACATAAGATCCACCATAAGGACCAAAACGACCCTGTTTATCTGGCAAGGAAAATCGATCGATGTTGTTTGAGTTGGATATTGTTGAATCTGCTGGCTTTATCATAAGAAAAATATTGCCTTATACTATAGGCAGGTTTTGCATGCGACAACTCAAGAAGTTATTCTTTATCAATTCTATTTTATGGATTCAAACTCATCACCAACAATAATTGTACCAGCCAGACTTGCCTCTGTTCGCTTTCCAAGAAAGTTATTAGCGGATGCCGGTGGTAAACCTCTTATTTTAAGAACAGCTGAAAGAATTCGTAATCAAGTTCCTGAATTTGATCTTTTTTTTGCGGTGGATGGAGAAGAACTCAGAGATGTTTTGGAAACTTCGGGCTACAATGCCATTTTAACCGATCCTCAACTTCCATCTGGGACTGATCGAATTGCGACTGCAAATCAAGTTTTGAAAAGAGAACTTGTTATAAATGTGCAAGCTGACGAACCGATGGTAATGAGAGAACAGATTCTTTTGCTCGCACAAGCCCTTTGCGATCCCGATGTATCTGTTTCCACTCTCGCTTCGATTTTTCAAACGGAGAACGATTTTCTAGACCCCAATCAAGTCAAAGTTGTCATTGATAATCAAAGGAATGCTTTGTACTTCTCACGGGCACCGATTCCATTTGCTCGAGATAAAGAAACGAGATGGCTACAAGGAGATTCAAATTATGCGTACAAACACATGGGATTATATGGATACAAAAAAGCATTTCTAGAAAGTTTTGTTTCAAGTCAAGAAGGGGAGTTGGAGAAAATTGAAAAACTTGAACAACTTCGGGCATTACAAAGCGGGTATCGAATTGCGGTCGAAATAACGGAATTTCCTTCAGTAGGGGTGGATGTACTCGAGGACTTAAATAAAATAAATTTCACTTGATTTAAGATGAGATGACAATGGGGACCACTAATCGTTATTATTTTTTTCAACTAGTTTTCATGACTTTGTTGATTACATCAATCCTCCTAGGAATCTTGCTCTATGGTAATTTAGTAAAACATGATGAATATTTGTTGCAGGCTATGTCTGTTTCTCCTACTTCATTTCTTCAATTATCCTCCCTGTTGATTCCTTATGCGCTCTCCTTTGCCTTACCCTTTGGCTTTATCTTAGCGCTGTTACTTTGTTATGGGAAGTGGGCTTCGAGTAATGAAATTCTCGCACTATGTTCATTAGGGAAAGGAATCTTTTCTTGGGGGATTCCCGGTTTTCTACTTTCGCTCGTTGTATCTTTGTTTTCCTTATACACATTCTTACAGTGGGCCCCAACGAGTAGGGCAGAATTTGATCAAAAAAAAGCGGCAATTGTCTGGTCAAATATAAATTCCTTATTGGAAACTGAAAAAGAAATTGAATTTGATCTTGGCCAAGATTCTGCAAGCCTTACAAACCAGAATCTCTCGACTCTTTCTGATGAACCGATTCGAAAAGTGTCTCTATCTGTTGGTTCAAAAGATGAAGACAATTGGTATAATTTAAGAATTTTACTCTTGGGTGAACAAGGTGAATTATTAAGAATTATAAATAGTAAAAGTGCCAGAATTGAAAAAAATGCAAATGGTTCACAATTATTTCTCCACTTGAAAAATGTTGATTTAGAATCTTCCTTGGATAGTGAAAGAAAGAATCTTTTTGTTGCTTTTGAAGAATGGAATAAACCGTTGGTGTTTAATTTAAGTTCCAAGGGTAGTTCGATAAATCTCAAAAGATTAGGTTTTTTCAAACTTTCGGAATTATCCAAGAAAAAAAATGAGAAAGAAGGAGAAGCCAAAGTTTTGATCCAAAAAAGTCTTGCTTTAGGAACTTCTTCATTTTTCCTCTTTTTAGTTCTCCTACCTTTATCAATAACAAAAGGACGCAAGGAAAGTCTTTCTAATTTGGCGATGGGCATTGGTCTATCGGTTTTATATTATATATGCCTTACTTTACTTGAAGATTTTGCAGTTAGTTATTCAAATTCATTCTACCTTTGGATTCCTAATCTAGTCTGTTTTATTATTGGTTCTTATTTGCTTTATAAATTTGAGCATGTTAATTTATAAAAGTGCATATTTTTTGCACAAATTAACTAAATTAGTGACATTATTAAAAAAAAACTTACTTATTGAAATATTTATTTTGAAAAAACATTTCAATTGCTTGTAAGATTTATCTAATTACTGCTAAGTAATTATGAGCACCCACTTAATTATCTTCAAACACTATGAATAACGCCCGCTACGCAAACAGTATTTCTGTACTACTTTTCTTTCTGCCATGT
>CAYLIJ010000070.1:0-10241 GCA_964383925.1 uncultured Puniceicoccaceae bacterium
GGTTTGCCGTTGATTTTTTGGACGAGGTCACCACTCTTAAATCCGGCCTTGGCCAACCATGCCAAGACATCAAATTTCTTGGCATCTGTGTAAGACTCAAAAAACTTTCGCTTTCTTTTCCCGTCTATTCTTATATTTAAAACCCAACAAGGTTTACCATTTGCCGAAGTTCTTGATATACTAACTTTCATTTATTGCCCATTTTAATGCCCATAAAACACGCATATCATGGAACATTTCGGTAAAGAATGATAAAATTAATGTCCATATAAAAAAGCCCTCCTGAAGGAGAGCCCTTATTTAAGCGGGAATCCGCTAGAATGAAATGGTACACCCGGCAGGGGTCGAACCTGCAACCTCCTGGTCCGTAGCCAGGCACTCTATCCAATTGAGCTACGGGTGCGCTTTAGATCTATACTTTATAATGATGCCATATTCAGGCAAGCTAAAAGCCTTTTGCAGATGATTAAACCCTCTTAAAAACAAGTGATGCGTTATGCCCACCGAAACCAGAATTGTTGCTCATCGCAACATTCACCTCATGATCGCGAGATTCGTTAGGAATATAATCTAAATCACAATCAGGGTCAGGGTTTTCTAAATTGATAGTTGGAGGCACCACATTATCTTCAATCGTTTTACAAACTGCTGCTGCTTCAATCGCACCAGCGGCACCAAGAAGATGCCCAGTCATGGATTTTGTAGAACTCACGCATAATCCATTTTTTGCATAATTCCCAAAAACATTCTTCAACGCAACGGTTTCAGACCGATCATTGTAAGGAGTCGAAGTTCCATGTGCATTCACATAGTCCACTTGTTCTTTAGAAATTTTTGCTTCCGACAAGGCTTGATTCATACACAAGGTCAGGGCTTTACTCTCAACATCTGGTGTGGTTACATGAAAGGCATCACAGGTTGCAGAATATCCAACAATCTCTGCATAAATTCGAGCTCCTCTTTTTACCGCGTGGTCTTTAGTTTCCAAAACTAATACCCCCGCACCTTCTCCCATCACAAAACCATCTCGTAATGCATCAAAAGGACGAGAAGCTCTGGATGGTTCGCTATTAAACTTTGTACTCATCGCTTTCATCGAAGAAAACCCCGCAAAGCCAATTCGAGTAACTGCGGCTTCACTTCCACCTGCAAAAATCACATCGGCTAATCCGCGCTGCATCATGTGATAAGCTTCTCCTATTGCATGAGAACCTGATGCACAGGCACTGACCACAGAAAAATTGGGTCCTTGTGCTCCAAGATCGATTGCAATCACTCCTCCGGCAATATTGGCAATCAGTGAGGGAATCATAAATGGAGAAACTCTCCGAGGTCCCCGTTCGATCAGAATTGTCATTTGTTTTTCGATGGTCTCCATTCCACCGATGCCTGATCCTATTAGAACTCCTGTTCTTTCCGGGACAATGGCATCTTTGGAAAGATTGGCATCGGCTAATGCATAACGCGAAGCGGCTAGTGCTAAATGAGTATAACGATCATTTCGGCGAACTTCCTTGGGATCCATGAAGTCTTCGGGATTAAAATCAGTAACTTCCGATGCAACTTGGCTAGCAATATCCCCAGCTTCAAAACGAGTTACCGCAGTGATTCCCGACTTCCCTGACTTAAGGGAGTTCCAAAATTCATCAATTCCACTTCCAATGGAAGATACAACACCTACACCTGTAACGACTACTTGATTCATGAGCATTATAGATTAGGCGAGCGATCTCAAACAATCCTCGCCTTATGAAAAAGAATTAGGAGGATAAATTCTTCTCTACATATTCGATAACGGAACCAACAGACTGAAGCTTTTCTGCCGCTTCCTCTGGAATTTCTGTACCGAACTCTTCTTCAAGAGCCATCACTAATTCAACTTGATCAAGAGAATCTGCTCCCAGATCGTCTATAAAACTAGCCTCCGGAGTAACTTGCTCTTCACTTACATTAAGCTGGCTTATAATAATTTTCTTTACGCGCTCGGCGTTTTTTTCTGACATAATTTTTTAAATGAGTTTGAATTTTAACAATATCTCTTGTTCACATCACCATGCCTCCGTCAACTGTAAAAACTTGGCCTGTAATGTATGATGACTTTTCTGAGGACAAAAAGGAAGCCATTTCTGCAATATCTTCCACTTTTCCAAATCTCTTCAGTGGTACAGTACTCAGAGCAACCTCTTTGATTCGATCATCAAGACCTGAGGTCATGTCTGTATCAATAAAACCAGGGGCAATCGCATTTACTGTTACTGAACGGGCAGCAAATTCACGTGCTAAGCTTTTGGTTAAACCTATCATTCCAGCTTTGGCGGCTGCGTAATTTGCCTGCCCCGCATTTCCAGTCAGACCAACCACTGAAGAAATATTAATAATCCGCCCCCATCTCTTCCTAGTCATCGGTCGCCCCAATGCTTTTATCCAATGGAAACAACTATTTAAATTGGTGTTAATCACATCCATCCAATCTTCCTCGTCCATTCTGAAGAGAAGATTGTCCCTTGTTATTCCGGCATTATTGACAAGCACATCGACGCGTTCGTGTTTTTCTAAAATTTGCTCGCATGCATTTCGAATCTCTTCTCCAGAAGATACATCCACCGCTAACGCCTCCGCTTGCCCGCCATTTTCTTTAATACTCTCTGCCGCTCCACCACAGGAAGAAGCTGATTTGCTTACACAAATAACATGCATGCCATCCCTTGCCAACAATTCTGCTATCGTACGACCGATCCCACGACCCGCACCGGTTACGAGAGCAATTTTAGATTTTGTATTTTCTTCACTCATATGTTTTAAATATTACTTCTCCAAATTAATTAGAACCACTAATCACAATTGCTAAAATCTTTTGCTTTAAGCAACCCACAAGTTAAAAAGTTGAAAAAAGACGGATGAATATTAAAAACTCAAAACGGCCAAAATTACAAAAATTTCTTGCAGATGCAGGCCTTTGCTCTAGGAGGAAGGGCGAAGAATGGATCTCGGATGGCTTAGTTTCTATTAACGGTACAGAAGCAAAGTTAGGAGAACGAGTAAATCCATCCGAAGACATGGTTAAGGTTAACGGTAAGAGGGTACAGGTTAAAAACCTCCCCCCGATCACTCTTATAGTAAACAAACCCAGGGGCTACACCTGTTCAAATGAAGATGGGCATGCCGACCGGCTTATTTTTGAACTACTCGAATCAAAGTATCGATCTATTCGTTTATTCTGTGCCGGTCGTCTGGACCTTGATAGTGAAGGAATGGTAATTCTAACAAATGACGGGAGTCTTGCCAATCGTTTGACTCACCCCTCCCATATGGTTCGAAAAAGATATAAGGTAGAACTAGATATTGATTTTGACACTGCAGATCTTTCTACTCTTCTGAACGGGGCAGTGATTGAAGAAGAATTTTTAAAGATTGATGAAGTTAAACCCAGCAAAGGAAAGTCTTTAAAATCTAATAAATTAGACATTTATATGGGGCACGGGAAAAAGAGAGAAATAAGAAGAATTTTTTATCATCTTGGATATAAAGTGAAAAAATTAAAAAGATTCGCTATCGGAGGTTTAGGCATCAAGAATATGTCTTTGGGACAAAGTCGATTGTTAAAGAATGAAGAAATTGAATTGCTCTTTCCTAAAGAAGTTTCCTAATTTCTAAATTATGGGAAATTCTAATTTTAAAAAATCATTCTTTATTCTCCTTGGTGGAGTGTTATCGGTCTTATTCTTTAACTCTGTACTTATTGCACAAACTGAAGATCCACCATCGAATTTAGCAGATGCATTCCAAAATAATCCTGTTAATAGCCCTGTTACTGAGGAAGTAGAACCAGTTGTGGTGGGCAGAAAAAAATGGAATGATCAACCCCCGGTGATTAATTCCCCGATTCAATCCACATCTAATAAAAATGACCAGAATTACCAAAGCACCAAAATAGAGGAGCTCGATCCACTTGAAACTAGACAAGAAAAAATGGACCCCACATTAATGCCCATTAAGCCACCGACTATCCCACCAGCGGCTAATCTTCACCGTAATTTTGAAGGAACCCTTGTACTCAAGCCTCGTAAATTTGGTTTTCAGCGAGATTTTCCATTTCAATTGCTAAATTCCAGAGGAAAAAGACTAGCATATATAGATGTTAAGGGAATTCGTTCAATTGATCCAATTACTTTCAAAGATAAGAAGGTGAATATATTGGGAATTCTTGAGCCAATTAAATTAGGTTCAAATGACTTGGTAATTCGAGCCCGTATCCTTCGAGAAATCGATTGAAAATAAGTTAAAAGAATTCTCTATGGACTTAATTAATGGCAACAAAATTGCCCAAGATATTATTGAAGAACTCAAGATCGAGGTTTCACATTTTAAAGATAAAAAACCTTGTGTCGTGTTTATTCGAGTCGGCGAGGATCCCGCTTCCATTTCTTATGTAAAGAAAAAAGAAAAGACGGCTGATCAAATTGGAATTGAAAGCAGATTGCTACTTTTTCCAGACACCATTACACAAGAAAGACTGCTTCAAGAAATAAATGTTATCAATCAAGATTCAGGGGTTGATGGTATTTTAGTTCAGGCTCCCCTACCCAATCACATTGATGAAAGAATCATTTTCAATCATGTATCACCCCACAAAGATGTGGACGGATTTAATGCATCTAACTTGGGTAAGTTATGTCAGGAGCAGGACGAGGCTTTTATTTCCTGTACTCCTGCTGGTATTATCGAATTGTTTAAAAGAGAAAATATACCCACCGAAGGCAAACATGTTGTCGTATTGGGAAGAAGTCTGATTGTGGGTAAACCGGCAGGTATGCTTTTTTTAAGAAAAGGATTCCCCGGGAATGCCACCGTTACCTTTTGCCATTCGCGGACACCTGATTTAGCGAACCATACTCGACGAGCAGATATTCTAATTGCTGCGATTGGAAAACCTCAATTCGTGACAAAAGATATGGTAAAGGAAGGAGCAACTGTTATCGATGTGGGAATCAATCGAATTAAAGATTCAAATAAAAAATCCGGTTTCCGTTTGGTGGGTGATGTAGACTTTGAACAAGTTGCCCCGATGACTCAGTTCATTACCCCAGTCCCAGGTGGTGTTGGACCTATGACTGTGGCCATGCTAATGAAAAATACTGTTCAGGCATTTAAGGGCAATCAACTCTAGTTCATGGAATTCGAAGTAGACGAGAAAACGGAGCCTGAAAGTGAACTCGTTCCAGCTCCCCTTGGCAAAAGAACAATTGCCTACTTTATGGATGCGGTTCTTCTGTTTATTTTCGTCCAGATGATCTATTTACTCATTCCTAAATTTTATGACGACTATTCAAGGAATGAATTTACCAACCTAATCAATCAAGTTTCCGTGCTCAGTAATGATGATCGTTTTGACTCCCAAAAAATGGCTAATTTTATCCAAGAAGCACATATTTCAGAGCAAACTTATCAAATAATAATAAGTATACTTTTATGTGCTTTTAGTATCCCAATTTTGTATTTCTTTTGTGGAGAAGCATTTTTCAAAGGACAAACTTTGGGCAAAGCGACTTTTGGATTACGTACGGTTTCTTTCAAAAGTCATGGTACTCCGTCCATGCCCAAATACTTTATACGAGCAATTCTTAAAGGGGTCGCAACTATATTTCTAGTGCCCTCCCCGATCATATTGCTAAGCTTATTAAATTTTTGCTACTGTTTATTGAACCCAAATAAAAGATGTATACATGACCTTCTTTCCGGTACTATCACCACACAACCTGCTTCCTTAAGGCAGTAAATACAAATAACTTTTATTGTAATGAATCATAAAATTGCGTTTATCGGAGCGGGTAAGATGGTTTCTGCCATTGTCAAAAGTCTGTTGCATTCGAAAACATTTCTGTCCGATGAAATTGCGTGTTGTTCCGCAGATGACGGTACTTCTGATGCGCTCTCCGCGGAGACTGGCATAGTTCGTTCACAAAATGTTCAAGAAATGATTGCACTTCGACCCAACCTCCTAGTCTTGGGTTGCAAACCACAACAGCTTTCGGAACTTCCACCCGGAATTAATGAATCATCCAAAGGAATGGTCATCCTCTCGATCATGGCGGGCATAACGCTTGAACGATTAAAGGCAGTCTTTCCTATGGCGAGAAACATTGTTCGTTCTATGCCCAACACACCAGGTCAAATTGGTTCCGGTATAACTGGATATCTGTTTGTATCCAGTCCGGTTGAGAAAGACCGCAATACGATCCAGCAAGTCCTCTCCTCTCTCGGTCAAATTAGAGAGGTAATTGAAGAAATTGATATTGACCGGGTCACCGCCATTAGTGGAAGCGGGCCCGCCTATATCTTCGAATTCACCTCTGCCCTTGAGGAGGCAGGCAAAGAAATTGGTCTCTCCGCGAAACTATCCAGAGACCTTGCTTTACATACAGTTGTGGGTGCCGCAAAGTTGATGGAAAAAAGCAGTTTCAACCCGGAGGAATTACGAAATCAAGTGACCTCTCCGAACGGCACTACACAGGCCGCACTGGAAAGTTTTTCAAATGACCAGCTTCGTGAAATTGTTGCACGGGCCGCTCGGGCCGCTCGTGATCGTTCAATAGAGTTATCCAATGTATGACCTGAGTAGAGGAATTACAGTCGTCACTGGTGGAGCAGGATTAATAGGGAGTGCCACAATTTGGGGAATTAATAATCAAAATTTAGAAAATGTTTGGTTGATTGATTGGGTTGAGGATAACTCACTCAAACAAAGGAACTTGGAAAACTTACAATTTCAACGATTCCTCGATGCCAAAATATTCAGAGAATTAATTCGAGAGAAAAGCCCCGATTTGTCAGAGGTAAAAACAATTATTCACTTAGGTGCTTGTTCGAGTACCACAGAGACCAATGAAGAATATCTTCGTGATAATAATTTTCTCTACACTCAAGAAATTTGCGAATGGGCACTCGAACATAACGCTCGCTTCATTTATGCATCTTCCGCTGCAACCTATGGAGATGGTGCTTTGGGGATGGACGACCAAGACGAGGATTTAAAAAAGTTTAAACCGCTCAACCTGTATGGATGGTCCAAGCATAATTTTGATTTACTGGCCAAAGAACGAGGCTGGCTAGAACAGATAGCCGGGCTTAAATATTTTAATGTATACGGGCCCAACGAGGAACATAAAGGAGATATGCGCTCAGTTGTGAGCAAAGCCTACCAACAAATTTCTCAAACTGGTAAAATGAGCCTTTTTAAAAGCCATCGTCCTGAATATCAAGATGGTGAACAAAAAAGAGATTTCCTCTACATCAAGGATGCAATACAAATGACTCTGTGGCTCACACAAAACGAAGAGTCTAACGGATTATTTAATTTAGGAAATGGTTTGGCCAGAACTTGGCTCGATCTTGGACAGTCAATTTTTTCAGCTCTCAAAAAAGAACCATTAATTGAATTCGTCGAGATGCCAGAAATTTTACGGGATAAATATCAATATTTCACTCAGGCGAAGACAGAAAAGCTTCGTGCCCAAGGATACAATCATAATTTGTTTTCTCTAGAGGAAGCAGTGGGAGATTATGTCAGTAATTACCTGATGCCCGATCTTAGATTGGGCTGCTAATTTTGTATAAAAATTAATCTTTGACACTGTAGCGGTGCCTCCAAACCTCTCGACAGGATATAATCAACTCCTTCATTTTTTCGGGTGTTATTGCCTGTTTAGGGTCATCCCCTATCCCTCTTGCCGGATCGACATGAGATTCGACACATAAGCCGTCAGCACCGTAAGCAATTGCCGCTAACGAGCACGCAAGGACAAACTGTGCATGTCCTACACTATGAGATGGATCAATCACAACAGGGGCCCATGTTCGATTTTTTAATAATGGGGTAATGGATTCATCCGGATGGTTTCGATATCCATCCAACGGTGGAGTCGTACCACGAGGGCAAAGCATCACATTAGGATTCCCCTCAGCTACCAAATATTCAGCCGCTGCGATGAATTCATCAGGTGAGGCAACATGACGTCCACGCTTCAAGAGAACAGCTGTACCAGTGCCGGCAGAAAGTTTGCCAATTTCTTTCAGTAAAGAATAATTTAAGGCGTTACGAGTTCCCACCTGTAAAATGTCAACCTTTGCATCCATTGCAATTTTAAGCTGATCGGAGTCCATTACTTCAATATCTATCGGAAGCCCAGTTTCTTCACGGGCTTGTAAAATAATTTCTATTGCTTTGTCATCACCTTGATAAGAATAAGGGTTTGTTCTTGGCTTCCACACTCCTCCTCTTAACGCGTCAACTCCAGCTTCTTTCAATGCATGAGCAGTTTCAAGGTACAAACTGGGTGCATTTGGATCTATTGTACAAGGTCCCCCAATAATGAAAGGCGATTCGTTTCCTACTTTCGAAATCCCAACCTGAACTTGATGATCCGATAAAGCGGAGCGACGATCCATTAATCTATAGGGCGATTCGATAGCGTCTACTTTACGAATATAGGAAAGTCCGGCAATTCTCTTGAACATAAGGGCATGTGTTTCATCACCAAGAATTGCATACACACACTGATTGTGGCCTTGAATTTCTAAAATATTACACTCAAATTCACTGACAATTTTCTCAATTTCTTCGAGTTGAGCAGAATCCAACTTTTTCGCTTTAGGGATAATCATTAATTATCCTTGGCAGTTTACGAGTAAACTATCAAGTTTTTGCTCATAATTTATCAAATTAATTTAATCCGAAAATTAGGGCTCATCTCAAAGCTTAAAATTATCAATTTTATTAAAGAAATTTTAAATACTCTTAGCTTTCGCCTTGTTCTTCATAAGGAATTAAAATCTAATTAGGAATGTGCACTTTTTTTTCAACAAATAAAAACAACTTATCATTCAACCTTTTTATCGTATTGCTTCTTCTACTTTTTGTGAGTTGTGAGCAGGAAATCGTCGTGGAGGAAGTTGAAGAACCAACTCAATTTGCAATTGCAGATTTAATTCAGCAAAAATCCTACTGGGAAGGATCGACCGCTGAATTCGAAAATTCTTTTGAAATTGATGAGGAAGGAAATATTAAATCAAAAGGCAATGATTCTTCATTTTCTGGTTACATCAAGATTAGGGCCAGAAATGGAACTATTACTTCAATGAAAAGTTATACTAGTAACTTAGCAGATGGGGACTTTTTCGAATGGTATGATAATGGTAAATTAAGGCTCAAGTCCCAATACAAAATGGGAGAAAAACATGGTTACTTTTATATTTGGACAAAAAATGGAGACGTATATTCTCAAAAGTATTTCCAAGATGGAATGGAAGATTTTGGCCGTTTTGAAAATGAAGGCACCTCGGAAGCAGGTAAAAGTATGGCCTCGCTTGAATTAGCTGAATGGGAAGGAAATGGAATCGAATTTTACACCAAATTTGCTGGCGATCCCAAGCGGGGTGGACTCTTACACATCCGTGAAACTGAGGAACTTTATACTGGTATTATTACCGCACTCGATGACAATGGGAACAAGGAGGCTGTCCTGCGATATTCAAAAGGGAAATACGAGGGAAGAATTTCCAATTGGAACGCAGATGGAAAGTTGTGGCATGAAGCTGAATACAGCAGAGGAGAATTGGTTCAGATTACTCTTAAAGATGGTAAACCTTTTGACCCTAATCAGATTATTGACCTTTCCGGTGACGAAACCAAAGTGGGATTACTTTTTGAAGATTAAATCTGTAATTTGCGGATTCTAAAATTCATCCAAGAACTATTCTTCAAGTTCATACTGCTTAATTTTGTTTCGAAGAGTTCGAACATTTAAACCTAACTTTTCTGCGGCATGAGTTCGATTACCACCACAAGCAGTTAAAGTGCTCTTAATATGTTTTCGCTCAACTGCTTCCATCGATTCAATTTCTCCGTCTTTATTTTTACCAAAAGTTTTCGAATCGGGTATATTTGTCTGAGATGTTTGCTGAAGGCCAAGTAAATCTGCCTCAATTTGCCTGCCCTTATCTGCCAGAATTACCGCACGTTCGACCGCGTTTTCCAACTCTCTCACATTTCCCGGCCAATTATGGGATTCAATCGCTTTTTCGCAATTTTGAGAAAAAGAGATTTCTTCAACTCCATGCTTTCTAGCATGCCTAGCTAAAAAAGAATGAGCTAAAAGCAGAATGTCAGTTTCACGATCTCTAAGAGGGGGCACTTCAATAGGAAAAACATTCAAACGATAATACAAATCCTCCCTAAAATTCCC
>CAYLIJ010000071.1:0-9582 GCA_964383925.1 uncultured Puniceicoccaceae bacterium
TTGCCACTGCTGCTAATAAACCAGGTTGGTTAATGCAAGCAGATGTCCTTAGCCCACTTGCACCTGTAACTTCTGCCCGTTCTGATACCTTTACCATTCGGGTAATGGGAGAGAGCCCAGCAACCGAGGAACAGCAGTTTTCCTCTCGGGCATGGATCGAACTTACTGTACAGAGAACTCCAGATTATGTGAAATCTGATATAGATGCCCCCCACCATCGTCCCCACGAGCCTTTTGAGGACAAGAATTTTGATGGAATTTGGAATGGGAGAGATGAACATTGGCTCGATTTAAATCAAAATAGTCGGAATAGAGAAGGTAGCGATGTGACATCGGGTCCAGAGGGCGGCCCCGACCTTCCTGGAATTGGAAAAACCGGAGCGAGTGATCTATTTGCCGATGGACTTAAATCGGATTTGAAGTTAAATCAAGATCAGTTGGAAGAGACTTTATCCAACCCAGATAAAGATATTTCTTACCAAGGAATCAATCAGAGGTTTGGAAGAAAATTCAGGATTGTAAAATTTCGCTGGTTGAATGAAAACGATGTTTAAAAAGCAGTTTTGCTTTCTAATCTATATTATTGTTTTCTTTCTTAATGTTTAAAAATTTTAAAAAACCCAAATTTTTTCTTTCCCTTTCAATTTTCTTTTTACTAGGGCTTTGCCCTATAAATGCCCAAGAGAAAAATGGACAACCCCGTGCAATATTTTCGGCAGTTTTTTTTGAGAAATTTAATAGTGAAGCTTTTTCCTATGCTCCTTGGGGTAATGAAAAAGAATCGAATGCAACAATGGTCGATATTTCAGTGGGATCGAGTTCCCTATCAAGAAAATTTGTTTACTATGGCGAAGGAAAATTAAACTTTTATGTAAAAAGAAGACCAAGGGAATGGGAAGTTGAAGACACAAATCAATCAAATGAAACAGTCACTACAAATTTAGCGGCAGAATTTGAACTGCCACAATCAAATGATGGAATCCAAGAGTTTCTATTACTTTTCGTAAATAAAAAGAAAAACGGGTTGTGGAAAATATATCCAATTCCGTTTTCTAATGAAAAGGTTCCGCAAGGAAGTTACAGTTTTATTTCTCAATCAAGTAATCCCCTCTATCTCTTTTTTGGAGAGGAGAAATTCACCCTTCCTTCAGGTAAATCAAAGGTGTCTCCTGCAGTTTTGGAACAAGGGAAAAGGGGTATATTATTGAAGGTAATGGTTCAGAAAAATGGTCAATATATTGAAGTTTTTAACCAAAAGTGGGGGCATTCTTCGACTATGAGGGGGATATTTTTTCTTGGACTTAATGGAAGTAAATTGAAAGTGAAAAGAGTTACCGAGTTTGCACAGGCATTATCGAGTGCATCCGGTTATGGACTCCCCTCAGTACATACTAATATTGAAGCGGTTAGCCAAAATGAAGAAAAGAGTTTCTAATTTATTTAAATTCTAAATCGGTCGAACTTTTAATTTTTCGGTAGTAGCAACCTGATCGAGGATTTCCGTCCTCAGCTTTTGTGTGGCATGCACCCTTACCTTTTGGTTTGACTCGATAGAGAAGAGAATTTTGTTCGCAATTTACACAGACCTCTACGATTTCGAGATAGTCTCCGGAAGTCTTTCCCTTAATCCAGAGTTCGTTCCTGCTCGTGCTCCAGAAGGTAGCCATATTTTGCTTTAAGGTGGTCTCAAGAGCGAGTTTGTTGGCATATCCGACAATTAGTACTTCGCCTGAATCTGCATCCTGTGCAATCGCAGGTATGATGTCCTCTTCGCAAGCTGCCACTTTCTTGAGTTTTGTAAAATCAAGTTCCAAACGAACCCCTTCTTCTAATTCATGATGATCCATATTGCTTAATTGGATGTACAATTGTTAAATGATGTCGAACAAGAAATTATAAACTACAATAGTTTGGTGAAGAATAAAAAAATAATCCTTTTTGATGGAGTATGCCATTTGTGTGATTGGATGGTCCTTTTTGTTCTTAAACGAAATAAGAAAAAAGACATTTACTTTTCCCCGTTACAATCCGATCAAGGGGCAAAACTTTTAGAACAGTTCGAATATCCCAAAGGGTTTGATGGAAAGATTGTCTTTATTGAGAATGGCAAGGTCTTTGATGGGTCGACTGCATGTCTTAAGATTGTCAAGTATTTGAGTCTTCCTTGGAATTTATTTCAAGTATGCATTGTAATTCCTGAAGTAATTAGGGATTATATTTATCAAATAATCGCCCGAAATCGATTTCGATGGTTCGGCAAAAAAGATATTTGTTCGTTACCAAAGACAGAAGATAAGCACCGTTTTCTTTAGTCTAGAAGGTCCTGTAGGAAGGTAGAAAAGAAAGTTTTCATTCTTGGTAAAGCAATTTGTGCGGCTTGTTTGACATCTTGGTGAGTAAGTTTTTCTTTTGAAATTCCTGCCGCCAAATTACTAATACATGAAACTGCAAGTACTTTCATACCCAAGGCGTGTCCCAGCATCGCTTCAGGTATGGTTGACATTCCGACTGCATCTGCCCCGAGTACACGGAATGCTCTAATTTCTGCAGGAGTTTCAAATGCGGGGCCAGAAAGTGCGAGATAAATTCCTTGGACGAGGTCTAAATTATTGGCTTTTGCTACTTTTTGAAGCCGTTGCCTTAGCTTAATATCGTAGACCTCAGTTTGATCAGGAAATCTGGGGATATTAGGAGTAGGTACTGGACCAATTAATGGGTTAGTTCCCATGAAGTTTAGGTGATCTTCTAAAACCATAAGGTCGCCCACCTTAAAAGTCGGGTTAATCCCACCAGCCGCATTGGTAAGAAGCAAGTTTTTAACACCTAATTCATGGGCAAGAAGAACCGGAAAGCGAATTGGTTCCCATCCCACTCCTTCATATAAGTGTCGTCTGCCTTGAAAGAGTAGAATTTGCCTTTGATTAATTTCACATAAGCGAAGAATTCCCTCGTGCCCCTCAACAGTAGTTGATGAAAATCCCGGTATGTCGGAATAATTTAATGATAAAGAATTCTCAAATATTTCACTCAGTTCACCCCAGCCAGAACCACATATGATTGCGACTTCAGGATTTATTTGACCCCAAGCATTGTGAAGGTGTGAAATGGCATTAATTATATCTGAATTTTGTTTATCGTGCTCAGCCATAGTTCAATTCAAAATTATCCGTCTTTATAGAAAGATGGTTGTGATGATCAGCCTTCATGCTTTTTTCAGTATGCCCAATTACTTTCGCGTCAATTTGGTATATATTTGAAAGGGCAATTATATCATCGACCGCTTCAGGTTTACAATAAACCTCAAATCGATGTCCCATGTTGTACACTTGATGCATTTCATTATCGGTGGTACCAGAAACTCGTTGAATCTCTTGAAAAAGTGGCGGCGGGGTAAAAAGATTATCTTTTATGTGATACACATTGGTACCAAATCGCATGCATTTAGTTTGCCCTCCTCCCGAGCAATGAACCAACCCTAAGATTGATTCTCCTCGTTCCGACATAATTGATTTAACAACTGGGAGGTAGGTGCGAGTAGGGCTGAGCAGGGCTTCGCCTATTAAAAGGGATGAATTAACTAAAGAATCCTGCATACGAAAAGGACCGCAATAAATAAATTCTTCTTTGGTCTGTGGATCAAAAGTCTCCGGAAAATTTTCTCGATAGTGCGAAGAGAGCATTTCATGTCGTGCACTCGTCAGACCGTTACTTCCGATACCACTATTTTCTTTAGTCTCATATGTGGATTGACCGAATGAAGCCAAGCCAACGATACTTAATCCTGGGCAGATATTCGCATTATCAATAATTTTCTCTTTAGGCACAATTGCTACTGCGCATGAATCTACGGCAACAGTTCCAGTTAAGTCCCCAACATCTGCGGTCTCCCCTCCCCCGCTTGACACATCAATATCAAAATCTCGCAAGGTTTGGAGAAATTCTTCAGTTCCCTCGATAAGGCATGCAAGAGCTTCTCCTGGAAAGTTTCGTGCATTGCGGTTAACTGTACTGGACAGAACGACTTTATCCCAAACGCCAACGCAGGCTAAGTCATCCAAATTCATTACAATGCTATCTTGGGCAATTCCCCTAAACACATCAGGATCTCCCGTTTCTTTGTACCAAAGATAGGCGAGAATAGATTTAGTCCCTGCACCATCCGAGTGGATGATGTTGCACATATTTTGATTCCCAGTGAGGAGATCGTTTGTAACTTTGCAAAATGCACCAGGGAAGCATCCACGATCAAGTTTATCTACCACTTGATGAACTTCATCTTTGCTTGAGGAAACTCCTCTTTGATTATATCGATTATTTGAATCGTTGCTTGCCATATTATTTATCCTGCTTGATCAAGTTCCTTAAAGAATTCAATTTCTTTGATATGTTGTTAACATGTTCATAAAATGAGAGTACAGAGTTATAAAACTTTAGCTAGATTTATTCAAAAGACCGAGAATTTTCTTTTGGAAAATGAGGTTACAAATAATTTGTTTTGGGAAGCGCTTGGCAGGTTAATAAAAAAACCATCATCCTCTGTTTGGGGGGGAACTGTTTTAAAAAATGGGAAAATTCAAATTTGCGCGCTTAGAAACGAAGCTAATTATTTGTTACTTTCAAATGGAAAAGAAGATGCAATTTCTCCGCTTATAAATTATTCAAAGAGGAAAAAATGGAAATTGAATGGAGTTTCTGGTCCCAGTCAATGTAGCCTATCATTTGCTCGTGCTTGGCTCAAAGGGGTTCCCGATCGATTGGAAGGTCGAAGAGATTTTTTGATTTTTGAATCACCCCAAAAGATACCTGCTTGGGGGGGGGAGAATAAGAATTTATATTCGATTAAAGTAGTCGGGGATAATGAGTGGCCTAGAGCGCGATTATGGGCATTGAAATTTGCAATTGAATCTGAACCTCAACTGAATGGTTCGGCAGTCGTTGCAATGGCTAAGAAAATGATGAAAGAAAAATCTCTATTCTTTATCCAGAAAAATAAGATTGAAACATGTGGTATGGCGGGATTTGGGAGAGAAACCCCTTCACACAAAGTAATTAACCTAGTTTATGTCCCAGATGAATTTCGGAATCAAAAAATAGCCCAGAAGTTAATCTTAGATTTATTGCATTTTACTCAGCAGGAAAAAAAGAAGAAATGCATCCTGTTTAGCGATTACAACGCGAAAAATAATCTTTATCAATCAATCGGTTTTAAAATGATGTCGAAGTATGGCGAGAGAATGTTTTAGCAGTTAAATTTAAATAAAATTTAATTCTTAACTTTGAGTTCTTTAGTTCCATCCTGAAAAATTGCTTTTACGATATCATTCTTTTTTAGTTTTTCTGCTCGATCTATGGTTTGACCATTTAAAGTTTCAAAGATGGAAAAGCCTCGATTAAGAACAGATTTTAAACTACTGCTTTCTAGTCTTTGGCTCAGCGAGTCTATCTTGTAAAGATTATGGCTAATGTATTGTTCCATAACTCGATTCATCCGAAGCGAAAAATCGTCCAAGTATTGATGATAGTTTTCCATTTTAGATTGGGGGGATAGTACCTGTAGTTGAGCTTCTAAAAGATTTAACTTCTCTTGGTTTACTTTAATTGCCTGCTGAGGTATTTCCTGGAGTCGAATTTGAAGGGCTTGTAGATATTCATTTTGTTTGATGTGCTGTGATGAAATCCATTCTGCGGATGCAGACGGAGTCTCGGCACGAAAATCAGCGGCAAAGTCAGTGAGTACAAAATCTGTTTGATGGCCAATTGCAGAAATAATTGGAGTTCTGGAAGATGCGACAGCACGGACTAAACTTTCATCATTAAATGCCCAAAGATCTTCAATGGCCCCGCCTCCCCTAGCAAGAACCACAAGGTCATAATCTTTAGTTTCTTCCACCAGTGATAATGATCTTAATAATTCTTTTGGTGCATCCCTTCCCTGCACCGCAGAGCCAAAAATATTGATTTCACCGCACCATCCCCTTCTCTTCAATATGCTCAAAAAGTCCTGTAGAGCTGCCCCCCTAATTGAGGTAATAATCGCAATCTTCCTTGGAAGACTCGGCAGAGCTTTCTTTTGTTCATCATCAAATAAGCCTTCTTGTAATAGTTTCGCCTTTAAACGATCAAATTGAAGACGCAGGCTACCCGTACCATCCTGCATTAAATGCTTCACCCTAAACTGATAATCTCCACGAGGTTCGTAAACAGTGACATTTCCATAGGCCACGCATTCATCTCCTTCCATTGGGCTATAGCCCAAATGGGAAAAATCCCCTTTAAATAAGACCGCTTTTATTTGGCTGACCGAGTCTTTGAGGATGAAATATCGATGTCCACTTGGTTGGGCTCTAAGATTAGAAATTTCTCCTTTTATCCAGATGGGGGGGAATTTATTTTCGAGGGTACTCTTAATTTCCCTCGTTAATTGACCAACCGACCAGATTTCAGATGAGTCTTGATGAGTTTCAAATAAATTAGTCTGCATGATTTTTTGTTTTTGTAATACTGCGGCCTAATAAAATCATAATGATAAGAATCGAAAATCCGCCCCAGATATATTTCCAACTACCACCTACAATTCCTGCTGAAGCTAGAACAAAACCGCAATCTGTAATTGCGACAATGGGCATAGAAACAATAAGGTATTTAGAAAACGGAATCTTAAGCAAACCTAGTCCATAATTAGTAAAAATAAAAGGTATGCCAGGGGTTAATCTAAGTATTATTGCCCATTGTAATAAATTACTAGAGGGTAACTCTGGAATGCTATATTTAAAATATTTAAGTACTTTATTTACAAGGGTCCTCCCAACCCCATAAGCAAACCAATAGGTCCAAACAAGGTTTAAAGACAAAGCAATGACACTGTAAAGACAAGCGAGCCAGGGTCCATGTGTTGTGCCCCATACGCCTGCTAAAAACAGTAATGGAGCACACGGTAAAATAAAACCAGGCAAGATTGCTAGGGAAAGAAAAAGCCAAAATCCATTTTTAATAAGAAATTCTTTAAATAGTACCCAATTATTTTGGATAAATAATTTTCCATCCTCGCCTGCAATTACAATAAATCCAAAATATATAATCCCAAGTACTGAGAAAATAATAAAAAGAAAGCAAACCGTTAGGAAGAATTTACTTTTAAAAAAATTCAAATGAGTAAGCGGAAAAAATTAAAAATATTATTCTTTCCCAAGAACTCTAACTGGAACATCAGAAGAATTAGCATCATAACCCTCATTCCAAGTTGGCAAATTATTTTGAATTTGGTCAGCTTCTTTTAAAATTTCAGTTTTAAAATAAGAGTTGTATATGGGAACAGTTATAAAAGCCGCAGTGCAGACAATTAATGTAATTATTAACAGTTCAAGTTTACTGAACCCTTTTTTACTTTGAATATTCATGTTGTAAGTTGTGAAAGGTATAAATAAGCACTATCTACCAAAAAACCAAAAAAGTATCCCTGGCAAGGCAATGCCAACTAATGAGACAATTCCTAAAATAAGTTGTGCTTTAAAGGCTTTTTTTTGATTTTCAGGCGTTAAGGGCGAAGGTGGTTGCCCCCAATCATTTTGTTTTGAGTCTTGCTCTTTAAAATCATTTTCCATCAATGAATAAGTTGTAATATGAAAAAGATAACTATCAATCAAATTTAAATTCGCAAAAAAATGTTTAAGCAAATAACCATTTTAGGATCAGGATTACTTGGTGCATCACTTGCGATGGCTATTTACAAGGCTCAAATCGCTAAAACTATTAAAATATGGGCGAGAAGAAGAGAGACTTTGAATGAATGCGAATCGAAAATTTGGTGCAATAGCGTAGAGGGTAATATTGAAAAATCTGTTCAAGGTAGCGACTTAACAATCATTTGTACTCCAGTAGATACTATAGTTGAAATTATAAGAAAAATCAGTCCGTTTATGGAAAAAGATTCTATTGTCACTGATGTAGGTAGTGTGAAGAACGAAATTTGTCTGGAAGGAAATAAAGCTCTAATTGATTCTGAGGGAGTCTTCATAGGTTCACATCCAATGGCTGGATCTGAAAAGGCCGGCATGAAATTTGCAAGTGAAGATTTATTTAAGGGGAAGTCCTGTATCATCACACCTCTACAAGGTAGGCAAATCAATCATGCCCAAAAAATAGAAGAATTTTGGAGGTCTTTAGAAATGATAGTTTATCAATTTTCACCCACAGAACATGATAGGGCAGCAGCTTATTTCAGCCATTTTCCTCATTTAATTGCCTCTTGTCTTTCCAATCAATTAGCCAATCAACCTAAGAATTGGAAAAAAATCTCAGGAAATGGATTGAGAGATACTACTAGAATTGCGGAGGGTGATCCTCAACTGTGGCAGCAAATTTTTCAAATGAATAAAAAAGAACTCTTAAATGCGTTGGCTGATTGGGAAGATTCGCTTTCGGAATTTAAAGAATTACTAAAGAACGATAATAAAAAAGAACTTTATAATTTCTTAGAAAAGGGTGCAAAATTTAGAGAAGAACTAGATAAATGAATGATGAATTTATAGATATTATACCGTTTAATAATAAAGTTAAATGCGAGGTAGAGATTCCTGGTTCAAAAAGTATTTCGAATCGAGCTTTAATTCTAGCTGTATTAAATGAAAGTGAGGTAGAACTAAAAGGGATATTAAAGAGTGAAGATGTAGATATAATGATCGCTGCTTTGCAATCTCTCGGCGTAAAAATTGAAGTAGATAATAGTAAAAGATCCTTAATTGTTCAAGGGTGCAAAGGAATATTACCAGTTAAGAAAGCGGTTATAAATGTAGGAAATGCAGGAACTGTAGCAAGATTTTTAACCGCACTACTTGCTCTCCAGTATGGTGGAGAGTACTTTTTGGACGGATCACCTGCGATGAGACTAAGGCCGATGAGTGGCCTTTTGAATGCACTCGAATTCCATGGTGCTAAATTCGAATTTAGTAATGAAATAAATTGTTTTCCTTTTAAGATGAAAACTAATTCGTTAAGTAAACTAAATTGGGATATAGATGCATCTGAAAGTAGCCAAATTTTATCTGCTATTCTTTTAATTGCCTCTTCAATATCAGGTGATACAATGGTAAATTTGATTGGAGAAACTGTATCTAAACCATTTGTTCATATGACTATTGAAATGATACATCAATTTTCTCAATCAGGATCTGAAAAAATTACACAAGTTAGGAATGATTATATTGTACCAGAAATAGACTTTAATATTTCCGAAGGAAAATATGATATTGAACCTGATGCGACTGCAGCTTCTTATTTTATTTCATTACCTTTAGCAGTTGGAGGACAAGTTTTGGTCAAAGGCTTACAAAATTGTACTTTGCAAGGTGATATTGGCTATTGCGAAACGGTTCAAGAAATTGGCTTTAGTATTACGAAGTCAGAATTCGGTATTGAATCTAAATTGGATTCTAAATCGCAGGGCGGTGATTTTAATTTTAATGATATCTCAGATACATTTTTGACCTTAGCCGCACTCTCTCCTCTTCTTCCCTCACCGTTAAAGATATCTGGTATTGCTCATACTCGTAAACAAGAAACCGACCGCGTGAGTGCAATGGCAAG
>CAYLIJ010000072.1:0-533 GCA_964383925.1 uncultured Puniceicoccaceae bacterium
TGCCCAATTCCAAGGAAATATAAAGTGGACTATTCCAGGGTACCCAACACCCTCTGCAATGGGCCGTGATGGAAGACTTTATTTCAGGAAGGACACGAAATTAATTTCCATGGATAGTTTAACTATGAAAAAATATTGGGAAATCGATTTAGGTGAACGAGGAGGGCCTGTCTCCATGGGTGGAAACAACAGGCTTTATATCAGTTCCTCGGATAGCGGGAAGGTCTTTTGCATGGATAATCGAGATGGAAAGAAAATCTGGATCAAAGAATTCGGAGGCGGGAGTCATTTCGGTATTCCTTCCATTATGCATGTTCCGGGCAAGTCAAACCTTCTTTTCTTTTGCCCGGGAGCCAAGAATGACGGTCCAAAGGAACCAGTTTATGGAATCGATGCATCAAATGGCGAACTTTTATGGACGAACGAGGAACGTCTCAAAAAACCCTATCCCCCTTCAAGAAATAATGGGAATGCAACCATCGGACCTGACGGAACCGTATATGTTTCAAATCAATGGAGGTATATCTGGGCCT
>CAYLIJ010000072.1:543-1294 GCA_964383925.1 uncultured Puniceicoccaceae bacterium
CGGGACGGTGTTCGTCGGCTCTTGGCGAGGTCTTTATGCGATCAACGGAAAGACTGGAAAAAAGAAATGGACATCTCTCAATGGGGAGACCACGGAAGGTTTCCCAGTGGTCGGCAGCAACGACATGGTCTTCATCGGAGCCAGAAAAAAGAAATTCTTTGCTGTAGATGGTCAGTCTGGAACTCCCAAGTGGGAAATCACTCTGAATGGCGAAACGCGATACCGCAGTTCTACCCTCTGCTCAGATGGTCAGCTTCTTATTCCAACGGATGCGGGATTATACTCGGTTGATTCGTCTACGGGGCGTAAAAATTGGCGACTAACCGGTAAAATAAACCCGGTGGTTGGCCATCGCTTGTCGAGTGATGGTACTCTTTACCTTAGTGTCGACGATACCCTCTATGCAATTCAGACGGCAACCGGGCCTGATCCCGAAGCGGCATGGCCACAAAGCGGATACAATGGAGCAAACACCGGTTTCGCGGACATTAAGCAGCAATACCCCCTACGGATTCCCGAGGAGGTTCTTACGGTGAGGCAAGCATGGGAAAAGAAAATGGCGGATCAGCCTCAGGCCTTGTCGATCGATACCATTGCTGGCTCGGGAACAGGGAATACGGATGGCATTGGATCGGCAGCCAGTTTCATTAGCCTTGCTGGTTTTGCAACGGATGGAAAGTACCTCTTCGCTTCGGACCATCACGGTCATGCCATCCGCAAGATTGACTTGGGTACGAAAGAAGTAACGACC
>CAYLIJ010000072.1:1304-8805 GCA_964383925.1 uncultured Puniceicoccaceae bacterium
GAAGAGCCGATGGCGTTGGGCAGTCGGCTTCTTTTTCAGGACCTAATCAAATGACCTATCACAATGGGAAACTTTACTTGGCCGACCAACTCAACCACTTGATACGCTCCATTGATGTGAAGTCAGGAAAGGTGGAAACCATCGCAGGAACGGGTGACTACAATTCATCTGTCGATGGGATAGGCCTTTCCGCATCTTTCAATTTTCCCGTTGGAATTGATTGCAATGGTACTCATTTGTTCGTTACCGAAATTCTGATGGATAAAATCCGCATGCTCGAGCTAGCCACGGGGAAAGTGACTACGCTTGCCCATTCAAAAACAAAAGGAGATCGGGACGGAGCTTTGGAAAACTTCACTTTCGACAGTCCAGGCGGAATTGCCGTAAGAGGTTCGGTTCTTTACTTTGCCGACAAACAAATAAAAAAAGGATGTAGTCTTGTTAGAAAAATTGATTTGGATTCCAAGCGGGCTACGACTCTTCCATCCCATGGGGTTCCCCTATTGGATCCGCACGGGCTTAGCCTCGAGAGAGAATTCCTTGTGGTCTCTGACCGTGGGAATGGTTGCATCCTGAAGTTCAACCTCGTGAAGGAGGAATGGTCTGTGATCGCGGGAATCCCAGGGGTAAAAGGGAAGGAGGATGGCCCGATCGTATCAGCAGAATTGGCTAAGCCTGAAGGTTGTGCCGTCCTTGGCATATCTCTCTATACGGGATCCAACACCGTCCGTAAGGTCAACCTCCCACCCGGATACTTTTCATCAAGACCAAAAGTGGGGAAATCTCTCTTTTCTGAGTCGAGCAAGACTGAAATCGAATTGCTCAAGCCGGGTCTTCCCATTCCCGAAAAGAAACAGGTGACCACACAAGTCGTAACGGGGGCAATAATAATAGCCTCCCTTACTCCCCCGATTGAAATCATTAATTTAGAAACGAAAAGGAAACTCAGGAGTAATGAACTGAAAACTGGCAAGGTGATCAATCAGGGGTATGAAATCAAAGTAGGGCAAAATGGAAATGCAGTGCTTCTTTTTTCTAATGGTACAATCACGACTTTGCGCGAAAATACAAACTTAGTTATAAGCAAGTTTGAGCAAGAAGAATTTTCAATTAATTCGAATAATATAGATGATTTAACTGCGGAACCAAGTATTTCACAAACCCTCATCAAGTTGAAGGCGGGAGAATTGGTCGTCGAGGTTAAGAAGCTAAATAAAAAATCAAATTTTGAATTCTTTTCACCATTAGGGTTTGCGGGTATACGAGGTACCCGGTTCAGGATCAACTTGAATAAACAGGAAGGCACAATTATATCAACAGGAATTATAGTTACGGAGGGTACGGTTTACTGCAAACCTGCTAAAGATGGCAAGGAATTAGGTATGGAATTCGACTTAAAGGCTGGAGAAAAGGTTTCCTATTCGTCTACTGAAACTATCGAGGATTTGCTTATTCTGAAACCATTTAAAGCCGAAATTTTTGAAACCAATGAGATCGAAGCTATTGTCTTGGATTCTAGAAAGAGGTCAGAAAGTTTTTCTTTAAAATCCTTGCTCAAGGCATTGGAAGGAATTAACCGATCTTCTAATTTAGCCCCCAAGCTCAATCCATTTCAGCGCATGCGACCACACCTCTATCGTCCACGTTAAGTAAATCGATCTTCTAAAACTACAGAATCCTATTGAGAATAAAATGTTCTCCTAGGTCATGCCTTCACTTTTATCATTTCCTCGGAAATTTTGATGATTGATTTCCCTTTTGTTCTTCCACGGGGTCTATGTCTTCACTTACATGTGCCAGATTGATTCCTACATCCGCATTTCCCTTAACTTTTCCATATTCGAAAAAAGTTCTAAGGTTTGGGGAGGAATGTCGAAATGTAGATCGCGAAGAATTTCACAAATTGAAAACACTATATTCAGTCTGCATATAAAAACCTCTTGAATGGCAGAGGTTGATTGAGCAAGTAAACGACCATATCGTTTGGCTTATTCTTTATTTAAACCGGCTATGGATTGAGTACCATTTTAACTCTTACAATTAAATAGCCATGCAGGATAAAAAAATCGATAGGTTCATTTGAAAATTAATTTTACAATGATGTAGGCGAAAATTCCGTTTTCATCTTCTCACCCTCTCGATAAGTAATTCGAAAATGTTCTTTTCCATCGGGCCTGTAGTAAATCCAAAGTCCATCTTTTTGACTATTTTTATAGTAACCCTCTTCCCGGATATTTCCATTGGTATACCGCTCTATCGAACGATTTTGCTTTTCCCCCTTGTACTCTTCTCGAATAGTTTCTTCACCAAAATCGTCGTAGATCACCAAAACTCCAACTCCATCGACAACGCGTGTGGAGGGACATCTTTCACCATTGGGTTTCCACCCGATAGCAGTAATGATGCTTCCATCCTGGAAAATTTGCTCAGAGCTTTTTTGGCCTCCTCTGTACCAGCGCACAGACAATCCATCGAGTTTACCATACTTGTAATTCTGCTCTAAAACTTTGATACTTTTGTCAGACCATTGGGTCAAAATTCCATGTTTCTTACCTTCCTTGTAACCTCCTTGGTGGAACTTTAATCCATTTTCTCGCCAACTTACGGTTGGACCATCGAGGATACCATTTATGAAATAACGGAGATTACGAATTTTTTCATTTTTATCTACTTGAACGTAATAGCCTGAGTAAGGATCGCTTGCAGTTCGATGATACTGGAGACCTTTTTTTTGCCGAAATTCGTTAAACGGTAATGACTTGTTTGAAAAATCATCCCATTCACCCACTAACGCCTGATTGAGAATTTCGGCAATTTCAATTGGATTATCAAAATTAGGAAATTTTTCTTCAGAAAATCCATGAACAGCTGAGATAAGATTTAGGACGAAGTAGATTGGGAAGAAATTGTACATAATTACAGGGTAGAAGGCGGCGAGGGATTGAGTCAATCTTACAGGTAGAATTAAATCTTTAATATTGGTTGAGCTTAACGATGAAAAAGGCAACAAGTAGATAGGAACAATTTCATTGTTGAAGCTTGTTGCTACCAATCAAAATTCATGCATTTCCTTCAAGAAATAACCATCATTGCAACCGTCAGTGTAATTGTGACCATTATTCTTGGTCGGTTCAAACTTCCAGTTGTTGCGGGCTTGGTACTCTCTGGTGCTTTAGTCGGTCCGAATGCACTCTCACTCGCCAAGGACTTGGAGGCCATTGAAATTATTGCCGAGGTCGGGGTTGTTTTTCTTCTCTTCACAATTGGATTAGAATTTTCCCTCAGTCGACTGAAGCATATTTTTCGACAGGTTGCATTGGGTGGTCTTCTGCAAGTGAGTGCAACTGCAGCTATTACAATAATAATTGCGCTCGCACTGGACCGGCCATTACCCGAAGCAGTTGTCTACGGATTTGTTTTTGCCTTATCTAGCACCGCTTTAGTCTTGAGAACTTTAAATGAAAGAAATGAACTAGATGCCCCTCACGGAAGATTCATAGTGGGTACTTTAATCTTTCAGGACTTATGCATCGTACCAATGGTGTTGATCATTCCATTACTTTCAGAAGGCTTGGAAAATTTATATGTCTGGAAAGAAGTCGGTTTTGCTATGATGCAAGCAGTTCTAATGGTGACCGGACTTTTTTTATGCTCAAGGAAATTAGTTCCTCTATTATTTAAGTGGGTAGACGCTAGTAGAAGTAGTGAAGTATTTATCCTAACCGTGCTTTGCTTATGTATTGGAACTGCATACTTGACCTCCCTGACTGGGCTCTCATTGGCATTGGGTGCATTTTTGGCGGGGATGATTGTAGCCGATACGGATTTTAGGCATCGGGCAATGGGGGATATTTTACCGTTAAAGGATGTATTTGTGAGCTTCTTTTTTGTCTCATTAGGAATGTTTTTTAATTTTGAAGTTTTATTTGAACAAACTGGTGCTGTTCTTCTTCTCCTACTCGCCTTTCTTTTTGGTAAAGGTCTAATTGCATCTCTCGCCGCTATGTTTATGCGCTTCCCCCCTCGAGCGGCTTGGCTATCTGGAGTAGGATTGGCCCAGTTTGGAGAGTTTGGTTTTGTACTTTTACAATTAGCCACCAAAGAAAATGTGGTATCAAATGAAACCATTGCCCCACTTTTAAATGCGGGTATTCTAAGTATGTTCTTAACTCCACTTTTAGTATACAAGGCTCCTCATTTTACCGCTGGAGAACGTGCACTCGATCCATTGGCCAAATTATTAAGGGCAAAGAGTGCCGAAGAACTTGAACAAAAAACGGTAGGTCATAATGATCATGTAATTATCATTGGCTACGGAATATCGGGACAACTCCTCACTTCAAGTTTACGCACATTATCAATCGAAACAGTGGTTCTTGAAATGAATTCAGATAATGTAACCCTTGGCCGTGGAAAGGGGGATCCAGTTTTTTATGCAGATGCAACCAGCGAGGAAGCATTGGGACATGCCCACTTAGAATCATGCAGAGCAGTTGTGGTTATGATAAACGATCATGGTGCGACTGAGAGAGTGCTTGCAACCATTGATCGTTTACAAGTTGATGTCCCTATTTTCATCCGAACGCAATATATGACTGGAGTCGAAGATTTTGAAAAATTCAATCCAAGTGCTGTTGTGGCATGTGAAGTAGAAGGAGGATTAGAGGTTCTATCTCGCGTTCTTAGAAAATTAGAGGTTCCCCGAAATTTAATTATTCGCGAGATTGACCATGCTCGTTCTCAAACCATGCAGTCAGATCGCGAATTCAAGGAAGAAGCACTCCCCATTCGTGATCACCAAGAACTTAGAGACTTAACTGTTGAGAATATTTTACTGATTCAAGGGAGCAGAGCGGAAGGAAAATCTCCCAAGCAACTTGATCTAGCAGAAAAGACCGGGGTTTTGGTAATAGCAATTAGGAGAGAGGAAAAACTGCTTTTACATCGATTGGCGGATACTAATCTAGAAATTGGTGATGTTGTTTATTGTATTGGGGAAAAGGCGGATTTAGAACTTGTTCCAAGTTGGTTTGACCCTGTACTCAATGTAAAGAAAGAATAATATTCTGAACAGATTTATTCCGTTGGTTGTACTATTTTCTTGGGTACAATATTTATGGAAGAATTTAAATCAGTCTCCTCACTAATAATTTCTTCCGAAATTAAAGGACTATCATCAGGATCATCCGTGCCACGATAATCATAATCTCCTTCAAAATACGATTGATTTGAATCAACTGATCCATCTTCATTATAGTGAAAAACCAGACCTTCACCACCCTTGACTAAGCTATTCGGGCATTGCGTACCATCTGGCTTCCACTTAAAGAAAGACTCAATTTTTCCATTGATGTATTCCACCTCTGATTTCTTTGTTCCATTGGAATAAAACTCTTCGAAAAGGCCATGCCTCAGGTTGTCATTATTGTAACCACGAGATTCTAATGTACCCGCCTCAGTCCAAAGTTTAAAAGCTCCGTCTCTTAATCCTTCTTTCCATGTACGCTCCACCATCTTCTTTCCATTTTTATACCATGATGTATGTAAACCGTCCTGCTTTCCATTTTGGCATTGGAACAGATATCCAATTTTTCCATCCGCATAATTTTTCTTAACCCAACCGGAAAACAATTCTCTGGTTCCAGAAGTTCTTCTATATATTTCAACCCCATTTTCTAAACTAATAATGAGATCAGAATGTTGAGTCGCTTCTTCAAGAGTACTCTTCAAGATACCTTCTTGATCTAAGGGGTTGTTGATTTCTGGAAAAGGGGGAATCGATTTGCTTTCTTCTCCACATCCAGCCATCCAAAAAAGGATAAACATATTAATAAATAAATTTTTCATCCTTTAATTATGAGTCAGAGAATAGAATAAGGTCAAGGATTCGAATAAACTTGCTCTCTACCTACTTGTAAATAGGGGGTAATAAAAAGTTTTTAATTTTAAAATTTTGACCTTCGTTATAAATTATAAATAATTCCAAAAACTTTACAATATTTCTCAAGATAAAGTAATAATATCCACATATTCCATGAATAAAATAGCCTCATACGCTGCTCATAAAGCAAAAGCACCTTTAGAATCGTTTCCTATTCAACGCCGATCAGTAGCAGGAAATGATGTTCAAATTGAAATAGACTATTGTGGCGTCTGCCATACTGATCTTCATTTTGTAAATAACGATTGGGCAATGACTGAGTATCCAGTTGTCCCCGGACATGAAATAGTAGGAAGAATCTCCGAGGTCGGTCCAGAAGTTAAAAAGTTTAAAGTGGGGGACGTAGCGGCAATTGGTTGTATGGTTAAGTCCTGTGGAGAATGTCCATCTTGCATTAGTGGTCAGGAGCAGTATTGCTTGAATGGGTTTACGGCTACTTATAATGGCACGACTGAAGATCCGGGAGGCTTTACTTTTGGAGGTTATTCTAAAAGTATTGTAGCCGAAGAAAGCTTTATATTAAACATGCCTGGAAGCCTTGATTTAAAATCGACTGCTCCCCTACTCTGTGCCGGTATAACCACTTATTCTCCACTTAAACACTGGAATGCAGGACCGGAAAAAAAAGTGGGGATCGTTGGTCTGGGAGGATTGGGTCATATGGGGGTAAAATTTTCTAACGCTCTTGGTGCACACACAGTGATGATAACAACTTCCCCAGAAAAAGGAGCAGATGCTAAAAGCTTAGGAGCAGACGAAGTTTTAATTTCAACTGACCCAGACGCCATGGAAAAAGAGATGGGACAATTTGATTTCATACTTAATACCATACCTGTTAACCACTCCTTTGAACCTTACATGGACTTACTTAAAATTGACGGTACTATGTGTGTAGTTGGTGCACCAGAGCCATTTAATGTTAACATGGGCCAACTAATTTTTGGCAGGAAAACCTTGGCAGGTTCACTGATCGGGGGAATTAAAGAGACTCAGGAAATGTTGAATTTCTGTGGAGAGAAGCAAATTGTTTCGGATGTTGAGATGATTCAGATGGATGACATCAACAATGCCTATGAAAGATTAGTGAAGAATGATGTGAAATATCGCTTCGTTATCGATATGAAGAGCCTCTAGCTCTTTTTTATATAATTTGTCTCTGTTGTAATAGTTGGTATTTTAAAGTTATTAACAAAAGACCAAAATCAAGTTGGCCTATTACAAGAGTCAAAAAAACTGAGCCCCCTGTTGGTTCTAAAGATTGGATAGTTTGGGCAGCATGGGCAGATCGTATTACTTTTGAAGAAATTTACGAAAAATCAGGTTATCGTGAACCACATGTTATTTCTCTCATGCAAACACAGCTTAAACCTAAAAGCTTTCGTAATTGGAGAAAAAGAGTGGCCCAAAAAAGCATCAAACATAGAAAGCTATTTGCCAGTAAGCGTGAGGATCAATCGTCGCTAGATTATGGTGAATAGCCATCTTGATTGAAGGATTATTTATTTGTGGTCGAAGGTCGTCCTTTGGTATAGGGGTCTTTAGCGTTTTTTAGCCTAAATC
>CAYLIJ010000073.1:0-8190 GCA_964383925.1 uncultured Puniceicoccaceae bacterium
AAGATATTCTGGTGGTTAGCCGCCTCCTCCAATTGCCAGGAATTTCTTCCGGTCAGTATAATAGCCCGGGATGGGGCACATTTTGCGTTGGGCGTGTAGGCTCGATTAAAAAGGATACCTTCCTTTGCAACTTGGTCGAAGGCAGGAGTTTTGATCCATTTACATCCATAAGCCCCCGCATGTCCAAAGCTCCAATCATCTGCAATCGCAAAAAGAATATTAGGTCGTTGTTTTTTCTCCAAAGCGGAACAATTTGAAAATATAAATAATAATAATGCAGAGTGAAAAATTTTCATTAGAATATAATTTAGTTCCCAATAATGTTATGCAAATCAATTATCAAGAAAAACGATAGGAGAACTTTCTTTTATCAATTAAAAATAAAAGAAAGGGGTAGGTACCTATTAGAATCGAGAACTTAAATTTCCTACGATTGTATTACCTATATTGAGGGATGCAGTAGCTGCGGGAGAAGGTGCGTTACAGACATTGATGATCCGTTTATTTTCTTGTATTAGGAAATCGTCCACCATCTCTCCTCCTGGACTTACCGCCTGTGCTCGAATACCAGCAGGTACCGAGTGTAGATGTTTACCCTCGATTTCAGGAATTAATCGCTGGAGAGCTTTGACAAAGGCAGATTTATTATAAGAACGCCACATCTCTCCCCATCCCATCTTCCAATGCTTAAGGGCCATTTTTTGAAAGCCTGGATAAAAAATAGATTCGAGCAGATCTTTAAGGTTGAGATCAAATTTACCATAGGCTTCTCTTCCAAATGCCAAAACTGCATTGGGTCCACATTCAACTGTCCCGTCAATCATCCTAGTAAAGTGGACCCCTAAGAAAGGAAATTGGGGGTCGGGGACTGGATAAATCAGATTTTTACAGAGATGCTTAGCATTATCAGTAAGTTCATAATATTCACCCTTAAAGGGAATGATTTTTGCAGGTGCTTTATTTCCTCCCATCTGAGTAACTCGGTCAGAATGAAGTCCCGCACAATTAATCAAGTAGGATGCATGAATTGATTCGGAATTAGTATGGATGATAATTTCCGTAGGAGTGGAATCAATTTTCAGTGCACTTTTCCCGAGTAAAATGACACCCTGTTTTTCGGTAATAATTTCACCCATTCGTAGGCAAACTTGTTTGTAATTTACAATTCCACATTCAGGGACATGGATTGCTTGAATCCCTGCAGCATGAGGTTCAATTTCAAGTAATTTTTCACGAGATATAATTTCACAATTTACACCGTTTGCTAGGCCTCTCTCGAAAATCTTTTCCATCCGAGGAAGTTCCTCTTCATTCAGAGCGACAATAACCTTTCCACAAAGTTCATGCTCGATTTCTTCTTCTTCACAAAATTGCTCCATGACTTTTTTGCCCATCCTGCAATTAGTCGCTTTGAGGGAATTGGGCTTGTAATAAATTCCCGAATGTAAGACGCCTGAATTATGTCCAGTCTGGTGTTTTGCCAACGCATCCTCTTTTTCAAGAACGACGATTTTTTTCTTGGGGAACTTTTTTAAAAGTTGATAACCTGTTGCAAGTCCAACAATACCACCACCTATAATGCAAACATCTGTTTTGATCATCGAGTACTCGATTTAAGTATTTCCGTATGCTCGATCCAGGTGAGTATAGCCACCATCTGGGTGAAGAATTTGTCCGGTTGTGTGCGACGATCGAGCGGAGCAAAGAAAAAGAACAGAGTCAGCGATTTCTTTTTCGGTTGTCATTCTATTTCCAAAAGGAATTTTTGATTCTATGTAAGCTTTTTTTTCTGCCGCGTTTGGATGTGAGTTGAGCCATTTTTGATACATCGGAGTTAGCACTTCGGCTGGAGCTACCGCATTGACTCGTACTTCGTACTTGGCGAGATCAAGTGCCCATTCGCGGGTAAGGGCATTTATCGCACCTTTAGCTGCAGCATAACCTGATGTGCCGCCTTGACCAGTTTTACAAACCTTGGAAGAAATATTTACAATACAGCCTTTACTAGAAATTAAATGTTCTTTGGCGTAATGGGTGAGTGTGAAAACGTGAAAGAGGTTACGATTGAGAGAATCTTGAAAACTTTGCGGGCTCGCCTCTAGTCCGGTATTGTCATTGGTACCGGCATTATGAATAAGAATGTCGAGCCTCCCAAATTTTTCAATCGTTTGTTCAATCGCTTTTTTACACTCTTTCTCTTCAGTCAATTCAGTTTCGGCAAAAAAGATTAATGCTTTTGCTTGCTCAAATTCTTTGATTAAGTCGTAAGCTTGTTGTTTATTACGGTCAATCAGGGCAACGGATACTTCTTCTTCTATTAAACCCCGTACGATTTCCGCCCCGATCCCCTGTGCTGCACCAGTCACTAGTGCGACCTTACCCTGAAGCTCTAAATTCATAGGGAAGGAACCACTTTTTGGGAAGAAGTTCCCAACTGGTCAATCCCTAGTTCCACTACATCTCCTGCTTTTAAATAGACCTGTGGATCCATTCCCATTCCTACTCCAGGAGGAGTACCGGTAGAGATGATGTCGCCAGGGAGGAGAGTCATAAATTGGCTGACATAGCTTAAGAGAAAAGGGATTTTATAATGAAGGTTAGAGCTATTGCTCGACTGCATAGTTTCTCCATTTACTTTGAGCCACATATTTAAATTGTTTGGATCTTCAATTTCATCCTGAGTGACAAGATAAGGGCCAAATGGGGCAAAACGATCGCAGCTTTTTCCTTTTACCCATTGACCACTTCGATCAAGTTGAAAACCTCGCTCACTGTAGTCATTGTGTAAGGCATAGCCGGCAAGGTAATCCAAGGCATCGCTTTCTTCGACATAACTCGCTTGTTTTCCAACTACAAAGGCAAGTTCTACTTCCCAATCTGTCTTATCTCCTCCTCGAGGAAGAATTAAATCATCATCGGGACCACAGAATGCACTAGTTGCTTTGAAAAAAAGCACAGGCTCGGGTGGGATTTCCATTCCTGACTCCCGAGCATGATCTTCATAGTTCAAACCGATGCAAATAATCTTACTTGGACGGGCAATGGGGGATCCATATCTTTCACCATCTGGAAAAGGAGGTAAGTCATCTCCCTCTTCCTTGAGCCATTGGCTGAGTCGATCCAGTCCATTAGTTTCAAAAAAGACTTCATCATAATCCTCACCAAAGTCGGAAACATCGACTTCCCGTCCATCCGGTAGTAAAAGTCCGGGAGATTCTTCTTGTAGTTCACCTTTTCGAATAAGTTTCATAAATAAATTGAGTTAATTAGCGTAAAGTCATGGTACCACCATCCACATCATATGCCGCTCCTGTTATAAAAGAAGATTCTTCTGAACATAAGAAAGCCGCGAGTGCAGCAATTTCTTCCGGTTCTCCCATTCTTCCTATCGGTTGATATTTTGAAAGCTCAGAAAATTTATTTTTTCGTTCCTCTTGATCAGGGTAGTATTTTTCTAGAAATCCATCGACAAAAGGGGTGTGCACACGACCTGGGCACATGCAATTACAACGGATACCATGTTTTACATAATCCTTGGCTACACTTAGAGTCATAGAAAGAACCGCCCCTTTACTTGCAGAATAAGCAAAGCGATCTGAAATACCTAGTCTTGAGGCGATCGAAGCTAAATTAAGAATGACACCGCCTCCATTTTCAATAAATACTGGAATAACCTTTTGAAGGCAAAGGAAGAGTCCCTTTGTATTGACCTGCATAACTCGATCAAAATCTTCCTCAGTAGTCGTGGTGACCGTGCCAACATGAGCAATGCCAGCATTGTTTACTAAATGAGTTGGTTGACCAAGTGAGTCGATAGTTTGTTGGAGGGAAGACTCAACATTTTCCGAATCTGTAATTTCGCATGGAATCAAAGTTGATACACCTCCTTCATTCGCAATCTCATCGACAGTTTTTTGGCCTGCCTCTTCATCTTTTTCCCAGATTGCTACCCTTGCCCCTTCTTGAGAAAAACGATGTGCGATCGCACGACCAATTCCTTTTCCACCACCTGTTACGATCGCAATTTTGTTTTCTAATCTTTTCATGAGTAAAGATTTACAAAGACATTCCTCGTTTCCAAGGCAAGAAGTCTTCTCGACCTTGTAAGTCTGCTTTGGTTCTTTTTTCTCCAGATGCATAGGCAATCACTTCATTAAGAAGAGTCTCTCCCAGTGATTCGACGCTCTGCGTTCCGTCAATGATAGAACCAGTGTCAAAATCAATATATTCTTTAAAAGAACTAGCGATCTTTGAGTTGCTGGAGATTTTGATTACTGGAGTAATGGGATTGCCTGTGGGTGTCCCAAGACCTGTAGAGAAAAGAATTAAATTAGCACCAGCTCCCGCCATTGCGGTGGTCGATTCAACATCATTGCCCGCGGTGCATAAAAGAGAAAGTCCATCTTCTTTTACCCAACCAGGGTAGTCAAACACATCGATGATAGTTGAAGTACCTCCTTTGCGAGCCGCTCCAGCCGATTTAATTGCGTCTGTGATTAAACCATCTTTCACATTTCCAGGGGATGGGTTCATGTCAAAACCAGAACCGGCTTCTTTTACGCGTTCTTCATAGTTTCTCATTATTTCAATAAATCGATTACCAATTTCCTCGGTTTTACAGCGATTCACAATTTCCTGCTCAACTCCGCACAATTCAGGAAACTCCGAAAGAATGACCCGTCCGCCAAGACCAACAGTTAAATCAGCCACATGTCCAATACATGGATTGGCGGAAATTCCAGAAAATCCATCCGACGCGCCGCACTCCATTCCGAGGCATAATTTAGAAAGTGGAACAGTGGTGCGTTCAAGCTGATTAATTCTAGCTAAATTTTCGAAAGTTTGCCTGATTGCCTGCTCAAGCATTTCTCTTTCGGAAATATATTTCTGCTGCTCGAAAACAAGAAAAGGTTTAGTGAAATTTGCACATCTCTTAGCAATTTCCTTTTCCAATATGGAGACCTGTGCATGTTGGCATCCCAAACTCAGAATCGTGATTCCTGCAACATTTGGATTACAGGCATAACCTGCTAATAAACCGCAAAGTTCTTTCGAGACATCTCTTGTTTCTCCACAACCCAATCCATGTGTCAGAAATTTGACCCCATCCACATTCGGGAAAATAGGGGAGGGGCGATTTTCCTGTTCGTTCGGAAGAACAACTGATTGGGGCGAATCCCCAGTTTTGTATGCCTGTGCCAGTTCATCGGCAAAATTTTCATACTGAGATCTTTTATCAAGCCCAAGTGCTTTTATCATCGACCTTCTCAGCACTTCAATATTTCCATTTTCACAAAATACTAATGGAACCACCAACCAGTAGTTTGCAGTGCCGACTTGTCCGTCTGCCCTCTGATATCCTTGGAATGTTCTATTTTTCCATTTATTGATGGAAGGCGATATCCAAGTCTTTTTTTCTGAAGACAAGTTAAACTCAGCCGATCGGTGAAGTAAATTATCAGTGGTGATACGTTCCCCGATTTGAATCGGTTTGGTTGCTTCACCTACTAACACTCCATACATGTAAGCAAAGTCTCCTGGTTTAAAGCAAATTCCAGCAAATTTATGTTTAGCGGGAATTGGCTCACGGATAGAAAATTCTTCTTTTTCTAGATTTACAACTTTGCCACTCTCGAGCGATTGTAGTGCAACCACGAGATTGTCTTTATTGGAAACCTTAAGAATAGTTTTAAGCACTGCCATTATGTGAAAAAAAACAACCTGTCTAAATTGACAGGTTGTTTGAAAGTTTTTGTATTTTTAAATCAGGAAGACTTCTGCCAATTTTTAAGAGCTTTTTTTGGGTTTGAGCTTACATCGCTTCTTCCATCTTTAGTGATTGTTTTACCATCTGGTGCCACGATTACCAAAGATGGAATCCCACGAACTTCATATTTCTTTTTAAGGGCTTTTCCCGCATCTGAACCATGTGGCATCGTATACCATTTCATCTTGGAACCTTTCATGTATTCCATCTGGGCATCTGGCGATCTATCAGAGCTTACAAAGACAACTTCAAAATCTTTTTTATTGGAATCTCGAAATTTTACTAAACTTGGAGTAAATCCCCGACAAGGTGGGCACCAATGAGCTGAAAAATAAATCCCGATTGTCTTTCCTGCGAGTACATCTTTGGAAATCTCTTTTCCTGTGGCATCAAGAAGAGGACCTTGGAATAAATCTTCCAGTTCGGGACTCAATTTTTTCTTAACTGGTTTTGCACCAAGGCTGAGTAAAGAGCAGAAAAGTAGAGCAGACAGTATTTTCAATAGTTTCATAGATTGATTGGATTGTTTTAATTCAACTTATACAAGTTTTTTGTTCTTCGCAATCGGAGAAATATAAATATTCAAATTTTTATTGTTGCTCATTTTTTCTTTATTTCATCAATTTATCATCTTCCCATTAATCCCAACAATAATTCAGTAATGAGCTTATCAAATTTAAAACTTCACAATGCAATGTGGCCCGGTCTTGTCGGAAAAGGTAATGATGACGGCCAAGAACCTCCAATAAGTCTTGAAAAGATGTTAGACTTTTCTGCGGAAGCTGAGGTGAACGGCAGAAAGTTTGATGGAATTGATTATTTCCTTTTTCTACCCCATACAAATCCCGAGGCAAGCGATGATGAACTCAAGTCGATTGCAGACTTAATTGCGAGCAAGGGCTTTGATATTGGGTCACTTGTTGCTCCAGTCTGGCCCGGTACGA
Source organism: uncultured Puniceicoccaceae bacterium (assembly GCA_964383925.1). Classification (GTDB taxonomy): domain Bacteria; phylum Verrucomicrobiota; class Verrucomicrobiia; order Opitutales; family Seribacteraceae; genus Seribacter. The sequence continues at coordinate 6,712 of CAYLIJ010000073.1, forward strand.
TTGGAGATTCTGCGATGGGAACAGACGAGCAACAAGGAAAGTTTTTGGATGCTGTTACCATGGCTTGTCGGGTTGCCAAGGTTTTTAACGAACACGGAGCGCGAAAAGGAGGAGTGATCCGAATCGATTCCGCTGAATTCGGGGTTGAACAATGGAAGGCCAACCCAGGAGAGGGAACTGCGCGAATTGTAGACACTTTTAAAAAGGCAGCTAAAATTGCTGAGGATCATGGGGAACGACTTGCCGCAGAGGGCGAGATTTGTTGGGCAGGTATGCATAGTTGGAAAGACATGCTTGATTTATTAGAAGGAGTCGGGATGCCCGAAACTTTAGGCTTTCAAGCTGACTTGGCTCACACTTATCTTTATTTAATGGGTTACAATGCACCTGAGCATGCACTGTTAAAAGAAGGCTACACTGAAGAAGAGTTTTATGCTGCTTATGAACAGATGGTCGACAAGATACGACCTTGGACAATTGATTTTCATGTCGCCCAAAATGATGGAGAAGTCCATGGGGCGGGAGACCATGATAAAACAGGAAAGCATTGCCCTGCAGATGATCCTAATGGAAAATTAGATATTACTCGTTGCTCGCAGTATTGGTTAAAAGATTTTCAAGACCGAGGAATTAAGCATATTTGCTGGGATGGTTGTATGTTCCCCAATTCCACCCTGGAAAATCCTGCGACTTGGAATGCTATCTTAAAAGCAATGATTGGAGTAGTGGAAGGATAGTGTCCTTTTTTTTCTTATTAAATAGGTAATTGTATCATAATTACTTACATTAAATAATTTTTTCCTTGGTGATTTAGTGTAATTGTGACAAAATCACATTTTTTGAAATTTCTTGCCCACATCCTTTTTTTCCTTTGCTTTGTCCTCTACGGATCATTGCATGGCCAAAATGTCGATGAGGGAAAAGCTACCGAATTATCTCCTTTTGAAAAAGCTGAATTAAGGAGGCTATTAAATTTAGACTTCTTAGATCTTTCGCGTACACCAATTCGAGGAGTTTTGGGATATGAGCAGGAGCATTGGAAAAATCCTGCTTCAGTACATGTTATCCGTCCAGAAGATATCAGTCTTAATGGCCATGTCCTTATGGTTGATGCATTTCGCAATGTTGCCGGTATGTACACTTCGCGTGGGGTTGGGTATGATGATTTCGTAACGATGCGTAATTTTAGTGGTTCCGCCACCGAGAAATTCTTAACCATGGTAGATGGAAGAGAAGTTCTTCAGATAATGGGCGGGACGATTAACTGGACCACAGAAGATGTTCCATTAGCCATACTCGACCGTGTCGAAATTATTCGTGGACCTGGTGCTTCGATTTGGGGCACGAATTCAGTTAGTGGTGTGGTCAATGTTGTAACCAAGCATGCCGCACAAACCCAGGGGGACAGCGTTCGATTAATTATAGAGAACGACGGGACATTTCTTGGAGAATATGTCCATGGTGGACAATTAAGCGATG
>CAYLIJ010000074.1:0-8181 GCA_964383925.1 uncultured Puniceicoccaceae bacterium
AGCTTCCAAAGCGTCAGATCGTTTTGGGGCAATGCTTGCAATAGGAGTTTCTGTCTTATTGATGACCCATGTTTTTATAAACATTGGCATGACAATAGGCATTACTCCAATAACTGGTTTACCGTTGCCCTTCCTAAGTTATGGGGGATCATTCCTGATCTCCTGTTTTATCTTACTTGGACTGGTTCAGAGTGTTTATCGACACAGAAAGGAATTCAGATGAACAGAAAGGTAATATTACCTTGTCTATTTCTTATTCTGTGGATGATCGGGTTTTCCATCCATCATAAATATGGCCAGAAATACCAAACGTAGACCAAATTATTCAAAGCGAAGAAGATCCAATAAGAATGCAGAGAAAAGGAAAGCTGATTCAGATATAAACAATCTGACTCTTCCTCCTGTTGAACCTGCTCCTATCTCGATTGATAAGGGTAAGTTAAGGGAAGCCGCAATCGAACGGGCCAAAAAACGACCTATCCGTGAAAGAATTCTTGCATTTTTTCGTCGTGAGACAAAACAGGATTATAAAGAATTAATCATAAATACTGAGGCTCTTGAGCGAAGAGTAGCATTAATCGAAAACGGTGTACTTCAGGCTTTTGATGTTGAGCGCCTAGATGAAGAAAGAATGGTTGGGGCAATCTTCAAGGGGAAAGTTCAAAACTTGGAACCGGGATTAAAAGCCGCTTTTGTCGATATCGGGCAGGAAAAAAATGCGTTTTTACATTACTGGGATATGCTTCCAGGGGCAAATAACGATCCCTCGATCGAGATAGTCCGTGAAAATAAAAGAAAAACCCCCCATAACCGTCTAGAAGCAAAATCGATTCAGGAAATCCCTAAGGTTTTTCCTGTTGGATCAGAAATTGTGGTTCAAATCACCAAGGGTCAAATTGGGAGCAAAGGTCCCCGAACTACAACTAATTTATCTCTAGCAGGACGATTTTTAGTTTTGATGCCCTATGCTGGACAATGTGGGATTTCGAGGAAAATCGATGATAAAGCCGAAAGAAGTCGCTTAAAACGTATAATAAGTAACCTTTCTCTGCGTGAGGGTATGGGTGTAATTATTAGAACTGCTGGACAAAATAAACCCGAACGATTTTTTGATCGGGATCTTCATCTTTTACTTCAACAATGGGATGAAATTGAAGCTAAAATGAAGTCTCAGGACAGTCCTTGCTTCTTGTATCAAGAACCAGATTTGATTGGTTTAACTGCTCGTGATTTTCTCACAGACGATATTGATCGTGTACAAATTGATCGAAAAGAGGATTATACTAGGCTGATTGAAACCATTCAGCGAATTTCTCCAAAATCGAAATCGAAAGTTTCTCATTTTGATGAGGAAATCCCTATTTTTGAAAGATTTAATGTAGAGCGCCAGATTGAACAGACTTTCATGCGTCGAGTCTTACTGCCTTCGGGTGGTGAAATTGTAATGGAGGAAACAGAAGCACTTGTATCAATAGATGTAAATACAGGTAGCCACAAAGGAGATAGAAAAGACGGGAAAAACTTTATTTTACAAGCGAACCTTGAAGCAGCAGCAGAAGTTTGTCGTCAAATGAGACTTCGAAATTTAGGTGGTTTGGTAATTATTGACTTCATTGACATGAAAAATAAGGGAGATCAAAGAAAGGTTTTCCAAAGAATGAAGTCGTCCATGGCGGATGATAAAGCAAAGCACAATATTTTACCCATTTCTCAATTAGGAATTATGCAAATTACTCGTCAGAGACATGATGAGAGTAATTCAAGCGGGATTTATGAATCGTGCCCTTATTGTTCTGGTCGTGGGATTGTAAAATCACCTCGAGCAGTCAGTATTGAAATACAGAGGAAAATTACTAGCGTTGTTCGTCGGTTGAGAGAAGAAAATATTGAGAAGGAAGCAAATTTAAAAATCTTTCTTCATCCGAGTACTCTTCGTCGGTTCCGTGGACCTGATTCAAAATTGATTGATCGAATGGAACGAAATTATGGTTTAAAGTTAACCTTCGAAGCTGCAGAAACTTATCATGTGGAAAACTTTAAATTAATTGATGAGTCTACCAACAGTGAAATCCGCTAGTTAATACGATGCACATCCTTGCCGCTTTTGATAAATGCAAGGATTCCCTGTCTGCTCGGGAAATCTGTGCACTTGCCCAAAAGGTTGTTTCGACCGAATCTTCTGATCATAGCATTCAGTGTATTCCATTGACCGACGGAGGAGAGGGTTTTTCGGAATTGTTGACCCATGCCAAAAATGGTAACTATCACTCCATCTACGCTCAGGACTCGCTAGGTGAAGAAAAGGAAGTCAAAATAGGGATTGTTCCCAGTGATCAATTGGAACCATCTTTGCATGAATTTACGGATTTACCAAACCAAGGAAATTGGGCAATTATTGAAATGTCATCAATTGTTGGACTAGCTGATTTAGCGTTAGAAAAGAGGAATCCATGGCTAACTTCCACGATTGGTGTTGGTCAGTTACTCGAAAAGGTTGGTTCTCTGGGAGTGAGTGCAGTTATTTTAGGAATAGGAGGGAGTTCAACCAACGATATGGGCTTGGGAGCCTTGAGTGCCTTAGGGGTCAAATTTTTAGATCATGATGATCTGCCCATTTCATTTCCAAATCCAGAAAGTTGGCCAAGAATAGCTAAGATTTCTACTCAGGGATTAGTTTCCCTTCCACCAATCCGTATTGCCTGTGATGTAAGTAATAAACTATTGGGAGACGATGGAGCCACTTTTCAATTTGGTATTCAAAAAGGGCTTTGCTCCAGTCGTAAGATAGAAATGGAAGAAAATATTGAATTTATGTCGTCTAGATTAGCGACTGCCTTTGACAAACCATTGGATTTTCGGGAACAAGCGGGTTCGGGTGCCGCAGGTGGAGTTGGTTACGGACTTAGCTTAGGCTTCGATACCAAGTTCGTGCCTGGATTTTCCTTTGTTTCCAAATGGTTTGATCTTGAAACTGCGATCAAAAAAGCAGATCTTATTCTAACTGGAGAAGGCAGGTTTGATCAAACTTCACTGTATGGAAAAGGGCCGTATGAAATTATCCGAATGGCTTCAAAATACGAAAAAAAGGTAATTCTTTTAGCGGGTTCAGTAGAAAAAGAAGCGGCAGAGAAATGTATGCGTGAATTTGGGAATGTGAAAATTGAAGCCTTCGGCAGCGATCAATTAAGCTTAGTCGAAAACTTAGCGAATGCGTCTGAATTATTTGAACAAAAACTAAATTTTCATTTATCTTATTACCAGTGAACTCTACTGAACACCCAGAAGAAAAAGAATTACGCTTTAAGCGTATTCGTCGCTTAAAACGATTAATGCGACCTTTACCGAGGCGATCCAATATACACAAATATCCAGTATTAAAATGGTTTGCTGAGACTGCTTATAAACGATCTTATCTATGGTCGTTTAAAGGTAATGCAATTAAACCGGCACTCTTTTGGGGGATGGTTATTTCGTTTTCACCCTTAGTGGGTTTTCAAATGTTTATCGTTTTTATTCTCGCTTTATTTATTAGAGCAAATTTACCCATCATTGTTGCTATACAATGGATTTCCAACCCATTTACGATGGGACCAATTTATTTTGCGGACTATAAAATTGGTAGGATACTTTTAGAACTCGCTGGTTTTAAAAGTAAGAAAAATCCGCTTCTAAGCTCAGATTATGATTGGGCTCATTTTAAGTTCAAAGATCTATTGGAGTTACTTGATACTTTTCCGCCCATGTTAGTTGGGGGTGCGGTGATCGGAGTCTTTTTTGGAGTTATTTCAGTTTTTTTCTACAATGTGCTGGCAAAGTTTTACCAGAGGCCACAAGTTACTAAATAAAAATAAAATATTAAACCTAAGCAAATGAGTATAAAATCATTTTTAACCCGCTTTATTTCTTTCAAATTAGTTATTCTAATTTTTTTAATAAATTCAGAATCTTTTGCTACAGTTCCATCGATCAAATTAGGAATTGATTACCTGGAACAAACTAAATTTGCAGTTCTTGAAGGTAAAAGAGTTGGTTTATTGACTCATCCGGCAGGTAAAAATGGAAAAGGAGAAAGCACGGTAGATGTTTTTGTTCGATCCTCCGATGTAAACTTAGTTGCTTTATTTGGACCTGAGCATGGAATCTACGGAGATGAAAAGGCATCGGTTCCGGTGGACGATAAAATAGACAAAAAAACGGGATTACCCGTATTTTCCCTTTACGGAAAATTCCGAAAACCAAACGAGAAAATGTTAAGTAAGATTGATAGTTTAGTAGTTGATCTTCAAGATGTTGGGGTGCGTTGTTATACTTACATTAGTTGTATGAGGTATGTAATGGAAGCATGCTTTGAAGCGGGAGTGGAGGTAGTTGTTCTAGATAGACCAAACCCATTGGGAGGAATTAAAGTAGCGGGACCTTCGATGGATGAAGCCTGTATGAGTTATGTCGGAGCCTTTCAAATTCCATTTGTACACGGGATGACAATCGGAGAAATCGCTTTATGGTCAAAGAAAATTGCAGGTGTTTTAAAAATTAATGAGAAAAATCGTAAAAAAGGAAAATTGATTATTGTACCAATGCTTGGTTGGACCCGGCAAATGACATGGCCCCAGACTGGTCTTTCTTGGTTCCCAACTTCACCGAATATCCCGACTTTAGACTCTGTTGCTGGTTATCCGATGACTGGTCTAGGTGCCCAAATGGGAAAATTCAAACATGGCATTGGAACCAAGCATCCCTTTCGTTTTCTAACCTACGAAGGAAAATCGGCTGATGTTCTTAAAGCCGAACTAGATCGGCTCAATATTCCAGGTCTCTCCTTTCAAGTAAAAATATTAGAAAAAGCCGATGGAAAAAATATCGAGGGGGTTTATATAATTATAAACGATTGGAACTCATGGCGACCCACCGAATTACCCTTTTATATGATGCAGGTTTCCGCTTTATGGGAGTCTCCAAGTCCTTTTACTCAGGCAAGTGATTCAGAAATTTTACTCTTTAACAAACATGTTGGTTCACAGTCTTGGTGGGATTCTTTGGCTGAGAAGGGAGGGCAAGTCGATATTGTAAAATACCTTGCCAAATGGGATACTTATTCCGAACAGTTCAAGGCTTCGGTTAAGCCCTATCTCCTTTATTGAAACGACTATCGGGTAAAATCATCAAGAGAAAGTACTCGAACACCATGTTTATGTAGGGTTTCCTCTCCAATGTCTTCGTCTTCCATTGCAAGAGCAAGTACTGGTTGATTATTGGGTTGGCGAAGAAAAGGATAGACATAATGAATGTTGATCTCAGCATAAAGAAGAGACTGGGTAATCAGGTTTAGGGAGTCTTCATCCTTGATCTCAACAGCGATAATATTCCTTTCGGTAAAACTGATTGAACGAGATTTTAATAGCTGTGCAGTTTCTTTCGGGTAATTTGTAACTAACCTAATGACCGCAGAATCCGTCGTGTCTAAGACTGAAATTGCCATCACATGAATGTCCTGTGATTTTAACATGCCTAGAAAGTCGTTTAACCAACCCACTTTATTCTCAGCATAAATTACAAATTGTCTGATAACTTCTTTTCCTGGGTTACGCAGGGTGGATGGGGATTGATCGGATAAGTCCATAAGTAAAATAGAGATTATAGAAACGAATCATATTTAACCTTTTTAGTTCTTTCCTCGCAAGCAATTTGGAATAGCTTGATAAATTGAATGCTTGCCTACTATTGGTTAAAAGGTAGAAAATATTAGATACTTTCAATGTATCATCTTCAAAAATTTACTTTTATATTTATGCTCCTCTTTGGATGTAGTTTGGTTCGTGCAAATGAAGGAATCAAATGGATGGATGCCGATCTAAAAAGTTTGGAATCTAGTGCCCAAGAAGGGGATTCATACGCTCAAGCATTTTTGGCGTTATGTTACATTCACGGAGATAAAGGTTTAAATATTTCTTTTGATAAGGCTAGTTATTGGGCTAACTTATCTACAGAGACTGATCATTGGCTTGGTTTGTTTACAGTTGGTTATTTGCATCGCTTCTCTCCCCTCGGACCCAATTCAGATAAAGTGGCAAGCTTTTACACTAAAGCTTTTAAAGACACCGATGGTACGCTGATAAAAAATGCGAGTGCGGGCGATCCAGTCGCGTCCTATGTTATTGCCGAAATATTCACCGCCGAAGAAGTTGAACCTGATTTAAGTCCTGATCTTCAATTCGCTGCCAAACACTATGCAAGTTCATCGAGCAATGGGTATGGTCCGGCATCGGTACAGCATGCTTTACTTAAACTTCATGCCAACGCGATTGGTGATCAGAACCTTGATATTGGTAGAGATTTAACTGGTGGAATATCAATTCTTAAAGAAGTTGTGGAAAAACAACTTCCAGCAGGAAACCACTTTTTAGGTAGATGCTACTTTAAAGGAATCGGAGTGTTGGAAGACTACAAAATGGCCCTAGTTCACTTTCAAGCCGCCGCCGATCGTGGGTACACTACTTCTCAATTAATAGTAGCTCATTTCTATGCCTATGGACTTACTGGTCCTGCTAAAATTGATCTTGCTCTACGTTATGCGAAGCTCGCCCTTTTACAGGAGGCGGAAAATGCTTCTGAAAAAGTTGCCGAGTACGAAGAATTACTCGCAAATCAATTGAGTGGGAATCTTCAATCGTCAGCGGGGAAATCTTATGATTCCGTGCCTTCACCTGCAAACCCATCAATTTCTGAACCACCTCCTTTTTTACCTCCTGATCCTTCAGTAATATCATTTAAACCTACTGCTAATCGATTACCTTCGGTTTATGAAAATACAAAAGCAAGTGAGCAGCCTCTTTTACCTACCCCCCCAACTTTACCTGCGTCTTCTTTTTCCACCAGTCCATCAAGGCAGACATTTACTCCACTTGGAAGGAAGACTGGTAATTCTAATAATGATTTGGAAATGGCTAAGATGCATTATTATGGACGGGGTGCTAATCTTGATTTGTCCCGTGCCTATGAATTATTTTATCAATCCGCCAACCGCGGAAATCCTGAATCAGCTCGATATCTTGGCATAATGCATCTTCGTGGAAAAGGAGTCGGTAAGGATACACAGAAAGCCTTGGAATGGTTTAGCCGAGCAGCTCAGGGCGGCGATGAAATAGCCAAGAAAAACTTGAAAAGTCTACAAATTATTAATTCTCGCAATTAAAAGCTCGTAGCTTAGAAAAATTATTAAAAGACTTATATCTAATATTTTATTAGGTTAAACTCATGAATTTAGAATTTGTATTAAATCGTGTACTCTCCGTTAGTAATGAATTTTTTATTAAAGGCATTAATTCTTATGATCCCTTATTTTGATCTGAATCCCTTTCAGTTGCTCACAGCCTTTTCTTATCAAATCTGCTGTAAATTTGACATAGCTTATTAAATCTGCTCTAAATTTTAAGTAGGTAAGATAAACTAGTTTGTTTTAATCATGAATGACCCTATTAAACGAGATGTACCCCCAAAGCCTCTTGGTAAACCGGTAGCTCCCGGCAAACCTCCACTTTTTAAAGATCGGAGAGCACACCGAATTGAACTTCGCAATAAAGTTTCAGAATTCAAAGAAGAAATCAAAGAACTAAAGGCTATTAAGACAGAAGATGAATCCAAGCAAAATGAGATTCAAAATAATATTTCCACATTAATGACAAGACTTAAAGAATGCGAAATGGAAAAAGAGTCGATTGAACAGTTTAATCATACCCAGTTTGTAAAGAATGTGGAAAAGAGCCGTGAAGCAGAATCCCGTTTCGACAAAGAATCTCATGGTAAAAATAATTTTTTCGAGAACCAAGACTTGAATATTAAATCAGAAATTGAATCAGAAAATACTGGTTCGGGATTACAGGGAGATGGTAACTCGGAACTCATTGATGAAAATTTGTTGAAGGAAGAACATGAAATTTCGTCTTCCGACTTAGAGGTTCAACCTATCAATTCCCCTGCTGATGAAGAAAAATCTAAAGAAATTGAACCTGAAGATCTTTTGCCTCCTATAGAATTACCCCCTAATACAATCGTATAGGTTTGAAAGGACATGAATGCCACAAACAAGTGGCCGGTAAACGACAAGGGCTTTCCTTTGGTTTGTATTCACAATAAGCAGGGTTTGAAATTCTTCATTAAAGAATCAAGTTAGTCTGAAATCTC
>CAYLIJ010000075.1:0-7496 GCA_964383925.1 uncultured Puniceicoccaceae bacterium
CAAAATCCAGTTTCCGCAAGGAAGTGAGGGTTCGACCCCCTCTCCGGGTACCATTCCAATTCATACAATGAAAGCCACCATTCGTAGAGGGCGCGAGTCCGACATGCCCGTGTTGCGGGATATTATAAATCACTACATCACCGAGACTGTGATTACTTTTGAGATGGTGGAAATGTCTCTCGAAAATCGAAAGACTTGGTTTACTCAGTTTACCAACGATGGACGTTATCAATTAATGGTCGCAGAATGGGAAGGCGAAGTTGTAGGCTACGCTGCAAGTCTGCGCTTTCATCTGCGCCCGGCTTATTCACCATCTGTAATGACTAGTATTTATTTACACCCCGATCGGGTGGGAATGGGGATTGGTGAATTGGTTTACTCGGCTTTAATTGACGAGCTTAAAAAAGTGGAAGAGGTACACCGAGCCTATGGACTAGTTGTACTTCCCAACCCAGGTTCGGTACGACTGCACGAAAAACTAGGTTTTAAAGTCGCCGGACTACTCCATGAAGGAGGTTACAAGTTTGATAAGTACCATGATGTTCGAATGTACGAACACCGGTTAGGCAATTAGGCAATTATACGCTTATTCCGTTATTTTAATTGTTAACTGGGGAGCAATCCACTCACTAATGAGCGTTCCTCATCCAACTCGTTGATAGATGCGTCGATTTTACCTCGAGCAAATTCGTTAATCGGTACATTTTGTACAATTCCCCACCTCTCTCCATCCGAACGGACAGGGAAAGAGGTAATCAAACCTTCTTTAGTGTCATAGCTCCCATCGGAGGCCACACAGACGCTATTCCATTGCCCAGCAGGGGTTGGAGTAGTCAATGACCGAACGGTGTCGATTGCCGCATTGGCGGCGGAGGCAGCAGAGGAGGCGCCTCGCGCTTGAATAATTGCGGCTCCCCGTTGTTGAACGATGGGGATAAATTCGTTTTGAGCCCACGATTCGTCCGCAATTACTTCATGGGCAGATTGACCACCAATTTGTGCATTGTAATAATCAGGATACTGAGTGGCCGAGTGGTTGCCCCAAATCGTCACATTGGAAACCTCGGAAACTTGAACGCCCGCCTTTGCCGCTAATTGAGCAGCGGCCCGGTTTTCATCAAGCCGAGTCATCGCAAACCAGCGATCGTTTGGAATATCGGGTGCATTATTCATCGCGATTAAACAATTAGTATTACAAGGATTACCCACTACTAAAACACGGACATCGGAAGCGGCATTGGCTTGAATCGCCTGTCCTTGGCCCGTGAAAATCTTTCCATTAATACCGAGTAAATCACCTCGCTCCATTCCAGCCTTACGGGGAACGCTTCCCACGAGAAGAGACCAATTCACATCGGTAAATCCTTCATTTAAGTCACAGGTTGGGCGAATATCCTTAAGTAATGGAAAAGCACAATCATCAAGTTCCATCACTACACCTTCCAGTGCTTTCATACCAGGCTCGATCTCAATTAAATTAAGTGCGACTGGTTGATCGGGGCCAAAAACGGCTCCGGACGCGATACGAAAAAGAAGGGAGTAACCGATTTGGCCAGCGGCTCCGGTTACGGCTACACGGATTGGTGCTTTGTTATTCATAGTTTTTAAAATTAGATACTTAAATAAAGTGAAAGAAAATGGTTAGGAAAAGCGAGCCTTATCCACTACATCGGCCGCACGCCGAAGGCAAGCCTCCGTACCCGTCCAGTCGATACACCCATCGGTTATGGAAACACCATATTCGAGTTCCTCCAGCGGGCGGGGAAAAGATTGGCTCCCCTCATTTAAATGACTTTCAATCATTACCGCATGAATCGAATCTGCTCCATTTTTTATTTGTTCGAGAACATGATCGAGAACGATTGGTTGGCGAGTTGGGTCTTTTTCACTATTAGCATGACTACAATCAATCATGATTGAGACCGGAGCATTTGCGGAGCGTAATGCCTCTTCAGCTGCCTTGACATGTTCAGCTTGATAATTAGGTCCATTAGTTCCACCACGAAGGATTAATTGGCAATCGGGATTTCCTCCTGTGGTCACCGCGGAGGCACGTCCATCCTCAGTGATTCCTAAAAATGTCTGACTCTTAGTCGCGGCAATAATTCCATTAACTGCAGCTTTCAAATCGCCCGCCGTGGCATTTTTAAAACCAACCGGCATCGATAATCCGGAAGCCATTTGACGATGAGTCTGGGATTCAGATGTACGGGCACCAATCGCAGACCAGCAAAGTGAATCGGCGATATATTGTGGCGTTATCGGATCAAGTAATTCAGTGGCAGTGGGGATCCCCATATCCAAAACTTCACCCAGAAATTGCCGGGCGATACTTAGACCTTCTGGTATATCACAGGTTCCATTTAACTTGGGGTCCATGATTAAACCCTTCCAACCTACAGTAGTGCGTGGCTTTTCAAAATAGACCCGCATGACTAATAATAAACGATCCTTAAGTTCATCTGCAAGTTTGGCAAAACGATCCGCATATTCTCGACAGGATACAAGATCATGAATCGAACAAGGTCCAACCACGGCAAGTAACCGACGATCATCCCCTTTAATCAGATCGTGAAGGTCCTCCCGCGATTGGCGAACAAATGTATTTTGTTCAGGCGTACGAGGAATTGAGTCGCACAATTCTACCGGTGCAGGCAACGGTTCAGAATTGGTAATTCTTAAATTTATTACTTTATCCACACAAGAACCATAAATGAGGAGCTTGCATGAACAAGCTAAACTTTTAGAATTAATCATTTTATGGACACTTTTTTTTACAAAACTTTCCCAAAGGGAGTTATTCGCGTGATTGAAGAGGATGCAGAAGACTATCTGCAAAGCCAATGGACGATCAATTTAAGAAAGTTGCCTGTGGGTGGAATTCGATACGGACTCCGCTTGTCTACACGCGGACGAGTCTTAGCAGATTCTTTTTTCCTCCGTATCGGAGAAGAAGAATTTATTCTCCTGAGCAAGGATTGTGATGGTGCAGAACTCAACTCTCTCCTCGAAGAAAATATCGTTGCAGATGAAGTTGAATTTATTGACGAGAGTAAAAACTGGGAATTAATCACCCTGTTGGAAGACGAAAAAGAATCAAATTCTAAATTCAAGGAAATAAAAAAACCAGAAAAAGGTGAATTTGTTACATTTAAAGATGGATATTTTTTTGAAGATTTTCGAATCTCACCCGGTGTGTTTTCCTTATTACGACCAATCCAAGATGAAATTCCTGATGAGTTGAGTAGGAGTGAGGAAAACTTTAACCTCCTTGAGATGAAAAGAATTAAAGCAGGCCTAGTATCAGTTCCGGCTGAAATCGGTCCAGACGACCTACCCCAGGAAGGACGATTAGAAAGAGATGCAATTGATTTTGATAAGGGGTGCTACCTTGGGCAGGAAGTTATGGCTAGAATTCATGCGATGGGAAGAGTCAGAAGATTAGCCTTTCCCGTAATTTGGAATGGAACCGAGCTCCCGGCTTTTCCCTGTCCATTATTTTACGGAGATAAAAAAAAGGGGATATTAAAAAGCCTTCACCAAGTAAATGCAGGGGAATCAATCGGTATAGCTTTGATTCATGAAAGTGCGTTAGATAATTTAAAAAGTGAAGGTTTAACTATTCAAGGTATAACTGATGGTAGAATTCAGATGGCATGACGATAGAAAACGAAGTTGAAAAAGTAGCCCAGATTTTTTCCAATTTAGGAGCGGAGCAAAAAATAGCTCTACAAATGGCAAAGCAACTTCTGAAAAGAGCAGAGCAACGTTCTGAAGAAGAAGATATTTCCAAAACAGCTGCACTAAAAGAATTACTTGAAGTTGCTGTTTATGGCGCTCAAGGAATGCTAAAACCGAGTGATGAAGCCAATTTTGATCAAAAAAACAGCTAAATCCTTTAAAAAATAAGGTTTTTTGCAAAAAAAGTTTGACCATATGCTCTAAAACACAGAGCAATAAAGCTGTACAACTCATCTAACAAAAGGAAAAATAAATGAATAAAGGACAATTAATCGAAGCCATACAAAAAAAGTTAGGCAAGGACACAACCAAAGCAGCAGCTGACACTGCCCTCAACACAGTGATCGATTGCATCACAGCAGGTGTGAAGAAGGACAAAGAAAAAGGTGTTCAGATTATCGGTTTTGGTACTTTTAAAATTGTGAAGCGTGCCGCTCGTGCAGGCATCAATCCACAATCTGGTGAAAAGATCAAAATTAAGGCTTCTAAGTCTGTAAAGTTCAAACCAGGCGCAAAGCTCAAAGCATCTATATAATTGCTTAGACAATATACCCCTTTTAAAAGCTCACGGGAAACCGTGAGTTTTTTTTGTAAATTCATAAAATCAGAAGATGGAAAAATGGACTATCAAACAAGCGAAGAAGGCTTATTTTGAATCAATAAACAACGCAACTGCCTCATTTGCCCCAGGCCGAATCGAGTTTTTGGGTAATCATTTGGATTATAATGGCGGCGTTGTGTTGGGAACTGCAATCAATGCGGGTATTTATGGAATTGCTCAGCCAACCAAAGATTTAACCTTTCATTTATTCAGCGAAAGTTTTGAAGGAGGAGATATTTCAGGAATGATTAATAACCTTCAAAAACAAACAGGTAAAAAAAGTTGGGGTAATTATTGTCTTGGTGTGTTGCGAGTGCTTCAGGATAAAGGCTTAGCCCCAGAGCATGGATTTTCTTTAATTCTCTCCACTGATCTGCCCATGTCGGCGGGATTGAGTTCGAGTGCGGCGGTTGAACTGACCACGGCACAATGCCTTCTCCAATTAGCCAACAAGAAAGTTTCAAAAAATGAACTGGTCAATATATGCAGGCTGGCAGAAAATGAATGGGTCGGATTACCCTGTGGTATCCTGGATCAAGGAACTTCTACATTTGGACAATCTGATCAAATTGTAAGGATTGATTGTGCGAGTGAAATCTTTTCCACTCTTCCCCTCCCTTCAGGTACTAGTTTTTGGATCTTTGATACTGGGATTAAACATGACTTAGTTGATTCACTCTACGGCACTAGGAATCAGGAATGTATGGATGCACTGTCCTTGCTTAAGAAAAACGACTCGAGCTTGGAATGCCTAGCCAATTGCTCAGTTGCCTTACTTGAACAAACCGAAATGCCAGAAAATCTTAAGAACCGAGCCCGTCATGTAGTCGAGGAACAGAAACGAGTGAACCAATTTATAGAGGGTTTAAAAAGCGGAAAAGAAGTTAATGAACTCGGTGCTTTACTTAATGCATCACACAAAAGTTCATCTAATCTCTTTGAAAATAGCCTTCCACAACTCGACTACCTTGTCGATTTACTTAGCAATACTGAAGAAGTCCATGGAGCGAGGTTGACTGGAGGGGGATTTGGTGGAGCAGTGTTAGCTTGGACCACAAATAAATTCTCAGAAAAACATGCGACTTCTATTGCCCAGACATATGAGAAAAATTGGCAATACTTCCCGGGCTTTCATTCTTTTTTACCCTCAAATGGTGCTTGCTACTATAATCCTTTGGATAAACGGTTCATCCCCTAATTAGAAATTGATCTAAAGTTGCGAGAAAACCAGGACGATCTTCAACATGAACATCGTGACCTGCATTCGGTAATACCTCAATCTTCGCAGTAGGAAAGTATTGTTTAATTTTAGGTATGTGCTCGGAACGCAAGTAACCAGATTTTCCACCACGAATAAATAATGTAAGGCCGGCAAATTGGTCTCCATCAACAAGAGGATTCGATGAAAGCTGCTCAATCGAGTCCCTCAAAGCTCGAATATTTGGCTTCCATTTAAATATATTTCCTACCTGTTCCAAGTTGGTCAGTAAAAACTGCCGGAATGCCCAATTAGAGATCGACGCAGATAAAATTTCATCCGCTTCTTTACGGGAAGATAAAGTAGTCAAGTCAACACTTAATAAGGAATCAAGGGTGGGTATGTGGTGATCAATTGGATAATTGCGAGGAGCAATATCTGCTATGATTAATTTCATGACCCTCGAAGGATTTTTGCAGGCAAAAGACATTGCCACTTTACCTCCCAAGCTATGCCCGCCCAGAATAAGCTTGGGTATATTATGATGATCAATGTAACGAAGTAAATCTTCTGCCATTTGTGAAATCGATGCGTCCTCATCGTGAAAAGAATTCCCATGATTTCTAAGGTCAAGACAATGAAGAATAAAATGGTTGGAAAGTTCCTTCGCCACAGAACGCCAATTTCTCGAAGATCCCAGCAAACCATGCATGAGAATAAATGGTGTTCCCTCCTCCCCGTGTACCTCTGAGTTAAGTAATGGCGAGGTATTCAAAACAATTCCAACTGCGAAGGATCAGATTTAATCTTCTTTCCACTTTTCTTAAGAGAATCAGATTCATCCACCGGTTTTGGAGAATGTTCCTCCTCTTTGGGATAGATCATTTCTGTGCTTGGATATTCAGAACTAGGTAGTGGATCTGAATCTCCTCCTTCAAGAGTGGAAAGAATTTCTTTAGCTCGATCAACCACACGATCCGGTAAACCAGCAAGTCGTGCCACTTGAATACCGAAGGAACGACCCGACGCTCCTGGAGTAACCTGACGAACAAAAATAATTTCATCATTCCATTCCTTAACTGCGACTGAAAAGTTTCGAAGGCGAGGAAGAGAATGAGCTAAGCGAGTCAGTTCATGGTAGTGGGTAGCAAATAAAGTTTTTGGGCCCTCATTACTAGCACCATGTAAGTGTTCCACCACTGCCCATGCAATACTCAATCCGTCATAGGTGCTAGTTCCGCGGCCAATTTCATCAAGAATAATTAAACTGGAAGAGGTGCAATTGTTGAGGATGTTAGCAGTTTCATTCATCTCCACCATAAAAGTCGAATTCCCTCGGGCTAATTCATCACCTGCTCCCACTCGAGAAAAAATTCGATCGACCAAGTCGAGACGGCAACTCGTAGCGGGTACAGAGGAGCCCACCTGTGCCATTAGCGTGATAAGGGCAACCTGACGAATGAAAGTCGATTTACCCGCCATATTTGGTCCCGTAATTAAAGAAATTTGTTCCTGGTCTGAGGAGAGTACACAATCATTAGGTACAAAAGCGTGTGTTCCGGCGAGGCCAAGGCTTTCCTGCTTTAAAACCATCTCCACCACAGGATGCCTCCCTTGGACGATTTCCAATTCCTTTGAACCTTCAACAAATTCAGGCATACAATAATTACGATCCCGCATAATTGCTCCCCAGGAAGAAAATAAATCAATTTCAGCAAGCACATGAGCCGTCTGTGTAAGGGCATCGGCTTGTTGCAAAGAAAGTTCAACCACACTTAAAAAAAGCTCCTGCTCCTTGGCCACCGCCCGTTCCTCGGCATTTACAATCTCCTTTTCCTTCTGCCTTAGTTCATCGGTAAAGTAACGCTCGGCATTAGTCATGGTTTGCTTGCGTACATAGTGATCAGGCACCAAGTGTAGATTGGACTTAGTCACTTCTATAAAGTACCCAAAGGC
>CAYLIJ010000076.1:0-7278 GCA_964383925.1 uncultured Puniceicoccaceae bacterium
GGAAGGCTTGATGTAAGGCCCCATTTATGGGCAAGGTAGCCTTCTATGTTTTGTCTTTCGGCGTTAGTGATTGCACCTAGCCCAATCATTTCGGCAACGAAACCATTTGGGAATTGATTTTTTCCACGGTTTGCAAAGACGGTTAGTTTATTTCCCTGATGGGGTGAAGTTGTGTAGGCAGTGGTTCCAAGGCTTGTACCATTTTGAAAGACCTCGAGCAGATTAGTCGCATCATTAAAAATAAATTCGTAAATACTCGGGCCTTGCTGTGCGGAAGAGGCGAATGTTTTAACTGTTCCCATACCGGTTTGGTAAAAGCGAATTTTAAACGCGGAAGCGTGTTCTGCGTCTATTTGAAAACTGGGGTCACCCGCTTCCTGCCTGATTGCAAAAATTGAATCGTTAACACTATTAATGGCATCAATCCCGGAAACCATAAAAAAGGAAAAATCACCTCCGGTGGCATAAACAGCCGAGGTTTCAAAATAATCATTACCATCAAAATCGATTACATTTTTTCCATTATGATTTCGGGAGGCGGTGCTGGGGTTTCCCTGACTGAGTAAGTGATTATCGTTTCCACTTTTATCTTTCCACCCACCAACAGTCCCAGTTGCAGTTGTGGTGAAATTAGCGTCCGCAAATAGTGAAGTATTATCATCTGCCGCCAGCCAAATTTTTAAACTGGAAGAAGAGTTGGGTAGATAATTTTGGTAACTGTAGGATGAGCCGGATTGTAAATTATTGAGGTCACTGTATTGAGTATTCACTCGAGTCGCATTTGAGCTCCAGAATAGATCGACGATGTTTTCCTCGCCACCGGAATGAGAGATTTCTCCGATCACAACCGAGTGATCAGATGAAGGAGAGAGGGTAGGGAAGGCAAAAAGTGGATCCGATGCCGGGCTTTTGTATTGAAGGATTGTGCTTGCTCTCATACCTGCAGAGTTTCGGGCAACTACGATGATCTTCCGGTCTCCTCCTACTGTTGGTGTTCCGGAAATCTCTCCGGTTGAAGAATTAATGCTTAAACCGGGAGTCAGGTTAATTGCTTCGTAGACTGGACTGGTAATATTTGCAGTAACTGTGGTTGAAAGTGCAGAACCGGAAGTACCGTTAATATCGGCAACGGAATTGAAGTCGCCCACCTTGTTTAAGTCACCATTTCCATTATTGTAAAGCTCTGTCACTTGGGTGGAGGATAGCCCTGCACTATAAACACGGACATCATCGAGCTTAATTTTCGAGTGTTTCGACGCCGATACCCCACCAGCGGAGGAATTCAGATCGATAGCACCGAAAACAAGGGATGCTCCGGTTGAAGAAATATTACCCGTTGCTTGCCCAGAACTAACCTCTGACCCATCAAGATAAAGTTTTCTGGTTCCACCGTCATAAGAGGAAACTACATGGTGCCAGGCATTATCCGTGGTCGGAGTTACGGAAGAGCCTCCTGACTTAAGATTTCCCACTTCATCAAGATTTACCGCCAAATCGTTTCCTATGCCCGCACCAAGCAGCCAACCATCAACTGGTTTCCCTGAATGAGTGGCTGGCAACTGGTTTACCATTCCGTATTTCAGAGCAAGAAATCCCTCGATATGCTCCCGGTCTGCGTTGGATAAGGAGTTACGATAGATCAGAATATCCCCGTATCTTTGATCGTTACCTAGGTTAATTCCAGATCCTGTACTGGAACCCAGATCGTTTTTAGCATTTGTTTTTGTACTGGCAGAAACCCCGTTTCCATAAAGTTTAACCGTTTTGGATGCACCATCATAGGTCAAAGTCAAAATCTTAGTGGAGCTTCGGGCATCTAATATTGAATTGTAAGCTCGATCCTGACCACCACCGTTGTCCGCATGTCTGGGGAAATAGCATCCAGTACCCTGATTCGCACCGACATTCATTTTTTGAATTCTGAACCCATGACCACTATTGGGATCTCCTTTCCAAAGTAAATATTCCCAGTTACTTGTATCCAGCCAATCGAAAACCATAAATACGGTCATTGAATTCCATCCGTCAATAATTTGGCCACCACTGGTCGAAAAATTTCCCAAATCAGTATTTACTCCTGGATAATCTGAATTTAATGCAGATCCTTCAAATTTTGGAGAACCATTGGAGGTGAACACGATTCCGTTTCCACTCTTATCCGCCCAATATTTAACAAGGTTCCCGGAAGACGGGGGACCAATTGCACCAGCGGAAGTTCCCTGATCCATTGTTCTTGTATCCGAGGCATCAAGCCAGAGTTTGAGTGATGGAACATCATTTGGACTGGGGACAGACCCTCCCTTTGAAACAATGGGTTTACCAAATTGATTGGGCCAGCCTTTAACCCAGGCGGAAACCGAGAAAGCAGAACCACCATCAAAGGAATCTTCTGTTCCACCCGTTGCAACCTCAATATGTCCATCTGAAAGATCCACTGCCTTTCCACTCCCAAATGGGGTATCTGTTATGTAACTTGGGGAACCGCTTGAAGAAATGGGTGCCCCGAGTGCATGGGCGTGGGAAGGAGCCAAAGAGCCTAATAATCCCCACTTGTGGGCGAGGTAGCCCTCGATGGACTGGCGGTCACTTGTATTGAGAGCTGCATCTACGATAAGCAACTCTGCGATATCTCCACCAAGAAAATCGCCGTTAGCGGTCCAATTAGCACCGATTCGAAGACCATTGGAGAGGTTCCGAGAACCGGTGTTGAAACTAGAAACGGTTGTTCCATTTATGCCGACTAACCCGTTTGTACCATTATATATTGAAGAAAATGTGAAGTAGCCAGCGGGTGTGCTTATATTTGAATTTGACCAGACTCCACTGCTAGCTTGTATCTGCACTGTGCCTGATTTATTGAGTGCAACCATACTTCTATGACTGTCGTTGGTAACACCGTCAAAAATATAGTCTCTCCCTGATCCGCCTGTTGTTTTAGCAACAACAAATATAGAGTAAGGCTGACTGATGTTTAGTGCACTTGCAGTTAGGTAATCATTACTACCGTCGAAACTAATGACGGATTTTCCGTTGAGTACTGAAGAAGTTAGGGTTGGTTTGTTATCTGCAGTCGACTGAGTGGCATGTTTGTTGTTTCCACTCTTGTCGCTCCATTGGCTTACCGCATTGGAGCTGTGGGTAATGGTGGAAGTATCCGAAGCATCCAGCCATAGTTCCAAGTTCGAAATTTCGGAGGGAGAGAATAATTTCTTCGCAATTCCGTGTCTGTTTTTTCCGGAAACATCATTGGCATTGCTGGCATCAAAATTCCAGCGACCTTGTAAATCCGCTTTTCCAACAGGTGCGGAAGGATTCAAGATACCAAGCTCTCTACTGACAATTGTTCCACCCGCGTTGGAGGCCAATGCTCGGAAATAGTAAATTTTGTCAAGATTGGGAATAGTGATGGTTGTAGAAAAGCTACCCGGTGCCTGATTGGTGGAAATGATGACCTCATTATCCCATGCGATGGAAGGTGTGGGAGAAGTTCCCCTATCCTCGTCCCCCCAGACGATCTTAACTGTTGGGTTTTGCCCTCCGTTCTGTAGAAGGTTACCGCTTAGGATAGCGGTAGTGCGCGTTGGTTGAACTACACTCATCCTTCCTAATCCAGAAGGAACGATGGATTGGCCATAAATTAGAGGTACAAGAAAAAAAGTGAGTACAAAACTCAGAATTGATAGTTTTTTAAACTTCATATTTAAATAATAAATTAGAAAAAATGTAAAATTGGATGTAATAACAAATATTAATAGAGAAAATTCGGGCACAAGTAGGAGTTGATGTAAAAAGGCAAGAGACAAGAAACTACATGTTTAATTAACGTTATTTCACATTTTAATACATATAAATATCAAATCAAAAAATATCCTAAAGCTCTGATATTTAACAATTTTTAAAATCCTTTGCGGTTTTATATGATTTATTAATTTTCTATTTAATTAATCTCGTAAATGTTATATATTTCCATTTATATTTTGTTATATAAATTAAATTAAATGTTACTTTTTTATTTTGAACTATTTTTTCTAATAAGTTATTTATAAGTCTAAATTATTATATTTATTATAAATGAACCTTCCTTTGATTCGGTGGATAGGGCATGATAATCAAAATCTCCATTGCTCAAAATTAGTTTAACAAGTTTTGAGTCAACCCAAGTCGCTTGGGTTCGCTGAAGGTTTTTCTAAAATATCTACTTTAAATTAATTCCTATGTTAAAATCAGATAAATTATTTTTTTACATGTTGAATTCTAGATCTTTAAATTTATTAGAAGGTAAAGACTAGATTTCAATATGTAGATGGATGAACGGGGTGCAGAAATATTGAGAAGCTTTCTTACAGGAGTGGGTAGAAAAGTGATGGTATAGCTTTTATGTCTCTAAAAGCATGATCAGTCTTTCCACGATGGGACTTTCAGTAGGATATTTCGCATCTATTTTTTGGAGATGCTCAGATTGGTAGTGTAATGAGTAAATTCTGCAATATTAAGTTTATTATCGAATAAATTTGTATTTTTAATCTGAATAAATAATAAAGGTAGGGTATATTTGTTTTCTTTCTGTTTTAATACTAATTAAAATTATCATGGCAGAAATAGGAATATTTTGGGGTAGCAGTACTGAAATGACTTCGCTCGCAAGTGAATCGATTCAACAAGAATTATCAACTTTTGGACATACAGTAGATTCTTTTGATGTGAGGGAGGGCATTGTAAAGTTAACGAATTACAGCAATATCATTATTGGCTGTCCGACCTGGAACATAGGAGAATTACAGGATGATTGGGATATGTTATTTAACGATTACCTAAAACTTAAATTTGAAGGGGTAACTGGAGCTTTTTTTGGGGTGGGCGATCAATACGGCTACAGTTGTAATTATTTGGATGCAGTTGGATTGTTGGCACGTCCTTTCATGGAGAAAGGTGGAAAACTTATTGGTAGATGGCCAACAGAAGGATACGAATTCGAAGAATCCATTGCATTAGAAGGGAAGGAATTTCTCGGTCTAGGACTAGATTATGATAACCAAGATACACTTTCGGAAGAAAGAATTAAAAAGTGGGTGGAAATCATACAATCCGAATTTAATTAGAAAAGTTATTTCCTTGAATAATTTTTAAATCAATCCTCTTCATACAAAAAATATACCTAATGGTTTACAGCCAAGTCCAATTACACATCATGAATCTAATTGTTTGGAGTGGGGAGCTATTTCGTTACCAATTAATTCTTTTGTGAAGTAAGGTTTCGTAACCAAGCCCTAGCTTTTTTTCGAGTGGGGCTTTCTCGATGTGCCCAAAGGTCAGTATGGCGATTAATGACTGGACCGTCCGGGATGTTGAAGATCCTGCCCACTGGGACGGGTAGAAAAGTAAAGTCTCCGAGCTTGGGGTGTTTCTTGAGGTAGTCGTTGGCATTTCCGCAAACAAGGGTGGGGCGGCCTTTGAGCCGACCGAGACGCTTAAGGGCAGATGATCGGTCGCTTTCCGAGTATCCCCATTTTTTTTGGCCGTCAAAATGATCATGGGTGATCATTCCCTTCCAGAAAGATGCAATCTTATCGTCTGCCAAACCGATGTAGCTACAGGCAATCGCACCACGGGAGAATCCGCAGATGAATAGGTTATCGGGATCTCCCCCAAATTCCTCGCAGATGCGTGGCAGGTTGACTTTACAATATTCGATGGTGGCCTTTCGATCTCCCCACCAAGTCACCGCGTTCTCTTTTTTTCCTTTTTGAACATAGGGCATGGACACCCAAATGAATCCTTTTCCACCACTTAGGCCATAGCCCAAGTTTGCTCCATTGACCTCACCGCTTGATCCGCACGCGGGAGACTTATTGCCGGTGTATTCGACTAATACCGGGTAGGTCTTATTCTGCTTCCAATCTAGGGGAAGATATAAAGAATGGTAAACCTGTGTGTCATTGTACTCGGTTGCAACCTGCCGGACTCGTTTGCCAGGTGCGGGCATACCATCGGTCATGGCAGGGGTAATCAGATCTTTTGCTCGTTTAGAGTTTGCAAAAGCAGGAGCTCGAAAACTTCCCATAGTAGCAAGACCTATAAGAAAATATATGATCCAATTCATTGTAATCTACCTTAGGGATTTTGAAAGGGAGGGTCTATTCGATTCGCGAACAAAAGCGAAATTAGCGAACTAAGGATTGCGGACTGAAGAGAAAATCAAGATTTAGCTAAGGCGACGACGACTTCCTGTTTCGATTTTACGACACCTCCGGGTTGTTCTAAAGTGATGACGAATGCGACGGGCTTGTTAATCGGCAAAGCATTACGGATAGGAATAATAGATGGACCAGTTCCACTCGGTATATCGAAGACACCCCCATCCACAGGAAGTTCGTCTCTTTCGGGGTCGACGATCCAAAGTTGATACTGATTTTGAGTGGGATTATTGACAGGGAGGCTGGCAAGAGACATGTATCCTTCTTGTCGTTCGTCGTTCCAAATGACTTCACCACTTACCTCACTATATGAGGGACTCGCGGGATCAAAAGCAAGACGCTGTGTATTGGGATAACTAGCAATGAGAGTCTCTAGCTTCTGGCTAACTGAAAGTGGGGTTTCAGTCACCTCTTTTTGCATTGGTAGGTTAAACATTACAATCAGACAAGCGGCCACAGCCCATCCCAACCAAGGGAGAATGGAAACGATTTGAGTGGAGCTTTGTTTAGGGTATTTAGCACTTTTGAAAAAAGAGGGAATGGTACTGATCAATTTATTTGATAAAGAACTTGATAAATCGCAGGGTTGTGTGTGTTTGAGTTCCAACTCGGTGGCAAGAAGTTCAAGGTCGATCGCATTGCTATGTTCATGCTCTTCCGCTAAGATCTTCCACTCTGAGATTTCTTTGGAGTTGAGATCACCCAACACTCTCCCTGCATTGAGTTCATCGAAGCGATGTAATGCTTTTTCGGCACTCATCGTATCGTTCCTTTCTCCGTATTGAATTCTTTAAGTAATTTGCGGGCATCAATAAGACCCCGTCGGAGCTTGGTTTTGACAGTTCCGATCGGAATTTTGGTCTCTTGAGAGATTTCGTGATGAGTGAGTCCCTTCTCAAAATATAGAGAGAACAAATTCAGTGTGTCTTTGGGTAAATTTTGCAGGGCGTTCCAAAGTTCAGTACGATCCAAAGAGTGTAGGGAATCTGTAGAATTTGCGGAAGAAAGTTCTGGGAGACTGTCTAGGGTAGACAACGCTGGTAGACGGTTTTGTTTTCTTTGCCAATCAATGGAGCGTCGGCGT
>CAYLIJ010000077.1:0-7126 GCA_964383925.1 uncultured Puniceicoccaceae bacterium
CCGTGATCCTCGTACTCAAAGTGCACCACCACGTGATCCTCGTTCGGCGCCCCCCCGTCGATAGGGAGACAAGTTTAAAATTTAGCCCTAGGCATGAGGAAGGCTGTGGAAACGCAGCCTTCCTTTTTTTTACTTTAATTACTAAACAGGGCGTGTAGCCCAGCGCCCAAAAGAGCGGAGATTGTCGTCAGTATCAAATAAGAATGTCGACTTTTCCATCTAGTTAACCTTTCCCAACCCGAATACCAGTAAACGGAGACTTCTTCTTGGTGTCTGAAATGTTGTAAATCTTCGAGGAAAGTAGTGACAGAGGAGTAACGGTTATACTTATTTCTCTTGAGGGCTTTCATGCAAATTGCCTCGAGATCACGGGGTATGTTTCGATGTGGAGCCACTTCACGAGGAAGGGGGAGGGGGTTGTCCAAAATCTTTTTTTTGATTTCGTAAGGATCTTCGCCTTCCACTAAAAATTGCAGAGTTAATATTTCAAATAAAATAATACCGAGTGAGAAAACGTCAGTTCTCCCATCCAGGTCAGCTTCACCTTTTGCGATCTCTGGGGGCATGTACATAGGAGTTCCATAATGCCTGCCAACTGGTGTAAGGGTGGTGTCCATTTTCTCATTTTTAATGGATTCAGATTTTTTAAGGGTGGGTGCACTCAGAACTTTCGCTAGCCCCCAATCGAGCACATATACCTCACCAAATTTACCCACGATAATATTAGCAGGTTTAAGATCACGGTGGATCACGCCTAAGTCGTGTGCATAGGCAATTGTCTGACAAACTTGGATTAAGATATCTAAAAGCCGAGGAAGTGGAAATTTTTCCATAACTTCAGGTACTTCCTGTCGTAGGTCGAAGAGAATTTCTCTCAAGTCTCGCCCGTCGACTTTTTTCATAGTGAAGAATAACTGGCCCTCTCGATCTCTACCTAATTCGTATAGGGGGACTGTGCCGGGATGTTGAATATTAGCGGTGACTCTTGCTTCGCGAAGGAAGCGCTTGGTTTCAATTTCAGAATCCCTCAGGTCTTTATGGAGAGTTTTATAAGCCACATTCCTTTGAAGATTTAAATCGAGAGTGGTGAATAGCTTGGCAGTTCCCCCCTCTGAAAGTGGTTTAAGTTCATCGTATTTAAGGGAACCACTTTTCCATGCACGGGGTAAGAGTGTATCGGTATCCCCCGTCTCAAATAAATTTTCGACTTTAGGCTCTTTCCTAATCATACTAAGATTTTACTTTTTGATTGGTCACTTTTTAGATTATTTTTTTTATTTTGAGCCAAACGAGGTATCTCTTGTCCGAGGTGTTCACGGTTTTTATTTCGGGCAATTTGAATTTGTCGATTTCTTTCCTGAAGGCTCGCCCTTCTGACGGGGTCCAAAGAATCGGCACAGTGCGGACAGCAGATACCGGATTCGTATTTCTCAGATTCCATATCTTTTGGCTGAAGAGGCCACCTACACCCAAAGCAGATCTTGGAATCTCCATCTTTTAAACCATGCACGACAGAGACTCGGTGATCAAAAACAAAACATTCTCCCTCCCATAGACTTTTTTCAGGTTCAATATTTTCAAGGTAGTTTAAGATACCTCCTCTTAAGTGGTATACTTCTTTGAAGCCATTTTTTAAAAGGTGGGAAGATGCTTTTTCGCACCGGATTCCACCAGTGCAAAACATCGCCACTTTTTTATCTTTGTGTACTTGTAAATTCTTTTGCACATATTCATTCCATTGACAAAAACTTTCTGTCTTGGGATCTACTGCACCTTTAAAAGTGCCCAATTCAACCTCGTAATCGTTTCGAGTATCGATGACTACAACCTCAGGATCCTCAATAACTTTATTCCAATTTTCCGGTTCCACATAAGTACCCACCTGATCATTGGGATTAATTGTGGAGTCGCCCAAGGTGACAATTTCTTTACGAACTACCACTCGAATGCGATAAAAGGTTTTTCTTGGTGTGGTGCTAACGCGGTAGGGCATTTGTGAAAAGCGTTCATCCTTTTTGATGAATGCTAGGATTTCATTAATCCCCTCAGCAGAACTCGATAGGGTTGCGTTCATTCCTTCCTCGGCAAGGATAATGGTCCCAAGAACATTGAATTTTTTACAATGTGTTCTCAATTTTCTTTGCCAATCCATGCAGTCCGGTAATTGGGCAAATTGATAAAAAGTCGCAACTGTTTGCTCCATAATATTATGAATATAATCGAATCCGAATGGATAATCGAAATAAAAATATTTTTTTCCTAATCACTCACTTCAATAATTGCTTTTAATACACCGGATTCCGGTTGAATTAGAGATTCGAATTGTTCGGCCACTTGATCCATTTTAATGCGATGTGTAATCCAAGGATCCGTATTAATTGTACCCTCTTCAATCAAGCGAATAATACGGGGGAAATCTTTCGGCAGGGCATTTCTGGATGCAAGTAAATCAATTTCTCTTCGGTGCAGAGCGGGGTGGGTGAAACTGATATCCTGAGTGGTGATTCCCACGTAAACAAGAACTCCGCTAAAGGCGACATATTCCAACGCATGGGACATAGAATGATGATTGCCCGTTGCATCGGTAACCACATCATAAAGAGCTCCATTAGTTATATCTTTCATCTGACTGATTTCAGAACCGTTCCCTTTAAAATGAATCAAGTTTTCTATACCGTAGTTTTTTCTACAAAAATCGAGTCTCTCTTCGGACATGTCCATAACAGTGAGAGTTGCACCTGTGAGTCGATTGAATTCAATAGTTGAAAGTCCTATTGGACCGGCACCAATAACTAGTGCATGGTCACCCTTCTGGGCATTGCCCCGATCTGAGGCGTGGCAACCGATGGCAAGGGTTTCCACAAGTGCTAATTGTTCGAATGATAACTTTTTGGAAGGGTGCAATTTGTCCGCACGGATGATCGATCGTTCGCATAAACCACCATCCATCATCACACCAAAAACTTTAAGTTTTTCACAACAATTCCCATATCCTTTTTGGCAAGGATGACATTCTCCACAATTGAGATAGGGCTCGATTGAGCAGTGATCTCCAGGCTTAACATTTTCGACAGCATCTCCGACTTGCAAAATTTCCACCCCTAGTTCATGTCCGGGAATACGTGGGTAGTCAAAAAAAGGAAATTTACCTAAGTAACAACTTACATCAGTCCCGCATATGCCCATTCGGACTGTCTGAATTAAGGCTTCACTTGGGCCAGGTCTTTTCGGTTCTTCAATATCGAATGACTGGAAAGATTTTGGGGCGATTAATCGAATTGCTTTCATGATGAATATTAACCCTTAGTTAAAGAGATATTAAGTATTTAAGATTGGGTCGCTTGTAGCCAAAAATGAGCCATTAAGGAAGCTCCATGGGAAGATGGATGAACACCATCCCCAGCCCAATGGTTAGGCGGTGCATATTTTACTGCCTCATCAAACAAAGATTGAAAAGGAACGAATACCGCATTGTATTTGACCGCAATTCTTTTGGCCGAGGCACGATAATTATCAAACTCGGGGAACCATTTCGTGTTTACGGCACCACATCTTAAAACAAAGGGTTCACAAATAACAAACTGGGTCTTAGGCAATGCCTTGCGGGTTCGCTCCATTAAGGTGAGTAAGTCTTCCTCATAAGTTTTGACGGTGCCATCATAGCTACCATTTAGGCCATGCCAAATATCGTTGACCCCAATAAGTATACTCAGCACATCAGGTTTTAAATCTAAGCAATCTTTATCCCACCTTCCCGCAAGCTGGTGAAC
This sequence comes from uncultured Puniceicoccaceae bacterium, assembly GCA_964383925.1. Classification (GTDB taxonomy): domain Bacteria; phylum Verrucomicrobiota; class Verrucomicrobiia; order Opitutales; family Seribacteraceae; genus Seribacter. The sequence continues at coordinate 3,771 of CAYLIJ010000077.1, forward strand.
TTTATTTCCGGAAATTCCACGATTATAAATGGTGAGGCTTAGCTGTGGAGACCCAATTAAAAGATGGGAGGCGGCCATCCATGCATATCCGCCACCGAAGGCTTTTTGTTGATTGGCTAACTGGTTTTTTTTGTCTCTTCCAGCGTCTGTAATAGAGTCACCTTGAAAAAGGATGGTACTATCTTGGGAAATCGAAATTTTATTTCTCTTACTGTGCTGGTCAGCAAGAAGGTTATTAGATATCGAAGCGGCAATACCGGCAATTCCCGCCGATCCGATTAAGGCTCGTCTAGAAATTTGAGTAGAAATCTTTTTCATACCTTTATGATACAGGGTATTTAATTTCTAAAATCAATCGTCAAATATCAATTTTAGAGATTATCTTTGAATCTTGCGGAATAAAGAGATCAAATTATGTTTAATCCAATGACCATATTGGAAAAATTATCCGAGTTGAAAATAGCCCTTCCTAATGCGCCAAAGGCAGCAGGTTTATACAAAACGATCTTGATTCAAGATCGGCTGGCCATGTTTTCTGGGCATCTCCCAATCCTTGAGGATGGATCGATGATTACAGGTAAAGTGGGGACTGATTTGACGATCGAGGAGGGTGCTTTTGCCGCTCGGCAAGTGGGGCTTAATATTATCGCGAGCCTCCAGTCTGAAATAGTAGACTTGGAACGAGTGGAAAGAGTGTGTAAAATTTTGGGGATGGTTAATGCCGAGTCAAATTTTACTCAGCACCCTCTGGTGGTAAATGGTTGCAGTCAGTTATTCTGCGATCTTTGGGGCAAGGATCTTGGAGTCGGGGTTCGTAGTGCTTGTGGTGTATCTAGCCTGCCGGGGGATGTCGCGGTAGAGATTGAGGGGGTATTTTTACTAAAGGAATGAAGATAGTACGACTGACTCTTTGGTCATTTGGGATTATAATAGCATTTCTTTTGGCGTTTTATCTTACTCATCCAATTATTCTTCCAAAATACGCTCTTTTATTTCACAAGCAGAATCCAACCAAGAATGCAGATGCGATTATCTGTCTATCTGGTGGTCGAACCACACGGGTTGGAGAGAGTCTGAGACTGTGGAATCAAGGGTATTCAAAAAAACTCTTTGTCACCGCAGAGAAACCCCGAAATAGTGAGTTTTCTAAATTGGAACTGGGTCATGTGAAGTTTGCCCAGGCGGTCACACAAGTTATGAAACTCGATGCGGAATGGGAGGTGATTCCCTCGCTCACTGGGGGTGCCACATCCACTTTTGATGAAGCGAAGGACGCATTAGTTTATGCCACCGAAAAGAAATGGAAACGAATCATAATTGTGACCGATGAATTTCATACCCGTCGGGCGCATTATGCATTTGAAAAGATTTTTGCCAATTCTGGGATTGATGTCGAAGTTGCGGGTGCTTCCAATGAACTTTATGCAATTGAAAATTGGTGGAAGTCTGATCGTGGGATCATGGCTTACTTCGGGGAGACAATTAAATTTCCTGTATATTTGCTTTGGGACTCTGAACCCAAAGTGGTAAAAAACAACTAGAACTTCAGTTATTGCTATGAATGGAGTGGCCTTGGGTAACTGAGGAGAAGAAGCCTCTTTATGGTGCTAGAAAGCTACTTAACTTAAGTGGCAATTGAGTGTAATATATAACAAAACAAAGACTTACTGACTTCTACTCAGGTGGAAAATTTTAATTATATAGATTCTTTAGACTTTTTCTGGAACTATATAGGGTGATCGGTAAGTGCGGGAGAGCATCTCGTTTGCTTCATCATCACCGATTATCTTTTCAGTTTTAGAATCAAAATTCAAAGTTCGGCCCACAACATAATCTGTTTCTTCCAATTTGAGCCCGTTTTCTTTGAGGTGGTCCTGCATACGTTCCAAATATTCATAGGCTTTCTTGTTTTCTCCAAATGTCTTGTTCTTTTTACTAAATCCAGTTTTTTCGCCTAAGCGATAGGAGAGATTAGCAAGGTGACAAAGTCCACTTGATACATGGCCTTCGTAGACATGGGCATCGAGGTGCTCTTCTTTGCGATTCCGAACGGCTTGTATAAAGTTTTCAAAAATGTCGACCTGCCCGCGTTTTGCGAGTGGGTCTTTAATGCCTTTTATACCATGACTCTTCGTTGTTGATTGTTTGGAATTCTTATCGAAGTAGACATGGTTGGATACACCCATATTGCTTTTGCCTGATAGTCCACGGACATCAAAGACGAGTAAGGACTCTTCATAGTCAAAAATAGTTAATTGAGTATTGGCGGTCTCGCCTTGGTCCTTATATCCGAATCTTCCACCGATGCTAAATATCCTTTTTGGCCAAACCGCTCCCGGTATCATCCAACGAGCAATATCCATTTGATGGACACCCTGGTTGCCGATATCACCATTTCCATAATTCCAAAACCAATGCCAATTATAATGAACTAGATTATCATGATATTTTTCCTTGGGGGCCGGGCCTGTCCATAAATCAAAGTCGAGTTCACTTGGAGGGTTTTTCGCTTCTTTAAATCCAATTGAGTTTCGACGTTTGTGGCAGGTGCCAAGGGCAACTTCTAGCTTGCCTCTCTTTCCTGATGCAATTTCGTTGGCTAAACTTGACCATTTACTGAGGGAGCGATTTTGGGTGCCGTGTTGGACAATACGTTTATATTTTTTAGCGGCTTCCACTAATTTTCTTCCTTCAAAGAGATTGTGACTTAGCGGTTTTTCCACATAAACATCTTTTCCTGCCTGGCAGGCCCAAATCGACATTAAGCTGTGCCAATGATTAGGAGTAGCGATAGAAATCACATCCACATCTTTATTATCAAGGACATCTCTAACATCTTTGACACACTCAGGCGTATTTTTGAATTTAGATACGATAAATTTCTTTCTAGCATCATGGAGGCGAGAGTCGGGATCAACTAAATGAGAGATTGCCACATTTTTTTGCCTTCCATGCCCCCCCATATGTGAAGTTCCTCGACTCTTGATTCCACAGACTGCTATGTTGATTCGTTCATTGGCTCCAATTATCTTCCCCGAAGATTTTGTTCCGCTAATCGCGAAGGTGGCAAAAATGGAGGACTGGGCTAAGAATTTACGTCTATTTTCGATCATGCTTTAAAATTTAATGAATAAAGATTGCTTGTTGGGTAGATTTTGAGGGAGTGAGTAACTCGTGTAAAGCATTAATTAAAGAAGTAAAGATTTTTTTAAAATAGTCTTAATCAGCAGTTAAAAATATTTAAGATTCTCGTGAGCGAAGGAATTAGAAAATTGGAGATCAATGGGTGGCTTTTCCAGTGCCTTGCGGGATTCGAATTTCTTCTACCATATCCTGAACTTCTTGTGGGGGAGGGG
>CAYLIJ010000078.1:0-7087 GCA_964383925.1 uncultured Puniceicoccaceae bacterium
CCAACCGAGGGGTTTGTTTTTTTAATTAGCTCAGACTATTTTATTTCACTAAAATGAACGCGACAGTTGTAGGTGCATCTGGTTATTCTGGCAGACAACTTGTATCCTTGCTTGTAAACCACTCGAAAATTAATTTGCTGGGTGTTACATCAAGGAGTTATTCTGGGAAAACTGTTGAGTCCTGTATTCCGCATTTAAGAGGAAAAGCGAATGGATTAACTTTTACTAATCCAAGTATTGAAGAGCTTTCAAAAAATCAGGGATGTGAACTTTTCTTTCTCGCTCTCCCACATGGGACTGCTTCTGCATACGCGATCCCTTTGCTTGAGGCAGGTAAAAAAGTAATTGATCTATCAGCAGATTTTCGATTGATGACACCCGAGTGTTACGAAGAATTTTATGGAACCCCCCACCCTGCCCCAGTATGGCTCGAAAGAGCAACCTATGGTTTGCCCGAAATACATTCTTTTTCTTGGTCAGACTCTCCTCTAATTGCCTCTCCGGGATGTTATCCGACTAGTATTATAATTCCTCTTTTTCCTCTCCTCCAAAATGGTTTAATTGAAGAGAATGATATTGTTGTTAACAGCATGAGTGGAATAAGTGGTGCCGGAAGAAATGCCACAGAAAAACTGCTTTATTGTGAGAGGAATGAAAGTGCCTGCGCCTATGGAGTCCCGAAGCATCGTCATCTATCCGAAATTGAAGAACAATTGTCACTTGCGGTTTCAGGTAAGATCATTTTGTCCTTTCATCCGCATTTAGCTCCTATGAATCGTGGAATATGTTCGACTATTTCTACCCTAGCAAAAACAAATTTAAAGAGGTCAAAAATTTTTGAATGCTGGAGTGACTTCTACGAAGGAAGAAAGTTTGTTCACTTACTTGAAGAAGGTGAATTTCCCGATGTTTCTCATGTAGTCGGAACCAACCGAATAGATATTTCGGTCAATGAAGATCCAAGAACGGGGAGATACATAATTTGTTCAGCAGAGGACAACTTACTAAAAGGGGCTGGTGGACAAGCGGTTCAATCAATGAATATTTGCCAGGGGTATGATGAAGGAGAAGGCTTATTTTGAAATTTTATGAAAACGGGGATGCACTCACTGAACCAATGGGTTTTTTCTGCTCTGGCGTTCATTGCGATGTTAAAGGAGTCAGAAATGGTAAATTAGACCTTGGTATTATCTACTCCAATAAACCATGTAATGGTGCCGGCGTTTTTACAACTAATGATGTGCAGGCGGCGCCCGTTAGATATTCCAAAAAATTAATTAATGCCTCAGGTTCAACCTTTCATGCAATTATTGCAAATAGTGGAAATGCGAATGCCTGTACTGGTAAGCAGGGAGAAGTTGACGCAAAAAAAATGGCCTCTGAAGTGGCACGGCACCTAAATATTCATTCGAAGGAAGTACTTGTATGTTCCACTGGACGAATCGGAGTAAATCTTCCAATGAGCCGTTTAACCACTGGGATTAGAGATGCCTGCGAGGATATAAAAGATGAATGCGATGGAGCACACGCATTTCAAGAAGCAATTCTAACTTCTGATACCTGTACAAAATCGTGCTCGGCAAAAATTCAATCTTCAAAAGGAGAGATCACAATTGGTGGCGTCGTCAAAGGAGCAGGAATGATCGAGCCAAATATGGCTACAATGTTGGCATTTCTAACCACCGACATTGTCGTATCGAGTTCTATACTGCAAAATGTTTTGAAAGAGGCCGTAGAGCAATCCTTCAACCGAATCACAATCGATGGAGATATGAGCACAAACGATACCGTTCTTATTCTAGCGAATGGAAACTCGGGAGTTAAATTGGCTGAAGAATCAATCTCTGTTCAGCAGGAATTTGCTGAGGCGGTAAATGCAGTTTGTTCCTGCCTAGCTAGAAAATGTGTGACAGACGGCGAGAAAGTTTCGAAATTTGTAAAAGTTTTAGTCAAAAGTGCAAAAGATTCACAATCTGCGTTGAAAGTTGCGCGATGCATTGCTAATTCCCTTTTAGTCAAATCCTCTTGGTATGGCTCTGATCCTAATTGGGGAAGAGTGGTCGACGCGGCAGGCTATGCAAAAGTAGGGATTTCCTTTGAAAAACTTACCATGTTTTATAACGAAACTCCCGTGCTTTCTAATGGAATGCCCTTAATTGAGAACAAATCAACTTGGAAAGAAATCGTTTCATCCGACGAATTCACTATTTCATTAGAGTTAAATATGGGTAAAGCACAAGGTGAGATTTGGAGTAATGACTTAAGTGAAGAATATGTAAACTTCAATAAAAGCGAATAATGCTTGAAGTCGAGGAAAGTAAAAGAAAAGCGAGTATACTGGTTGAAGCCCTCCCTTATGTTAGAAGGTTTCGAGGAGCAATTTTTGTAATTAAATATGGCGGAAGCTTTATGGACTCCCCCGATCCAGAAGTTCGTTCTCAAGTTGCCCAAGATCTGGTTTTTCTCAATTTTGTGGGCATCAAGGTAGTAGTGGTACATGGTGGAGGAAAAGCAGTTACAAGAGCACTCGTAGACAAAGGGATTGAAGCAAAATTTATTGATGGCTTACGAGTAACCGATAAGCAAGCAATCGAAGTGGTGGATGAGGTGCTTAATGGCTCAGTTAATAAAGAGGTCGCCTCTTTTGTCTCTAACTATGACTGTGATGTTAAACGAATTCCGGGCAAGGATGTTCTTTCATGCACCAAACTTTCGCATCATTCTGAACTTGGATATGTGGGAGAGATTCAAGCTGTAAAGACAAAACCTATTCTTCAAGCCCTAAAATCGGGATCAATGCCCATTTTATCTTCTACTGGATCTGATGATCAGGGACAGTGCTATAATATAAATGCTGATACTGCAGCCGCACAGATTGCCATTGCTCTCAAGGCAAGAAGATTAGTTTACCTTTCAGATGTGCCAGGTCTTTTGCGAGACCCAAAAGATCCAAATAGCCTACTTTCTAGCCTCGCAATCGATCAGGTTGATCCTTTAAAACAAAAAGGCATCATCTCACAAGGAATGTTGCCCAAAGTGAATAGTGCGGTTCAAGCATTAAATGCCGGTGTGAATCGAGTGCATTTTATTGATGGTCGCCTTGCTCATAGTATCCTTCTTGAAATTTTTACCGATGAAGGTATCGGAACAGAAATTGTTCATTCCCACTAATACCAGTGAGTAACCAAGAGCAAAATAAGTATTTAATAAGCAACTATGGTCATCCTCCATTGACCATAGTTCGGGGAGAGGGTTCGCACTTGTGGGATTCAAATGGGAGTAAATTCCTCGATTTCACCTCAGGAATTGCTGTGACTAATATTGGCCACGGTCATAAGCACTGGATTAACTCAGTCAATAAACAGGCAAGTCAACTCGTTCATTGCTCGAATCTTTATTCAGTTCCCCAACAAATTAATTTGGCCAAAAGATTGGTTAATAAAATTGGAAAAGGCAAAATGCTTTTCTGTAACAGTGGAGCGGAGGCAAATGAAGCACTAATCAAATTTGCACGGTTAACAGGAAATAAAAACTCCAATCATAAAAAGTATAAGATTATAGTTGCCGAAAATGCTTTTCATGGGAGGACAATGGGTGCTCTATCCGCCACCTCCTCTCCTAAATACAGAAGTGGTTTTGAACCCCTACTAGATGGTTTTTCCTTTGCCCCATTGAACGACCTCAAGGCGTTCAAAGAGAACATTGACGACCAGACAATCGGAATAATGGTAGAATCGATACAGGGCGAAGGAGGGATTCGGGTGGCTTCAGACCAATTCCTTCGCGGGCTCGAAAAAATTTGCAAAGAAAAAGACCTACTCTTCATGCTTGACGAAGTACAAGCGGGCATCGGTCGAACAGGCGAATTTTTAGGTTACCAAAAATCTGGTGTAGAACCAGATGCTGTAGCAATGGCAAAGGGACTGGGTGGAGGATTTCCCATTGGAGGTATTTGGTTAAAGGAAAAATGGGCGGATATTTTTCAGCCAGGTTCCCACGGAACTACATTTGGAGGCTCTCCCCTAGCCTGCTCAGCAGCCCATGCGGTCCTTGATGTGATTGAAAAAGAGAATCTAATAAGTAAAACTAAAGCTAATGGCAAATTCCTTCATTTGGAACTGGAAAATCTCAAAAATAAATATCCTTCCCTAATCAAGGAAGTAAGAGGACGTGGCTTAATGCTCGCCCTTGTAATGACTAGCCTTCCCAGTGAACTAATTGTGAAATTTCGTCAAAAAGGTCTTCTCGTCGTGGGAGCCGCCGAAAATGTAATTCGCTTTCTCCCTCCTCTTACGATTAGTAATAATGAAATGAAAAAAGCAATGGAAATTATCCATAATTCTTTGCAAGAATTTTACCAAGAATCAATTAAATGAGACACTTTTTAGAAGAAAATGATTTTGTAAAAGAAGAAATCATATCTGTATTTGAGTATGCTTTCGAGTTTAAGAAAAATAGAATACAGAGGCCAACCAAAGATTTAATGGGGCAAAGCTGGGGTATGTTATTTTATAAAAATAGTACTCGAACAAGGGTTTCCTTCGAAGTTGGAATACGTGAATTAGGAGGAAATCCAGTATTACTTGATCTTTCGACTACTCAAATTGGTCGTGGAGAAAGCATAGAGGATACAGCTAAAGTACTCTCACGTTTTTTAGACGGTTTAATTATACGAACCCACGGACATGAATTAATTCAGGAATTTGCACGCTATGCAAAAATACCCGTTGTTAATGCATTAACCGATTTTTTACATCCATGCCAAATTTATGCAGATTGTATGACCATTTTAGAAAAAACCTCCACCTCTTCCAATCCCTACATAGGATTGGCGGGAAAGAAACTCGCTTTCTTTGGAGACACTAGTTGTAACATGGCCAATTCGTGGATATTAGCAGGGGCTCTTTGGGATATGGATATTTGGTTAAGTGGGCCGGAAGAATTTCAACCATCCCAAGAGATCACTTCTTTTTGCAGGGATGCTAACCTACCTATTCGCTGGCAATTCACCCAAGATTGTAATGAAGCTGCCCAAAATGCTGATGTTTTATACACTGATGTATGGGTAAGCATGGGATATGAAAACGAGGAAAATGATCGTAAAGAAAAAATGGCCAACTATCAAGTCACTCAAGATTTACTTGATTTAGCCAAAGACAATTCTTTATTTATGCATTGTATGCCCGCACATCCAGGAGAAGAGGTAACAAAAGAAGTTCTTTCCTCTCCTCACTCCATTCTGTTTGACCAGGCTGAAAATCGATTACACATGCAAAAAGCGATCCTTAAACAACTTTCACAAAACAATATATCTTAATTCTATGAAAATCATTCTCGCCTATTCAGGAGGACTTGATACCTCAGTTCTAGTTCATTGGTACGCTAACGAGCAAAATACAGAAGTTATAACTTACTGTGCCGATGTGGGACAGGAAGAAGAGTTAGATGGACTTGAAGAAAAAGCCCTCTCCACAGGAGCAAGTGCCCATCGAACTCTTGATCTTGTCGACGAATTTGCCCAAGATTATATCTATCCGATGGTTCGTGGAAATGCGGTTTATGAATCACAATACCTTTTGGGCACTTCTATTGCCCGTCCCCTAATCGCAAAAGCACATATTGACATAGCAAGAGAATTTGGAGCCAATGCAGTCGCACATGGAGCTACAGGCAAAGGAAATGACCAATGTCGTTTTGAGCTGACCTTTTCAGCACTAGCACCCGAGTTGACCATTCTCGCACCTTGGAGAGATGCCTCTTTTAGAGATCGCTTTCCAGGCCGTAAAGAAATGATCGAATATTGCCAGCTTCACAAAATCGATGTCGAAGCAAGTGCATCTAAACCATATTCCATGGACAGGAACTTGTGGCATATTTCCTACGAAGCAGGAATTCTTGAAGATCCGTGGTTCGATCCGACCACTCCGGATAATCGTGGTATGTACAAGTTATCGGTAGATCCTGAACTTGCACCAGACGACGCACAGTACATCGAATTGAGCTTTGAAAAAGGTAATTGCATTGCCATTGACGGAATCCCTTTAAAACCCGCACAGGTTGTCGGCGAGCTTAACAAAATTGGTGGTAAACACGGAATTGGCCGGGTTGACCTAGTTGAAAATCGATTTGTAGGAATGAAAAGTCGAGGAGTGTATGAAACCCCTGGCGGAACGATCCTTCTGCACGCTCATCGTCAAATTGAAACCCTTACAATGGATCGTGATTTGATGCACCTAAGAGATTCACTTGTTCCTCGATATGCGGAATTAATATACTATGGGTTTTGGTTTGCACCTGAAAGAGAAGCACTTCAAGCGTTTATTAACCAAAGCCAAGAAAACATATCCGGTACGGTTCGCTTAAAACTGTACAAAGGAAACATCGTTACGGTGGGAAGGAAGTCAGATTTATCATTGTATGATGAAGGGATTGCCTCCATGGAGGAGAACGAGAGCGATTATCAACCAGAAGATGCTGGAGGGTTTATTCGATTGAATGCACTACGGCTAAAAGAGAGAAATCGTAAGCAAGGATTTAAAGGATAAGTTTTTATGCATCTACTTGTTATTGATAATTACGATTCATTTACATACAACTTAGTTCAATACTTTGGACAGTTGAATGCAACAGTTGAGGTTTTTCGTAATGATGCAATTTCGATTGAGGAGCTCAATGTCGACCGATTCGATGGCATTGTAATTTCACCTGGTCCTTGTGACCCGAATCGTGCGGGAGTAAGTCTTGCTGTCATCAATAATTATCAAGCGATCAAACCTATTTTTGGGGTTTGCCTTGGGCATCAATGTATCGGGCAAGCCTTTGGAGGTAAGGTAATTCGTGCAGATAAACTAATGCATGGGAAAACCTCTCCAATCGAACACGATAGCAAAAATTTATTCAAGGGCTTACCCTCTCCTCTTACCGCTACCCGTTACCATTCTCTTCTACTAGAAAAATCTACCTTACCCAAAACTTTAAAAGTTACTGCAGAAACAAAGGAAGGAGAAATCATGGGCATAGAACATGTATCCTATCCGATATGGGGCGTTCAATTTCATCCTGAATCCTTAGCAACAGAAAAAGGAAT
>CAYLIJ010000079.1:0-4198 GCA_964383925.1 uncultured Puniceicoccaceae bacterium
CTGTGGCACTTGTGAATATACTTACAGTATTATCCTGAAGATCAGTTCCTCCAAAGATAACCTCTGTGGCACCGGATGATGTTGTGTGACCAGCAAATAAGCTTACTCCATTAAAAGTAGTCTGAGTCATTTGATGCAGTTGAACCTGAAGGTTTTGAAACTCAGAGTTGTAGTTTGCGATGTCAGATGCATTTTTCAAAACATCTTGACTAAGTGCTTTTAACTCCGCCATTCGGTCCATTATTTTACCTGCTGAGGAAAGAACCCCGTCTTGGACCTGTAAAAAAGAAATTGAATTATCGATATTCTTTTCAACTCCACCTAGGCGGCTAATAGTACCACTTAATTTCATGGAAACTGCGAGTCCACCGGCATCATCTGCAGGTTGAGTAATTCGACTTCCGCTTGATAAGCGAGTGAGACTCTTTTGGAGAGCAGCGTTATTCTTGGATAAGTGGTAGCTTGCTGATGAAGCGGCTGTATTTGTATTTATATTTAGTGGCATGATTACATCCTCCTTGATGTGGTTTTATAACAAACGACCTCCTGTCGCCTGCCCTCTCATTTGTTAAATGGGTGAAAGGACCCGTTATTGTTAAAATATGAATAGTTATTAACTTAATAATATAAAATGCTTGAAAGTGCAGACTGGTGCATTTCTTACAGTTTAAATATAAAGTTATAGTATTCATGGTTAAAATAGAAATTGGTAGTAGATAGATTACTAGATACGCAACAAATGTAGACTGTATCGCCAGAGAACTATGTTAAGAATGATAAAAGAACTTACTATTAATTAGGGTGTTAGTATTAAGACGTGTAAAGACACATGTAATAATATGTAGCACTCCTGAAAAACGTTAAGGTGTATGTATAAAACAATACGTATAAGATCATCCGTGATCGTATGGCGACAACCTCCTGTTGTCGGGAATAATTAGTTAAAAGTATTTTGGTTTGGCACAATAAATGTTGTACAAAACATAAGCATTAAGATCTGTTAATAATATCTCTTAATGATTAAAATTTCATATTGTATGTGCCTGTGCGTTTTCCTCCTTTTTAATGGGTTAATATGTTGGTTTGTGTAAATTGAATAGAAATTTGTATCGCCGTATTCCAGATGCTTGCGATTTTACGCAAGCACCTGGTCGACGCATTTTCAAACGAAACCTTACCAATAGGAGTAACCCCATGATCACGATTCTGATTGTGCAAAGATTTCCGACCAAAGAAAGAGCTTTGCCGTTTTTTTATAGTAGTAATAATAAAATATCTTAGATTGTGTTGATTAAATAATTGGATAAACCTGCTCGAAACTAAGTCCGAGTGAATGGGTATTGAACTTTCTACTTGGTGGTACCAAGTAATGACTTGAAATGAATTAAACAAAATTAGTGCTGTGGTTTATTGTTTTCGTGAAAATTGTAAGTTATAAGAGTGCGGAGCCGTTCATAATTGCACTTCGGTGATGCTCCGTTGTTAAAGGTGTAAGAATGTCATTCATTCTGGTGGTTTTGTTCATTACAAAGGCCGCCATGTCCATTTTGAGCATTTGTTTCGCATGATTAGTGGTTTCTAATGCCATGTCTGAGCCTACGATTCTGCCCAGTGCGATTTCATTCTTGAGGAAATTCGATTCTTTTGCTGAGAGTTCTGAGTCAATACGATTGATCGCAGATGCGATTTTAGGAAGCCAGTTCGCCCCGATACATTCGATTTCCCCCATAATTTCACTCATTCCCAAAAGTTTGTCCGAGACTTTTTTGGCATTTGCTGATGAGTCGATTGAAAAATTCTCAAAGGTCTCGAATCCTACTGCTTTAAGTGCAATTTGGTTACTTGAGGTATTGATATCAAGCTTTTGGTCAAAAAACTTCGGTACGAATTCAACATCAGATATTACGCCAATAGAACTCGTTTCAACATGAATTGAAAGTTGTGTTTCGGTGGACTTGGCACCTAAGTTAGAAATTCTAATCTTACCTCCCTCATCCTTAAGTTTTCCTTGGGGATTTGAACCGGTGTTAAAACTTTCATTTACATTGGAGTTTCCTAGAATGATTTCGAAGGAAGTTTCCACACCTGGGCCAAAATCCAATGTGATTGTATCTGTATCGCCATTGCCGGCGCTCCCTGAAGTTTGCCATGAATCATTATTTAGAATTTGACTTTGCAATGCAGGATTGGCCGGGTTATCTTCATCGGGGTCGGTCCCGCTAGCCGTTCTATTAATTTCTACATTTGTTGGATCCCCTTTGAAAGTAGGACCAGTAGAAAAAATTTGAGTTTGACCCATAAAAACACGGTATATTTCACCGGCTCCTCCAGAGTTTACGTTAAAAGAAAGTTTTCCTCCGTAAGCATTAACATCAACTGACTTCCCCCTGATTGTTTGTAACACGCCCGATTCTCTCGTGGTGTAATCAAGTGCCGAGCCTTCTACTGGAATATCTACAATCTTTCCGCAAGTCGCCACTGGGTCGAAAATAGATATTCCATTAAATTTGGCTTGTTTGATTTGAGAGAGTTGTTTATTCAATTCATTAAATTCTTGATTAAGGGGATTATTGATTCCTTTTGGCTGCAACAAAGATTCACTGGAAAGTTCCTCCATTCGTTGATAGATATTAAAAACTTTCATGTAACCTTCTTCTTGGAATTTAAGAAATGAACGAGCTGACTGAAGATTCTGAATGTATGATTTATCTGAGAGCATCTTTGACTTAATTTTGCTAGCCTGTGAAATAGCAGCGATGTCTTCCTTGGAGTAATCTAGTCTAGAAGATGTTGCTATCTTTGCTGAAGATACAGCTGTAGCTCTCTGTGCATCAAGATATTGTTGCCTTGATGACATAAATGCGAAGTTAGTAAGTTGCATATTTAATTACATTTAAGAAAATTGTAGGATTAATGATGTGTCTTGATAGATATTTTAATGGCTGAATAAGCTGAGTGAAGATCCGGAAGCCTATCCCAATAATTGTAGTGCTACATTGGTTAATTGGTTCGCTTGTGCAGTCATAGCAGCACTTGCCTGTACTAGCACATTATGCCTTGCGAAACGGGTGGACTCTAAAGCAATATCAGTATCCATGATGCGACCGTGGGCAGCCTCGATATTGGTCAGATTACTTTGAAGTAAATCCATCGTATTTAAGACTCGGTTTTGCTCTGCACCGTTTTCAGCACGCATATCAGCAATTCGTTCGATTATGCTAGTGAATTGAGATACCGCGATGTGTGTGATGTCTGACACGAACCCATTTGCTCCGATTCCGGTTCCTGTGTTTGCAGCATTTATATTGCCTAAATCAACATTCGCGGCTCCGTTTCCACTGTCTATGGTACCAACAGACAACATGAATTGGAAATTTACGACATTTATGGATACGCTACCAGCAGTGATTTCGCCAGAGTCATGAGTAGTTAAAGTTCTTCCAAAAGTGTTATAAGTTTTGGCAGTACCTGTACCGTCGATGTAAGAACCTGTGCCGCTAATTAATGTACCAGCAGCTGTTGCACCAGAATTTGCAAATAGACTAATCCCATTAAATTTCTCTTTAGAAACCTGATTTAACTGTGACTGTAGTTCCACAAACTCTTTTGAGTAATTTTCGATATCAGAGCTATTCTTAGTTATATCCTGGGCCATTACCCTCAACTCAGACATTCGATCCACTATCTTCCCTGCAGTTTGTAAACCGCTATCTTGGACCTGCAAATATGATAATCCATTTTGGGTGTTCTGGAGAATCGCAGTCGTACGATTAATTTTAGAGTTGAGTTTATAAGCAACCGCCAACCCACCTGCATCATCTGCTGCGTTGTTGATACGTTTACCTGATGATAAGCGTTCTAAACTTTGACGTAATGAGTCGTTGGCCCGACTTAAGTTAAACGAGGCTGAGGTCGCACTCGCGTTTGAATTTACTACTATTGGCATTTTTTTATCTTCCTTGATTTGGTGTTATAATATTCTCACTTCCTTGTGAGAGTAGGGTGGTTTTAAATCTTAATTGGGGTTATCCTAATAACTGTAGTGCAACGTTGGTTAATTGGTTCGCTTGTGCAGTCATAGCAGCACTTGCCTGGACTAGTACATTGTGCCTTGCGAAACGGGTGGACTCTAAAGCTATATCTGTATCCATGATGCGACCGTGGGCAGCCTCGATATTGGTCAGATTACTTTGAAGTA
>CAYLIJ010000079.1:4298-6682 GCA_964383925.1 uncultured Puniceicoccaceae bacterium
TAGCAGCACTTGCCTGGACTAGTACATTGTGCCTTGCGAAACGGGTGGACTCTAAGGCTATATCTGCATCCATGATTCGACCATGGGCAGATTCCAGATTAGTCATATTCGATTGAAGTAAATCTATTGAATTCATGATTCTGTTTTGCTCCGCCCCATTTTCGGCACGCATATCTGCAAGTCTCTCAATAGCTTGGGTGAATTGACCTACACTTACATTTAGAATGCTGTCGATGTAGCCATCAGTAGTACCTGTTGCATTATTAAGTGCGTCAATGTTACCTAGGTCATAACCACCAGCTGCAGCACCATTAGCTGCTAATGAGCCAAGTGATAATACAAATTGCAGGTTAACCACATTGAGCGATATGCTTCCCGCATCACTTTGACCATCAGGATGAGTTATCAACTCCCTCGAGAATGTAGTAAAATCAGCTGTTGTCCCATCTGCTTTTAAATAGCTAGATGTTCCTTTTTCGAGCTTGCCTGCTACTGCCGCTGAGG
Organism: uncultured Puniceicoccaceae bacterium; assembly: GCA_964383925.1. Taxonomy (GTDB): domain Bacteria; phylum Verrucomicrobiota; class Verrucomicrobiia; order Opitutales; family Seribacteraceae; genus Seribacter. Next base: position 4,803 of record CAYLIJ010000079.1, read on the forward strand.
CAGTTGCACCAAATATACTTATTCCATTGAATGTTTCCTTATGTATTTGGTTTAGTTGCGATTGAAGTTCTACGAACTCTTTTGTGTAATTTTCGATATCTCCAGAATTTTTGGTTATATCAGCAGCCATGGTACGAAGTTCAGCCATACGGTCGAGAACTTTACCCACTGTACTTAAGCTTGCATCTTGCACCTGTAAGTAAGATAGTGCATTTTGCGAATTCTGAATCACAGCTTCCGTGCGGTTTAATTTTGAGTTGAGTTTGTACGCAACTGCTAACCCTCCAGCATCGTCTGCTGGTGAATTGATACGATTACCTGATGATAATCGAGCTAAGCTTTTACGTAATGAGTCGTTGGCCCGACTCAGGTTGAATGACGCTTGGGTGGCCGAAGCGTTACTATTTACTACTATTGGCATAATTTAATCCTCCTTGATTAATTTTTTGGTAGCGTCCTTGCTACCGTTGTCGCATTAAGTATGGGTGCGACACCCATGTATTAAGATTTGTCTAAAATGATTTAATGTTAAGATTGAATGAAATAGCCGAATTGAGAATTAAGCTTTTCCAAGTCTGCGAAAAAATTGATTAAGTAATGTAAGTGAATTCTTGTACCGAGAGTGTTGTTCATTATTAGTAATTCCATTACCCCCGTGTAGGAGTAGATCATTAGTGGCAGAATTATGGTTAAACACATTCAGGGTGTTTGACACCTTTTCGATTTCTCTATCGGTCAATAGCATTTGCTGGACAACCTCTTGGACACAATAATGAAGTAGTTTTTCAGGTGGCGGATCTAATTGAGTTCCGGAATGGAGTAATGATTGGAAGTGTAAGCAATTAAGAAGATGATTGACCGGGATTTCATGAATGGACCTGACACCATCTTGTATTAGGTGAATTCTAATTGGTGGTTCAGAACCATTGCCGAACAAAGAAAAATTGGAAAACCGTTCTTCCGAAAGTACCACTATTGAATCCAGGTAGATACTCCAGACATTTTCTGAATTCAGTCTACTATTGTAATGAGAGGACACTATACTTCGAATGTGATTATTAATTTCAATAAGGTTGTTATACTGTTTATTTACATAAATTAGCCCTTCTTGTAGATTTTTTCTCATTACAGTCTGCCTTGAATTCGATGAGAATAATACTTTGGTTTTGTTCCGACCAACTCCATGATTATGCTTTGTACTGGGGAAGACAGAACCTTGACCGAAAGTATTAATTCGGTTTATTTCCGTGGTTTGATTAATTTTGTTAATTGGAATTAATCCTCTGTTTGTTATTAGTTTACGCATGATTGTAATATTTATTATAAAATTGGTTTACTAAGTATTTAATAATATAAAATGTGATAAATTGAAAAATTAGATTTAATCCAAAAGTATGGTACTTTGGAACCAATGAGTACGACTGAACTCAGTAGTTAAAGTGGTTACAAAGGTACATTTAATGTAGTGCTTATTAGTGTACATGTAGAATGTACAACTAAACATTAGTAGGATTATATGCTGAATAGATCTATATCGCCTTTCGTGTTATAATGATAAATTAGGTTTTGAAGTTTATTTGATGTATTAAAAGTTAGTTGCTGTGATTAATTGAAAAGTTGTATTAAAACAAAACACTTTCGGATGCTGGACTTAGGCGTATAAAAAGAATGTGTATTATTCATAGGAATGTATTTTAAATTGTTTAGATGGAATAGGGCTGCTTTTTAAAGCCAAAGTAATAATATGATGTAACTTCCGTTCGATATAAACTGCCTTTCATGTAATGATTCTAATTTGTATTTAATCGTTAAAATTTACCCTCGTAAGAGTCGCTTGATTTAAGTGTAAGTGTAAGTTGGAAATTTAATTGAATATCTGA
>CAYLIJ010000080.1:0-6114 GCA_964383925.1 uncultured Puniceicoccaceae bacterium
ATTTTCTATTTCTTTTATTTACCGTTTTCTTAGCGGCAAAACCACCCAATGTGGTAATCATGTTTATGGACGATATGGGCTATGCCGATATTGGACCATTCGGGGCCAAGGATTTCCCCACCCCGAATTTAGACCGTATGGCCAAGGAGGGTCGTAAGTTTACCGATTTTTATGTGACTCAGGCAGTCTGTTCGGCATCCCGTGCCGGTTTACTTACCGGATGTTATAATGTACGGATTGGAATTTTGGGTGCTCTCGGACCCAAATCGAACATTGGAATTAATAAAAACGAGGTCACGATTGCAGAAATTTGTAAGCAGAAGGGATATGCAACTGGTTGTTTTGGGAAATGGCACTTGGGGCACCATAGAAAATTCCTTCCGATGCAACATGGGTTTGATGAATACTTTGGACTTCCCTACTCCAATGACATGTGGCCCTATCACCCGGGAATCCTGCACTTACCTATGAATGAAAGATTAAAAAAGTACCCTCACTTACCTTTGATCGATGGAAATAAAATCATCAATCCCAAGGTATCCGCGAAAGATCAGGAACAATTAACTACCCAGTACACGGAACGAGCGGTCTCCTTTATCGAAAAAAATAAGAATAAACCTTTCTTTGCCTATATCCCCCACAGTATGGTTCATGTCCCACTCTATGTTTCTAAAAAATTTAAGGGGAAAAGTGGAGTCGGTTTATTTGGTGATGTAATGATGGAGGTCGACTGGTCCGTCGGACAGATTATGAAAACATTAAAGAAGCATAATTTAGAAAAGAATACTTTATTCATCTTCACATCAGACAATGGACCATGGCTCAGCTATGGAGACCATGCCGGCTCGGCGGCACCCTTACGCGAGGGAAAAGGCACAATGTTTGACGGAGGCTGTCGCGAGCCCACCCTAGCTTGGTGGCCAGGTAAAATCCCCGCCAATTCAGTGTGTAAAGAACCCGCAATGACTATCGACCTATTACCCACGGTGGCCAAAATGATTGGGGCCAAACTGCCTGGGCATAGGATTGATGGGAAAAACATTATGCCCCTTATGCTTAAAGATGACGCCAAGTCTCCCCAAAAAGCATATTATTTCTACTATGGAAATCAATTGCAAGCGATTCGTCAGGGAAAATGGAAACTCCATTTCCCTCATGGATATCGAACGATGGCGGGGAAACCTGGTGGAACGGATGGAATTCCAACCAAATATACTCAGGCAAAGATTGAGTTATCCTTATTTGACTTGGAAAATGATATCGGGGAATCAAAAGATTTGAAATCGGAATTTCCCAAGGTGGTAGAAAAGCTTTCCACATTAGGGGGAAATTTCCATGAAAAACTGGCTAAATCGAAGCGTCCCGCAGGTAAAATCTAAATAAGTTTGGACAAGTAACTCAGCAGGTAAAAAAATATTAAAACTTTCTTCGCATTCCTAACCCTTCTTCTACTTTTCTCATGTGCTCCTGAAAAAGATGATGTGATCAAAGAATGGTCTGAAAAAGGATGGAGTATGGTGCGAACGCATGGTCAAGAAAAAGAATTCAATCGGCACGGGACTTTGATGAGCGAACAGGCACAAGCGGTTGAAGTATCCTGGATTGAAAAAGGTGAACGAAAAACAAACCTTTACCAGCAAAATTCTCATTATTATCTGGCCGTTCGATTCTTTTGTAATGATGGAGATGAGTTTGCGATCGTGATGAAAAAACGGAAATAAAAAAGGCGATGGATTACTCCATCGCCTTTTAAAATAAAACTTTAGAAAATTTAGTCAGACAAAGCTTCCTTAGTTGTCTTAATAATAACAGCGGCGATATTATAGGGATCTCCGTTTGAAGCAGGACGACGATCTTCCAATCGGCCTTTCCAACCATCTTGAATAGTACCTACTGGTATCCGTATCGATGCTCCACGATCAGAAACTCCGTAACTGAACTTGTCAATTGACTGAGTTTCGTGGGCACCAGTAAGACGTTCTTCATTATAGGCGCCATACACGCGAATATGACGATCAATATTCCTACCAAACTCTTCGCAAATTTTCTTGAAGAGATCTTCACCACCCTCTTCTCGCATCGCTCCATTTGAAAAGTTTGCGTGCATACCAGAACCATTCCAGTCCCCTTTTACAGGTTTTGGATGAAGGTCGATCGCAATATCGTAACTTTCTGCTGTCCTTTCGAGAAGGTAACGGGCTAACCAAATTTGGTCACCAGCAGAAGCGGCTCCTTTTGCAAAAATTTGATATTCCCATTGTCCCATCATAACCTCGGCGTTTATGCCTTCCACATTTAAACCTGCTTCTAGGCACAAGTGAAGGTGTTCATCAACAAGGTCACGACCCTTGGTCTTATTTGCACCCACAGAAGTATAGTACGGTCCTTGAGGCCCGGGGAAGCCATTGGCAGGAAAGCCGAGGGGTAAGTTGGTGTCAGGGTCAATCAGGGTATATTCCTGTTCAAAGCCAAACCAAAAATCATCATCGTGGTCGCTAATTAATGCCCGGCCATTAGATTCATGGGGTGTTCCATCTCCGTTAAGAACCTCACACATTACAAGCCATCCATCACCACCAAAGCGATCAGGATCTGGATAAACTGCAACTGGCTCGAGTAGACAATCTGATGCGCCTCCTGTTGCTTGCTCAGTTGAGGAACCATCAAAAGACCATTGCTTTGTATCTTCTAATTTGCCGGTGTAATCCTCAACGACTAACGTTTTACTTCGGAGGCTCTGTGCTGGCTGATAGCCGTCGAGCCAAATGTATTCTAGTTTATGCTTACTCATAGATTGTTTAGTTAGGGATACCCTCACGGGTAATTAATTGTTTTGTGAAAAAGTAAATAAATAATTAGCAAAATGAATGCCAAAGAGAATAGCACGCAAATAAAGTAATAAATTTATACTATTTAGAGAGTTCTAGAAATTAATTCGCCGATGGATTTTCGGGACAATCTACCGCAAGGCGTAATTCATCATTAATAGAACCGACAATTTTCTTCCAGATCTTCTTTTTTTGTTTCATCTTGGAAAAAAGATCATGGTTCAAAGCAGAAACCAACCAAGCATCTTCCTTCATCTCGTCTTCCAATTGACCAGGAGACCATCCGGAGTGCCCAAGGAAACATGCAATTTCAATAGAACTATTTTCAAGTCGTAATGATTCAGCTTTTTCAAGATCAATCCCAAAATAAAGTTTGAAGGAGGTGGCAGAATCCAACCATTCCCATGCAGCTATAATCAGTTTATCAGTCTCAACAGGACCACCTTCAAAAACCGGTACATCGGCAAAACTATTATTTTTGAAGGAAAGATCAAGTTCACCAAGAGTTTGGCCAAGGGGACGGTTTAAAATGACGCCCAATGTACCTTGATCATCTGAATGGGCGGAAATAAATAGGATGCTCTTTAAAAAATGGGGATCCACAAGACTTGGATGCGATAGAAGAATGCTTCCAGACAAACAGGTTGGGGGCTTGAATCTTTGTGTGAGGTTCAAAAGTAAAAGAGTTTCATTCTAACATTGAGGCAATCCACTAAATTGCAAGAAGAAGTTGGGAAATAGTTAATTGGTAACTTCGATAGTTTCTTCCGATTCAATTTTGGTGGCAGGAGTATCGATCTTTTCTGAGTTTAAAACTTCCTCAACCTGTCCGGGCATCTCCGGTGGTGCCGTTGCTTCTGCATCTCCCCACTGCTCTTCATAGAGAGCCTTCAGGTGGGTGAAAACTTCAACAATGGAGTCATCGCCTTCAATTTCAAACAATTTGAGGATCAATTCCTTATTGTTTTTCAATTGTAGTCTTTTCCCCAGAGTTTCCATCCCCCTGTAACTATTAATAATTTCCCGCGCTTCCTCTTGTTTAGCAAGTATCCGCTTTGCTTCTCGATATGTAATACTCATAATATCTATTTAGATTGCTTCGAACGCAAAACGTTCGAAGTGTTTTAACCTCTCTTGTAACTTTTTAGTAACAAGTCCCATAAAATATGTTTAGAAGGTAGCACGGCTTGGCTCGATTAAAAAACACATTTTGTGAATAAGTTTTTTTTTCTACCTAGCAATTTCATTTTTATTAACAATTATTAAGAGAAAAAGGTAAGCTATTCAAAAAAAGATATGTTTTACAGAATTGGAATGATATTGAAGGATAGATCTTATGACATTTTATTTTAGGCATATTCTCACCTTTCTTTTAATTCCTTTTTTTTCTACTTCGATTTTAGTAAGTGCCAAAATTGACCTCTATTCGAAAATTTCTCCCAGTTGTCTTGAGATTCTTGTTGGGGGAAGACTGGATGGATCAGGAGTTATTTTAGATGAAGAGGGATTAGTTGTAACGGCTTTTCATGTAATTAAAAAAAAGGGGAAAAAAATCGAAGCCCTTTCAAAAAGTTTGGGTAGACTTCCCCTCCGCCTAATTGCGAGTAATCGAGGAAGTGATCTCGCTTTGCTTTCACTGCCTAAACAAAAAAACGGCTATCCGGCACTTCGTTTTGCCAAAAATGTACCCATTGAAGGAACCCGGGTATTTTTGATGGGATCACCTATCTTCCGACATAATCTATTGCTCCAGGGAACAATCGCACGGAGAGCTGAATCGTATTCATGGTACGATGGTGCATTTACTAATACTTTTCCAATTACGGGAATTGCAGCACCTGGAACTTCAGGCGGTCCCTGGTTTAATCAAAAAGGAGAAATATTTGCAATCCAAGTTGCCGGAGTCACTACTGAGAATGGTCATCAAGGAGTAAGCTCAGCAGTCGCCCTTCCTTCGATCAAAAATCTTGTTGAAAAGCAAACCACTATTATATCACCTACAATTGAATCAGCAGTGGAGGAACTTTGGGGGCAATCTCCTTACTTACTTAAAGAATTGCCCGTTGAAATCAAGGGGCTTCTCTTTAGACAAGTTTCTCCAAGCGGAGTCTGTGGAAAAGCAGGAATAAAAGACGAAGATATTATGCTGCAAGCCAATGGAAAAGTGTTCCAAAGAATCGAACCTTTCATAACCTATGTTCGCTCTCTTAAGATAGGTACTGAAATTAAATTCTTAGTTTGCGACTCTAAAGGTGAGAATAATAAAAAAGTTTCAATTCAACTCGCTGCTCTAAAATAATTTTCTATTACAGATACAAAAAAGAAAACAACTAGAGTGAAGGATCCACCACTTCAACCACGCTCCGTAAAGAAGTAAGCACAGGATCCAATTTGGCAAACCTCCTTTTAAAACAATTTTCATTCACAATTAGTTTGATTCGATTCCTTGTTTGCTCGAATGCAATACAACCTTTTTGATTCTCAACAAATTCACGACCTTCGGATATCATTAATGCTCCATTGCGAATAGGCGTAACATCTTTAGTGGTAAGTAAGCAATCCCGAGTAAAATAAACAAATTCAGTACCCTTATTAATAAATTCAAGTGCTTCATCTGCTTGGGAATTAGGATAATGAATTACTTGAACGGGCAAACCACCTGCTGATAAATTACTTTGCTGTACCAAGAATTCAAGGGACTGTACAAGCCCGAGGTTTTCGTCTCCGATTACGACTATTTTGAATTTTTTAGATTCTGCTGTCCTATTATCATCCCAACGAATAAATTTAACCAGTCTTGTAATGTAACTAGCCTGAACTCGTGCATTCCTACGATCTTGTTCGCTCGCTCTATTTTGACCAGACGCTGATAATGACCCTAAATCCAGACAAATCGTAGCAAACAAGACAAGTAGAACACTTGCTCGTAAGTAATATTTGAATCTGTTTTTAAATAAGGACACGGATAATTAAAATTTCTTTGAAATACTGAGTAGGAAAGTTCGCTCTACACGACCGGGTTCAACATCAAGATCGTTGTACATATTTTCTGCATGCCCTGGGTCTAAAAGGTCACGCCCGAACAAGCCAATTTCCCAATTGTCTTTAGCCTGCCAAACAAAACCCAAATCCAAACGTAAATAGTCGTCGATCGGAATTGGGTTGTAGGCCGAAGGGATTGTCCTATCTCCGGTGTAATAAAGGCTCTGTATAAAAGTTAAATCGTCCCTGAGTTTAAGGTGAGATGACAAATTAGCCATCGATTCAGGAAAATCATCCTGCTTCA
>CAYLIJ010000081.1:0-2492 GCA_964383925.1 uncultured Puniceicoccaceae bacterium
CGATGAAGTTCTCCCTTCTGGGGTAACTTCGTCTTGCTTATCCGAATTGGGGGGATATTCCGGCGTCTTGAGTCTGTTGTGGTATCCTGAGTGATCTTGGTGTTGCCGATTGTATAAACTGGAGAGGGAGGAGGTGCACTACCAGGATTTCCTGGTAGTGCGACCTTCTTCTCAAAGAGCAAATTCTTTTTAGAATATGTAAATAGCTCGTACATTATCTCCAAGTTTTGATTAAGATTACTAAGCTTTAGCGAATAGACGCTTTAGACTAATGATATATCGGACTAGTAGGTCTTACTGAAGAAGACTAAGAACAATATTATTCATCGAGTTGGCTTGCGTTACCATTGAGGCAGCTGCCTGTACAAGTACATTTTGGCGAGCCATCTTGGTTGATTCTGCGGCCATATCTGCATCCATAATGCGGGAGGTAGCTGCACCTAGGTTGATCTCATTCTCCTCTAAGATACGCTCAGCGTAACTCAAACGGGACATTGTTCCTCCGTTAATGGCACGAACATTAGCTAGGGTCTGGATGTAGTCAACAAAGTCTGCTACACTAAAGTTCTCAAGTCCATTAGCTGAATCAAGAAGATCTTTGTTATTGTCTGCATCTGCGTCAAGATGGGCACTTGCTCTTGCAATGGCCGGGTCACTTGTGGATGCATAGAAATCATCCATAGTGCCGTATATTCCATCATTGCCGGGTTCAAGACCGCCAAAGAAAGCATCGTCTGGAGAATTGAATATTGAATCCCCTGGAGCTGTTGGAGAATCAGTACGGCGTGCCATATTAGCTGACCGAACTTCACCCGAACCTGGGAGTCTATCAATAAACTTCAGATCCTGGTTTGGACGGAAGTAGATATCGTCAGGGTTTCCTGGTGCTCCTCCTCCGCCAACGGTATCGATGTACATTGGTACTTCTGATATTGCACCCAATCGGAGTAAATCTGCGAATTCAGTAAATCCGTCGTCTGAAGGACTTTTGTAAATAGCATCATTTGAATCCAAGTGGGAGGTATAGATGTAATTCTTACCTTGATAATTTATATTGTCGCCACGAGTGTAACTAGTTCCAACTGTAGTACCCTGCAAGTGAGAGTAGTGAGTTTTTACCCATTTTGAAGAATTACCTACAGTCGTAAACTCGTTAGTTTTGGAAATTCGAGAGTCTGCTGCTGCACCAGGGTTTCCTAATTGCCAAGGACTGTTTGTGAAATAGGTAGTACCTGTAGTTGCTTTACCTGCGGCGGTTACTGCTGCTGTCCTGTCGGTCCCTGCACCACCACTAGCTGTAAGTAAGTCATCAGTTGATGGTGAGTTACCCCCAGTCGTGAGTGCCGTAAAGTTAGCGGCGAAATTGGCTGAAGTATTATTAGCAGCAGTTATCGCAAGCCCACCAGTGGACTCGTATATTATACCATTTCTAAATACAGTCTCTGTTGCTCCTACAGCAGTACCCGAGGACCATGTGCCAAGGTGTGCTGAACCTGTACCAATTTCTGCATACTTACCTTGACCAGCACCGTTGACTCCGCCGTAAACTACATCTCCTACGGCATATGCTTTCTTAGGGTCAAATGTACCTTTCATATTTGAGTTAGCCACACGAACAACAGTACTGTTCTCAGCGTGAATCGCATCACCTGCTGCCATGGGTGTAGCTGAAATCGAGATCAAATTAGCTGGGTTACTAGGAATGTCTGTAGCTGTTGCAGCACTACCGGCTTGTAACCATGCTCCGTCAGAGAACACATAGGATCCTTGGTCAAATGCACCTCCGCTATAAGTTCCTTTAACAAGTGAGTTAAATTGGAAAATACTAGGTGATGCTGGATTAGTATTATCTAAGAGTAAATCACCTTCCTTGAAAGAGGCATTTGGATTCCATAAGTCGACGCCCCAATCTCCAGATGTAGTATAAATACTACTCCCATTTACCATAATATGATCAGGAGTATAACCATTCGACGCACTTGCTAGCATTAGATCACGTAAGTCAAGTACAGTTTGTGCAAAACTAACAGGAGAATTGAGGTCGCTATTAGTACGTAGGAATTCAGTAATTGGCTTGTCGCCGACAGTCGCACCGTTTGAGCGATCTTGTCCGACATAATCAAAGTATCCGGAAGTGCCCACTTGATTACTTGCAAATAGACTCTCTATACCAACACCGCGAGGTACATCATTCTGTGCCTTTAGGTAGAAATAACTTCCTGGACTAGCGTAATGTGCCTGTACTTTAACTACATCGCCTTTGAGGTAAGAAACTTGCTCACCTTTAGAATTATATTTCAAGTTTGTATGATCGTATTCAGGTGCGAGTGGGAAAGATTCTGCAAATCCTTTACCACCCTTGTCAGCAAGTCGAATCCACTGTGAAGTAGATCCACCTGTGTCTTCAATCTTAGTTCCTGAACCTACTCCAGTTAATGACATAAAATAACCAGACTCAGCAGCGGTGGGGCCATTTTTGTAAACTACTGCAC
>CAYLIJ010000081.1:2502-5818 GCA_964383925.1 uncultured Puniceicoccaceae bacterium
AGAATAAGCACGTGATGTTTTGCCTGGTGTGGAATCTTCCAAACCGCCATCTCTAGTGAAATCGCCAATTAATTGTCGGTACTCTCCGTGAGAACCACTATTAAGAACGCTGTCTGCACCATATTTGGATTTTAAGTTTTCAAACAAACCAGTCCTTGATAGCTCAATCTTATCTCCAAGTCCGTCATCAGAAGTATTGATCTTAAGAGGATTGTTATCTGGTTCCATAGTTGCAAAAAGAGAAACTCCGTTGAATTTCTGATTTTGTAACATTCCAAGTTCTTTTTGAAGCTCTTTAAATTCGTGATTGTAAGTCTCACGATCAGCGGCTCCTTTTGATACATCGTTGTAAAAGCTCTTTAGCTCAGACATACGATCTAGGATTTCTCCTGTAACTTTTAAAACGCCATCTTGCATCTGTAAGAATGAAACACCATTCTGCGTATTCATCCTTGATGCCGCGGCTCTTTTTAAACTGCTTTGCAATTTCATGCCTACAGCTAATCCACCTGCGTCATCGCTTGGCGAGACTATGCGTTTACCACTAGATAAGCGTTGCAAACTCTTCGTGAGAAGATTGTTTGCACGTTTCATACTGAGCGCCGAATATGACGCTGCTTGATTTGAATTTATTGTTATACTCACTGTTTGTCCTCCTTGACTTTGTGAAAGCGTCGTCCGTGACGCTTTAACTATTTTTTTTGAAGGGGTTTGAAGCCCTTGTTGTCGACCTCCTTGTCTTCAACGCTTTGGATAGTCGACTAAGTGGATGTGAGCTTTAGTTTTTTTTTAGATTTATTTTATAATTATGTTCTTACATTATCTTAAATTGCTGTTAGTAAAGTTTTTAAGTAATTATTTATTTTTATTAAAAAGATTAAGTTTTGTTTTTCTATTCTTTTAATTTCTGAAATGATGTGATAGTTATTACAAAATGAGCAGCGTTATCGCAGATGGTGAAGAGGTTGTGTTCGATGGCGATATCCCAACGGACCCTAATCATGTCTACGAACTACTCATGGGGGCGCTGAGCGAGAATGGAAGAGCAGTGGTTAAGTTTATTGTGGATGGCGTTGACACTGTTGCAAGTGGCGAGTCTCCATCTAAATATGAGAAAATTGAAGTAATTAGCCTTTCTCATGATGAACTTACTTTACGCTTAATTATTGAGTCGATGAATCATTTAAGTACCGCGGAAAAGGAATTCGAAGCCTACATCCGAAATATCCTATCAATTGCCTGGTCGGATGTATTTCAAAGGATGAACGAGTTTATTAATAAAGTTCAACCCTTTGCGGACCTATTAGATAATCTTGCACCCTACGCACAAACTTACGATCCGCCCTGGAAGGATTCTTTAGAGAAGGTAACAAGGGAGCAGGCAGATTCCTTGGGAGTTATAATAACCGCGTTTCAGCAGGGTGATCCATCTTCATTATCTGATGAATTAAGCATAAATTTCCTCCCCGTTTTTAAAAGAGCGAGGAAGTTATTTGCCGAAAATATAATTCCTTTCCTACAAGAGAAAGTGAAAACAGCATGAAGGCTAGATCAATTTTACCCCAAAATGCGATTGTATTGCAAAAAAGGTTTCCAGTTGTCCTTAAGAGAATTTTAGAGGTCGGCGAGCGAATGCCACTAGATTTTTTCTATGAAGACTCTGATTCCACTTGCACATTGATGTTGCAAAGAGGTGAGTTCTCTTTCCCTGTCTATGGCAAATATAAGCCGGCTAATCTTCTTAAGAGATGGTTTAGTAGTTTAGTGTTAGCACCTGAGTCACTTTATGCTGTTACTGGGTTTGGGGATGGCTCTCATTTAAGTCATTTTCTAAAAGAAAGCGGAAAGGGAACCAATTTTTTAGCTGCTGAAAAGGACCCTGCATTGCTTAGAGAGACTCTTGCTCGATTTGACTTAAGTGAATTACTCTCAAATGATCGCTTTGTATTAGGTGTGGGTGAATTGAATGATGCCTTTTTTGCCGATATTCAAGGAGCGGCACTCAATGGAGTCAGTGATGTAAATAGTGTCATCTTTTCACCATTGCATGGGGTGGATGAGGGTTATTACGACCAAATGCGTAATGAGTTGGTTAGGCAGTATTTAGTTGTACGCCCGTTGGTTGAAGTGAATGTCCGAACTGCTACAGATATTCAAAAAAACACTTTCAAAAATCTTCCACACCTTGCTCATTCACCCGATGTGGGAGAGATGGAGAATGAATTTTCTGATATTCCATTTATTCTGATTGGAGCCGGACCATCCTTAGATGAGTCGATCGACTTCTTGAAGGAGGTTCAGGACAAAGCCATAATAGTCGCAAGTAATAGTCCCTATCGAAAGCTTATTAATAATGGAATTAAACCTCATTTGGTAGTAACTGCCGATCCATTATCGCCGACTCTGGCTGGTTTCGAAAATGTTAGTATTGAGGGAGTTCCTTTAGCCTGTCCATTTAGTGCATACCCAGAAATCGTGCGTCGATTCTCGGGTAGAACACTTAGTTGGTGTACCTACAATCCAATTGTTGATGTTGTTAAACAAAGAACTGGAAGAAAGCCCGGAACGCCAATTCTCGAGCAAGGTACTGTATCGGGTTGTGTTCTTGATCTTTCTCGGCTATTCGGTTGCAAAAAAGTTCTGCTTATAGGTCAGGACATGGCAGTCATGGATGACGGACGATATTATTCGGATGACACTGCATATTCTGATACTGGCGCCCACTTCTCGCACTCAAATAAAGGGCAAAGATTACCCGGCAATACACAGGAGAAAGTTACAGTTGAGGGTCGATTATTCGTTTATCTTAAGACTTTTGAGCAGTTCATCTTAGGGAACCCCAATATTGAATACCGAAATCTTGCCAGAACTGGGGTTAAAATAAATGGAGCTCCCTACCAAACTTATAATGAAGCCCTAAAATGGGTAGGTTCTACAGATAGTAATCCGTTTCAAAGACGAGTACAGGAACTACTTGCAGGGCAGGGGGAATGCCCTGATTTAATGGCAATTTTTTCCCCTATCCAAAAATATGTTACTGATATTTTAGATTGTTCCATTTCCGCGGCCATTAAAACTGAGTTAATTCCAGATAAATTCGCGGGGACTCACTATTCGGATAATAAACTAATTAAGGATTTGCTAAATGAAGCAGGAAAAATCAATCAATTAGTGGATTTGAATAAAAACTATTGGAACTTTCTCTTTGAAGGAAAGACCAAGGGTGAACTTGTTAATTACCGAAGGAAAATCAGAGATATTGAGTTCGCAAGTAAGAATTGGACTACTGTTCAGCGTAATAAGGAATATTTTTGGG
>CAYLIJ010000082.1:0-4182 GCA_964383925.1 uncultured Puniceicoccaceae bacterium
TTTTTTACAATTCGAATTGGGAATATCATTTTTTTTAATTCTATTTAGTTTTAACTGCCTAAATGCGAACAGTTTAATCAACTGTTGTGGATTATTTCCCGAACAGCCCGTTCAATTTACCCCTCCTGTTAGAAAGAAGTTTATTCCTCCGTCCGTCCAAAAGAAAAACTTTAACCCTCAATCTCCTGTTAAGTATATTCCACCGACTCGGTGTCCTAAGCCTAGTTCCGTTAGATCTAAGTCTTCAAGTCCGGCAATGTTTTACTATGCTCCCCGTATGAAGAGTATTCGAGTTTCTGCTCCGCCCAATATTGAGGGATGGGAAAGGAGTTTATCTAACGAAATGAGATTAAATGGGCGCTCCAAGCATACCGTTGATAGACTAGTTAAACGGATCCAGAAATACTATAATGATCCGAGCATCGGAACCTCAGATTATGCACCCGGGAATGAGATTTATCGACCCAGTCCGGAAACTCGTGAACTTGCTGAACTCCGAATTCGTCGATCGGTTGAATCAATGGCCGAATTTTACAAGAGATCAAATAATCCAAAAATGGACGGAGAAAAATCAAGTAATGGGAATGATATGCTCAAGGGGAAACTGACTTTTATCAATACACAACTTGATAAAATAGGAAAAGACCGTGTTAGTATGACCGACCTCAGAGAAATTATCGGTTTAAAAATAACCCCTCCCGTTCAGAATCCCATTATCACGGATCCTTTACTGGAACAAAAAGAGGAACAAAAACCTTTGGTTCCAGGAATTTTTGAATTAATTCCTGAACCCAAGGCAGTCTTGGCACAAGCTGGTTTAGGGAATCAACCCATTGATAATGAAGTGGAGATCGAAAAAAAGGATTACAACATTATACCAAGCCTTTGCCCATTGGCTGGCTGATAATGATAAACTATTTCCTTCTCTGGATCCTGAAGTCGATCAATTAACCATTCGTTATTTCGACCAAGTTAACCACGAACTTCGTGAGCTTGGCAGATTTGATAATATGCAAATTTTTCGGGAGAAAATCTTGGCTTATCTCGATGATGTACTCGACGATCGAGGCCAAAAGCTGGTTCCTGTTCGTATCATGCCTGAAAATATTCAACCCCAAAAAGCCGAAAGTGATGATCCGCTTTTTCGTAAAGATTCTTTTCGTTCCTATGCGCATTTAGCCAGCTTGCCGGGAAGGGTTATTCCAGCAAAAAATCAATTTGATACCTTGCAAATACTTCCAGGGAAACCAATTTCTTCTAGTCGAAAGATAAACCAAGTTGATTCCTCAGCAAAGCCCCGCTCTTTTCGAGTAATGAACAATTTACCCGGTAAAGTTACATATTAGATAAAATAAAGGTGAAACCGAGAAAAACTCAAAAAGGAACGTTTATTACTAGGCTGAACGATCCAAGTCTTGATCCTCTTCTAAGCCGAGTTCCTCCTGTTGGGTTTCTATCTCTTCCTCAAATTGAGTAAAGGAAGCGGGTAATTCTTTCTTGGTCTGGATTCCTAAGGCACGAAGTTTTTCCACTCGACCTACTAAATTTCCGCTCCCAGTGGATAATTGACCGACCCCTTTTTCATGGGCCTCCATTGCCTTGTGCAATGCTTTTCCGATATCTTCCATATTGGTTAAAAAGCCAGAGAATTTATCGTATAGATTGCCCGCTTGCCGAGCAATTTCATGGGCATGTTTATTTTGTTTTTCTAACTTCCAAAGATTGGCCACCGTTTTAATCGTGGCCATTAAAGTGGTGGAAGTCACCAGTACGATTTTTCGATCGAATGCATATTGGTAAAGATTGGGGTCTTCCCGAAGAGCCGCCCCAAAAGCAGGTTCTACCGGAATAAAGAGGAGCACGAAATCAGGCGTATTGATCTGCTCGATCGCGGAGTAATCCTTTTCAGAGAGTTCATCAATATGCTTTTTGACCGATTGTAGATGCTCTTTGATTGCTCCCTTACTCAACTCCTCGTCCTCCAGTGAAATTGAACGTTCATAGGCGGTGAGTGAGACCTTGGCATCGACTACGATTGCCCGGCCCTCGGGTAGATAAATAATGGCATCTGGACGCTGCCGGTCAAAAGTCTCCTGCATTGAAAACTCCTGCCCCTTAATCAAGCCTGATGCTTCGAGTGTACGCTCGAGAATAAATTCTCCCCAGTCGCCCTGTTTTTTCGAGTCCCCCTTGAGGGCATGAGTTAGATTTCGTGCCTCCTCGCTCAATTGGGCTTGGGATTGTTGGAGATTACCGAGAAATTCTTTTAGCGATGCATGCTGAGTCACATCCTTTTCATGAATATCCTCCACTTTCTTACGAAAAGACTGGATATCTTTATCTAAAGGTTCGAGTACGGCCTTAAGATTAACCTTATTTGCCTCGGTAAACTTAGCACTTTTTTGTTCGAGAATTTTATTAGCCAAATTTTCGAAACGTTCCTGCATTTGCTTGGCAATTTTTTCCTGCTCCTCGATTTGATTTTCCAGCCTCCGATTAAGTTCAACATTCTGAGTCGCCTTTTCGGTTCTCTCCTGTTCCACGATTTTTACCTGCTCGCGTAATTCAGCCTCTAATTTTTCCGCCTGTTGGATTTCTTCTTTTTGCAACCGGTTCTCAGTGCTCAATGAGTGGGTATTTTGTTCCAAATCCTGAATTTTTTCCTTTAATTCTTCCCCCAGTTCACTCGCTCCTCTTTTATTTTTGAAAATAAACCAAATCAAGATCCCCAAACCAAAACTTAATCCCGCAAATCCACCAACTAATCCATAAATAAATTCCACATCTTTGAACTTGAGGAATGATCAAGAACTTTGTCAAGCCTTCCGAAGGATTGAGGTCAAAAAAGTTGATATTTGGGTACTCATCAGTGAGTTTTTACAGAAAATTTATTTTATCCTCTCGTTTCTCTATCAGCCATGGAAGGACTTGTATTTACTCGTACGATTTGATCGAATAATTATAATAAAAAATCCGCCCGTTGATTTGTCCCTGTAAGTAAATCCAAGCCGAATCACGCCAACGGAAAAGGTAGGGGTATACCCCTTGCTGGGTCCATCGCCAACCATCCGCCTCGTTCCATAGCCAAAGGCTTCCGTCGGGCATGGGGGAGGGGTAGAGCCAGCCCAATTCCGAATGGTAAATCCATTGATGATCGGTGGGTTGAAATACTCCCAACCAATCGGATTCTTTCCAACCCCCAGGTAATGCTTCCGCATCTTTGTACCAGCTGGTGGAATCAGTTTCTGGATCAGTCCTAAACTTTTTGACACTTCCCCAGTTTTCGCCTGCTGCGTTAATTGCATAGGCTTTGAAATAATAAGTCGTGTTGGGAATTAGATTGGAGTAGGAAAAATGGAAATCTTCAAAGTTTGGAACAGCACGAGCAGAAATTCGGATTGGATCGAAAAAGAGAATATCTTCACTTACCATGATACCGACTTCAGTGGGAGCTGAACCCCCATCCGTTAGTACTTCTCCGCTCATGTGATAAGTTCCATTTCCGTCATGCACTGCGGGAAAAGTTTTTACAATTGGAATATATACCTGCGTTGGTTTTGAGGTAGTTGAATTATTTTGATCCACGAGGGTTTGGTTAATGTCTAAATTGGGTTTGTAGTAATCAGTAGGTGATTGATAATTTGAGTCGGGACTTTGAAAATGTCCCGAGGGTAATTCATAACCTGAATGGGGAGAGGAATAATTACTTTCGGGTGTCTGGTAGTCCCCGTTAGGTGATTGATATTGCTCTGTTACAAAAGTCGACCAGTCGTAGGGCCAGTTGGAATTAGTCGAAAAGGTACTATGGATGAGGATTTTGTTAGAATTGGATAGATCGGAGGTGTTATCGAACATGTCTGTCATGTTCAAGTCGCCAGAAAGGTTCCATTTGCTGACATCTTGGTTGTAGGATGTCGCGTTTTGGAATATCTGATCTGTTCTTGTAACGGATGACATTTCCCAGTTTGTAAGAGGCTGGTTAAAAGTAGATGCACCCTTAAACATCCATCTCATGCTAGTGACTGAGGAGACGTTCCAATCACCGATAGGCTGATTGAAGGAAGATGAGGAACTGAAGACTCCTTGCATGGAAGTTACAACCGATGTATCCCAGTTTCGGATGGGTTGATTAAAGGAACTGGCGTTGCTGAACATGTAGCTGATATTTGTGACATTTTGAAT
>CAYLIJ010000082.1:4282-5817 GCA_964383925.1 uncultured Puniceicoccaceae bacterium
ACGAGAGATGTATTCCATGACCCAATGTCCTGGTTAAATGAAGTAGCGCCGTAGAACATGTTGCGCATATTTGTGACAGCGGAAGTGTTCCAATCCCCAATATCCTGATCGAATGAGATGGCGTTTTTAAACATGTAGCTGGTATTACTGACATTTTGAATGTCCCATGAGCCAATATCTTGATTGAAAGATGTAGCACCATTGAACATTGCTTGCATCGAGGTAACGGACGATGGGTTCCATGAGCCAATGGATTGGTTGAAGACCGTGGCATCCTTGAACATACTATGCATAAAGGTGACGGCTGAGATATTCCAATTTCCAATAGATTTGTTGAAAGCTGAGGCTCCATTAAACATGTAGTGCATGTTCCGAACGCCCGATGTATTCCATGACCCAATGTCCTGGTTGAAATCCTTTGCGTCACGGAACATACTATGCATCGTAGAAACTTTGGATACATCCCAATCGGCAATGGGTTGGTTGAAAGCAGAGGCACCATAAAATATAGCAAACATATTTGTCACATTGCTTACATCCCATCTGCCGATTTCATCGTTAAAGTTTGTTCGGTCCTTGAATGCATTTGACATATTAGTCACAGCGGAAACATTCCAGTCGCGGATATGACCGTAGGTGGCGTTTGCATCGGCCTGGTTGGAAAACCAAAGGTTGACTGCGGTTTGGAAGTTGGAATCGGAAAGTGCTTGAGGTATAAAGGGATCGTCAGTCGAGTCGTTTATTAGCTTGATTGTAAAATTGCCCTCCGTGGAGGCACCCGAGGAATCCGTGGCTTTTACGCTCAAGTTGTGGGAGGTGGCGTTTGTCTCGTAGTCAAAGTTAGTGGCAGTTCGAAGTACTCCATTGGTGGATTGGAGGGAGAAAAGTTGGTTGGTCGGATGGGAGTAGCCCATCAGCCAATAGGACAGGGTATCATTGGCATCGAGTTCGAAGGCACTGAAAGTACCTATTACCGACCCGATCGCCAGATTTTCTACAAACTGGGAATGAGAAAGGAGCAAGTTCGATGGAGCTTGGTTAGGAATGAACACGGACCAATTGTAAGGCCAAACTGATTTGTGAGAAAAGGCTTGGTGGATCTTGCCCCTGTTTGTGTCAGAGAGGGCGGAAGCACCGTCAAACATTTCGGTCATGGCATAGGCACTCGAAACATTCCAATCACTTAAGTCCTGATTGAAGGCAGTCGCACCAAAGAATGCTTTGTAAAAACTGCCGACCAAGGAAGTATTCCAATTTTTGAGATCCTGATTGAAGGCAGTCGCTCCGAGGAACATTTGACCCATATTGGTAAGAGCGGAGGTGTTCCAGCTCCCGATGTCCTGGTTGAAGGAAACGGCGGCATAAAACATATTGACTGAGTTACTAAGGGAAGATGTATTCCAGTTTCCAATATTCTGATCGAAGGAGCCAGCCTGTAAAAACATTGCATTCATGTCTTGAACGGAGGAAACATTCCAGTCGCCAATCGGCTGATTGAAGAAGCTGGCTCCCGAGAACATGCTTCCCATGTTCGT
>CAYLIJ010000083.1:0-556 GCA_964383925.1 uncultured Puniceicoccaceae bacterium
GCATTGAACTCGCCGACAAACGATCCGATTGGTTGGTTCTCAGCAAAGTTAAGTGGAGCGGTAAAATTAAGATTGGTGGGAGCAGTGTTACTATGTTCATACACATCGGTTAGCATGAGTGTGAATGAAGCCTCAACGCTTGCATTTTGTTCGTCACTTGCTTGAACCCGTATGGAGTAGTTAGAAGCGTTATTTTCGAAGTCAAAAGTGGTGGCGGTAGTCAGTGTCCCGTTTAAGTCGATAGCGAAGAGTGAGTTATTGTCATCGCCGGCTCCGAAAACGAGCGAGTAATGGAGTGTAGAATTAGCATCTGGATCGGTCGCATTGAACTCACCGACAAACGATCCGATTGGTTGGTTCTCAGCAAAATTAAGTGGAGCGGTTGAGTTCAGATCAGTGGGAGTGGTATTTGAATTACCACTTTGTAGAGTAGCACCAGCAGCAGTGGGGTCGAATCCTGAAGGCCAAACTGTAGTTCCATCATAAAGAGAAGTTACACTAAATATACATTGTGACAGATTAGATCCTGTAAAGTTGACCCCGGTCAGATTGACTC
>CAYLIJ010000083.1:656-5712 GCA_964383925.1 uncultured Puniceicoccaceae bacterium
TTACGGCATTGGTCCCAGAGAGATTGACCCCGTTAGTACCATCAGAAAATATAGTGGTGGATGTGAACTGGGTGGCGGCTAGGTTAGATCCTGTAAAGTTAATCCCAACAAGATTAACGCCGTCAAAGTTGATCGCATCCCCCGCCTGAATGGTGCCCAGGTTCGCATTGGCACCGAAGTTGACCGCGACCCCAGCGGTTGCAAACACAGTGCCGGGAGAGAATATACATTGTGACAGATTAGATCCTGTAAAGTTGACCCCGGTCAGATTGACTCCTGAAAAGTTGACTGCATCCACGGATTGAATCGAGGCAATTACGGCATTGGTCCCAGAGAGATTGACCCCGTTAGTACCATCAGAAAATATAGTTGATGAATTAAACTGTGCGTTCGATAAATCTGTACCAGATAGATTCATGGCAGAGATATCTATACCCCTGTAATCCACTTGTCCTTGCCCATTTAAATATAACCCACAATATAAGAGAGTAAATGTAATACATTTAATAGACATATTGAAAAAATGAGCGAACAGCTGCATTCTCATCAATGAACTTCACAAACAACTAATATACAACCTAAATAGTGATAAATATTTCCGTTATTATTCTAGGTGTATAACGCTAATCTACAGTGACAATTAACATTATCCTTCACTTTTATCGGAAATCGGGTGAGTAATGGAAGTAAATACCAGTTGAGTTGAATCTACTTGCGAACCTGTTTGATAATATTTTCGGTTTCAGAGACGACTACATCTCCGATGCTACTTGATCCTGATCGGAGGTCGACCAGTTCAAGAATATAGGTGTAGGTTTTAAAAATAACCCTATTTTGATATTCCCGATTTTCAAAGATTTTTTGAGTAAGTACATAATCAGCCTGATTCGATTGTGCTCTTCCCTGTTGTGATTTTGCAAATCTGATAAAATCGTTCAGGCTACTGTTTGAGCTAGTACCAGCTATGCGCGCAAGACCCGATTGGGTAATCACATTTTTAAGACCATTAATTCGGAGAGCTTCAGGAAATTCCACCGCAATCTGGGCAGTCATTGGACCAATCGCAATTCGAGGCGGTTCGCCTGTTGATGTCTTGGCTAGAGGAGACTGCATTAATTTGACAAACATCTTACTTGAAAACTCGTCGAGGTCGCGAACAGTGAGGTCACGATACTCTGATACCTGGGAGGCATCCACCCGAATTGTTTTTCCACTCTGACAAGATGAAAATAAAAGAGCGATGGCAAGAGGCAGGGCGAAGAGAAGAGGAGATTTTTTCATGAATTAAATTTGAGGCGATTGATTATATTCCTTTGAACAAGACTCTAAATTCGGAAGCCGTTCCACGAGGGTCGATGTCACTGATTGAAATAATTTGATTTCCATTGATACTGGATTTTTTCCAACTCGAAGAAGAGGAATCCAAGGATCCACTCTCATCGAGCCAGTCAAATTTGTAATTAAAGCGAATTGGATGAACCGAAGAATTCTGAATTTCAACTTTTGCAACCAAATTACCACTTACTACCTTTTTGGACGAATTAATGACCTTGATGGCACGCGTCTTACTATCCGTATTCGTTAATTGGCTCATGCTGCCATCTTCCAATCCATTATCTTCATAAGTAGCCACCGGGCTTTTATTATAGGTGGCACAGCTAGAAAATAAGCCAAGACTGAGTGTGATAAGAGTTATTGAAATCTTCACTATTTTGGTTGGTTGTAGGGGAATCGGAATAAATTACTTATGTGCGAGAATACGAGAGGGTGATGTATAAATAGTATTCAGAGCAATAAGTGGGTCAAATGAGAAATTACTTATCTCTTTAATTGGATTTCCCCGACAGATCGATTTTAAGTAGACAAAATTAGTTAAACTTTGGGGGTTTACCTGAATATCGACTTTTTGCCCCGAACCAGTTTCCACAGAAAACGATCCATTTTCTGGTGTTTTTATTTTTTGAACAAATACTTTTTTGGGAAGTGTATACCACGATCTTTCATCCGCCTGTGTAAACGCTTCAGCCGCGACCACTTTTGCAATTGCTGAGAATATCATCACAGCTGCACTGTCTTGCTGCTGGTCTTTAGTAGCGGCTTCAATCGCAACTTGAGAAGCGACAGCAAGTGCAGTTTGAACAAGAGCCTTGGCGATTTCACCCGGTAATTTAGCCTTAAACTCGGCACTTACAACAGCGTCCATATCGACAAGGCTTTCCATGGGAGTAGATTGAGAACCAACCCGAATAAAGGCCCGATGATCATAATCGCTCCGATATTCAAGTTTTGGAATGGCGAAAGGTACATATAGAATTCCGGCCGGTGGTTTTCCATTATAAAAAAGGAATAAAGGGAGGCGGTATTTTTTTTCCACTCGGTAGGGAGCACTTCCACTTTCCATAAGGACATAAGTGGCAGAGGTTTCATTATTGGGAGAAATCTTCTTTTCATCGATCAGAAAGGCTTTGTTTGAACCCAGCACATCAGTCAGGTTTTTCTTATTGGTCCCAAAGTCATATTGTTGACCCGCCCGATTAGTCAGAACTAGGCGCAAATAATCGCCCATAGGATTGTAAAATCCCTGATAAGTCTTACTGACCTCCTCATCAACAAGATCAACAATTTTGACCGGGCCAGATTCAAGAAAATCGTTATATTTTAAATCCTCCCTTTCGATTGCCTCCTGTTCGGCGGCATTTACTTTTTTTCGATTGATATCCTTGGCTTCTTGGCGTTTGAATTTGAGCTCGGTAAATGCGGACTGAGTCGCAGTGGTGTCTCCCTTTTCCAAAGAGCGTAATGCCCGGTAGATCTCGAGCATATTACGATCATAAAAATGTCCGGTGTATTCGCCTATTCCTTTATTCTTAGCCTTAATCGCACCCCCTGCAAATTTCAAATCGGTGATTGATTTGGCATTACCAATATGGAAATCGGAAAGTTCATTCAGTTGATTGGCTCGAGCCACGGAAGCCATTTCCAAATTCCAGAGCAATTCTTCATCGTGCCCAGCCTTGATAGATTCCCCCGCTTTTTCAAGGTGTATGAGAGACGCAGCTTCATTGCCTACATCCCAAGAAGCCCGAAATTCCTTTGTACTTTGCTGATAAGTCGCGCAGGAGCAGAAAAGAAGGACAGGGCAAGAGGTAAATAAATGGAGGAATAATTTCTTGTTCATTTTTTGAATGCAGGGAGTTGAAATTAGTGTACTGGTGATGAATTGGAAAGGCGGGCGAGGGGAAGATTTTCCGGTTCCACATTAGTATCTATACCGAGGTCCTCAATAATTCTACAAGTGGATACATCCGCCTGGGTATCGATTACCTCGATCTGTCCGATCTTGGTAAAAGTCGTACCGGACATCACTTTTTTAGTAATGGGATGAATAATATTCTTGGCGATTCCGACATCATAGACCTGTCCTTTTTCAATCCCATTTTGATAGCCTGATAAAATGGTGCATTGATTCCCGACTTTTTGGTAGACATAAATCTTTTGTTCAAAATTGGCCGCAAAATTCTCCGCCATTTGACGGGCGGATTCCTTGGCAAATTGTTCAATCTTTTTAATTCTCGCTAAATCGCCACCCGATTGAGTGCCAAATAGATCCTCATCCCATTGACCGTTATACTCAGGCACCTCGAAAGTCTTTTGATCCTCTGGTCGGTCACGATTAATGAGTTGCATACTGGCTGACACAAAGATGTCCCGGTTCAAACGTGTGGAATCATCCAATGGATTAGTCAGCTTGGTCTGCTTCTCCACAAACGCAGTCACTCGGCAATTCAGGATATATTTTGGCTTACGAATCATCTTTTTCTCCGCCGCCTCAAAGATATCGGAATAACTTAACTCAGCATCCAAATTTGATTCACTTACAATACTATCCAACTCGACGACTGCATACTTACCGGTTTTATTTAAATAAGTTATAAAATGAACCGGTAATGCCTCAAGGTAGGAATTAAGGGAGGGAGGGGCGAGTTTTTGAACAGCGGGCGTTGCTTCTATCTTCCGCAGGACGATTGGTTCCTTTTGAGAATAGAGAAAAAATTGAGGAAGTAGAAAGAGAAGAGTGGTTAGATAATATTTCATTAGAAAAGAGATTTATTAAGATTAATTTCGGGTGCTTCAAATTTTGAATTTTTTAAATATTCCATCATACCCTCGGCAATTTTTTGTTCGTTTTCTGTGAGGACCGCTCCGGCCTTTGCATTTTCAAGAAAAAGTAATTGAGTACGCCATCTTTCATACTCCTCCGGGCTAGGTTGGATTGAAATGGAAACCTTCATACCCTGATGTGCGTTAATCAATCTTTCCTCTGAGGTATGCCCCGCATGTCTAATCTTGAGTCGATGAATACCCTTGGGGATTGAAATGCTCTGAGTCGCAGATGAACTGCCTACCAAAAGCCCGTCGATCTCAACCTCCGCACTCGTGGAAATAATATCGAATTGATTTCCTGAGAAAACCAAATCGCCCTTTTCATTTTTGATCAATTGGGGCATTTGCATACCCAGGAGCTTGGCTTCGATAATTACCTCAACCTGATTGAGACCTGGTTGTTGAAGGGGAAGAGGATTTGTAATTTCCCTCTGATTCGTATTTCGGAATTTGGTTATCGTTTTAGCCGCGAGCAGGTCAGATTGGAAGATATGCTTTGAAATTTCTGCAACGGCGTCGTCGATTAAATCAGACAGGATAGATTCCTTTGACAATTTAATAGCTACATTTTGAGTGATGGGGAATTTTTTCTCCACCCTAAAACTTTTACCTAAAAAAGACCCTCCATCCGATACTGAGTGAATTCGATAACTTACCCTTAGTTGATAAGTGGTCACCTTTCGATTAAGAGAGGGGAGTTCGATCGTGCTTTCCCGCAAGTCATTTAAAGTACCGATTAAAAAACAATCCGCTCCAAGCATAGACGATAATTCTTTAATACTATTATCTGAGATTGAATTTATTGAATTTGGAACCCTGGCTCGACCTTGAAGTTGTGAAATCCCCTGAGTAATCGTATCTGGGGAAATTATTTTGAAACCAAAGTCCGAAA
>CAYLIJ010000084.1:0-5489 GCA_964383925.1 uncultured Puniceicoccaceae bacterium
CTCCAAGTGGTGGATATACCTCGCCCGACGGTGGATATCAGACTCCAAGTGGTGGTTACCCGTCTCCGGATAACGGATATCAATCACCAAATAACGGGTATCAATCCCCGACCGCAAATATGGGGATACCCGTATTTAATCTCACAGCACTTCAAGTCTCGTCACTATCAGATAAAGGTGTAAGCACATCTGCACCTGGGAATTATGCATTTGTCTTTATCACTGACCCTGTGTCCTTGACCACATCTCAGGAACTTGAACCTGCCATTTTAGATATTTATGGAAAATGGGATTTTTCTTCTGATGTCGTTGATTCTATCCCGGTTACCTTAGTTAATTTTGAGAATTACTTTATTTCACAAAATCTTCAACCGGTCGGTTTCATTGACCTAGAGATCGAAAATCCCAATCCAGAACCATTTGACTTCACAGAGATTGATAATATTGACCTGTCAAATCCGGAAGAACTCCATGCAATTGCCAAGGATTTTGATGCTATTTTCTTTCAATATTATCCCCTCCCCAACCATCAAAGTCACCACGAAGAAACAGATTCCAATAAATTTGAATCTGATCTGTTTGAAGATGCGGGGGCAGTACCAATCATCGATGCTAAAGAAGTTTCTCCCGATAATTTAAATACTGAGCCACAAATCGTTTGGATTCTTTCGATTGAAAATGAACAAGATGACGGTGCTGTCGAAGCGGTGCAATCCAATCTGGTAATTGATATGGATGGCAATGTATTCGCGGGTGATTTTGAAGCGTATTGGAAAGATGCATACGAAGTTAATACTGATGATGACTCTGAATGGAAAGAATTCAAGTATTCAACTGATACCCTCGCCATTGACCAAATTTACCAAGAACATCCTGAGATAGCCGGTCTTGTTGTGGAGGAAAAAATTCCTCCGTTTGACTTTACAGAGATTGACCGGATTGATCTGTCAAATCCCGAAGAACTCCATGCAATTGCCAAGGATTTCGATGCTATCTACTTCCAATACTATACTATTTACCCCGACGCTCTAAATACTGAGCCACAAATCGTTTGGATTCTTTCGATTGAAAATGAACAAGATGACGGTGCTGTCGAAGCGGTGCAATCCAATCTCGTAATTGATATGGATGGCAATGTATTCGCGGGTGATTTCGAAGCGTATTGGAAAGATGCATACGAAGTTAATACTGATGAAGACCCTGAATGGAAAGAATTCAAGTATACAACAGATGTTCTAGCAATTGATCAACTTTATCAGGATTATGCGGAAATTGCCGGTGGGCAAAAGGGTGAAGTAGACTTTGATTTTACTGAGATTGGGGAGATTGATCTGTCCAAACCAGAGGAACTCGTTCAATTAGCAAAAGGGTTCGGAAATATTTATTTCCAATCTTATCTGATTAATTCAGAAACTGAGAATGATGATATTTCAATCCCAAATGACTCTGATTCCGAATTCAAATCAATTGATATTAAGAGTGAGGAACAGCCTA
Source organism: uncultured Puniceicoccaceae bacterium (assembly GCA_964383925.1). Lineage (GTDB taxonomy): Bacteria > Verrucomicrobiota > Verrucomicrobiia > Opitutales > Seribacteraceae > Seribacter. The sequence continues at coordinate 1,495 of CAYLIJ010000084.1, forward strand.
CCCTACTCTCAACCATTGAAGCCATCGATTCCGACTCTTCATCTCCCGAAACAGAAATTTTCTGGCTAATTTCTCTTGAAGACCACGAGGATCCTCAACAACCCAATCTTTTAGTGGGTATGGATGGTATGGTGGCGGTAGCCGACCTTGAATCCTTCTGGAGAGATGTGGCTGAGGTCGATACCGAAAAGGATTCAAACTGGAATGAGTTTAAATATTCCACTGATTCCGAAGGTATTGAAAATCTATACTTCGAACATCCAGAAATTGCCGGTGGTCCAATAAAATCAAAACCAGAACCCTTTGACTTCACTGAGATAGACCAGATTGATCTGTCCAACCCTGAGGAACTTGCTCAATTAGCAAAAGGATATGAAAGTATCTATTTCCAATCATACCTCCTTGATTCAAGTCCATTTGACGATAACGACTTAATATCTCCAGATTTGGAATCCAAATTCAATGATTCAAATCCAGATACTTTCTATGAATCTTCCCAGAAAATTGATCCCTCCAATCCAGGATCCTTGTATTCTGATTACGAAGATAATCCACTTGAACCACAAATTATCTGGATACTCTCGATTGAAGACCATCAAGACCCCGGACAACCAAATCTTGTGGTTGATATGGATGGTATTGTCTTTGCCGGAGACTTTGATTCCTTCTGGATGGATGTAGTCGAAGTCGATATTAAAAATGACCCCGATTGGTACGAAGCTGAGTATCTAGCCGATTTCAAAGGTATTGAAACTCTATACTCTGAATATCCGGAAGTTTCCGGAATGTCAGATGAGTTAGACTACGAAAATAACCTTCTTAAACAATCCATCGTTCAAATTTTTGAATTCGAAGATAATTTGGATGGTAGCTTCCTAGTGAATGCTGAGTTGATAAGAACAAGCGATTCTCCTGTCTTTGAGGTTGGAGTTATTTTAGCTGAATCGATGGACTTTGAATTTACAGATCGTTTTGTTTCTTCTTTAGAAGAGGATTCCACCTTTTCCCTTCTGCTCTCCGGTCTAGATCCAGGTACAAATTATTATTTTAAAGCATTCACCATTGACGAAAATGGAGAATTTTTTAGCTCGGTTAGGAAATTAACCGTACCCTCCTCAGACTCCTGGTATAGTGAGACATCCGAAAGCACTGCCGGGTGGAGATCCTCCGATTGGTTTGGTTCATTCCAAAGGTATGAAAATGATTGGATTTACCATGAAAGTCTAGGATGGGCCTTTGTGATTCCTGATCAGGGAAATGGAATTTGGATTTGGACTCCGGATTATAACTGGCAATGGACACAACAGGGTACATGGCCATTTCTATATCGTAATGAGACAGGAAATTGGCTGTATTTCGTTAAAAGAATAAACGGACGACCGATCTTTTTTGATTACGAGGCTAAAAGTTACCTGATCAGTCCTCCCCTCATTCCGTAAAAAAAGTAGAGATAATAGTTCGAGTTTTTTACTCGACCCAAATACGGTTTAATTAAATCTTCAGTTTGATGAAAATGCTCCAAATTCTGTCCTTACATAGTATTTTTTCAGAAAATTTAATAGTTCAAGGTAAAAAAGGAAACTTTTATGAAAAAACTGTCTTTAAGATGGATAAACTTTTACTCTCTATTGGCGGATTAAAGGGAAATCTGACCCTCCAACTTAAATAACTCGCTTAATGGGCCGGTTTTTAATGCTTCTTGCCCCCCTCCTCCTGCCAAACTTAAGCGGGGATATTCAAAGACACATTCTGCCCAAAATCATAGTAACCCCCAATATTTGGAGTGGTGCATCGGTAAGTAATATTGAATTGATTCTTCAGTCCACCGCTCGACAGATTTGGCCTTATGCAGAACAATCTTCTCTCTGTACTATTCAGGTGGATCGTTCAAGAACTGGTCCTATTGTCCTATACCGCAGAGGGAGTAATGGTGAATACCTCGTCCATCTGGACACACAAAAACAATACTGGTGCCAATATGCTTTCCAATTCGCCCATGAATTATGCCATATAATTTGTGGGTATAAAAAAGGAGATCGTTCCAACCTTTGGTTTGAGGAATCATTATGTGAGACTGCATCGCTCTTTGTGCTTCGAAAAATGACTGAGGAATGGAAAATTAAACCCTCTTTCCCCAACTGGAAACCATACGGCGTCGAATTTGCCAAGTATGCACAAAATCGGCTCAACCGGTACACCTGGCCAGACAACTTGCCCCTTGCCCAATGGTATGCCCAAAAAAAGCATACTCTGAACGAAGATCCAACAAACCGCCCACGCAATGTCCAGTTGGCCAGTCAACTTCTCCAATATTTCGAAAAAGATCCTTCTCTTTGGGCAACCTGTTCATTTATTAATCATAAAAAAACGGATCAAGAAGTCGATTTTTCAACTTATCTACTCGATTGGAAAGATAATTGTCAGACTAGTAAGCAAAAAGGTTTTGTGCAAAAGCTCATCCTTTCATTTGGATTGGATGTCTAAGGCTTTTCTGCCAATAGAATTAACTTTTAAGGCTGGAATTGTAACCAGAAGGCATCTGGAGGCATCAAATCTTTTCCTTGATCATCAAATTTAGTTCCGATTTCCTTTATATTCGAAAGACTTTTTGCAACCGCCATCCCCTTCTTAATTCGGGATGGAGTAAAAACTAACCGGGTCAAATTTAATCCCCTTAGCGGAGTCAGGTCGGCAATTAATGTCTCTCCTATATGTAAGCGTTGAATCAACGGTAATTTTCGTACGAAGGATAGATCTTCCACTAATGTTCGATGGATAGTTAAACTGACTAATGGAAGGCCCGCGAGTGGAGAGAGATCAGCAACGGGAGACTCCGTTAGCCATAATTGACGCAAATTACTTTTGCTCAGTGCATTTACATTATTAATTTGCGTGCCCACGGCATAGAGATTCTCCAAAGGCTGGCCCTCTAATCCGTTCAACGATTGGACTGGGCTACCATTCAATCGCAATTCAACAAGTTGGGCATCGACCAACTCATCAAGCTTCTCCACCAAGGTAAATTCAAGGTAAAGCCTGACCAAAGGCATACCCCGCAAATGCCTTATCTCCTTTACTGGATTACCGCTCAGATCAAGGGCCTTTAATTTCAACCCTCGTAGCGGAGATAAATCCTTCAATCCACAATTAGGAAACTCGGCCGCTACGATTTCGCCATTTTCCTCATGTAATTTTCCCTGCCCATTATAACTTGGATTGGCTTTGGATAAAATCGATTGAATCTTTGAAACCTCATCCTCTGGTATCACAATCTCATTCTCTACACCTGTTACTTCCTTATTGTTGGGGGTATTCCCTACCCTCATTGTCTCAGCAACAATATCATCTACTTCACTACTGCTGTTTTGTTCAATAATACTTTGTTGGTTGAATGAGACCTCCTTGTTGTAGGATTGTTCTCCTTCACATCCGAAAAACAAAAGCAAAAGTATTGATAAAAACCACTTGGTTAACTTCATTCCGATAGGATGTACAAAAAACTAGAAAGTTCTAGTTTAATCGACATTCCAATTAATCATTTTCGTTTTAAAATTTAGATTACAAATTTTGATTAAACTTATAATTGTTCAAATAACAGAAATTTCATATATTAATAGATGAGAATTATTAACTTATCAAAAAAATACGATGATAAAGCGAAATAACAGGATAGAAATTAAAATATTTCAAAACTTTCTTTAAGATATAGATAAAAAAAGAAATTTCAATGTTTTATTATTTATTATTTATTGTTTTTTAATATATATATTCTTGTTTATAGTAATCAAAAAATAATTCAAGTTAAAATTCATAAATAAATTGTACTTTACTCTTGATTAACGCTTTTTATCATCGTATCTTGAATAATTATTTTGATTAACAGTAAAAAACAAAGTTAATCATTAAAATCTAATTTATTTATTATTAATATTTCTTATTTAGTTTTAAATTACAAAATTTATGAAAAATAAAATTGAAGATAACCGGCTAATCAC
>CAYLIJ010000085.1:0-5392 GCA_964383925.1 uncultured Puniceicoccaceae bacterium
GCCACCTTAGCTCAGCTGGTAGAGCACCTCACTTGTAATGAGGATGTCGTCGGTTCGATCCCGACAGGTGGCTCCATTTTAGTTCGAGTTAAAAAGCCACCTTCTTGCCGTATTTGATTACAAGCTCCTCTACAACCTCTCCATCGAGATTGTAATTAATTAAGATTCCGTGCTCCTTCTCGACTCGAGATTTTTTACATAACTCTCCATCTGGCTTCCAAACCAGTCCAAAAGTAAGTTTTCCACTTTTAAAAATTTGCTCAGTCGCTTTTTGGCCATTTTCATACCATTCTTCAAAAACACCAACTGGCTTTCCATTTTCCCACTCACCCTCTTCTTTTTTGGCACCGTTTGCATGCCATTCAGTCCATAAACCCTTTTTTTCTCCTTGCTCAGCATATCCACTCTCTCCATCTCTTTCCATTCGGATACCAATAAATGTACCGTCCCGAAAGAACTCCCTTTTCATAACTCCTCAAATTATGTTTATTCCCACTCGGATTTGAAATCTTGATCATCTTAACCCATCCATCATCAACACGAAGTACCAAGCGGTAGAAACCGGTACCATCTTTATAAAAATAGCCACGGGCAAATCCTGAATACCCATCCTCTTGGGATTGCTTAATCCTTTGCCCCTTTTGATCGTATCTAAATTTATAATGTTCTAATTCACGTATTCCCCAATCTGGGATCGCAAACCAAAATTCTTTCTCCTGTTGAGAACTCCATTTTTGATCTTCCCAGGTAAATTTTTCAGCTTCTAGAAAAGGGACTATTTGTACTAAGAAACCAAAAAGACAAACCAACCAGCGGGTGGAAAATTTCATTCTTTTACAAGTTGGCTTTATTTCGAAAAATCGTACACCAACACGCGATCAACCAAAGGGAGTAAAACTTCATTTTTTGCATTCTGATGAATCGGATGTTCGAGGTATTTTTTTAAATCATCCTCATTCCTCACCTCCACCACGATCCCCACATCAAAACTATCATCCACAATTGCTCGGTCACTCTTGATTGCTTGCCCTGCCCGAGCATCTAAGACCGAGGGAATCTCACGAAAAGATTCGGTCATTTCAATAATTTCTTGCTGCTGCGAATTATTACCCGGTTCCTTCAACCAACAAAGTACAACATGGGTCAATGTAACCTCCAATGAACGATCACTTGAAATCTCTGAGACACAACTACCCAAAAACAAACAGGGAAATAAAAGGAGAATATATAAATTCCTTATCACAAAAATTAAACATTAAAAAGTGAACCTTAATTGGCAAGAATAAGTTTTAATCATGTTTAAGATCCATTCACAAAACACAAATTTAATGACTGGATTATTCATAAATACTGGACAAGTACATTAAACAATAGATGGATCTATTGATTTTAACTACTCGGTCGGATTAAGTCTAAAATTCGAGGTCCTGACTTGGTTTAGCCTAAAAACCTTCCGAATTACTCAAAAATGAGCAACAATAAATCAGATCGGCAACCAGTTCGCTGAGACTCACAAGGAAACCGTCAGCAAAACGGATAATCCGTGGTGGGGAATTGGGTCCTAATATTTACATTTCATTCAAAACTCAAAAGAAAGGAACCTAAACACAAACTATCCCAAAAATATCCTAACATTTATTACCGTTATTCTTCTGACCAGCTCCCTTTCTGCCTCAGTTTTCGGAGCTGAGCTGACGCCAGGTTATAAACAATTGGCTAAAAAACTGAAAATAACAGACAACACGGCAGCTCGCCCTTGCCAGCGCGTCCCCGTCAATCAGCCCTGGCTGGATACACACGCAAAAAGACAACGAACCCTCGATACGCATAATGGAAAGTTCGAATATTTCGTCATCGGAGACTCCATCACGGCAGGATGGAGCCGCAACGGGAAAGATAAACTCAACAAACTCTTTGGTATTGGGAAGGTGATGAATCTCGGCCACCCGGCCGATAAAACACAAAATATCCTCTGACAACTGCTGAATCAGAACTTTAACCAATCTAACCCGAAGGTCGCAATGGTTAATGGTCGGAACCAACAACTCAAACAATGACGAATGGACGGAAGAGCAAATTGCCGAAGGCGTGCAGGCGATTGTCCAGATGCTCCGCGCAAACCAAGGTATTGTTGCTGGGTATTCTACCGCGGGGCTCACGAGACCAACGTAGAAATTTAACCACCGGCCTGACCGAAGCCGTGATGAATCCGTAATGGGACAAAATCGACCGTGACAACGGAATCATTGAGACCTTTGCAGACGGAACAAATGTTGTGTATTTGAACATCAATCAGGCTTTTCTAAACGAAAACGGAGCCCTGCCATGCGACTTCATGCCCGATCTGCTGCACCCGAATGAGAAAGGATACGAAATCTGGGCTAATGCAATCAGACCGACGCTCGAAAAATTACCGCCGAGAACACAAAATAAATCAGTTTCCACGCTTTGGAAAAAAGTGGCCTTTGCTTTCCATCAGAAACAAGGCGAGAATATCTACACTATGACTGAATCTATGATAACAAATTACATCCAGATCCGTGCCTCGTTCAGTGTAAATCCAATTAGGGAAATCTTCAAAGCTTAAAGCATTAGAGTAAGTGCATTGGCTACAGTAAATCATATTTTTTAATATTCCCCCGCCTTCTGTCTTTTAAATTCACCCATTCTAGTCATTTAGAAGGTAAGTTCAGAACATTTAATTGACAAATACTGAGCAACAAAAAAACATTTCGTTCCTTGCAACTTTTAAAAAGTTTGTATACAAATCCACCCTTGACTTGGAAGGATGGCAGAGTGGTCGAATGCGGCGGTCTTGAAAACCGCTGAGCCGGAAACGGCTCCGGGGGTTCGAATCCCTCTCCTTCCGCCATTCCTAGCTAGGGAGACCGGGAGGTAATTCTTCACCCTCCCCTTCAATTTCCTCGTCGCCATCACTAGGTAATCGTTTATGAATATCATCAATCTCCTCGGGTGGAGTAGTGAATCGATTAAAGGTCTGTCTTTCAGGCGGCTGAGTGAGTTTGAGTAATAATTCCTCGTTTTCTCGATCGATATAGAAAATTTGTAAAAGTTTCGAATGCGATTTTTTAACGAGTTCTTTTGAATCGTCAAAGGGGGAAAAATATTCTGGTTTTAATTTCTTAAGATTAGCCAGAGATTCTTCTAATTGAGGAAGAATTACCTGCTTGCGACCCAAAAGATCCATTGAGGGGGCTTGCTTTTCTGTCTTCAACCAAGTGTTTTCCTCTAAAAGAAGTGTATACACTTTCTCACATAGGAGGAGGTGTGAGTTAATTACCTCTCTTGGATCCATAAAAAATAGAATATATAAAAAAAGATTTAACTCAATTAATTCTCGAAAGCAGATAATGCAGGATCTGCCTTTTTAGGTACAGTGTAAATCCCGTACCTATTAACCGCTTGGCGAATTGCACGAGTATCTTCGAGCTGCTCGCGTCTCCATTTTGCCATTCCAAATACATAACTAAGGTATTTGTTATTTGCCATTCCTTCTCGTGCTTCCTTTACGGAATTAACATATTCTTCAATTGAAGAGTAAGTCTCAGTTGCTTGTACATAATTACCAAGCTTTTCTTCACACAGAGCAATTTGATAAAGAATTGGAACCTGCCACGATGGAGAATTATCTACATCTCTAAGGGCAGAGTAAATTCGGTAAGCATTAAAATACTCGGTGTCTTCAAAGAATTTATTGGCTAAATAATTACCAGTCTTCTTTTTCCAAAAGTTCCAGATTCCTTTTAATTTGTTAAGGGCAATATAATCCCGATCTCTCATCGCTCGTGAACTTTCCATCTTCATAATAAGTTCAGGGTTAAAATCAGCTTCTTTTAGAAGTTTGAGAAGTTCGGCCACCGATTCATCATCCTGATTCAATTGTTCATAGGTTAGTGCAAGTAGGTAATGAGCTTCAGGCACATAGGTACTCTCTGGATAAAGAGTACCGTACCCACGAAGAGATTCTTTTACTTTTGCAAAGTCTGCACGTGGTGTCTGATCAAACCTTATTTCGATGTCCTCTCTTTTTTCAGGAGATAAACGGTTCATACGTTCTTCTTTTCTTAAATTTTCACGAGCACGTCGATAATGAGCAAGACCCTGCTTAAATTGAACAATTCCACGATCCGAATCACTTATTTCATCAAGTCTACTCAAACGATCGAAAAATTTAATCGCGTTGTCGTAGTCCTCGGAATCCATAAAAGTATCTGCAATTTCAAACATCGCTTGGTTGGATTCAGAATCCATTCTGTTCTCAAGAACTTTTCCTTTTTTCCTCTCAGCCAATTCAAATGCTTGATTTTGGGGAAGAGTTAAAGTCGCATTAATAGCATCATAAAATTTGTTTAATGCCATTCGGTGGGCACCCAGTTCTCGATACACTTTGCCCGCACGAATGTGAGTTTCAGGAATCGTAGGAGCACCCCTCGTGCGACCTTCCAACCATTTCTCAACAGAACCAAGGCCCGCTTTTAAGTCTGGGATACCAGGGGCATCCTCATGTCCTTCAAAAGGATACAAATCATCGGAAGCAAACTCTTCTAAATACCTTTCATACGATTTTGCGGCATCTACCCAAGCTTGATTTCTCTCATGCATTCCAATTAAAGATAATAGGACATCTCGTCGGTAACGTTTATGATTTGGTGCGTTTAAGCGACCAAGCACACGATTACAATAAGAAGTGGCCTTGAATACTGAACGGGTGACATATGGATTATTACTTCCGCCAGATGCTCTACTAGTTTCCATGATAGCCTCGCGAATCCTTGCCTTTAACTCAAAGTCAATACTTTCCCCCAAAACGGTGTACTCTTCAACAATCACAGGTTCCCTAGGTTCAATTTGATTAGAAAGCATAGGAGTTTCTATGACAGTTACTGGAGTCAATTTTTCTCCGGGACGCACTGTAAGCGGCGTAGCCATAGTTGCGGAAATAGGGGCCATTGGCGAAGTTAAGGGTGCCTCGATCATTGGTAGGTCTAATAACTCCACCTCACGTAATAACTCCTCCAATGATGCACTTCGGTAATCTACTTCCCGAGTGGGCATTATGGATTGTTTGGACTCAACATTTTGAATTGGAAGAGACAATTGGGTAGGTTGCAATTGCTGCAATGGAGGATTTATATCGTCTAAATTAAGAGGTTCATCAAGAAAGGGTTTTGAGGAATTTGGAGATTTTTCATTTAATAAAATATTGGGCATAAGCTCATCCTCTACCCTAAAAGAACCCGATTTAACTTGCGGCGAGTTATATACAGGTTCACTTGGAAAGGTTGAATTCATAGGAGAACTTGATGGTTCATTTGAACTCTTTTTGATATCTCCTAATAAGGAATCGATTCCCTCAATAACCTCCTCAATA
>CAYLIJ010000086.1:0-5305 GCA_964383925.1 uncultured Puniceicoccaceae bacterium
ACCTATTAAAAGTCATTCCCGATTGAGCCAGTTGATTGATAAAAGGGGTCTTAGCAGGTCCACCATAGATTTCCATGTCTAAATAACTACAATCGTCAGCCAAGAAAAAGATAAAATTCGGTTTTTGATTCGCTTGGCCATTCGTAAATAAACAAATACAAAATACGAATAGTGGGATTGATTTTATCAATAAGTTTATCATGGGATAGGCTGCTTAAAAGTAACAAAATTGATTTATTCTCTATAATTTAATCGAGTTGCAAGCCAATTAAGGAATAATATTATTTTTTATATGTTCTATTTTATTCTTTAAGTTCCGTTCAATTTAGTTCTTGTATTCATAATTGATAGGCCTTCGAGGTCTCACGAATTTTTACAGAAAACGTAATTTGTCGACTTTATGAATAACTTTAAATACCGAAATACTACTCTTGTGTTTTTACCTCTTTTAATTTTTACACTGAATTTGATTGCCCCTTTTTTGGTAGCATCTGTTGTGAAAAAGCCCAATCTGATCGTAATTATGTGTGATGACTTAGGTTATGCTGATGTGGGTTTTAACGGATGTAAAGATATTCCCACTCCCAATATTGATTCGATTGCAAAGAACGGAATTCGTTGTACCAATGGATATGTCGCCTACGCTGTGTGCGGTCCCTCGAGGGCGGGTTTCATGACTGCCCGCTATCCGCAAAGATTTGGATTCGAGAGAAACCCCCAGTATCAGCCTAATGATCCAAACATGGGGTTGACCCGCGATGAAAAGACAATTGCGGAACTTCTTAAACCTGCTGGATATCATTCTGGAATTATCGGAAAATGGCATTTGGGGGCTCATATTCCGACAAGCCATCCAATGAAACGAGGTTTTGATGAATTTTATGGTCATCTTGGTGGTGGTCACACTTATTTTCCAGAAAAGCTTACTATCAAAAGAAGTCAGGATGCCAAAGGTGAGTCGGAAAGTTACAGAACATGGTTGCTGAAGAATTATGAACCAGTTCCACCAAGAAAATATATAACCGATGATTTTTCTGATGAAGCAGTCTCTTTTGTAAAAAGAAACCGCGACTTACCCTTCTTTTTATTTCTTGCTTATAACGCCCCACACACGCCTCTGGAGGCGACAGAAAAGTATCTCAGTCGTTTTCCTGAAATCAAGGACAATAAAAGAAAGACCTATGCGGCTATGGTAAGTGCGGTTGATGATGGAGTGGGGAGGGTGTTAGCTGAAGTACGTAAGTGTGGTTTGGAGGAAAGTACTATTGTTGCCTTTCTTTCTGACAACGGAGGCCCGACGACTAAGAACGCATCTCAGAACACTCCACTTCGTGGTAAAAAAGGAGATGCATGGGAGGGTGGTTATCGTGTACCTTTTGCCATCCAATGGAAAGGGGAACTACCTGCGGGAACCACCTATGAAGCACCTGTCTCATCATTGGATCTAGGAGGAACTATCGTGGCCTTATCGGGGGCAAGAGTATCCGAGGATAAACCATTGGACGGAGTGAACCTGATTCCTTTCCTTAAAGGTGATGACAAGGGTAATCCTCATCGAGCAATTTATCTTCGACAGTTCGATCGTAATCGATTCGCGGTGCGCGAAGGGATGGATAAAATGGTTATTACCTGGAAGGGAGCAAACCCCCAGTTGTATAATTTGAAGGTCGATATTGGTGAAACCATTGATTTGGCTGAACAACGACCAGAACGGATCGAGGAGTTGCAAAAGTTGCGCAAATCATGGAATGCACAATTGATCGAGCCTACTTTTTTAGGTCTGATCCATCGTCCCAAGCATGGAAAGAAGAAATAGATAAGGGTGAGAATAATTTTGAATATCGATTTGGTTGAAACTTTTTGTTCTTTAAGAGGTTATATTATTTATTAAAAGTATGTTTATGCATTTTCGATTTCTTTCTTATTCTTTGTTGTTTTGTCTCTTTTGTTCCGCGAGTCAAAAGGAAATTTTTGCTGTTCAGAATGTAGCTAAGAAAAAATCCATATCAGGAAAAAATCAAAAGAAGTCTAAGGCTGAATCCGTTAAGAAAAGAAAAACTCCATTACAATCCTCAACTACTTTATCGAACACAAAAATTAAAAATTCTCCACCCGTTCGAGCTAATCTCAGTCTTCGAATGGAAGCAGAACAGATCAAGTCGGCTGCTTCATGGATCGATCGAATTATTAGCGATTCGTTAATTAAATCTGGGCAGAAACCAAATCCGTTGTCGGATGATTTCGTTTTTCTCCGCCGGATTTATTTGGATATTGTGGGCCGAATTCCTACCGATGATGAAGCGAGGGACTTTTTAAAGGATCGGAATCAAGAAAAACGTAGTAAACTTATCGATAAACTACTTATTTCTCCCGGATATCGATCCCATTTATTTAATTGGTTGGCGGACCTGCTTCGTCACAAAGGTTCAATTAAGAGAACGGATTACAGTAATTATGAAAGATGGCTAAAGGATCAAATTGTTAAAAATCGTACATGGAACGAAATGGTCTTTGATATGCTTACAGTCGAAGGAAGTATAGCCAGTTCTGGTCCGGCTGGTTATCTTCTCAGGGATCCGGGCATGCCGTTGGATAATTTATCCAATACGCTTAATATTTTCCTCGGGGCGAATGTGGCCTGTGCTCAATGTCATGACCATCCGTTTGCCGATTGGACGCAAAGAGAATTTTACGAATTGGCGGCATTTTTCGGGGCAACCGAAGTGAGTGACAGAGATCCCAGGAAAGTTGGGAATAAGCTGGGGAAGGGGTCCTTAACTAAGCAAGATGTCATAAAAGCGGTGGCTCCAAACTTGGCCCGCGTTCATACAATATCGAACCAGAAATTAAAGTTCCCCGATGATTATGCTTACAGCGATGTAGAACCAGGCAGTTCGGTTGATCCTTTACTCTTTGTCTGGGGAGATGAAACACCTTCCGTTGATGTAAATTCAAAGAATCCCAGAAATTTGAGAAAGAATTTTGCCCAATGGCTAACTCATAAGGAAAATCCCCGATTTGCCCTGTCCATTGCTAACCGCCTCTGGCGTAGATCTTTTGGCTTGGCGGTTCAGGAACCCATGGAAGACTTGGATGATCTTTCCAAGTCCTCCAATCCTATATTACTTGAACTTTTGGGCCGAATCATGGTGGCCTCGGATTTTGATTTACGTGAGTTTCAACGGGTTCTTTTCAACACCAAGTCCTATCAGGCGAAAGTGGGCGTTATGCCCAAGTCAGCGGATTCCGATAAATATCTTTTCCCAGGGCCTGTCCTGAGAAGGATGACGGCAGAACAGGCATGGGATTCGATTCTCACCTTGGTGATGGGCGAAAACTTGGACGATTTTAAGATCGATCGTTCTCACCGCGTAACCCGGTTTGAGTTTCCATTTTATGAAATGTCATCTCAGGCTGTCGGCAAAGTGATTCATGACATGAAGAGGAAGGGACATGTTAGTAAAAATCTCGGATTCCGACTTAACGAATTGGATTTTGTGAATGGTAAGAGACCGCCCAAAATAGAAGGAGAATACTTACTGCGTGCATCGGAGATGACCCAACCGGCTAAGGATAATCATTTTTTACGCATGTTCGGGCAGTCATCCCGAGACTTGGTCAACGACTCAAGTTCGGAGGGTAGTATTCCGCAGGCCCTGATGCTGATGAATGGGGAGGTCCAGTATATGTTATCCAATACTGAGTCTAGGCTATCGCGAAAGCTAAAAAAAAGTGGCGGTCTTGAACCGGCTATCCAATTTCTGTTTCTGAGCTTTTTTGGACGACCACCGACTCCCGAGGAAATTTCTACGATCAAGACTGCTTTGGAAAATGGGATGAGACACGAGGACTTAACTTGGGCTCTATTTAATTCAACTGAATTTCTTTTCGTCCAATAAAAAAGCATTAAATACAATGGCAATAAAAGATTATTATTTAGAAAGACGTCAATTCATCGAGCGATGTGCCTTGGGTGCTTTTGGACTATCAGTACTTCCCAACTTAGCGACGGGCGCAGAAAGCTCAACCGGTAACGGTTTCGGGAAAGCCAAGCGAATTATCTTCCTTCAGGTTAAGGGAGGGATGAGTCATATCGATACCTTTGACCCCAAGGTGGGCCCAACCAAAGGTCCAGGAGATGCAATAAGGACCAAGGCGGACTTTCAAGTTACAGAATATCTTCCCAAGACCGCCCAAATTGCCGATCGTATCTCCGTTATTCGAAGTATGTCAGCCAAGGTCGGAGTCCATGGTCCAGCCCAGTATTTTATGCGCACTGCTTTTACCGAGCGAAACACTATCAAGCATCCGAATCTTGGAGCATGGGCCCAACATTATCTAGGCTCGAGTCACAAAACCCTTCCTTCTTCAGCCTGTATTAACACCTCTCCAAAGAATGGGAATGGATTTTTCCCAACCGCCTTTAGCCCTATTCCTATTCTTGATCCTCAAAAGGGGCTTCGGAATATTAAAACCCGTGGCGGAAGCGAAGATTTGAGAGAAAGGTTGGCCCTGTCTGAGAAGCTCAGTTCTTTTTTCTCGGCCCGTTATCCGGATCAAAGAGTTAAGTCCTATCGGGAATTTTATGATAATACACTTCGCCTTCTTCGCAGTAAGGATCTTGATTCATTTGACCTGACAAAGGAGCCCGTTTCTATCCGAGAAAAGTACGGGGTGAATAAATTCGGGCAAGGATGCCTTTTGGCTAGACGCTTGGTGGAAACAGGCGTTCGCTTTGTCGAAGTAGCCACGGACGGTTGGGATATGCATAACAACTTACAGGGTGAAATGGAGGACATAAGCCCCTCATTTGATCAAGCGTACGCGGCTCTAATCTCAGACTTGGATAATCGTGGATTATTGGACAGTACTTTGGTTGTACTTGCTACAGAGTTTGGCCGAAAGCCTAACTTCAATGGAAATGGTCGGGGGCATTATCCGATTTGTTTTTCTTCAGTCCTGGCCGGTGGGGGGGTTAAGCGTGGTTTTGTGTATGGTTCCAGTGATAAAGAAGGGGCGTACCCAGACGATCCAGTTACAGTGCATGATCTGCACGCGACCATCGGATGGGCAGCAGGACTACCGCTTAAAAAAGTGTTTCAGTCTGATTCGGGTCGACCTTTTGTGGTCGGAGGAACAAAAGCCAAGCCAGTACTCCCAATTTTTGCATAACCTTATGCACACTACACCCTTGGAGGGAGTCGTCTTCGATATGGACGGAGTTATCATTGAGAGTGAATTTACCCATTACAGTGCAATCTGTGAGGCGATGGGGGAAAGGATGAACCAATCATACGAAACCTTT
>CAYLIJ010000087.1:0-275 GCA_964383925.1 uncultured Puniceicoccaceae bacterium
CACACAAAGAATTCATTGAAAGCAGACCCAGCGTGGGAGGACAGTCAATTAAGATCGCCTGCAATCCATAATTATTGGCCAAATTGTGTAAGGAATCGCGTAATTTCACTAGATAATTTTCTTGGCTACTTAACTCGAGTTCTGCTGCTGCGAGATCGAGTTCTGAGGGGATAATCCAGAGGTTTTTTTCATTAGTGGCAACTACACGACCAGATAAATCGCTACCTGAGAGGAGAGGTTCGTAGACGCCGGCTCCTGGTTTTTTTTCGATCCCC
>CAYLIJ010000087.1:285-4695 GCA_964383925.1 uncultured Puniceicoccaceae bacterium
GGTCCATGTCGACTAAAAGTGTAGGTATACCAAAAGAGGCTAATGCAGCACCCAGATTGATGGTCGTGGTAGTTTTTCCAACTCCTCCTTTTTGATTTCCAATGGCAAAGGTTATAGCAGACATGATTACTTTTTACTAAATGGGTTTTTTTTTCTGTCGAGCCGGAAAATTATTTATCGTATATGAATCAATTGATTTTGCTTACTCAAATGGAGTCCCTCTTTTATATATGGAGATTCTGGTATTTGATTTGAATAGCCAAAGAATTCGAGGAGTGACCATCTTATTGATTCCAACCCCGCGGCAATAGAAAGGGGGCTAGCACCACCTAAGCGTGGATTGATCTCAACTAAATGAAGAAATTCATTTTCATCTACTATGACTTGGGCAAGAACATGGCCTTTCAACCCTTTAATCATACTTAAATTTTGGAGGATTTTTTCTGTCCATTCTGGATTGGTAAAAGTCTTAGTTTCATGCGATTCACCATCGACCACAGAAATTCGCCACCTTAAAACAACTCCATGGGGTTTACCTGCTTGGTCAATCCAGGTTTCCGCACTGAATTCACGGCCATTTATTTGAGGTTGAAATATAGGTTTGTCGATTTTAGTGGAGTGAGATTTGATTTCCTCAATTTCTAAATTCAACCCAATTGAGCGAGACGCTGAACCGGTTCTTTCTTTTACGACAAAACGGTTGTATGAAGTAGGAAGTGAATCAAGAGACAGACTAGTTTTGATTGAGGGAATAGGTGCATTTTCAAAATACTGAAAGAAGGCAAACTTATCGTCGCACAAAGAAATCGCAGAGGTGGAAGAAATCATAACTCCAATATGATTTTTCATTAAGAACTCTTGGTGACTAGCCCAAAAATATAATTCTCCATCTCTAGTCGGTATAATAAACTGAATTTTATTTTCTTTGCAGAATTTAAGCAGTGTCTCTCTTTCAAAATTCTTGATTTCAGGCATTAGTACAAAGTTCTTAATCTGTTTAAATCCTGGACAACAGGCATCAGAATCAGCACCAAGAACTCGGCAGTTTTTGTTAACCAATAGTGCCTGCTCGTGAACCGATTGAAATAATGCAATCTTTGCTGAAAGACTGGAGAGGAGTAGGGTGAATTCTTTAAATGATTCCACCGTTATTGGGGAGGTGGGTATTGTTTTAAGTATTCTGATTTCAAACAAGATGCAATTATTGCATCCACCCATTCCCCGTCCACTTTTGTATCTTCCCTAAGAACACCATCTCTTTTGAAACCTGATGCTTCCACTGCATTCACATGAAAGGAACGATGCGAATAAGAGTAGGTGTAAATTTTATTTAAATCGAGAGTGTCAAAAGCACATCTCATTAATAAATTTAAAAATACGCTACAATCTCGTCCATATTGAAAAGTATCTTTCCCTCTCTCAGTATCGAGTAAAAACGAAACTTCAGAATGCTGGTTTGTCCAATCAATATGAACGAGCCCCCCGTAACCGATTAAGGTATTTTCGAAGGAGAAACGAAGGAGGATTAGTTCGGGTTGTTTTTTAGACAAACTGGGTTTGACCACATTATCAAAATAATTTTTTTGTTCCGAGGTGGTCAGAGGTGCTGATTGTCTAAGAGCAGAGATTTGTTCATTTCTCCATCTCATAATCGTTTCCGCATCCTCTATTTTAATGGAGGTCAACTCATAGCCACGAAATGTGCCGCGAAATCCTTTTAAAATAATGTAACCCCCGGAAGATGGGGTAGTTGATGGTCTAGTAAATTTTTTAAAATCCATTATCCTTGATGTAAAAATAGTTCTAAATTTTCAAGTACACGATCCTGTTCAATTTCTTTTAAATCTGGAAACATTGGGATACTTAAACAACTCTGGAAAAATTTCTCAGCCCCTGGCAATTGAAATCCCTCAAGTCCTCTTTGGTAGTAAGGATGTTTGTAAACGGGTATGTAATGAACTTGGGTAAATATATTTTTATTTTTAAGGAATTTATAGGCCAAGTTTCTCAGATCCTTATCTTTAAACCTAATGACATATAAATGCCACGAGTGTCCATCCTCATAAGGAGGACGCTCGATATGTTCCTTAAAAGGGCTTTCTTTAAGTATTTCATCATACCTTTTTGCTAGTTGCCTTCTTTTGGCCAAGAAATGATCTAATCTGTTAAGTTGTGATAAGCCTAATGTTGCCTGTATATCTGTTAATCTATAATTCCATCCTAAATTTTCCTGTTCATAAAACCATGGCATTTCATCGCTGTCATTGAATGGACGATTGATGCCATGACTGCGTAATTGGCGAGCTCTTTCAGCAAGTTCCTTATCATTAGTTACCACCGCTCCACCTTCTCCAGAACAAATATGCTTTACCGGATGAAAACTAAGAGTAGAAGCGAGTGCATTCTTCCCATTTGCACTGAATATTTTATCCGCGTTACCTTCTAGTCTTGAGGCACCAGGAGAATGGGATGCATCTTCAATAAGAATAAAATTATGTTGAGACGCTAGCGCTTGACATTTAGCTAAAGGCGCGACTGCCCCTGCAAATGAAACTGGGGTGATCAGATTACAATTTTCTTTTTGTTCATCTGTTACTTGCGATAGGCAATCTTCTAAAGATTCAATAGAAATAAGTCCTGTATCGGGTTCGACATCACAAAACTTGACATCGGCACCCTGATAGTGAAGTGCGTTTGCAGTGGCTGCAAAAGTAATCGCGGGAACAATACCTAAACTTTTAGAATTAATTCCTGCGGAGGCGTAAGCTAGATGAAGTGCTGCCGTTCCACTTGAACAAACAATCGTATGCTCTACATCCAAATACCGTTCAAGAGCACGCTCAAACTGAGGTACTTTTGGACCTTGGGTAAGAAAGTCAGAAGTCATTATTTGGGTGATCAAAGAAATGTCTTCTTCGTTTATACTTTGCCTTGAATACGGAATTTCATCCATGAATACAAATAATCAAAGATATCCTAAGTTTCCAAGCGGAATCGAACAATTTACATGAGTCTTGCTCCAATCGAAATTGATGTTAAAAAGGAGTTATGAAAATCCTTGGTTCTGTGATTGCTCGCATCGGAAGCAAGCGACTAACATATAAAAATCTGCTACCCTACAAGGGTGTACCTTTAGTTGTTCGTGCAGTTCGAAAACTTCTTGATTCTGGTAGTGTTGATCAAGTCGTTTTGTCCACTGATAGCGAACTTATTGCCCGAACCTGTTTAATCGATGATGTGGAGATCCTGTTTCGACCTGAAGCCTTATCTGGCGACGATGTAGCCTCAATTCCAGTTTTCAAGCACATAGTTGAACATTTTCCATGCGATATACATCTCAATTATAATTGTAATTTCCCCGAGTGTGATATCTCAGTTATAAAACAAGCTGTTACCATTGCTAAGGAGACAGGAGAAGCCCTTTCTAATCCATTTGCGGTATGGGCTCAAACTAAGGAGTGTTTGGGTGCCTATGGTGACCCATTTAATATAACAGCTACACAATTTGACGCACCTCAAGTTCATCCACTTGATATTCACTCGATGGAGGATCTTTTAGAGGTACATCGAACCCATCAAGACAACTTTTCTTGGGATAATATTAAAAAAAGTTAAATTTTGTTTAAAGTTTTATGTAGATGGTCGACTATAGATAGAGATTAATCATCTTATGGAACATTTAAAATTAAAACTTCTTCAAGGAACTCTATTTCTATCGTGTGTTGGCTATTTTGCTTTTCAAGCATCCGCAATCGATACTAAACGCTTTGATGCTCCCCCACTTGAAAGAGGAGAATACCTAGCTTTTACCAAGCCAATTACACTGAGGTATGGTTCTACTCCAGCCATCGTTGATCGGAGAAAGTTGATTATGCCAACTGATATTAAAGTCGTTGTAACCACGGTTACAGTAGAAACAAAGCCTTCTAATGTTCCTGATGTAGCGAATTTCCCATTACTCTCCTACCAAGATGAGAATTCTAGTAGTCAATCAGGCCCCAGAGTAGAAATACCAGAAAACTTTCCTTTGGCTGCCCCTCCAGCTACATTACCTTACTTGGATCCTTTTGAAGGACAAAATTCATTAGATGTCGACAGCACTGATGAACTGCTTGAGGTGTTTGAATCAACTTCAATGAGCCCTTCTCGTTCAAGAATTCAGAATATTCCATTTGTACCACCGTATACGATCGCTCCTGATAGCATGCGTGTAACCAATAAAGCCACATACCAAAGACGTCAGCGATGAATATGTTTACAAAATACAACTTATATCTACTATTTTTGGTTCCCAATTTCTTTTTGTGTAGTCAAACTTTTGCACAAAGTAACTCAGGAGGTTCAGAAATTAAATCTATTGAGGAGGTTATTGAGGGAATCGATTCCTTATTAGGAGATATCAAAAAGAGT
>CAYLIJ010000088.1:0-4594 GCA_964383925.1 uncultured Puniceicoccaceae bacterium
ACGGCACGCAACCAAAAGACTTGGAAGGAATGGTTGGGCAACGCGGATTAAATGTAGTGGGCTTAAACACTTTAAAAAAGCTAATACTTTCACTGCTTTCTTACAATACCAAACATTTTAGCACTCAACTATTAATTTTACTTAATTGCAGGTATTAGTTTTGCTTAATGAAATCAAATCTTGCTTTCTTTCGAACAATTGACGAAATGCTGATAGTTTAATTTTGAAAACATTATCGCAAAGAAGTGACATAGTGGTTGTAGGCTCCGGCTTGGCTGGGATTTGTGCTGCCGTAAGTGCCGCAAGGCAAGGATCAACTGTGCGTTTGATAGAGTCTAGAGCCTGCCTGGGTGGAAGAATTGGTAAAGAAATTCAATTCCCTTATGATTTTCAAGGTACCACTAATTTTGCATATCAACGCGAGACAGGAATTTTAGATGAAATTATAACCGCTATCTATACCGAAAATCTTGAGGGTAATTATTGTGGGCAGGAAAGAGCTTTGACAAATTGGTTAATCAAAGAGGAGAGATTAGAGATATTTTTAGAAACCCAACTTTTTGAAGTTAAAAAAAATAAAACTGGGGACAAAATTGAATCCATTATTACAATTTCCAATAGTCGCGGCCGACGGATTATTTTTAGAGCACCCTATTTTATTGATTGTTCAGGAACAGGTGCATTATCACAGCTAGCAGGCGCTCCGGGCGAAAATGGATTAGATAAAAGCGAGTATGAAAAATCTTCTGCCTCCTCTACATCAGTAACATTTCGAGCTGCCGCAAGCATGCAAATAGTTATTTCGGAATCACCCGTTTCATTTGAACTTCCATCTTGGGTTTCATTGAGATGGGAAGACAATCACCAATCTGCAAAACTGGATTTGCTTGAATCTTTAGACCGCCAAATAGAAGGAGTTCATAATGTTGAATGGCTTGGAAGGGCGAAAAATGAGCTAAAGATTAATTCTGCAGATTTAATTTGGTCAGCCTGGGATTATTTAAAAAACGAGTCGCCGTTAGTTGACCGCGCACAGAATTGGATCCTAAGAGACTTTTCTCCCCTTACACTAAGCTCGCAAGGATTCCGTGCGACCGGTGAGTATATTGTTACACCCGAGGATATGGAAAGTGCTACAAAATTTCATGATTCAGTTGCCCTTGGTCGGGCACCACTCGATGTAGTCGATTCTCTTTTAATTTCTCCCCGCGGAAAAATCGCCCTTCCTCAACCGTTTGAAATTCCACTTCGATCGTTATTCTCAAAGAAAATAAGAAACCTTTTTTTCGCGGGTGAACACGCATCGGCAACTAGCCGTGCCTCGGCAAGTTTTTCTCACCCCCCCACTTCCGCGCAGATGGGTGAAGCAGTAGGAGTATGTGCCGCTTTTTGCATCCTTAAAAATCGCCTCCCGCGAACGATTGCAAAAATTGATAACGTGGATGCCATAAGAAAAAAGTTAACTAGCCTTAACCATATTTGTAGTCTTTCACCAGTGGAAGATTTGGATAATATGATACCAGATTCAAAGGTTATTTGCTCTACTACAATGGCGGGATTTTCACGAAAATGCTCAGCGGAGAGGATGAGTTTTTGTCCGAGAGAAGGACTAATTCAATTTCCTGTTGTTTCTGATTCAATTGACGAAATTTATTTGTATTTGGAAGCTGAAGAAGATTGTCGAGTTGAATTTCGTCTTCTTGAATGTTCCTCTAGTGCCAGTACTATACCAGGAGCATGCCTAGCCTCTTGTTTACAGGAAATTAAAGCTGGGAGTGCTAGATGGGAGAAAATTTCACTTAACGCCTTAGTCAATCGAAAAGGATGGCATTTTATTGAATTCACAAACAATGAAAAAGTTATTTTTTATGAGCAAAAAAATTCACCTGTCGGCCTACTTTTTCATAAGTCAATAAAGGAGAGTAAATCAGGTTTTCTGAACCCATATTCTGAATATTTTCCAAACTTATCCCAAACGCCCGGACTTTCTAGTTCTATCGCTTTGGAAGTTTCTCCTAATCAAAAAGTGTACGATGTTAAAAATGTTAAAAATGATCAAAGTCGGCCAGATCATTTACCCAATTTGTGGATATCAGAAGAAACGGACTTTCGATTTCCTGAGTACTTAGAATTTCATTGGGATCAAGAGGTTGATATTTCAGCAATTGAAATAGTTTGGGATTCTACGCTGGAATTTTTATTCCCACCTCGTCCTCGATCATTCCCTCGTTCTGTTTTGCCGTCTATCGTGAAAAATTATAAAATTTACTCCATGAATAATGTAGGCCATTGGCAAGATTTGATTGAGGTGTTTGGAAACAATTTAGGTATTTCCCGGCATTCTTTTGAAACAATAACCACCCGTGCAATTGAAATTGAAATACTAAACACACACGGATTAAATAGGGCTCAAGTTTTCCAAGTTCGTGCTTATTCATAAAATATTTCAGTTTGCATTACTTTGAATTGCCTTACATGTTTTAACTTACCAATTAATTTTTTTGCCCATGAATGCCTTAGCCGTACTATTTCGTTTATTAAGTTTGCTATCTGTTGCAGGTCTCGCTGCCTATTTATGGATGTTGTCTGAGACAAAGAAAATGCAGAAAAATGTATTTTTAGACCAGCAGGTCAAAAACGGTTATGTCATACTCCAATCTGAAAAAGAGGCCCAATGGAAAGATATTTCAACGAAGAGAAGTGCTTTTAATGAAGTTTTTGATGATAATCAACCAGTGGGTTTAAATGATGAGAATCCACTTGCAGAGGCACTTTCCAATTTGCGAACCGCTGAAGACGGAATTCTTCGAAATCCGGACTATCGTGATGCCCTTGATGCTCACTCTAAAGAATTCGGTGCCAGTACTTTTATTTGGGACTCTGAAATTAATAAATGGAAAATAAATCCTTCGGTAAAAGCTGAATCTATCGCCAGTTTAAAAGATCCTTTTTCCGATGAAAAATTATTTCCTAAAGAAGATGTTAAAAAAGAAGATGGTTCAGTCGTACCAGGAGTTTCCAGAGAGAACCGCCTCCGCACCATTATGGGAATGTTTTACAAGGACAGGCATGAGAAATTTGCAGAAATTGGTAAGATGCGTGCAAAAATAGTTGAGAGAGATGAAGCACTTCGGGAATCTCAAAATCTTTTCGACAAAATGAAAGAGCAAAAAGAAGACTGGGAGCGTAAGTCAGGAGAGTTTGAAGTTAAACTTGGTCAAGTTGAAGCCGATTTAACTGCTGAAAAAGCAGATAGGAAATCAGAAAAGGAAGCGTCTGATCAACAAATTTCTGTTCTTAACAATAATATTGCAGGCTTAGAGCAACAAAAGCAAGACAACGAGAAAAAGCATATCGCTGAAATTGACGCAATGAAGGACGAACAGGGACAAAAGATCAAAGCCCTCGGAAAAGAAATTACTTTAGCGGACGCAGCCGGTTACAAGCGTGGAATTGATGAAATGATGGCCAAACAAACTGGCGGAGAGGATATGAGCGAAAATTCTGAATTTGCGATCAACCCTTTTGCAACTGGGCCGAGTGGTCCTCCCATGATAAACAGCGGCGCTGTAGAAGAAATAACTGAGATGAAGCAAATTAATGAATTTGGAGTAACTTCAACAATTGCCCGAATTGATAGTCGCTCAGGAATGCTTATGTTACCGATTGGTTCTGATCGGGGTTTGGCGGCTGGCGAAATCTTCACCCTGTGGAAGGGGCAAAAAGAAGCCGCTCGGATAAAAGTACAAAGCACCGAAAAAGGATTCTCCCTCGCTTACATTCTTCCTCGATTTGGTGAACCGAACAGATTACGTCCTGGTGATATGATTCAAATTGTTCCTGAAAAAAAGAAAACACTTTAAAATTTATCGTTATGAATAAAATTATCTTAATTATTTCAGTTCTTGGAATTAGTCTGTTTTTGTCAGGGTGTTTCACAGCATCCCCAGACGACTCCAAAATGCCACAGGGTCGACCTGCAAGTTGGGAATACAGTCTGCCTGGAGGTTTTGACCGAGGTGGTTTCAATCGTTAGTCCGATAAATTATACCTCATTTCAATGAAGGTGGGCGATGCTCACGGAGTCTTGTGGTTAGTTGCCACCCCTATTGGTAATCTTAAAGATTTCTCAACCCGCGGTGCTGAGGTTCTTGGTCTAGTCGATCAAATTGCTTGCGAAGATACTCGGATCACAAAAAGACTTCTCAATTTTTTGGACATAACTAAGCCACTTGTTTCATATCGTGAAGAAAATGAACAAGTTAAATCTCTTGAACTGGTTGAATTAATCGAAACCGGTCAGTCCATTGCACTTGTTTCTGATGCTGGTTACCCAGGGATAAGTGATCCAGGGTTTCGCCTGATACGCGAGTGTCGGAGGCGTGGAATTACGGTTTGCCCTATACCCGGAGCCAATGCTGCGATTACCACTTTGGCATCTTCAGGTTTACCGACACATCAATTTCTTTACCTTGGTTTTTTACCCAAAAAATCTGCAGCCGCCCGAAAAGTTTTTGAGCAATGGAGAAATTTTGAAGGATCCATAATTATTTATGAATCCAAACATCGTATCAAAAAGACTCTACTTGGGATC
>CAYLIJ010000089.1:0-3833 GCA_964383925.1 uncultured Puniceicoccaceae bacterium
ATCTGTCGAGGAATTGGGTAAACATTTTGAGCGTAGTGTCGAGGCGGTCTACAAAACCTTGCAACGCGTTCGTCAGGCCCTCCATGCATGCATCGAAAACAAACTACAACTGGAAGCTAAGTTATGAGAGAAGAAGAACTCCGTAATTTAATCGACGCTCATTTGTGCGAAACTTTGGACACAGATGGTGTAAAGGAACTTTCGGATCACCTTAGCCGGAACGCCGACGCTCGAAAACTGTATCTTGAGATGACCGACTTGCATGCAAGCCTTGCGGTCGATGAAACCATGTGGGTGAAGCAAACCGAATGGTTGGAAAAGCCAAAAGTCGAACCAGCTTTGCCTTTTAGGTCCTTCATTCCATGGGCTCTCGCAGCTTCCGTGGTCTTTCTGCTCAGTATTTTCTTTTGGCCAAAACAAAAGGAGAATTCGACCTTTGCCTTGATTAAAGATTCCCATTCCGCAACTTGGGAAGGAAGCGACTTAACCACCACAGTCGGAAGCCGTCTTGGAGGCGGAACCCTCCGCTTAGCTGAAGGCCTCGCAATCTTAAAGTTTGATTCCGGTGCCGAGGTAACCCTGGAGGCTCCCGTTTCCCTCAAGCTCATTGATTCGATGAAATGCGAATTGACCAACGGCACAGCCGTGACCTATGTCCCGGACTCCGCTCTTGGCTTTCGGATTATTACTCCCGAAGCTGACATTGTCGATTACGGCACCCGCTTTTCGGTTACTGTATTTGAAGAAACGGGCGAAACGCATACCCGTGTGATGGAAGGAAAGGTCAAGGTGGAGTACAATCATTCTAATCAAGTCGTAGAATTGAGTGCAGGCCAACGCCACACCGTACAATCCAATGGCACGGAGAATACGGATGAGGAAAATCATCAGGAACTGGATACCATCCAAGACAAACCTTTGGAACATGGAGCCGATTGGACTTTTTTCGAATCTTCCAAGGGTGCCTTCGTCGGAAGAATCCCAAACCATCTTTTTTTTACCGATGACAAAGAAGTTGTAAATCTTTTTAGGGACACTTATGTCGGAGGATTTCATAACCAAAACTCGGATATTCTACTCCTTGTTAAGAATGCCAACAGTCAGGGCCCGATGAACAGAAAAGCATACATCGAGTTTGATTTGAGCCAAATAGACCGGACAGGTATTGAAGAAGCTGATCTATTACTTAATTTCGCTCCCACTGGGTGGGGGTTGGCTTCTCATTTACCAGATTGCACCTTCAAGGTGTTTGGTCTTACCGGAGAAGTGCCCGATTGGGATGAAGCGAACCTCGGAGACAAGTTTCCCGGGAATCCAGAAACCGTTTACCTTGGATCCTTTGTTTTGCCCAAAGGGGTACAGAAAGGCCGTTTTGGAGTACGAACCGAAAACCTTACGAACTTCCTCAAATCTCACCCAAGCTCAGAGATCAGCTTAATGGTGATGCGTGAAACAAAAGAGACCGAAGAGGGTGGACTCGTGCATGGCTTTGCCAGCCGCAGACACCCTTCCCTACCGGCTCCTACTCTGGCTATCCGCTTGGCTCCCTAAGGGTTTTTCAGTCAGTAATTTTTACACACCTGACCCATTTAGGTAAGGAAATTCGAATGAGAATATCCTGAGCCCAACTATCAAAATTAAGTAAGGGTGGTTATTGGTTTGCCCGTCTTAGGTAGGAATCTCATATTATTTTACTTCCTCCCTATTTCTAAGAAGCCGGGAAGAACCCTAGATCACCATGCAATTAAAAACCCTATCCATTTTCATCCTTCTGTCTTGCCTTGGATTACCATTCGTATCCCACGGCGAAGCGACCCCAAAGCCCAATATTATTGTCTTCCTAGTTGATGATTACGACAAGCCAGAGACCAGTCCTTATGGTGGCAAAGTCTTGACACCTAACCTCGATCGATTGGCAAAGGAAGGAATGATCTACCACAATGCCCATGTGACGAGCACGGTCTGTACCCCTTCGCGCTACACTTTCCTGACCGGTCGCTACGCCAGTTCCTCCCATTCCAATACTTTTCTCGACGAATGCCCAGAGGGTACCCAGGCACTCCCTTCCTTCAATGTCGGGTTGGAGTCCGACAGAATGAATATCGGTCGGGTCCTAGCGGATGCCGGGTATGCCACTGGATTTGTAGGGAAGTATCATGTTCACGATACAGATCATGGGAATGAAGGGTCGCTCTTCGGTGCCCTTGAGGTTCCCAAAAACGCGGAGTTCAGCGAGGAACTCAACGAACGGAAATTCAAACTCGAAAAGCTACAGCGGGAATTAGTGAAGCAGAACGGTTTTACCTGGGCTAAAAATATTTACTGGGGAAACCTAAAGAGTCCCTTCAAGGGACATAACCCGGACTGGACAGCTCAGGCGGCTCTTGAATTTATCGAGGAACACAAGGACCAGCCCTTCTATCTGCACTGCTGTTCCACCTTATTGCACGGTCCAAATGGTGAATGGTTCAAATCAATGATGGAAAAAGAGCTCGTTACCGGAGAGGGCTTCTTGAAAAAACCCTTGGGGTTAATCGACCGAAAATCGGTATGGGAACGTATTCAAAAAGCCGGATTAAGCGAAGCGGAGGTCGGTTATCTTTGGATGGACGACAGCCTCGGACTCATCCTCGACAAACTTGATGAGATCGGGATTGCCGATGACACCATCGTTGTGTTCGTATCGGATCACGGATCGGACAAGAAAGGTTCGTTGATTAAGACACGGGGAACTGAAATCCCCTGCCTCATCCGCTGGCCAAAAGTAATCAAGCCCGGCTCGGTCAGCAGGGGACTTTTACAAAATACCGATTTTGTTCCCACTTGGTTTGAACTAGCCGGTGCCAAGATTCCAAAAGAGTATCATCTCGACGGCAAAAGCCTGGTTCCCATGTTTAAGGATCATGCAGTTTCTATCCGAAAATATATCTATGCAGAACAGGGAGCAGCTCGGGCAATCAAAACGGAAGCCTTTGAATACATAAGTATTCGCTACACAGACGAACAGATTGCAGCGGCCCAAGGCAACCGGGCGGACAGGGCATTCAAAACTTTGCTCGGATTGAGTGGTGGAATTTCCCGGGCCAAGGATTTCCACCCTGGAACTTTTTCTGCCGATCAACTCTATGACCTTTCCAAAGATCCGGATTCGCAAAAGAATCTCGCGGCCGATCCAAGTTACGCTGGGCAACTCAAAAAAATGAAGGCCATGCTCACCCGAACCATTAAGAAACTGGGCCCCCGTCCTTATGGTGAATTCGTATCTGGACAAGGAACCAGCGATGCGAAGTCCAGCCAAGAAATATTGGACAAGCTCTCGGTTTACCACACAACAGAAAACACAAAAAGAAATAGGACAAAAACGAGATAATGAGTAAGATTAAAAAGAGTGAGGCCATCAAAGGGGCATTTTTTGGCGCCGTCGTCGGGGATGCGCTTTGCTTGGGAAGTCATTACGAATACGACGCCCAAAAGATTTATGAGGCCTATGGAAAAAAACCGATTGAGAAATTCATGTCTCCCGGTGAAATGATGGGCGGTCAAACTCATGGCATTGGATGGGGCGAGAGAAACTATCATCCCGGTAAAAAAGCGGGCGGCACAACCGACTACGGTGATTATAATATTCTGGTTTTAGAACATTTGGCGGAAATAGCTGATCCTCCCAGACCGTTCAGTGTCGCCGCGTTGATTCCCCACTGGATGAACCGCCTGGAACAGAGCTGGGGTTCATGGATCTGCACCATGACGAAAGAGACCTATGCCCAGGTCAAGCAAGGCGTTCCGACTGAACATTTGGGCGGCATATCCAATGCCATGGCCATTCGCCATGT
>CAYLIJ010000090.1:0-3753 GCA_964383925.1 uncultured Puniceicoccaceae bacterium
TTGGTTCTGGCGACCGCTGGTAGCCTTTAATTTCGTTTCTTTGTCTTTCCTTACCCTGAGGCCATACCTTATCCCGGTCGCCGTCAATATCCCTACGAAGGGTAAACATAAAGGCACTTTCCAATTCTTTGTCTTTTACAATTTGTATATGTTCAAAGTCTTTATGGTTCCCTTTAAATATTTTGGGTGTTTCGATGGAATATTTACCAAATGCTTTTTGCACCTGCAAAATAGCTTTTGTACCGGTTTCCGCCTTCAGTTTAATTTCTTCTTTTATTACAGGCTCTTTTTTTTCAGAATCTGAAAGGGTAAGCGAAAGTAGGCTGAAAAGCAGGGTAAACCCCCTATGGTAAAAGTATCCAAGCATGTTTTATTAATTAAATCCTGTTCGTTCTATTTTTTACTTTTTTCATAGTCTTTCCCTGACCAACTTAGGAGAACAGTCTTTTGCCAAATTTCCAGGGCATCGGTCATGGATTGAACTCTCTTTTTCTGATTAGCGACTAGATTTAGAGATTCCATTGGGTCTTTTTCTAAGTTGTACAATTCGAAATAGGTTTCTTCTTTAGTTTGTATTCGGTGGAGCTTCCAAGGCCAAGCATTCCACGCGGCATGCCCAAGAAGATTATCCGGATCGAATATTTCGAATTCGTTTACATTTTTAAGTATGCGTTCTGGATAGGGAGTTGGCTGTTCATTTTTTTGGGCATCTAGTAAATCTTTGATGATAAGATCATTCCAAGTGGATTGCCCGTTTCTGAATCCATACCAAAATCCAAAGGGGGGACGATTGTTTTTCTCTCCTTCAAGAATGGGTATGAGATTAATTCCATCAAGGGGAGGAAGATGTTTCTCATGTTTGAGTCCGACCACGCTAAGAAGGGTAGGGTAAAGATCTGATGTAATACAGGGAGTATTAACTTCTTTTGCAGAAAAGCGATTAGGCCATTCGAGAATTGCAGGTACGCGTAAACCCCCTTCATAAATACTGCCCTTTCTTTCTCGACCGCCAGATGTTTTAGGATCGAGCCCACCATTGTCACTGCAATAAAATAGAAGTGTGTTGTCCGTGAGATTACATTCCTGAAGTTTTTTACGTAACCTACCCATTTGCTGGTCAAGCAGGGTGATCTCGCGAAAATATCCTTTCATTCCAGTTCTTTGATCATTGTAGAGTTTTGAAGCATTGGGCATGCCCTGAGGGACCTCGTGGTGAGGAGCATGGGGAGAAGGAAACCAGGTTACAATAAAGAGAGGTTTGGGGCCATTATGGTATTTCTCCAAAAACGCAAGGGTTGCATCCATCGTTATGACCGTACCAGCTCCTTTAATTCGTAGGTATTTTCCATTTCGGCTTAGAAAGGGATTGTTATCAAAGAAATTCAAACCTGATAGCCATTCATCAAAGCCAGCACCACCCGGTGAAGTGGGGCTATTGGGTTGGACGGAACCAATATGCCATTTTCCAAAATGACCGGTCAGGTATCCGGCTTCCTTGAGTTTTTCTGCAATGGTTGTTTCGTGAGGTCTTAGGTAGTGGCCATGGTTGGGAACATTTACCCGAAAAGGGTTCCTGCCTGTCAATACACTTGCCCGTGTGGGTGAGCAAACTGGTGCGCTTGCATAGAATCGATTGAAGACAACACCTGATTTGGCCATATCGTCTAAATGAGGAGTCTGCACGAAAGGATGGCCTGTGTAACCACAGTCCCCGTAACCATGATCGTCTGACATGACTAGGACAATGTTAGGGCGGGGCGAGGAAAATGCTTCAAGTATTAGACATATGCTTAATGTGAATAGCTTTTTCATTGGGTGTTAAGTCAATCTCATCATAATCTCAGTAGCAAAGACATATTTAGCACAGCTGTTATTTTTATATGAATAGTTTCAAACTTCACCAAACAAAAACACCGCATTGCTGCGGTGTTCTTGGGCTTTTGAAAAACAAACTAAACTGAAACAAACTGACTCGTGTTAATAACTCGTGTCGATAAGTAAGACGCAAGTAATTTCAAAAACGTTCAAAATAAATAAAGTTTTTTTAAAAAGCCCATTTATCATCTTCGATTCCCACGAATATTATTTGATTCCTTTATAAACAAAAACACCGCATTGCTGCGGTGTTCATGGGCTTTTGAAAAACAAACTAAACTGAAACAAACTGACTATTGTCGATAGGTAAGACGGGGGCAATTTTAAAAACGTTCAAAATAAAGCAGATTTTTTTAAAAAGTAAATAAATCCCTACACTCAAGAGGATTGAAGCTTAAAATGATTTTAGTTCTTTAGGTGTCGCTTAGGGAATGTATTGTATTTTGGACTTCTCCAATTATGTGATTACCCGTTTTGCTATTTAATTCATATTGAATGGACATTTGCCAGCAGGGAGCGATTTCTGGAATTTCAATCATCAGCCTATATCCGTCCTTTGATACTGTCGTACCTTTGACTTCGAGAGTCTTTTCCTCATATTTTCTAGGTGATGGTCTTCGATTGCAGGATTTATAGGAGATTTAATTTTTATTAACCACTTCGTCTAGGTTAAGCATGAGGTTAGCAACGAGAGTCCAAGTAGCTAGGTGTGCGTGTGGGATTTCTTTGTCGGGAATACTTTCTCCGAAGTTTATCAGTTCCTGCGCTCCCTTTGAATTATGACAGAAACGTTCCTGGTATTCCACAAAGAGGTTTGAAATGATTTTAACCTCATCGGGGCTAGGCGAGCGTGAGGTAACGAGACGCCAAGCCCATTTTATTCTTTCCTCTTCTTTTTTACCACCCTCCTTAATAATTCTTTGAGCCAAGTTTTGGGCAGCTTCGAAATGTTGGACGTCGTTCATGAGCTGCAGAGCCTGCATTGGTGTGTTGCTTCGACCCTGTGCGGCACAGCTTTGTTCACGGTTAGGTGCGTCAAAGCTGGACATAAAGGGTGCGGGTGCAGTGCGTTTGAGAAACGAGTAAATACTTCTGAGGTGCCAATCTCGAAAATTATTGAGTGAGTGCGCCGGGGGGGTAGAGTGCGAGCTAGTAGTGATTGATACTCGGTTTTTCCATGGTGAACCGATCCGGTGAACACGCGAAGAACTCAAAAAATAGAACTAACAACCAAAAATAATTAAGTAGTGAAAATGAAACAACAAAAAAGCAAATTTCTAGCAATGAAATTGTAATTAAGGCATGAACACCATACAAAGTAATCTATGAATCGTCATTTTATCATACTAAATGTTATGGGGCTATTTGTCTCTGCTCTTGTGGCAGCGGCGGAGACTCCTCAAAGCATCGCTGCGCCGAAGAGTATTGAGACTTTCTTCAATACATACTGCTACACCTGTCATGACACGGAGACCATGAAGGGTGACCTCAGCCTCGAAGATCTCACTCGCACGATCACCAACAGCACCGATGCTCAACACTGGCAGGATATCCTTGATCAACTGAATGCCGGTGAAATGCCGCCTAAGAAAAAAAAGAAGCAGCCGTCACGGGATGAGCTGTCCCTTGCCATTGGGGATTTGACCGATGTGCTGGCCGCGGTCCAAGAGATGCTGAAGGACAGTGGCGGTGAGATTGCTTTAAGACGCCTGAATCGTCGAGAATACGAAGCGACGGTTGAA
Organism: uncultured Puniceicoccaceae bacterium; assembly: GCA_964383925.1. Classification (GTDB taxonomy): domain Bacteria; phylum Verrucomicrobiota; class Verrucomicrobiia; order Opitutales; family Seribacteraceae; genus Seribacter. The sequence continues at coordinate 3,618 of CAYLIJ010000090.1, forward strand.
GACCTGATGGGGGTCCGTCTCGACGGTGGGAAACTGCCTGACGATCCCAGTGGTCGATTTGACACGATCGGTCAAAATCAATCACTCAATGCCAATCAACTACAAGGCTACTTCAGTTTTGGACAAGAAGTGTCAA
>CAYLIJ010000091.1:0-3691 GCA_964383925.1 uncultured Puniceicoccaceae bacterium
AATTTGCTTTGTAATTTTCCACAATTAGTCAGTTTGTTTTAATGAACTTTCAAATTTGAAATAATATTATTTGTTAATGAAAAATATTTTTCCAAGATGGACTAATACGATACCAGTTAAGTTAATTTTAGCTCTCGGTGTTATAGGTGGTACTGTCACAGCAGGAATTACTTATTACGCTACCCCAAAATACACCAGAGTAGGCTACAAGCCAACTCAACCAGTTGCCTACAACCATAGTTTTCATGCAGGTCAATTGGGTTTAGATTGTCGGTACTGCCACCACGGAGTAGATAAATCTTCACATGCGAATATCCCATCTGCCAATGTTTGCATGTCTTGTCACAAAAACATAAAAGCTGATTCTCCCCTCCTTGCACCCATTCGAGCTTCTTATTTTGGCGAGGATGTTAACAAAGATGGTAGACTTGAAGAGGAAGAAGACATCAATGGCGATGGTATTCTTAACGCAGGTTTACCCGTTCCTTGGGTTCGTATCCACAAAGCCCCTGATTATGTTTATTTCAATCATGCAATTCATGTGAATCGGGGTGTAAGTTGTGTAGAATGTCACGGGAGAGTCGACCAAATGGAAGTGGTACATCACGACAAACCTTTGAGTATGGCTTTTTGCTTAGACTGTCACAGGAACCCTGAAAAGTCACTACGACCTATGAACGAAGTTACTAATTTAGCTTGGTCGATTGCCACATTAAAGGATGAAGATCCTCACCTAAAACAATTTCACGCAGGGTTAGATATTAAAAACAAATGGGGTGTAAACCCTCCCCTCAGCTGCACAGGATGCCACCGATGATTAAGGAAGTTACTGAGGAAAAATTAGATAACGGCAAGCGTTATTGGAAAAGTCTTGATGACTTGTCAAACAAACCAAGTTTTAAAAATTGGGTGGAAAGAGAATTCCCCGAGGGAGCAAGTATGCTAGAAGGCGTACAACGAAGAGGTTTCATGAAATTAATGGCTGCCTCTTTCGGCCTTGCAGGCTTAGGAATGACTGGATGCAGGCGACCTGAGCATACCATACTTCCTTATGGTAAAAGCCCCGAAGAACTCATCCCCGGTGTTCCTAACTTCTACGCCACCTCAATGCCAAGTGCACACGGTTTTACACCTTTAATCGTTGAAAGTCACCAAGGTCGGCCGACTAAAATTGAAGGTAATCCAAGTTACATCCCAAATGGTGGGGGAACTTCTATTTATGCGCAAGCAAGTGTCTTAGATTTGTATGATCCCGAGCGTAGTAAATCATCATTTAAAGTTTCTGAAGAAGATAACAAAACTTGGGATAAAATTACATCGGTTGAGGTTAAAGAAAATTTAGCAAAATGGATGGAGGAAGGCAAAGTTGCTATACTTGCTGATAAATCCTCCTCTACAGCAAGGAAAGATCTAGCAGACCAACTTAAATCCAAAGGAGTGATTTGGGCCGAGTATGAACCTATTGACCTCTCAAACCCAGAAATCAACCTAGGTAATGAAGTTGGAGCGAGTGGTGGGCTTCGCTTAATCCCAGACTTTGGAAAAGCTTCACGGATTTTATCTCTTGATTCGGATTTTCTAGGCAATCGTGAAGCATTCTCTTTAGCCAATACTCGTTCTCTAATGAAAGGCCGGAAAGTTCTTTCAGCTAAAGATGCTAAGAAAATGAATCGCGTGTATTCGGTAGAGTCTGACCTGACAATCACAGGTGGTGTTGCTGATCACAGACTTCGTTTAGAATCTTCACAATTTATCGCTTTTACTAATTTACTCGCAGCAGAAATTTTAACTCTACTTAAAAATAGTGATCAAGTTTTGATCGGTCGTTTAAATAAACGGGGTGCTTCTTTGGAAAATCACGCTGAGTGGATTAAAGAATGCGCCTTAGATCTTTGCTCTAAACCCAAAAGTAGTGCGATTATCCCTGGTAGTCATTTACCCACTGAGGTACATGTACTTTGCTACGCCATCAACCATGCTCTTGGCAATCTTGGTAACACGATAAAATATCAGCTTACAGAGTATAATTCTTCGTCATTATCCGAACTGGTCAAGTCAGCAAATGAAGGGCTAGTCGATACTCTTATTATCTTAGGTGGCAATCCTGTTTTTACTGCAAATGACTTTGATTGGGACGAAATCAGTGATAAGATCAAAAACAAAATTCATCTAGGTAGTTCGATCAATGAAACTTCCACAATATGCAATTTCCACATTGGACAGTCACATTATCTAGAATCATGGGATGAAGGAGAGACTTGGGATGGAACAGCGATTGTTCCTGTCCAACCTTTATTGGCACCTCTCTTTGAAACAATTTCGGATCTTGAATTATTATTGACTCTGCTTGATTCTGATGAAAATTCTCACGACTTCGTTCAATCGCTGCATAATAATAGAGCATCCGATAACTCTTTTGAAGATTTTCTTCGTCTTGGTGTCGAAAAACAAATTCCAAATTATTTCACTGATTCAATCGATCTAAGTCAATTGATCGATGATGATAATAATCTTCCCAAACTTCCCTCTTTCGAAAACCTTGAGGTCTTACTCATCCCAGATTTTCATTCTTGGGATGGCCGTTTTGCCAATAACGGATGGATGCAAGAATGCCCCGATCCCATTTCAAAACTAACTTGGGATAATGCACTTCTCATCAGCCCAGTTCTGGCCAAGATACTAGAAGAGAAGTACCCATCTTTAGGTCTCCTTCCGGAACCGACCATGCTTAATAAAATTGGAGAAATTGCTCCGGATGCGGCAAATTTTGATCATGGTAAACAGAAAGCACCAATTGTTAAACTGGCGATTAATAAAGATAGTTTTATTGAGGGTCCCCTTTATGTTCAACCAGGTTTAGCTGATTTTACAATTGTTGCCAGTCTTGGTTTAGGAAGGAGCGATGTGGGACGAGTTGGAAAAGGAACTGGGTACAACGCTTATCCCTTACTTGACCTTAAATCTAATCGTATCGTTCAGGAAATTTCAATCGAACCTACGGGCGAATTTGAAATCCTAGCTAATGTCCAAGAACATTGGTCCATGGAGGGTAGGGCGATTATTAGAGAGGGGAATGCAGAAGAATACATTTCAGACGAAGCATTTGCTTCACACATGGGTGCTGAATCACACTCACCAAAAATTTGGGGTAAAGATCAAGAAGCGGATTTGAAATTTAAATCCCAAACTACCCCTAGAGGAAATTCATCTTACGACCACCCCGATCATAATTATGAAAAATCAGAAACTCCAGGACTCCACCAGTGGGGAATGGCAATTGATTTAAATCAATGCACAGGATGCAGTGCATGCGTGGTAGCTTGTCAAAGTGAAAACAATATTCCAATTGTTGGAAAAGACCAAGTTTTAAGAGGCCGGGAAATGCATTGGATTCGCCTAGATCGGTATTTTAGTTCGACACAAAGAGACGGTGCTGAATTGCCTTCAGATGTCCAAGTTTCATTCCAGGGAGTTTCTTGTATGCATTGCGAAACAGCACCATGCGAAACCGTTTGTCCAGTGAATGCAACAGTCCATGATGAAGAAGGGCTGAACGCAATGGCTTATAATCGCTGTGTCGGAACACGTTATTGTGCGAATAATTGCCCATACAAGGTAAGACGCTTTAATTTCTTTGATTGGAATAAACGCCAAACCGATGAACTGTATAAAGGACCTTTGGGTAAGAAAA
>CAYLIJ010000092.1:0-3665 GCA_964383925.1 uncultured Puniceicoccaceae bacterium
GATAATAACGAAAAACGTCATAACCGAGCACACCAATTATCACTACAAACAGAAGGGCTGTAGCAACAAAGAATCGATATGATATGCGGGCGACGTACAAAATTGAAAATGCAATTGGTGGAAAGACTAAGGTTGATCCTAAGTCAGGTTGCTTGAAAATCAAGAACATTGGGCAGGCAAAACAAATTCCGAGTTTAAAAATTCCTTTTAAGGAGTCTTTTAATATTCCAATTTCTGACCTCGACATAATGCTAGCACCGAGAATTAAGGTTACAATTTTCGCAAATTCTGAAGGCTGAATTTTAAAAACACCAAAATCAATCCATCTTTGTGATCCATATTTTTCTGGCCACAAAAAGACTAAAAATAGAGAAACAACGCCCAGCCCATAGATAATATGAGCAAACCGCATCCAAAAATGATAGTCTAAAAGAGACACCATTACATAGATTGAAAAACCTACAATAATCCAAATGACCTGCATTTTCCATTGATTACCACCAGTGTAAGCCTGAGCAGAGCGAATAAAAAGGACACTCATCGTACAAAGAACTAATAAACTAATTGGTGAGAACACATCCCACCTGCTCTCTTTTTCTAGAAAAAGATCATTCTTCTTTTTTTTGGAAGAAAAAATTCCTGTTGATTCCAAATCCACAGCTTATGTCAATAAGAAGAAGCTGTGGAAAGAAAATGACTCACTATTTCTTTCCATTCTTGTTCAAGGCTTTCATTTCGCTTCACCGGTTGTGATGCACGATTATACCAATATTCCGCGTTGCCCAAATCTCCCTCCAAACGATGAAGGTAAGCATGTATCCAGTCACCGGAACAAGAACCTTCTTCTTGAGCTAGATCATGAGCTTTTTCCCAGTTTCCTTTTTGAGCCCACCACAACGCTTTTAGACAATCAGATAATCTTTGATCTGGCTGGACGTCGGAAGAAATACTTGTCAAAAATTCATCAAGCTGTGTCATTAAATTTTGTTATTCAATTTTTTCTTTAAAATCAAGTTCTGTGAATATTCGGTACTAGAATTATTATCTTTCTTTTAGAAAAAACTTCTATTTCAGATTATCCCACCCGTCTCCACCGAGTACCGAGAGAAACACTGTATTGGAACTTTCTTCGATGTTCACGAATGACAAAAGGTAATTCAATTTTTTTTTCTAATTCAAAATAAGGTTTCAATTTTTCTACAAGTTTTTGTTCAGAGTCTCCGGAACCGATCCAGTTTTCTCTTGGAGTATATTCTTTTAACCAAGTAAAAGGAGTGGCTAAGAGAAGCTGGCCTCCAGGTTTCACCAAATCAGGAAGACGGTTAAAAAAAAGAGCGGGATCCGGTAACCTACAAATCAAATTAGCCGCATGAACTAAGTCAAATCCATTCAAATCAGAAGGTAATGAGCATGCATCTGCGACACGAAAAGAAATCTGTTTGCTAGGATCAAAGTCTGCCTTGGCGACCGCAGATTGATATAAGTCTCCTTCCTCTAAATATTCATAGGATAATTCTTTCTCCTTAACCAGAGAGGAAGCCGCGGAAATAAATGACTCGGAAAGATCACAACCTATCACCTCATTATAAAAAGAGGACAATTCAAATGTGGAGCGGCCAACCGAACAACCTACATCAAATGCACGGTATGAAGTTGAAGAAGAAAGAGAGTTTAGGTCTATAAGTTCATGGACCGTACGAGCAGGAAATCTTAAACCATTATGAGGCCCATCTTTCCATGGCATTAATTGCTCGTCCTGCCCATAATGGAACAATAAATATTCGCCGAGTAACTTGTCCGTCTCGTAAGAGTTTTCCATTTAATTATGAGTTTCAGAATTCAACTCTGCAATTTTAGCAAATTGAGCCTTTAGGCTGGGGTATAAAGATTTAAAAATAGGATAATTACGTTTGTAGATTTCCAAATTAGGCCCTGGGTTTACGGTTTCGGTTTTTTGAATACAAACTTTACAAGCCTCTTGTACACTTGTAAATTTGCCCACTCCAACAGCGGCAAGAATAGCGGCACCATAGGCAGCACCTTCTAGTGCATTAACCATAGTGCAGGAGGTTGAAAAAACATCTGCAAGCATTTGTTTCCATAATCCGGAGCGAGAGCCTCCTCCGGATAAAACTATTTCATTTGGATTAACTCCCAATTCACGCATTAATGTCAAAGAGTCGTTTAGACCATAGGACACTCCTTCTAAAACTGCTCGGGTATGATGCTTTTTTTTATGTCGAAGGCTCATGCCGATAAAACACCCACGAGCATAAGGGTCCGGGTGTGGTGTTCTCTCTCCGGATAAATAGGGAAGAAAAAATAGGCCATCTGAACCAGCATCCACATTCTCTGCCTCCTCAGTTAAAAGATCATAAGCATTAGATCCCCCTTCCTTTTCGAGTCTTTGCTCCACTTGGGCGAATTGATTTTTATACCATTGAAAAGAACCTGCAGCGGAAAGCATTACCCCCATCAAGTGCCATTTTCCTGGCACGGCATGACAAAATGCATGTAGTTTGCCATTGGGTTCTACTCTATATTTGTCACTTTGTGCAAAAACCACACCACTCGTACCCAAAGTAGCAGAAACTAGACCTTCTTCAACTATCCCACATCCAACCGCCTGAGCAGCTTGATCTCCTCCACCTGCAACAACTGGTGTGCCGGTTAAAAGTCCGGTTAATAAACCGGCTTCTTTAGAGATTTTAGAAGAAACTTCAGTCGATTCGGTAACCTCAGGCATCCAAGAAATAGGCCATCCCAAGATATCAAACATCTCTTGTGACCAAGTTCTCTTTCCAACATCAAGTAAAGATGTACCCGATGCGTCAGATACATCTGAAAAAAATGATCCAGTAAGTTTATAACGGATAAAATCTTTTGGTAAGACGACTTTATCGATTGATGAAAACAGATCGGGTTCATTTTTTTGAGTCCACAAAATCTTTGGTGCAGTAAATCCGGGAAGGACTGGGTTTCCAGTTATACTGAGGATTTTTTCTTTTCCTACTTTTTGGGTAATCTCTTCACACTCCATATGAGAGCGTTGATCATTCCACATTATGCAGGGACGCAGTACAGAACCTTCTTTATCTAGAGCAACCATTCCATGCATCTGCCCAGTTAACCCAATTGCGGCAATGTCGCTTGATTCAACTGTGCTTACTAATTCTTTAATTGCTCTCTGGGTCGCTTTCCACCAATCAATTGGATTTGACTCTGCCCAAAGCGGTTTGGGAGTTTGAAAAGAATATTCGGGTACAACTGTCTTTAATACTTTTCCTTCACCATCAATAAGCAAAGCTTTTACTGAAGATGTCCCGACATCAATTCCAATATAATACATGATTTAATTCAATAAAATTACTTTGGATTTGGCAATTAGAATGGATGCAAAGAAGTGGAAAATCTGATTATTCCTTCTTTAAATGATCTTGACAAAATTACGTAAATATTATTCCTATAATACAGAATATATAAACAATTCTCTTATAAACAACTAATTCAAACAAAAGAATATAATCGTCATGAAAAACTTTCTAACCCTCTTAAGCATTCTTTCTTTAGGTTTCTTCGCATCTTGCGGGGGCGGAGCAACCGAAGCTGATGATGCAAATGCAACTGATGCTGCAACTGCAACTGAATAATTTTTCCGTAAGGAA
>CAYLIJ010000093.1:0-3408 GCA_964383925.1 uncultured Puniceicoccaceae bacterium
CTTCATCGTCACCACTCAGTGGTAATCAATCAGAAAGTAAATGCTTCCTTCTTATTATTTTTTAACTCATCAGAAGACTCTTTTAACCCAAAACAATCATTTGCCCATTCATACAATTCAAACCTTCAACCGACTTTTATTTCCATAGATCAACTCTTACCCCCAAGAGAATTATGAAGTTATATTTTGCTCAGTGTATTTTTAAGCAGATACCCTTCATTCACTCGATTGAGAGTTTTATCAAAGCATAAACCAGTGACCTATAAATTAGCCATGAACCAAACTATCATACCAGGTAATTATCAGCAGTGCACTCCGGGGGTGCCAGATTTACTCTTCGATGGAAATGCCACCTTTCCTAGAGTGAAACTCCCAGAGAGAATGTGTAATAACGGATTAAAGAGGACTAATTTGATAGAAGAAGTTTCTAATCTAAACTTTCAATCTTGCGTACAAAATGAATCGGGTTGTCGAGAATCCCTTCAGTTGTATTCAAGTTTATTCCGCAAGCAAAAAGCCCAAAAGCTGAGAATAAGAAACCTGACCTCAAACTCTCTCATTAACATATTCTAAAACTTTTATTTTCTATGAGGAAATCCATTCGCAACCTACTACCCTACCGATCCGTATTTGAGAAGTTTGGAGTAAAGATAAATAGTAAGGTTGTCCCATATTTCCTGAAAACTTTAATCAATGCTAAACCTATAGTTAATAGAAATGGCTTTCCAAATTTCTTAACTAAACAAAAACAACAATCAATACGTTTATCAACAGGTTTCCCAAGCAGACCCAGTGAGTAGTGGGAAAATAAACTAGTAAAAATGACCCTTTAATTTCAAATATAAATATTCTTTTTCATACACCAATCACTTAACTACAAGACAAGTACTCAGAATTAACTAACCAAGATTTTTTAAGTAAAATTGAAAGTACAACAGAACTAACAACTAAATTTTACAGAGTAATTTACAACCATCATTATCGACCTACTAAATAAATGTTAAATAAAATTAAAGTTATCTTAATTATGTCCGACTATACTATGTTATACAGTAGTTAATGAATAATTGTTAACCAATATTTTATGATATTTTTTATTCTCATTATTAAAATTTTTAATTTCAAATATTTTCTTTTTCTCACTTCACTAATTTAATAAATGGTACATTTACTTTCAGAAAGTTCTTCCACTTCCAATTCTTTTCAGAACTTTAATTCATCAATTGATAAGGATTTCAACTCGGATAATACCGACCAATCCCAGCATCCTATTTCTATGCCTGTTTTCAATTTATCTAAAAATATTAAACAGTCCCAAATTCAAAATTTTAATAACAAACTTCCTCAACTTCGTGATGCACTTGAAGCACTTCGGATTGGTGGGGTTAGAAATGAGATTAACTCATTAGCATCATCACAACCGATCGTGAAGAATACCCCTTCTTTTGCGGATCGAGTTTTATTTATAACAAATCAAAAAAATCAGAACCAGTAGAGCTATGAAAGATTTAAAGTCAGCACATGTGGAGGGTGAGCATCCTACACCTCCACAATCATCCACACTATCTAATACAATGGATTTAAAACCGAAAGGTGGTTTCGCTAAGGTCATAGCGGGTGGAAGGATCGTTCGACTAGACCCTGCAAAACCTGAGATCGAACGTATGGTTACTGGTTCGCCATGCTCTACTAATTTGGAAAGTGCAGCTAAATCCGCACATGCTAAAGCAGTATTAGAATCAGTTACTGCTAACCTTGAGGCGGGGATAGGTCTTGTTGACAGACAGGAAACGGCTTTAGCAAAGATTGGTGGAAAGTTATCAGAAATTGCACTGGTTTTAAACCAAACGAAAAGCCCCAAAACTACGCATTCTGATCGCATCAATTATCAGGTTAAGTTTGAGCACTCCAGAGATGAAATCAGGAAGATTTCATTTGAGACTCATGATCAAACTGCACTATTTTCGAACGGCCCTGCTAAACCAATTACCATAGCTACCCCCTCTCTGGATGCATGGGAAGGGTTGTCGATTGACCGTGCGGACTTAGCAAAACCAGGTTTGCAAACTATCGATAGAGGTAAAGTATTTGGGGACGGCCCAGGATTCTTTCTAGATGCAGGTTCTATAAAAAAAGCATTTAATGAATGGAGAGGCTTATGCATTATAAATCGCCTACAATGGGGGCTTTTGGTTGATCGTCTTCATGGTGTCAATCGATCATTTGAAAAGTTCAGGAAAGAGACTCATTGGCGCATTCCATTATTTTCTTCCAAACCACAGTTTGGTCCTCTTAGAAGACCTAACAGGAACAATTAACCATATTTCGAGAAGTTAATATTCAAATATATTCCAATGTTTTCATTCAAATTTCATTTTATCTCATTCGCAACGGCGATTTGTAACACTTAATCGAAAAGGATTAAATTATGCCAATAGTAGTAAATAGTAATACCACCGCAACGGTGGCCTCGTTCAATCTTTCTCATGCTAATGATTCTTTAAGGAAGAGCCTGGCGAGATTATCTTCGGGAAAAAGGATTGTATCACCAGCTGATGATGCAGGTGGAATGGCGGTTGCATATAAATTGAATTCTAAACTAAAGAGAACTGAGGCAGTTAGGCAAAATGTTCAGAATGGATTATCATACCTACAAGTCCAAGATGGTGCATTGTCTACTATAGCAAATACTATAAGTCGAATGTCCGAACTGAGGACAATGGCAGATGATGTTACTAAAAACACACAGGATGTTGAAAATTATTCTAAAGAGTTCATTGAACTACAGAGACAATTAAGCCAGATCAGGAACGAGAAATTTAATGGGATAAGTATATTTGCTGACAGTCGAACCGCGGGTACAAATAATCCACCGGATTTACGACCGCAATTAAGCAAAGATTCGGTAGCCGATGACATGGGTAGATCTTATCAAGTTTTTTCGCGCCGAATTCTAACCACAGCCGATGGGGTTATAGCAGACGGACATGTTTCCCTGAATGTGGTTAATATGCAGCATATGCTTTCTCTAGGTGGAATTGATACTCGTTTCATCGCAGCAGATTACTCGGCCTCAATATCAACACTACAGAATAATAATAATGTAACTGGCAATTCCGATGGTGTCGGAGAACGCGGCTTTATAAATCTAGGTAATGTGAGCGGTAAAAATAACGATGATTTTGATAACGCTACCTCTGCGGAAATAAAAGATGCGATATACACTCCCGATGGTTTCCTCAAAAGCATTATGTTCGTATCAATGGGAAGTTTTACAGACATCATCCAACGAATAGCCGACTCACGAGCAGAGAACGGTGCTGAACAATCCAGGTTGGGGATGGTTGGAGAGTTATTAATTTCGAACCAAACTAACCTAGAAGCTGCACATGGTCGAATAATGGATGC
>CAYLIJ010000094.1:0-3094 GCA_964383925.1 uncultured Puniceicoccaceae bacterium
GTTCAGCCATACGGTCGAGAACTTTACCCACTGTACTTAAGCTAGCATCTTGCACTTGTAAGTAAGACAGTGCATTTTGTGAATTCTGAATCACAGCCTCTGTACGGTTTAATTTTGAGTTAAGCTTATACGCAACTGCTAACCCTCCAGCATCGTCCGCTGGTGAATTGATTTTATTACCCGATGACAGTCTTGCTAAACTGTTACGTAGGGCAGCATTAGCGTTACTTAGATTGTATGAGGCAGCGGTGGCGCTTGCGTTAGAATTTACTACTATTGGCATTATCGTCCTTGATTTATGGTTATATACAACTCACATCCTTGTGAGTTATTGTTTGTTAAAATTTTCATTAAAAATTAATTGATTAATTGTAAACCCACACTTGTGAGCTGATTTGCCTGGGTGTTCATTGCGGCACTTGCCTGCACTAAAATATTATGTCGTGCAAATCGTGAAGACTCAGACGCAATGTCTGCATCAACGATTCGACCGTGAGCCACTTCCAAATTAGACGAATTAGTCTGTTGGAGTGCGATTCTACGGGATATGCTATTTTGTTCCGCACCGTTTTCTGCACGAAAATGCGCGACTCTTCCAATTGACTCGACAATTTGATCCACGCTTAATGTGGTCAACTTAGGTATAAAACCATTATCAACTGGGTTACCCATTGGCATCAAAATGAATTGTAAATTGGTTACATTAATAGACATTTTACCACCACTATCATCATCTATGTCTAACATGAGTCCGAACTTAGAGTAATTGACCACAGCGCCATCCGAATCAGTGTAGTTTGTGGTTGTACTTTTTAAAATGGAGCTCGTATCCGTATCATTGTAAGAAAATAAATCTATTCCATTGAATTGAGAATCTCCTATATTTTGTAGGTGCCTTTGCAGTTCTTGAAACTCCATAGAGTAATTTTCAAGATCCCCCGAATTTTTGGTGACATCATCGGACAATGTTCTAAGTTCTGAAACCCGGTCTAAAATCTTACCAATCATTCCTAATTTAGCATCTTGGTCTTGGAGTAATGATGTGGCATTTTGAGCATTTTGGATACTGGCATTGGTTCTTTTACCTTGTGCATGTAACTTGTATGAAATAGCCAATCCACTAGCATCATCTCCAGATGAATTGATGCGTTTACCTGTGGATAAATGTTCCAAACTCTTTTGGAGTAAGTCGCTAGCACGACTCAGATTTATCGAGGCTGTGGTGGCACCCGGATTAGAATTTATAGCAAATGGCATTGGTGTAAAAGAGTTGTAGTAATTATTGGTTGATCGTTAATTTGTGTAGAAGAATATTAAGGTCTTTAAATCAAAAATAAATTTATAATTGAAGGTAAATGGATTGAATGCTTGAAGTAGTGCTTTGCAGGCAAAATTTTAACAAGTTAGGTTTTGTGAATTAAAGGGTTGAACTGAGAACATGACTTCTGAAGTGGTCTGTAGTTAGGGGAACAAGTACATCGGTGAGTCGTGAGACATTTGACATTACCTGTGCGGCTAGTCCCATTTTTAACGAAATTTTTGCTAGGTCTGTAGCTTCCTTTGCGGTATCAGTATCTCTTATTCTACTCCCCGCGGATTCGTTATGAATTTCGACTTCTCGCATATGGTTAATTTCTGATTCATATCGTCTTTGAGATGCGGCAACTACCGCCATTGAATTAGTTAAATTTTCAATTTCAGCATCTAGATTAGCGAGGACTTTTAGGGCTTTTGCTGAATTGCTAATACTCGAGCATTCAACCTTACCAAACGAAATAGCTGGATAAACCTCTCCAGTCGATGGTACTGTAATGTCGTTGTATGGAAGGGAAGGTTCAAAATTAGCCTCAACTTCATAAGTAAATGTATTTCCCATGTTGACACCAATCATGGTGATTTTAGTACTTTCTCCAGAAGGTGCGTTAAACTTTAGATCACCAGAGTTTAACTTGGTATTATACTGATCCTGTCCATATCCAACACCCGTATTAAGAGGGTTGGGAGTAAAGGTACCTTTTACATCACATGTATTAAATTCAATCTCAAAGGTATCGTATTTAAATTGTCCATTTGAATCGGTAGTTTGAGATCCTCCATTGGTTTTCCATTCACCAGTAGTGAAAATACCTTGAGAATCAAAAATGTTTTCTAATTCGGTATGTAATTGCTGATTCATTAAGGTCCTTGCAGCAGGAGTTGCAGCAGAAGCTCGGTCAAAATATTGGTCTAAACTTTTGGGTAGGTCGCCTTGGAAAACCCAGATTTGGTCTTCTGCTCTACCAGGCGCTAATTTAATAGTGATTTTACCAGAGGTCGTTTGTACATCTTTAGTTATTCTTAATGGTGTTGCATCAAGTGCATCTATATCTCGAATTCCATCCGTAAAATCTGCCGCAGTCCCGCCAAATAAAAGTTGTCCATTCACTTTTCGGTTTAGAATACTATCGAGTTCTCCAGCGAGTTCGTTGAATTCCTTATCGAGTAATTCCTTATCGCCTTTAACTCCATTGGAAGAGGTGGTTAAAGTAGGATCTAACGCTTGATGGGAGAGGGTGCTCATTCGGTCATAAATTCCGCGAACCTGCTGCAAGGTTTGCTGCTGGGTATCTAAGAAAGTAATAAAGTTTTGCATCGATACGCGTTTGGAATTCATCACCAAACGGGAATTTCGGAGTGCTGCATCCTGCCCAATGGCACCAAGGTCTTTATCTGGACCATTCAACTTTTCTCCAGTTGATAAACGATCAACCGGAGTGATATGCTTAACAAGAGATGATCGGTAATCATTTCGAGCATTTAGAAAACTATAGTTTGTAAGTTGCATGGCGTTATTATTTAAGAGTTAAAAAAAATATTAAATTGTTTGTATTAAAATTAGGATTTAAAGACTTGAATTAATCACTTCGCTTCTGAAATGTTCAGTGGTGAGGGGTATTAACACATCTTTAAGGCGTGAGACATTAGACATGACTTCTGCGGCGAGTTTCATTTTTAAAGACTCACGAGCGAACTTAGTTGCTTCTTTTGCCATGTCAGTATCTGTAATTCTTCCAAGAGCGTGCTCATCTCCTACAATTTGATTTTCAAGTTCCTC
>CAYLIJ010000095.1:0-2932 GCA_964383925.1 uncultured Puniceicoccaceae bacterium
CACTTGAGTCCAAGATGAGAATTGGTGCCTTTGATTTTTTTAAGGATGGAAAAACCGCCGCGGTCTGTACTTGGGATGGAGATGTCTGGATTGTTTCTAATATTGATGAAAAACTGGATAAGGTAACTTGGAAACGATTCGCCACGGGTTTACACGAACCGCTCGGTCTAAAGATCGTTAATGAAAAGATCTACACCGTGGGAGATAATCAAATTACACGGTTTCATGATTATAACGGAGATAGGGAAGCCGATTTTCTCGAGAACTTTAATAATGACTGGGAAAACACAGAGGGCTTTCATGCGTTTTGTTTTGATCTGCAAACCGACCCAGAAGGAAATTTTTATTTCGCGATGGGCTGTCCGGTACGGGCTGGCGGTCGCGGGTTTGAACGTATGGGAAAACAGCATGGCTCCGTAATCAAAGTGTCTTCCGACGGAAAAAATATGTCTATTTATGCAAGTGGGTTTCGGGCTCCTAATGGAATCGGCGTTGGTCCGAACGGAGAGGTAACTACAGGTGATAACGAGGGGTCTTTCGTACCCACGGCTCCCCTGCATTGGGTGAAACCGGGAAGTTTCAATGGAGTGGTTGATTCTTATCATGGGGAGCGCAAATTGAAGAGCTCTCCGATTGCAGGATATGAAATTGAATATAAGGACTGGCGAAAATATAAAGCGGATGAACGCGAAGGTTTTCAGCATGATCCCAATGAAGTCCCTAAGCCTCTTGTGTGGATGAGCAAGAAGCGCGGGATTGATAATTCTGGTGGTGGACAGGCCTGGGTAACGAGTGATAAGTGGGGACCGCTCAAGGATCAATTGCTCCACCTGTCTTACGGACAGAGTAAGATGTATGTAGTCCTCAAAGAAGAGAAGAATGGACAGATGCAGGGGGGAGTAGCCCGGGTGCCGGTTGAACTTTCGAGCAGTGCGATGCGGGCACGAATGAATCCAAGAGACGGTCAGCTCTATGTCTCCGGGCTCAAGGGATGGCAGACCAATGCAAAAGGGAATGGTGGATTAGACCGCATTCGATATACTGGGAAGCCTGTACATTTGCCTAAATCAATTAAGGTAAAGAAAGATCGAATTGAAATCGGATTTTATGAAGCTCTTGATCCCACAGCGGCCAATTCTCTTCACCAATTCAAGTTTGGTGCATGGAATATTAAATGGTCTTTTAATTACGGCTCCCCAGAAATTCCTGTGGATGGATTGGAGTTGAAAAAAGTGGAACTACTCGACGATGGAAAAACAATTGCTTTACACATCCCGAACCTGAAACCTGTGCATATGGCCCAAATTGATTATGATATAAAATCAGCTAAGGGAGAAGTGATGAAGGGACGGATCGACCACACCATTCATATTGTGGAATAGCATTCGTAACTCTTGACCATGAAAACACTATCGGCATTAGCATTTCTATTTTCTATTTTCTCAGGATATGTCCGAGCCGATAATTCAGGGCCGAAGAATGAACCAAAGTATCGCCTGATTTCTCCGGTTGAATACCAAGTTATTCAAAGACAAGACTATGATCATGGATGGGTTGGGATGAAGGTAGTTGCCTCCCAAGTATCACTTGCGAATAAACTCCTTGAATATCAATTAGATGGAGGAGGGAAACCAAATACTTGGATTTCATTAAAAGGAGATTGGAAAAAGGATACATTTAGCAGTGATATCAAGGTGCCTGCTGGTGGTTGGTATAAGCTTAAAGTACGAGCAGCTGAGAATTTGGCTCATCACTCTGCAGTTGTACAATTTGGTGTCGGTGAGGTCTTTGTGGTAGCTGGTCAGTCGAACTCAGGGAATTACGGGGAGAAAAAACAGTCTACTCAAACGGGACTGGTTTCGGCTTTTGATTTTGATAAAAAGAAATGGCAGTTGGCAATTGATCCACAACCGGGAGCCGGTGGAAGGGGGGGCAGTATTATGCCATTACTTGGTGATGGCTTGGCTAAGCATTTGAAATTACCGATTGGAATTATAGCCTTTGGACAGGGTGGAACGAGCGTACGGGAATGGTTACCCGAGGGTTCCCGCTTCCCCAATCCGCCCACGGTGGAAAATAAGGTTCGAAAGATCAATGACCAAGAATGGGAGAGTTTGGGGAAAATTTATCCTGGCTTTATTCAACGGTTGAAAATATTCGGACTGAAGGGATTTCGCGCGGTGCTTTGGCATCAGGGGGAAAGCGATGCGAACCAAAAAGATACGACCCGTACCTTGACAGGTCCACTGTACGAAAAATACCTTACCCAATTAGTCGAACATACTCGTGATGAACTTGGCTGGTCCGTTCCTTGGTTTGTGGCACAGGCAAGCTATCATGTCCCGGGGGATGAATCCGACCCGAATATCCGAGCGGCCCAGGCTGTTTTATGGAAAAAGGGAATCGCTTTGGAGGGGCCAGATACGGATCAGTTGAAAGGCAAGCTTCGTGGACGAGATGGGCAGGGCGTTCATTTTAGCGGTCCAGGATTACATGCCCATGCGAATGCATGGGTTGAAAAAGTCACCCCTTGGCTTGAAGAAAAAGCAAAGCCTTTGAAATATAAATTTTCCTTTGGAGCGATAGCGGATTGTCAGTATTGTAACGGACCGAACCGAGCGGCGAGGCATTATTCATCCTCAGCCCAGAAGCTTGGAGAATGCGTTCAAGAGCTTAATCAAAATGATCTTAAATATGTGGTTCACCTTGGGGATTTCATAGACCGTGATTTTTCCAGTTTTGATACCGTTCTTCCAATATATCAATCTTTAAAAATGCCTGCTTATCACGCCTTGGGAAATCATGATTTCGAAGTGGCAGACGAATTGAAAGCCAAGGTGCCCGAGCGAATGGGTATGAAGTCAAAGTACTATGAATTCAGTGTGGAAGACTGGCGGTTCATCGTGTTGGACGGAAACGATGTCAGTTTTCA
>CAYLIJ010000096.1:0-2746 GCA_964383925.1 uncultured Puniceicoccaceae bacterium
CCGTGAATGGTGAAAACGATGGGGGCATTCTTGAAGCTGGTGTCCCAGTAGATATCCATGACATTGCGCTCATGGGGTCCATAGGGTAAATCTTTTTCGGTTTTGAACTCGGCCGCGATTTGGGATGAGAAGAGGATGGTGACTATGGTGGTGGCTAGGATTATGAATTTCATGGCTTTAAAATTAACAAACTTATTGAGTAGAAAAAAGTTTCGTTAGTCGGATACAATATTCGAGATTTCTTTTTGTGTTCTGGTTAGGTTGGGAACTCGGTTATTGCTGGAGTAGTGCATTCGTTTGGTAGTAGTGGCTCCATTTGCATGCACGCTTACTAAACGGATCTGGTGATTGCCTTCTCTTAGATTGGCTATTTGGATCTGAAATTTATTTCCTGGACTAATAACAGAAGTCCAGGTGGTCGCATCGTAGTCTTTGTTCACCATATATCCTCTCTGCCCCTTATTTTCGCGGTCATTATAAGCGATCATAGCGACCGTGGGAACCTCGGTTTCAATGGTTCCTTCGATCTGAAGTGTGTCATCACGATGGAAAACTTTGAGTTCTTTGTATGTCAAGTTTGGAGGCTTGTTACATTGTTTGTTCGTTCCGCTGAAAAGTGGATGTACTAATAGGCGAATAGCATGCGCAAAGGTAAGAAATGAGCCTTTTTCATCACTGCGCCATTCCTTACGATAAGTATAATTACCAGCCCCCATAAGTGCAGTTCCGCGCTTGGACTCGTCTTTGGTCGCTAAGTTGTGGGGGAGTGATAGACCATGACCGAGCTCATGAATAGTTCCTCCAATATAGGTGGTGTTGAAACGAGCGAGCGAAAAGGGCTCATACCCCCGATGCTCTTTGACTTGTAGGATCGTTTTTAAGGGATCGGGTCTGAGTCCGCTAATGGAGAGCCATTCCATGTCAGCAGTGAAACAGATTCCACGATTATGATTCGCTCCCATTCCATAGTAGGGAGAATAGATGGTGACCTTTTTACCATCGGTACGGGAGAGGCCACAGACAATTAGAATGGTTTCCTCCTCTGGATTAATTCCTTTCGATTTTAGATTAGCAAATACTTCCTTACGAATCTTTCCTCCAGATTTGTAGGTGTAGCCATCATCATTGTCGACTCCGCGAACTTCATGAAGAAAAAGTTTTCCCTTTTCTCGTTCAAGGGAGAGAGTCACATCTCCGAAACCAAGATGTTTCATTTCGACACGGTAAAAGTTTTGAATGTCCGACATGATTTCATCCCAACGTTTGCGGTGCTCTTTGATCGGGAGGCGATCCTTGGGATAAAAATAGACCACCCGTAAACATTTCACATTTTGAATGTCTAAATTTTGCCAAGAATTAAGGCCTTCTAGGATATACTTTGCTTGCTGGGGTTGAGATTTAAAATTGGCCCATTCGAAGGGAACTTTTGCGGACGATTTTAGGATCGAATTCTTGGATGCAGAGAAGCCAAAGGTAGTGCAAAAAACAAATGAAAGAGTAATGATAAATAACTTCACTATAAAAGAAGTTAGGCAGATTAAATATTTGATCGATCTTTTTTTAATGTTTTCATACTCTTTTTAAATTTGAGTTCATCCAAGTTGCTAATAAAAAATTAGCATTTGCTCTTCTCTATCCTTGCATAAATGGTAGTTAATTAGTCTTGTATAAATAGGTCTCCTCTCTCTCCGCATTAAGGGGTAGATTAAAAATTTACTCTTATTTATAAATTCCCAATATTATAGAAATTTACCTATTCATTAAAACTATATGAAATTTTCGCACATGTTAAATGTATCTATTCTACTGATCACGATTGGTGTTCATACAAGTTATGCTAAACCTCCGAAGGGTTTTGAGAAAATCGATCAGGAGATTGTGATAAGCACAATGGAAGCCCAGATGAAGTACGATGTGAAGAGTTTCAGTGTGAAGCCGAATGCAAAAGTTCAAATGGTATTCAAAAATCCGGATTCTCTTCCCCATAATTTAATCATTTGTACGCCCGGAAAGAAAAAAGGTGGGGATAAAGGACAGGAGGTTATTGATGCGGTTTTAAAACTCGGAGATAAAGGAGTTAAAATGAATTGGGAACCTAAGGGGCACCAGCGAATACTAGCCAGTTCTGGAATGGTACAGCCTGGCAAAGAGATAACCTTTTATTTTAAAACTCCTAAAAAGGAAGGGGATTATCCCTATATCTGCACTTTTCCTGGGCATTATCAATTAATGAATGGTGTCATGGGTGTCAGTAAGAAGGCAAACCCAATCACCAACCTGTCCTACAAGATTTATCATGGTAAATGGAAAGAGATGCCAGATTTTTCGAAACTCGAGCCCAAGAAGGAGGGCGTCTTGGCTAATGGACAATTTGATATTTCAGTACGGGAAATAAACGATAATTTTGCCCTATTTTTTAAAGGAGAAATTGAATGTCAAAAAAATGGTAAATACACTTTCACTACCTCTTCGGACGATGGTTCGCAGCTTCTAATTAACGAAAAGATGGTGGTTAATAACGATGGTATTCACGGAGTGAAGACAATTTCCGGCTCGGTTGAACTGACAAAGGGAAAGCATGCGATTGAGGTGAAGTATTTCGAAGCAGGTGGTGGAGAAGAATTGGCAATCAGCTGGTCTGGTCCAGGAATTAAAAAACAGGCTCTTTCTAAAAGCCTTTCAAAGTCTGGTCAACAGGTTGAGGGTATGTTGATTAATGCACCAGAAGAAGAAGCGGTAATTTATC
>CAYLIJ010000097.1:0-2234 GCA_964383925.1 uncultured Puniceicoccaceae bacterium
ATGTCAGTGCGCAATGGAGGTCGTTCGATTGCTGATACAATGCGGGGATTAGTGGGTGAGGGCGCGGGTAAATTATTCATGCTCTTCGTAATATTTGCACTGGTTTATGTAATCATTGTATTCCTAGATCTTACTGCGAATACTTTTGCCAAGCAACCCGCGGTGGCCACGGCCTCGGGGTGGTTTATTATGGTGGCAGTTATTTTTGGTGTGTTAATGAGAAAGGCCACTTTTTCTCTTGGGAAATTAGCCTTAATCTTTTTTCCACTCACGTTTGCCGGACTTGCAGTCGGACATTATTTCCCAATGGTTGAAATGGGGAAGGATTTTTGGATTTATACAACACTTACCTATTGTTTTGTGGCTGCGGTTTTACCAGTTGGACTGCTTTTACAACCACGTGATTTTCTGAGTGCAGGTTTTCTTTATGCCATTCTTGGATTTGGGGTGGTGGGGATGTTAATCGCCAATGAATCGATTCAAATGCCTGCCTTTACTGGATGGGAGTCAGATAAATTGGGCATGCTTGTTCCTTTTCTTTTTATCACGGTTGCCTGTGGAGCGTGTAGTGGGTTTCATAGTATAGTATCGAGCGGTACCACATCGAAGCAGATCAAAAAAGAGAGCGATGTTCGCCGGATAAGTTATGGTGGAATGCTTGTTGAGGGGGTATTGGCAGTTTTTGCAATGGGTTGTGTCGCCGTTTTAACTGTGACTGAGCGAGAAGCCGGAGGGACACCAGTTGGGATTTTTGCGGCCGGTGCGGCTAAATTCTTCGGAGCGTTAGGTATACCTGCCCAGTTGGGGGCCGAGTTTGCCATGTTGGCGATTAGTACTTTTCTTTTAACCACTTTAGATACCTGTACCCGTTTAACTCGATTTTTGATCGAAGAATTATTCGATTGGCGAAACGAAACAAGTCGATACCTCGGAACGCTCTTGGCTTTGGTTGTCCCGTGTCTATTAGTTTTTCAAGAGTTCCCTGGAGTGGATGGAACCTTGCAACCCGCGTGGAAAGCGATCTGGCCACTTTTCGGGGCCACGAATCAATTGCTTGCCGCTTTAGCTTTACTCACTTTTGTGGTTTTTTTAAAAGCGTCCAAAGTTGGCTATGGATTCGCTCTAGTTCCCGCAGTGGTGATGATAGTTATGCCGATGACAGCCCTCGCCTTGATGGTCCAAGAATATGGAGTCCAAACTTTATTGGGTGGAACTGCTTGTGCAATGCTCCTTCTTGGTTTTTTCCTGATGATTACCTGCTGGCGAGCATTGACTAAGAGTCCGGTAGGACTGGCTCAATCTAAAGTGAGTTAATTATGATTATAGAAATTGTGATCTTGGTTATTCTAGGTGGGGGTATTGTGGTATTGAAAATTTTTCACTCTGAAAGTGAGCGCAAAAGAAGAATGGACCGGGAACAAAGAAAAATACGTGACTTGGCAGCTACTGGTGGATTTGCTCCGAAAAAATGGAAATCGGAGACGGAGGAGGAATTGACAGAAGAACCCAAATGAGGTTCTTCGGTTAAACTACAGCACGGTATCGGGAGCTTTTTCCTCTTCTTGGCCTCCGGAATCTCTTTCTTGAATGGCTGCCTTGATTGTAGCGGAAAGTTTTTGTGGAGGGCATGGTTTATTAAGAATCCTAAAAAGCATACCTGATTGCAGAGCTTGTGTACCTCCAAATTCAAAATCCGCGTGACCTGTAAGGAGGATGGTCATTACTTCAGGATTAGCTTCTTTAATTTTACGCAACATGGTGGCACCATCCATCCCAGGCATTCGCATATCGGACACAATCACTTCGAAAGGACCTTCCTCTTCGAAAGTTTTCAATGCTTCATGAGGACTATTTGCCAAGGTAATATCAAAAGTTCTGCCTAAATTTAATCTAATTCCCTTAAGAATTGATTCTTCATCATCAACGACCAAAACTTTAATCATACTAATTATGAACCATAGTAATTTTCGGAATGCAAGCTTTTGCTCAAATTTATGTTTTAAAATAGAATTACTGTGACGATTAAAAGTTTTTGCGATTAAATTAAACCTACTCATGGAATTTTCTCGATTTTTGACTAGTAAAATATTAGAACTATTTTTTTCAAATTTGCCCGAGTGGCGGAATGGTAGACGCTGCGGACTTAAAATCCGTTGCCAGTAATGGCGTGAGGGTTCAAGTCCCTCCTCGGGCACTCTTTTGAAATATGATGCAAAAGTCGGTAGATAGTGGGA
>CAYLIJ010000098.1:0-1548 GCA_964383925.1 uncultured Puniceicoccaceae bacterium
AGTCTACAAAATTCCCTTCTGTCATCTGTTTTTATAAAAAACTATCTATTAGTAATGTTAATCTTCCTGTAATTTCTTCTATACTACCAATACCATTAATGCTGTAAAACTTTCCTTGATCTTCGTAAAAATCACGAAGTGGCGCAGTTTTACTGTTGTATTCGTCGAAACGATTCCTAATTTTAACCTCATCTTGATCGTCCGCTCTGCCGCTGGTTATTCCTCGATTTAATAAGCGTTCAATTAAAACATCATCGGCTGCTTCGAGGGCAACAGTAGCAGTAATTGACATTGATTTTTCTGTAAGAAATTCATCTAAGGCAATCGCCTGTTTCGTGGTTCTTGGGAAGCCATCAAAAATAAAACCTTTTGCCTCTGGATTGGATTCTACCGCAACTTTCAACATATCAATGGTGACTTGGTCTGGGACCAAATCTCCTTGATCCATATAAGATTTAGCTAATTTTCCTAAATCAGTTGCGCTGGTTATGTGGTGTCTAAATAAATCCCCTGTTGAAATGTGAAATAGTTCGTATTTTGATTTCAAAAATTCCGCTTGCGTTCCCTTTCCCGCACCGGGTTTTCCAAAAAGTACTAGATTAATCATTTAAAAATATTTTATACAAAGATATCCAAATTGTAATGCTTTCTTCCTTTCCACAAAAGATATGCTTATTTTTGCTTAAAACTATTTAATGGATTTTTTTTCAACTTCAAAAACAATTGGCATATTAGGCGGGGGACAACTGGGTAAAATGTTGCTCTATTCAACCCGTAAATGGGATATAAATACTCATGTATTAGACCCAAGTGATGATGCTCCTGCGAGAATAGCTTGCAATAAATTTATAAAAGGAGATTTGATGGACTACCAAACTGTATATGATTTTGGTAAAAATTTAGATCTAATTACCATAGAAATAGAAAACGTAAACGTCCAAGCCTTAGAGCAACTCGAAAAAGAGGGAGTCAAAGTCTATCCACAGCCTCATGTCTTGAAAAACATACAAAACAAATGTTTGCAAAAAAAGTTTTATAATAAAAACAAGCTCCCGACTGCACCTTTTGAAGAATTTACTCGGATCGACGAAGTCAAAGATGCCGTCGCAAAAGGGAAGCTGTCATTCCCATTTGTATGGAAATCTACTTCGATGGGATATGATGGTTATGGCGTAAAGATTGTTCGATCAAACAAAGAATTAGAAACGCTACTTGAAGGCGCTTGCTTAATCGAAGAAATGGTCAGTTTTACCCACGAACTCGCCGTAATTATTTGTCGAAGAGCTCAAGGGGAAAGGGTCAATTACCCTGTGGTCGAATCAGAATTTCACCCCACCTCAAATCAAGTGGAATATGTTTTATGCCCGGCTAGAATTGATAAAAAACATGCTGATAAGGCCATAGAAATAGCAACAAAAGTTTCTGAAGCTTATGGTCATATTGGACTGTTGGCGGTAGAACTCTTCCTTACATCAGAGGGAGAGATTTTGATAAATGAAGTTGCTCCACGACCCCACAATAGTGGACACTTTAGCATTGAAGCTTCCT